>NZ_JBIVQB010000004.1:0-240148 GCF_044754945.1 Pseudarthrobacter sp. NPDC092439
AAGTCAGCCCGTCCAACATCGTCCACCGCCAAACCGACAAGGCCAAAGAGGCCCTCACCGGCGTGAAGGAGAAAATCATGGGCACAGCAGACCACACCACCACCCGCGTCCAGGACACCATGCACACCGGCGCCGGACACACCACCGGCACCCTCCACGACGCCAAGGACACCGTCACCACCCGGCTCTCCGACGCCGGCACCGCGGTCTCCCACGCACCGGACCAGGTCAAAGCCAAAACCCAGGGCAACCCCCTGGCCGCAGGCCTGATCGCCTTCGGCGCCGGAATGCTCGTCTCCTCCCTGATCCCGCCCACGGACAAGGAACGCCAGGCCGCGGACCAGCTCAAAACCGCCGCCGAACCCCTCACCACCCAGGTCACCGACGCCGCCAAAAACATGGCCGAAGACCTCAAAGCACCAGCACAAGAAGCCATGGACCACGTCAAAACCGCCGCGACCGACGCCGCCCAAAACGTCAAAGCCGAAGGCCAAACCGCCGCCACCGACGTCAAGGACCGCGCCACCAACGCCAAAGACCACATCCAACACACCTAAACCTGGCGGCCCCACGCCCTGCCGGGAAAGCCGCAAGGGCAAACGCACCACCGGACAGGCCGGCCCCGCCCGCTGCGGGGCCGGCCTGTCCGGTGTCACCCCCTGATCGAGAGGAAACCCGATGGCCACTCACGACTCATCCGAAACCAGCACGGCAAAGGCGGGGCAGGCCCCCGCGCCGGACGACACCCGCAAACCGGACAGCCCAACCGACGTCGAAAAGCCGTCCTGGAAGTACATCGCCAAGAAGACGCTCCGCGAATTCTCCAAGGACCAGTGCCCCGACCTGGCGGCGTCCCTTACGTACTACGGGATCCTGTCGCTCTTCCCGGCGATGCTGGCCCTCGTTTCGCTGGTAGGGCTCTTCGGTGATCCGGAAAAGACCACCAACGCCTTGATCGAGATCGTTCGCGGCTTTGCTCCCGCCGAAACCGTGAACACAGTGGGCGGAACCGTAAAAGAGCTGGCCAGTGCGCCCGCGGCAGGGTTCACCCTGGTCATCGGTCTTGCCACTGCCCTGTGGTCCGCGTCCGGCTACGTTGGCGCGTTTGGCCGGGCCATGAACCGCATCTACGAAGTGGACGAGGGGCGCGGGTTCGTCAAGCTGCGCGGCACCATGCTGGCCGTGACGCTCCTGGCCATCGTCATCGTGGCGCTGCTGGGCGGCATGCTGGTGCTCAGCGGCCCCGTCGCAGAGGCAGTGGGCGGCCTGATCGGGCTCAGCGGTGCCTTCCTCACGGTCTGGAACATCGCCAAGTGGCCGGTCATGGTAGCGCTCATCATCGTGATCATCGCTGTCCTCTACTACGCCACTCCCAACGTCAAGCAGCCCCGCTTCAAGTGGATGAGCCTTGGCTCCGGAATCGCCCTGGTGGTTTTCCTGCTGGCGTCCCTCGGCTTTGGCTTCTATGTGGGCAACTTCGGAAATTACAACAAGACGTATGGGGCACTCGGTGGCGTGATCGTCATGCTGCTGTGGCTGTGGATCCTGAACATGGCCCTGCTGTTCGGCGCGGAGTTCGACGCCGAGATGGAGCGCGGCCGCCAGCTCCAGGCAGGCATCAAGGCGGAGGAAACGATTCAGCTTCCCCCGCGTGGCACTAAGAAGAGCGAAAAGCTGCAGGCGCAGGAGGAAGAGGACATCAGGCGCGGCCGCGAGCTCCGGGAGAAGTACGCGTCCGAGCCGAAGAAGGACTAGGCAGAACGCCTCCTGAAGGAGGAAAATTGTCCTGTAGGTCCCTTTGATTTCCCGGGTTTACTGAGGCTGGCGGTCGGCAGTCCGGGGCGTTAGCGGGGTCGGCGGTGAGATGGCCTCTACTGAGACCGAGGCCAGTCCCCCCAGTCGCCGTCGGCCCCCTCGTTTGCCGGCGGCGGGCCCATTTGGAGCATGCAGGGACAGGCACACAAGGATGTAAGGGGCAGGCAACTTTACATCGTGCGCCGTCTGGAATACTTTCATGATTACTCTGCTGGTTCCGGTCCGGAGCCGGCAGGCCGCTGAAGCAGATCCGGCGGCTCCACGGTCGACCCCGAAAACGAGCGGACATGCCTGCGACACATTTTGAAGATTTTCTTGCCGAAGCAGTCGTCCCTGACAGGGAGCCGGGCCTCGGCCTCGGACGCGATGAGCTTTACGGCCTGTACACCAGCTGGTGCCTGATCCAGAAAGCCCAGCTGCAGCCGCCCGAGTCACTCTGGGCAGCCATGCAGGCCCACGGAATCGACCCCGACAGCAACAACCTCTCCATGACCGGCCCGGCTGCCGCCGATTACATCGTGGCCAGCGCACCGGACCTGGTTTAGTCCCCGCTCCGGGCCTGTTGCAGCGCCCCATTGCTGGCTAGCATTGGGGGCATGGCTGGCGGAAGGGCCTGCCGGCCACCAGCCGAAGGGAGCAATGCCATGGGTTTGGATGACAAGATCGAGAACACCGCCGAGAAGTTGGGCGGCAAGGCAAAAGAAGCCGCCGGTCGGGCCACGGATGACGAGAGTCTCCGCACCGAAGGCCAGACAGACCAGGCCAAGGCGGACCTCAAGCAGGCCGGCGAAAAGGTAAAGGACGCCTTTAAGCAGGACTAGCCAAACTCACGGAAACGGGCCCCTGCACGCAGCGGCCCGTTTTTTGTGCCCGCGGCCCCCGGGCCTGCTCCTGCGCCGCAGGGCCTATGTAATCCGGGCCAGGGCGAACCCATCCCAACCCTTGGCGCCCACGGTCTGGATCACGGTGGCGTCCAGCCGAGGGTGCGAGCCGAGGAACCTGAGTGCTTCCACGATCCCGGGAGCGTTCACCGGGTCCATGCCCGGGTCAAGCACTGCGCCTTCCCACACGGCGTTGTCCAGCACCACAGCCGCACCCTTCCGGCCGAGCTTCACCGCCCAGTCGAGGTACTTGCTGTCGTTTTCCTTGTCCGCGTCGATGAAGATGAAATCGAAGGGCCCACGCCCTTCCTCCTCAAGTGCCGCCAGGGTGTCCAGGGCGGGGCCCAGCCTGATCTCCACCTTCTCGCCCAGGCCGGCGGCATCGATGTTGGCCCACGCCACCTCGGCGTGCTTGGGCAGGAATTCGCAGGTGACCACGGTTCCGTCGGCGGGAAGTCCCTGCGCCATCCAGATGGTGCTGTATCCGGCCAGTGTGCCAATCTCCAGGACGCGCCGGGCACCCGTGAGCTGCACCAGCAGCTTGAGCATCTTTCCGGCGTTGGGCGCCACTTCGATGCGCGGAAGGCCGGCCTCCTCCGCGGCCGCCGCCACGCGCTGCAGCGCCGCGCCGGGGTGAACCACGACGTCGGACAGGAACCTTTCCGTGTCGATCCACCCGGGCAGGGGCTTGTGCTCGAACATGGCCACAGTCTGGCACGCTGCCAGTCGGCGGTCCAGAGGAGAACGGTGCCTACGGGGCTTCGCCGATGGCCTCTTCCAGGCGCTCGACCTTGGCCGTCAGTTCCCCGGTGTAGCCCGGCCGGATGTCCGCCTTGATAACCAGCGAAACACGGCTGCCGAACTGGCCCACCGCTTCGGTGGCGCGCTTGACGACGTCGAACACCTCATCCCACTCGCCCTCTATTTCGGTGAACATGGAACTGGTGCGGTTGGGCAGCCCCGACTCCCTGACGATCCTCACGGCGGCGGCAACGGCGTCGTGCACCGACGCATCATCCGGCCGGGCGCCACCCGCCGGGACGCCGGAAGGGGCAACAGAAAACGCAAGCAACATGGGCCCAGTGTGCCACGGCCACCCATCCCGGCGGGCCCGTGGGCGTGTCACATTACCTCCTACCCTCCAGTAAGGATGTCGGGCCCAGGCTGCGTTGCTAGGCTCTTGGCATGAGTGTCGCAGTCGCCCGCAAACCCCTCCGCGCCGATGCCGCGCGGAACGTGGACAAGATCATCACGGCGGCGCGGCAGTGTTTCCGGGATTTTGGCCCCGAAGTGCCCCTGCAAACCATTGCCATCACCGCAGGAGTCGGCCCCGCCACCCTGTTCCGGAATTTTGCGGACAAAGAAGAGTTGGTACTGGCCACCCTTAACCGGCAACTGCGGCTCACCGTGGATCCGGTGATGGATGGGGCCCTGGCCGATATCGACGCTGCCGCCGGCCTGTTCAGGGTCATGGAGGCGATCATGGCTGCGGCCAGCACCGATGCAAACCTGCTCGGAGCCGTGGCAGGCCGCCGCGGACTGCTGACCGGCATTACCGGATCGCTGGTCGAATCCATCAGCGTCCTGCTGGTGCGCGGCCAGGGTCAGGGCAGCCTGAGGGCGGACATCGCCATGACGGACATGTTCCGGCTGCTGGCAATGCTCATCAGCGTGGTGGACACCATGGAGCCAGGCTCTGACGCGTGGCGGCGGCCGCTTGCGCTCGTGGAAGATGCCATCCGCGCCCAGCGTCCGGCGCGGCCGCTCCCGCCGCAGGTGCCGGTACCAGCCGCTGTGGCTCCAGCCGGGGTGGCCGAAGCCGCCGCGTCCCCTGCGGCCGACGCCTCGCAGGCGGGCTGAGCCCACCGGGTACAGAGCCGCCGGGGCCATTGTGGGCGCCCAGCGGGTGCCATACACTCGAAGAGGGTTACGCAGCCAGCCCCTGGAAGTCTCAGGATGGAGCCCCAATGAAGCCAAACTTGCCCGTCCGGCGTTCACCGGCAGCACGGAAATGAACCACTCCACGCTGCTTTTCCGTTGCCTCAGCGATCCCCGCGGCCCCGAGGAAATCCTGCCCGCCATGTCCTCGGAGGACTTGGCCAGGCTGCTGGATGCGTTGTTCCAGAACCTGGACACCCCGGAACCGGAGTTTGGGGCGCAGACCTGGTACGAGATGGCCGTGGAGGAAACCCGCCTCCGGACCGAAGCCCGGGATTGGATCGCTCCGGCTAGTGCTGGCGGCGCTCGTTAGGGATGTGGTCCTTAGCTTCCATGAGGTGCTGCTGCAGCTTCTCCTCCGCGTCACGCCGGCGCCGGGCCGTATCCCGCAGTTCACGGGTACCCTCCGACCCCCGGGTATCCCGGTAGCCCTGCCGGGGCTTTCCGGCCGGGTTTCCGCGTTCGTAGTCCCCGCCGCTTCCGTGCTCCTGCTCACTCATTCCAATTCCTCCATGCCCTCGGGCCGCCCTGCCGGCTTCCGCTTGGCCATTTCGCGGCGCACCATGGCCTTGAGTCCCGGTACCGGGGACTCCGGGCCGAACTCCATTGCCTTTCGCAGCCCCGCCGCAAACAGCTCAAGGTCCTGATCAGGGACGTCGGCGAGACCGGCAAAGCGCCTGAAGAAGCGTTTGGCCGGAAGTCCTGCCCTCCGTCGGCCATTGGGGTGGACGGGCCGGCCTGCCCTGTCTCCGGCTGCCTGCAGTTGATGATCCATGGATACCGTTCAGAAGAAGTTCCCAAGGCCAACTGCATAGCCAATCTCATCCTACAACCGCCGGGCGGCAGTGGGAGTGATTCAGCTCACGCGTCGACGGCACCGGGCAACCGCCGGCGTCCCTAGTTCCAGCCCAACAGGCGCAGGAGGGCCGCGGTTCCGGCTCCGGCGATCACCACCACCAGGAACGGGGCCCGGAACGCGAGGGCGACGGCGGCTGCCGCCAGGGCGCCAAGGCGGGCGTCGGCTGCGAGCTGCTGCCCGGACGCCACGGCGTTCACGACGGTGAGGGAAGCCAGCAGGCCGATGGTCATGGTGCCGGCAATGCGGGACGTCCGGGGATTCTCCAGGAGCCTGGCCGGCACCAGATACCCCACCAGCTTCCAGGCGTAGGCGAGCGCACAGGCAACGAGCAGCCAGATCCACAGGCTCATGCGTCCCCTCCGGAGGGGTGCCCGGCTTGGGGGCTGCCGGCGATGGGTGCGGTCCCGGAGTGGCGGCCGTGGTCCGAATACGGTTCAACGTCCGGCTCGAGCCCTTCGTCACTGCGGCCGTGGCTGAACCAGCCGGCCACCGCCGCCACCAGGGCGGCCACCAGGATGGGCACGCCGGCCGGGACGAACGGCACGGCAAGAACGGTGGCCACTGCGCACGCCGCCGCGATGGCGACGGGTTCACGGCCCTTGAGCCGCGGCCACAGCAGGGCAAGGAAGGCTGCGACAGCGGCCCCGTCCAGCCCCCACTGCTTGGGGTCCCCCAGCCCGCTCCCGGCAAGCGCGCCAACAGCGGTGAAGAGGTTCCACAGCACGTAAATGCCGATGCCCGCCGTCCAGAATCCACGCCGCTGTTCCACGGGATCCGCTTGGCCGGTGGCGGTTGCGGTGGACTCGTCGATGGTGAGCTGCGCACCCACGTACCTGCGCCAGCCGGATGGCCGGAACAGTGCGTTGAGTTGCATGCCGTAGATCCCGTTGCGCATGCCCAGGAGCGTAGCGGCGCTCATCGCGGCGATGCCCGAACCGCCCCCGGCTACCACGCCGATAAACGCGAACTGCGAGCCACCGCTGAACAGCAGGACGCTCAGCGCCATGGTCTGCCAGAAGTCGAGCCCCGAGGTGACGGACAGCGCCCCGAAGGACACCCCGTACAGCCCGGTGGCGATGCTGATCGAGATGCCCACGCGGACGGCCTGCGACGCCAGCAACTTTTTCACGGGCGGCCTCCGCCGAGCCGCGCGCCGCCCGGCTTGCGCAGGCTCCAGGCCCAGGCAACCAGCGGCGCCTGCAGGGGAAGGCGCAGGGTGTGGATCCCCCGCTGCAGCGGCGTTCCCCGGGGACCATAGGCCCGAAGCAGTGCATCGATGTGCCCCGCCATGAACGCGGTGAACATCACGGTAAGCGCGGTGGCCGTCGACTTCCGTGTCGACGGGAGGAGGATTCCGACGGCGGCGGCGAACTCGAGCAGGCCGCTCACCGCAATCCATTCATCCCTGGTGAGCACCGCGAGAGGCCGGCCGTCGCTGTGGTGCGCGCCGTCGTCGTGCGCTGCTGCGGCGGTTTTCCGGGTAGCGAGCGCATCTTCGCGGCACAGAAAGCGCGGCACCACCTGGTGGTAGAAGCGGGGGTTCCGGAAGTGGTGCCAGGCGCTGGCCAGGAGCAATGCGCCCATGGCAGCGGCGGAGAGGTTCCCGGCATTCCCCGGAAGGCTACGGGGCGCCCTTCGGGACCGCGGAAACAGCATGCCCCAACTCAATCACAGCAACCGCCGCCGCTCGTAACCCGGAGCTGGTCCAGTACCAGCGCGGGGACGTTCGTGGTGATCTCGTGGATGCCCGCCTCCCGGCACAGCGCCACGTCCTCCGGCTTATCCACGGTCCACACCCGGAACCGCCGCCCGGCGTCGTGCCAGCGCCGGATGGTTTCCGGATGCTCGCGCACGTAGTCGATGCCGGGTCCGGCCAGTCCGGCGGTGCCGGCATCCAGGATCCGTTCGGCCTCCAGCTGGGTGGCCTTCATCAGGTTGGCAACCGCGCTGCCGGTGATGGGGCCCAGTCCCAGGCCGCCCCGGATCTCGTGGATGTCGATGTCGTCCACCAGCTGGCAGACGTAGGGCGCGGGTACGGTTTCCAGCAGGTGGCGGACCGATTCGGGGCTGAAGCTCATGAACGTCACATCCACGTTGTCCAGCGTGGAGTTTTCCGGGTCAAACCCCTCGGCGCGGAGCACCTCCAGGACCCGGTCCTCCAGCTTCAACTGATAAGGGCTGGGGTGCTTCAGTTCGATGGCCAGCCGCACCGGCCGTCCGGCCTCGCGAAGGAGGTCCAGCAGGTCCGGCAGGGTCAGGAACTGCTCGGACCGCGCCCCGAAGGCTTCCGGAATCCGGGCGCCCTTCCAGGAGGAGAAGTCCAGGTGGTGCAGTTCCTGGAGCGTCCGCTCGGCGACAGGGCCGGTGCCGTCCGAGGTCCGGTCCAGGTTGGCGTCATGCAGCAGGACAACGTGCTGGTCCCGGGTGAGGTGGACGTCGCATTCCACGCCGTCCGCGCCGTCCGCCAGCGCCTGCAGGTAGGCGGCCCGCGTGTGTTCGGCGAACGCCGCACTCGAGCCGCGGTGGGCAAAGACCAGCGGCCGGTGTGGGCCTGGGCCGTCAACTGTCATGGTGCCACGCTAGCGGACCGGGCCGGGCGTGCGGGACTAGGCTGGGCACATGCAGGTGAACTCTGAGCCAACTACCCGCCCGGACCCGGCCGGTCCCGCACCGAAGGCGACCCCGCGCACCCGCGGTGGCGCCGCCGTGCGCCACCAGCTCACGGAAGCGGACGCCGAAAAGGCGGCAGCGCTGCGGAAAATGAAGGCTCTGGCCCTGGCGCTGCTGATCGCCATGGCCGTGGTCTTCGTGGTGGCGTTTGCGCTGCAGAAGGAGTATCCGTGGCTGCAGTACGTGCGGGCCGCGGCGGAGGGCGGCATGGTCGGTGCGCTGGCGGACTGGTTCGCGGTCACAGCACTGTTCAAGTACCCCCTGGGCATCAAAATTCCGCACACCGCCATCATTCCGCGCCGCAAGGACCAGATCGGCGCCTCGCTCGGCGAGTTCGTGGAAACCAACTTCCTCTCGGAGCAGGTGGTGCAGGAGAAGCTCGCCAGCGTCAATATTGCCCGCCGTGCCGGGGAATGGCTGGCCACCCCGGCCGGGGCTGACCGGGTGGCCAAGGAAGGCGCCGCCGTCATCCGCGGCGCCTTCAAGGTCCTGAATGACGACGACGTCCAGGCGGTGATCGAGGGCATGGTGCGCAAGCATCTGCTGGCTCCGCCGTGGGGACCGCCCGTGGGACGGCTTGCCGAGCGTATCTTCCATGACGGGCACCATCACGCCCTGGTTGACCTGCTGGTGGACCGCGCCGCGGACTGGGTGGACGACAACCACGTAACCGTCTCCCGACTGGTCTCGGACCGCTCCCCCACCTGGGTTCCGCAGTTCGTGGACGGACTGGTGGGCGACAAGGTGTACGTGGAGATCCTGAAGTTCGTCAAGGCGGTGCAGGCCGACCCCAACCACCAGGTGCGCACGCAGATCGACAAGTACCTCAACGACCTGGCCCGGGACCTGCAGCACGATCCGGCCATGATTGCCCGGGCAGAAGGCATCAAGGCACAGGTGCTGGGCGACCCCGAGGTGCGGGAGCTGGCATCGCGCACCTGGGACACCGTGAAGAACGCCCTTCTGGGGGCCGTGGACGATCCCGACAGCGACCTGACCATCAAGTTCAAGGCGGCGGTGCGGGACTTCGGGTCGCGGCTGGTGAACGATCCGGAGCTGGCCGGCAAGGTCAACGCCTGGATCGGCGACGCTGCGGGGTACCTGGTACGGACCTACCGCTCCGACATCGCCGGCGTCATCACGGACACCGTGGCCCGCTGGAATGCCGAAGAGACCTCCCGGAAGATCGAGTTGCAGGTGGGCAGGGACCTGCAGTACATCCGGATCAACGGCACCGTCGTGGGCTCGCTGGCGGGGCTGGCGATCTTCTCCGTGGCGCACCTGATCTTCGGCTGACCCGGCTTCTTAAAGCAACGCGGCGTAGAGGTCAGGCGAAGGACTCCAGCTCCACGCCGGCGGCTTCCAGGCCGGCCCGGACGCGTTCCGCCATCTCCACGGCACCGGGGGTGTCCCCGTGGATGCACAGTGAGTCAGGCCGCACCTGGACCAGCGTGCCATCGACGGCCACTACCTCGCCCTTGGTCGCAAGGCGCACGGCCCGCTCGACGATCGCGTCGACGTCGTGCAGTACCGCCCCTTCCCGGGAGCGCGGCACCAGGCTGCCGTCCGGGAGGTAGGCGCGGTCCACGAAAGCCTCCGCGAACACGGGGTGCCCGGCGTCCCTGGCCTGGTTGAGAAGTTCGGACCCCGGCAGGCCAAGGATGGGCAGGCCGGGATCGTAGGCGTTGACGGCGGCCACCACTGCCGAGGCCTGGTCGGGGTCGGCAACGATCCGGTTGTACAGCGCACCGTGCGGCTTCACATAGTCCACGGAGGCGCCCACGGCGTGCGCCACCCCGTCCAGCGCGCCCAGCTGGTAGAGCACGTCGCCGAACAGCTCATCGAAACTCATGTCCAGGGAGCGGCGGCCGAACCCCGCAAGGTCACGGTAGCCAACGTGCGCGCCCACGGTGACATCGAGTTCGTAGGCGGCACGGCAGCTGTCCAGCATGGTGACAGGATCACCGGCATGGAACCCGCAGGCCAGGTTCGCGCTTGTGACGAGGCGGAACATGGAGGCGTCGTCCCCCATGTTCCAGGAGCCGAATGATTCGCCGAGGTCAGCGTTGAGATCCAAAGGTGTCGCCTTCCAGCGCGGGGTTGTCCGGAGCTGCGGCGGCGGCCGTGAGCTCCCCGGGAATGGTGTCCGGCATGGGACCAAACGCCTCTTTGGCATTGGCCACCACCGCACGGCCCATCACGAGGTTACCCGCTCCGCCCACCACAGCACCGATGCCGAAGGGCAGGGCGCGGCCGAACATCGCTGTGCCCTGCCGCTTGAGCAGGTTCTTCAGGAAAGCCTTCTGGATGCGGTTCCGCACAGCTCCCCATCCGGAACCCGGCATCGCCTTGGAGAGGACATTTCCCCAGGCCTTGGTTGCACCCACGCCGTTGCTGGCGGCCTGCCCGCTGAGGGTGCCGAGCAGGGTGGTGCCTTCCTCGCCGAGCATGATCGCCATGACCATGGTGCTGGCTTTCTCCGGATTGGTCATCCGAATGCCGTGCAGTTCGGCCAGCGAGGTGGCATACAGCGCCGTGGCCTCCAGGAACCCCACGGTTGCGGCCGCGGAAAGCCCCAGGGACGCTACGGTTCCCACCCCGGGGACGACGGCGGTGGCACCTACCACGGCACCCCCGCCTGTCACGGCACGCAGGTAGTCGCGCTCCAGGAAGTCAGCCAGCTGCGCCGCAGTGGCGCGGGGGTGCTTTCGCTGGAGCCTCTTGATGTACGCCACGACCAGCGGGCGCTGGATCTCCACCGCGCGGAGGAGCAGGTTATGGACGCCGGGTTTGGGCTTGCCGTCTGCGTCGAACACCGCGTTGTGCGCGGTTTCCTGGGCGATTCGGAATGCTGGATTGCTGCGCTTGGCCATGGTCACCTTCGTTCGCGTCCGGCGGCAGCAGCAGCTGCCGCGTTTTCCCCCATCCTACGGGCAATACTAAGCATGCTTAAGGTTTACTGTCGCGGACCGCCGGCCTGCTGCGGCGCGCGCAGGCACCGCAGCAGTTGCAGTCATCGCAGGATGACCGTGCGGTTTCCCGAGAGCAGGATGCGTCCTTCGGCGTGCCAGCGGACCGCGTTGGTCAGCGCCTTGCACTCGGCATCCTTGCCGACAGTGACCAGGTCCGCCGGTCCGTAGGCGTGGTCCACTTCGATGACCTGCTGCGAGATGATGGGCCCCTCGTCCAGTTCTGAGTTGACGTAGTGGGCCGTGGCGCCGACGGTCTTGACCCCGCGCTCGTAGGCCTGGTGGTAGGGCCTGGCGCCCTTGAAGCTCGGCAGGAAGGAGTGGTGGATGTTGATGGCCTTCCCGCTAAGCCGCTCCGTGGCAGCGTCGCTGAGGACCTGCATGTAGCGGGCCAGGACCACCAGCTCCGCCCCGTAGCTGTCCACGAGCGCCAAAAGCTGCGCTTCGGCGTCGGGCTTGGTCTCCGGGGTGACCGGAATGTGGTGGAACGGGACGCCGTGCCAGTCCACCAGGCCGGACAGGTCCGGATGATTGGACACGACAGCCACGATCTCCACGGGAAGTTCGCCGTTTTGTGCCCGGAACAGCAGGTCGCGGAGGCAATGGTCATACTTGGACACCATCACCAGGATGGGCTGCCTGCGGCCATCCCGCTCCAGCTGCCACTCCATCCGCCACTCGGCGGCCACTGGCGCAAAATCTTCGCGGAGCCGGTCCGCTTCCCTGCCGTCCGGAGCGCTGAAGTGCACCCGCATGAAGAACTGGCCGCCGGCATGGTCCCCGAATTGCTTGATGTCCAGGATGTAGCACTCCTGCGTGAGCAGGAACCCGGCCACGGCCTGGACGATGCCAAGCGAGTCGGGGCACTGGAACGTGAGGACGAAACCGTCTGCGCCAGGGCGCGGGGGCTCGTTGCGCCGGCCTGCCGCGCGGGCGGACGGGGAGGGAGGAACGGTCACGTGGAACTCCATCGTTCGAGCAACGCCGGGGCGCCGCAGGGATTCGGTTCCTCCCCGCTCTGTATAGACCTGAGAGTTTCCGCAAGACCATGAAGATCCGCTTGCACCGTCGGTGAGCCGGAGTCCGGCTGCTTTTCAGAGTTGCCTCGCCGCGGCGGTACGGGGTGCCTGAGAGTTTCCTGGGGAGGACTTGCTCCTACGGCGCCTGCTGGATGTACCGGGGCAGGTCTCTCCCGCCGCAGGTCAAAGGCTTTGTCGGTTGTCGTGGGGATAAAGCCAGGCTGCCTTGGCGGCCGCCCCGGTCCATGCCGCACGATCCGGAACCAGTGTGTTGCCGGCCGGCCGGGAATGTCAAACGTCCCGCTGACTGCTGCAGCAGGAGCGTCCAGGACCACCGCCTTCCCGCCGGATGGAGGGGCGCGGATTTGCCTCGGGACGCATTGTCGTGTACCTTGTGAGCCGAATCACCCACATTTTAATATGCCTTTCGAGCTGCGGCGGGAGAGTTCTCCCGGACCGACATCCGGGCAGGCGCCGTAGGAGCAAATCCTCCCCAGGAATCTCTCAGGCCCATGTACCGTCGCGGCGAGGCAACTCTGGAAAGCAGCCAGGCGAAGCGCCAGGCTCACCGACGGTGCAAGCGGATCTTCATGGTCTTGCGGAATCTCTCAGGTCCAATACAGAGCGGGGAGGAGCCCACCGTATACCGTGCCACCCCCATGGCAGGCCAGACCTGGAGTTCCTCATGACGATTCAGTCCCTTCAATCAACGTTCGTTGACCGGCATATCGGCGCGCGCCGCCAGGCCGACATCGACACCATGCTCAAGGCCGTTGGCTACGACTCCGTGGACGGCCTTGTTGACGTGGCGGTTCCTGCGTCCATCCGCCAGGAGACTGCCCTTCGCCTGCAGGACGCCCTCAGCGAGGTTGAGGTGCTGGCCGAACTGCGCCGGTTGGCCGCCAAGAACAAGACTGCCGTGCAGATGATCGGCCAGGGCTACTACGACACCATCACGCCGGCCGTGATCCGCCGCAACATCCTGGAAGCGCCTGCCTGGTACACCGCGTACACGCCGTACCAGCCGGAAATCTCACAGGGCCGCCTCGAGGCCCTGCTGAACTTCCAGACCATGGTCCAGGACCTGGTTGGCCTGCCCATCGCCAACGCTTCCCTGCTGGATGAAGCCACCGCCGTGGCCGAAGCCGTGCTGCTGATGCGCAGGGCCAACAAGAACAAGGACGCCAAGGACGGCAAGACGGTCCTTGACGCTGACGTCCTGCCCCAGACCATCGCCATCGTCAAAGGCCGCGCCGAGGCCCTCGGCTTCGAGGTGGAAGTCGCCGACCTCTCCGCCGGCCTGCCCGAAGGCCCCATTAACGGCATCGTTCTGCAGCAGCCCGGTGTTTCCGGACGGGTGTGGGACCAGGCCGGCGTCATCGCCGAGGCAAAATCCCGGGGCGCCCTGGTCACCGTCGCGGCCGACCTGCTGGCACTGACCCTGATCACCCCTCCGGGTGAGCAGGGCGCCGACATCGCTGTCGGTTCCACCCAGCGCTTTGGCGTCCCGCTGTTCTTCGGCGGCCCCCACGCCGCCTACATGGCCGTCCAGAAAGGCCTGGAACGCTCCCTCCCGGGCCGCCTGGTGGGCGTGTCCAAGGACGACGCCGGCGCCCCCGCCTACCGTCTGGCGCTCCAGACCCGCGAGCAGCACATCCGCCGTGAGAAGGCCACCTCCAACATCTGCACCGCGCAGGCGCTGCTGGCCATCGTTTCCTCCTTCTACGCCGTCTACCACGGCCCGGACGGGTTGAAGGCCATCGCCGAGAACGTCCACAACAACGCCCGCCTCCTGGCCGCCACGCTGGAAGCCGCAGGCCGCGAGCTCGTGTCCGGCTCCTTCTTCGACACCCTGACCGTCCGCGTCCCGGGCAATGCCGGCAAGGTCATCACCGCCGCGGAAGCGCGCGGCATCAACCTCCGCTTCGTCGACGAGGACACCGTGGGTGTCTCCGTGGATGAAACCACGACGGCGGCAACCCTCTCCGCCGTCGCCGTCGCCTTTGGCGCCGGCCCCGTAGGCGACGCGGCCGGGTTCGAGCTGCCCTCCGCCGTCGTCCGCACCTCGGGTTACCTGACGCACCCTGTGTTCAACACCCACCGCTCGGAGACGCAGCTGCTCCGCTACATCCGCAGGCTCTCGGACCGTGACCTGGCACTGGACCGCACCATGATCCCGCTGGGTTCGTGCACCATGAAGCTCAACGCCACCGCCGAGATGGAAGCCATCTCCTGGCCGGAATTCGCTTCGATCCACCCGTTCGCACCGGAGTCCCAGACCGCCGGCTGGCGTGAACTGATCGAGGGCCTGGAAGCCGACCTCGCCGAAGTCACCGGCTACGACCAGGTGTCCATCCAGCCGAACGCCGGATCCCAGGGCGAGCTCGCCGGCCTGCTGGCCATCCGCGGCTACCACCTGTCCCGCGGCGACGAACAGCGCACGGTCTGCCTCATCCCCGCTTCCGCGCACGGCACCAACGCCGCCTCCGCGGTCCTGGCAGGCATGAAGGTCGTCGTGGTTGCCACCGCATCTGACGGCACCATCGACCACGCAGACCTGACCGCGAAGATCGAGGCCAACAAGGACGTCCTGTCCTGCATCATGATCACCTACCCGTCCACCCATGGCGTGTACGACGGCGACGTCCGCGACGTCTGCGACGCCGTCCACGCTGCCGGCGGCCAGGTGTACGTCGACGGCGCCAACCTGAACGCCCTGGTGGGCCTGGCGCAGCCGGGCAAGTTCGGCGGAGACGTCTCGCACCTGAACCTGCACAAGACCTTCTGCATCCCCCACGGCGGCGGCGGACCCGGCGTCGGGCCGGTCGCAGCCAAGGCACACCTGGCCCCCTTCATGCCCGGTGACGCCAACAGCGCTTCTTCCGAAAACGCAGCGGAAGGCCACGGCGTGGCGATCTCCGCGTCCCGCTATGGCTCTGCCGGCGTCCTGCCCATCTCCTGGGCCTACGTCAAGCTCATGGGCGGCGCCGGCCTGACCGAGGCCACGAAGTCCGCACTGCTGGCCGCGAACTACGTCGCAGCCCGCCTGAACGGCTTCTTCCCCGTCCTGTACACCGGCGAAGGCGGACTCGTTGCGCACGAGTGCATCCTGGACCTGCGTGAACTGACGGCCCGCACCGGCGTCACCGCCGAGGACGTGGCCAAGCGCCTCATCGACTACGGCTTCCACGCTCCCACCCTTGCCTTCCCGGTGGCCGGAACCCTGATGGTGGAGCCCACCGAGTCCGAGGACCTGGGCGAAATCGACCGCTTCATCAACGCGATGATCAGCATCCACGCCGAGATCGAGCAGGTTGCCAACGGCGACTTCACCCTGGCCGGCTCCCCGCTTCGGAACGCACCCCACACCGCTGCCGCCGTGGTCAACACCGGCTGGGACCGCAGCTACCCCCGCGAGCAGGCCGCGTTCCCGCTTCCGTCCCTGAAGCAGGACAAGTACTTCCCGCCTGTGGGACGCATCGACGGTGCAGCCGGCGACCGCAACCTCATCTGCTCCTGCCCACCCCTCGAGGAGTTCGAGGACACCGCGGCAGGCCCCAACAACTAAAGGACCAGTTCCAATGACCGAGAAATTCACTGCGCTCTACGACGAGCACAAGAAGGCCGGCGCCTCGTTCACCGACTTCGGCGGCTGGCAGATGCCCCTCAAGTACGAATCCGAGCTGGCCGAACACCGGGCCGTGCGCAACGCCGCCGGCCTGTTCGACCTCTCCCACATGGGCGAAGTCTGGGTCACCGGGCCGGACGCCGCGGCATTCCTGGACTACGCCCTGGCCGGCAAGCTCTCCGCCGTCGCCGTGGGCAAGGCCAAGTACTCGCTGATCTGCCAGGAAGACGGCGGCATCATTGATGACCTGATCTCCTACCGCCGCGCCGATGACAGGTACCTGGTGGTTCCCAACGCCGGCAACGCCGCCGTTGTGGCCGCGGCCCTGGCGGAGCGCGCCGCCAACTTCGATGTCACGGTGGAGGACGTCTCCGCCGAAACGTCGCTCATCGCGGTGCAGGGCCCCAGCGCCGAAGCCATCCTGCTGACCCTGGTCCCCGCTGACCAGCACAGCCTGGTGACGGAGCTGAAGTACTACGCAGCGGTGGAGGTAGGCATGGCCGTCAACGGCACTGTCCGGGACCTGCTCCTGGCCCGCACCGGCTACACCGGCGAAGACGGCTTCGAGATTTACGTGCCCAACGCCCAGGCCTCCGCCCTCTGGGACGCACTCCTCGAGACGGGCAAGGACCAGGGGCTTATTCCGGCTGGCCTCGCGAGCCGCGACTCGCTCCGCCTCGAAGCCGGCATGCCGCTCTACGGCAACGAACTCTCCCGCGAAGGCAACCCCTACGCTGCAGGGCTGGGCCCGGTCGTGTCCCTGGCCAAGGAGTCCGACTTCGTGGGCAAGGCAGCCCTGGCCGAACTGAAGGCAGCCGGCGCAGGTTCCACCACCGGGCGCAGGCTCGTGGGCCTCAAGGGCCTGGGCCGCCGGGCAGGCCGTGCGCACTACCCCGTGATGAAGGACGGGAACGTCGTGGGCGAGGTGACCTCCGGCCAGCCGTCCCCCACCCTCGGCTACCCGGTCGCCATGGCCTATGTCGACGTCGAACACTCCGAGGTGGGCACCGCCCTGGACATCGATCTCCGCGGCAAGGCCGAACCCTTCGAGGTTGTAGCCCTCCCGTTCTACAAGCGCCGGAAGTAAAGGAGTGGCCGACATCCTCCGCGTGCTCGGTCGCGAAGGCGCCCGCTGCGCGGACGCGACGCCTCCCTTAGGCGCACGCTTCCGGCTGCAGGCCACTCCCCGACGCTCTCTCACTTAATGTGCTGCCTGGCCCGACGCTCTCTCACTTAATGTGCTGCCTGGCCCGACGCTCTCTCACTTTTAAACACGAACTTAAGGAAGTAACACCATGGCTAAAGTTGCCGCTGAACTGAAGTACTCCGCCGAGCACGAGTGGGTTGCCGTTGATGGCGACGGCCCCGCCGGTATCGGCATCTCCGCCGTCGCCGCCGAGGCCTTGGGCGACATCGTGTACGTGGACCTGCCCGAGGTCGGCTCCACCGTGACCGCCGGCGAAACCTGCGGCGAGGTGGAATCCACCAAGTCCGTCTCGGACCTGTACGCCCCCGTCACCGGTGAGATCACCGAGATCAACGAAGCCGTCGTGGCCGATCCCGCCCTCATCAACAGCGACCCCTACGGCGCAGGCTGGCTCTTCAAGGTTGCCGTCTCCGAAGAAGGCCCCCTCATGACCGCTGAGGAATACGCGGCAGCCAACGGCGGCGAGCTGTGAGCGCCCCCGCCACCGCCGCTTTCCAGCAGGTAGACGCTCCGAGCCTGAACGCAGACCTGTCCGCCCTGGACCCGGAGATCGCAGTAAAGATCGACGCCGAGCTGGGCCGCCAGCGCGACGGCCTGGAGATGATCGCCTCGGAGAACCACACCGCCGTGGCAGTGATGCAGGCGCAGGGCTCCGTGCTGACCAACAAGTACGCCGAGGGCTACCCGGGCAAGCGCTACTACGGTGGCTGCGAGCACGTCGACGTCATCGAGCAGCTGGCCATCGACCGCGTGAAGGCCCTGTTCGGCGCGGAATACGCCAACGTCCAGCCGCACTCCGGCGCGCAGGCGAACGCCTCGGTGATGCACGCGCTGATCAAGCCCGGCGACACCATCATGGGCCTGAACCTGGCCCACGGCGGCCACCTGACGCACGGGATGAAGATCAACTTCTCCGGCAAGCTCTACAACGTGGTCCCCTACCAGGTCCGCGAAGACACCCACACCATTGACATGGCCGAGGTGGAGCGCCTGGCCCAGGAGCACAAGCCGCAGCTGATCGTGGCCGGCTGGTCCGCCTATGCACGCCAGCTGGACTTCGCCGAGTTCCGCCGGATTGCCGACTCCGTCGGCGCCTACCTGATGGTGGACATGGCGCACTTCGCCGGCCTGGTGGCCGCCGGGCTGCACCCCTCACCGGTGCCGCACGCCCACGTCACCACGTCCACCACGCACAAGACCCTCGCCGGTCCGCGCGGCGGCATCATCCTCTCGAACGACGCCGGCATCGCCAAGAAGATCAACTCGGCAGTGTTCCCGGGCCAGCAGGGCGGCCCGCTGGAGCACGTCATCGCCGGCAAGGCCGTGGCGTTCAAGATCGCAGGTTCGCCGGAGTTCAAGGAGCGCCAGGAGCGCGTCCTGGCTGGTGCCCGCATCCTGGCCGACCGCCTCACCCGCGAAGACGTTGCCGCCAAGGGCATCAGCGTGGTCTCGGGCGGCACGGATGTGCACCTGGTCCTGGTTGACCTGCGCAACTGCGAGCTCGACGGCCAGCAGGCCGAGGACCGCCTGGCTGCCATTGACATCACCGTCAACCGCAACGCCGTGCCCTTCGACCCGCGCCCGCCGATGGTCACCTCCGGCCTCCGCATCGGCACCCCGGCCCTGGCCACCCGAGGCTTCGGCGAGGCTGCCTTCGCCGAGGTTGCGGATATCATCGCCGAGGCATTGACGGCCGACGCCGACGCTGACCTTTCCGGCCTGCGTCACCGCGTAGAGGCACTCGCCGCTGCGCACCCGCTGTACCCGGGGCTTTAACCACGCGCGAGATGGCAGTTCACGGCAATGAATCGGAAGAACATTGGTGTGAACTGCCATCTCGGCACATAACTTTTAGTTAGGAACCTGTCATGGCCGTTGGAGTCTTTGATCTCTTTTCCATTGGGATCGGGCCTTCGAGCTCCCATACTGTGGGGCCGATGCGCGCCGGAGCGGTATTCGCCGGGGAGCTCGCCGCATCCGGGAAGCTCCCCGACGTCGCGGGGCTGCGCGTGGACGTCTACGGATCGCTGGCCGCGACGGGGCACGGACACGGCACCATGACCGCTGTCCTGCTCGGCCTGGAGGGCTACCACCCGGAGAAGATCCTCCCGGACGAGGTGGAGGACCGGCTCGCAGCAATCGCCGAGACCGGAACCCTCCAGCTGGCCGGCGCAGTGGACGGCGCGACGGCGGTTCCGTTGCCTTACGGGGTGGCGGACATGGTGCTCCGTCCGCTGACGGTCCTGCCCCGGCACACCAACGGGATGACGTTCACGGTCACGGACGCTGCCGGCGAGGTGCTGCACACGGCAACATTCTTCTCCGTGGGCGGCGGCTTCATTGTCCGCGAGGGCGAAGAGGATGCGGCCCTCAAGGAACTCGACGAGTCCAAGAAGGAACTGCCCCTGCCGTTCCGCACCGCCGCGGAGCTGCTGGGCCGGTGCCAGTCCAAGGGCCTGTCCATCGGCGAGATCATGTTCGTCAATGAGCGCGCCTCACGGTCCGAAGAGGAGATCCGCAAGGGACTGCTGGAAATCTGGGCCGTCATGGAGGAGTGCGTTGAAGTCAGCCTGAAGCGCGAAGGACTCCTGCCCGGCGGGCTGAAGGTCCGCCGTCGTGCGCCCGACTGGCACGAACGCCTCCTGAAGGAGGACAAGGACCGGGACCCGAAGTACTGGCAGGAATGGGTGAACCTGATCGCGCTGGCCGTCAACGAGGAAAATGCCTCCGGCGGCCGGGTGGTGACCGCACCGACCAACGGCGCGGCCGGCATCATTCCCGCGGTCCTGTACTACGCGCTGCACTACGCGCCCGGCATGGACAAGGCCACGCAGGAAGACCGCGACGACGTCGTAGTCAAGTTCCTGCTGACCGCCGGCGCCGTCGGGGTGCTCTACAAGGAACAGGCCTCGATCTCGGGCGCCGAGGTGGGCTGCCAAGGCGAGGTCGGGTCCGCGTCGTCAATGGCCGCCGCAGGCCTGGCCGAAGTCATGGGCGGCACGCCCCAGCAGGTGGAAAACGCCGCGGAAATCGCCATGGAGCACAACCTGGGCCTGACCTGCGATCCGATCGGCGGCCTGGTCCAGGTCCCGTGCATCGAACGCAACGCGATCGCTGCCGCCAAGGCCATCAACGCCGCAAAGATGGCGCTGTGGGGCGACGGCACGCACCGCGTTTCCCTCGACGAGGTCATCGTGACCATGCGCGAAACGGGCAAGGACATGTCCTCCAAATACAAGGAAACGGCCATGGGCGGCCTCGCCGTCAACGTCGTGGAATGCTAAGGAAAGAGTACTGATGACACTGGCACCTGAGGGCCGGAAGATGCTGCGGATTGAGCAGCGTAACGCGGCTGTCCCGGTGGAGCGGAAGCCGGAGTGGATCAAGGCGAAGGTCCAGATGGGCCCGGAGTTCGTCGGGCTCAAGAACCTGGTGAAGAAAGAGGGCCTGCACACGGTGTGTGAGGAGGCCGGCTGCCCGAACATTTTCGAGTGCTGGGAGGACCGGGAAGCGACGTTCCTGATCGGCGGGTCCGAGTGCACCCGGCGGTGTGATTTCTGCCAGATCGATACCGGCAAACCGTCCCCGGTGGACATGTTCGAGCCGACCAAGGTCGCCCGGTCGGTGCAGTCGATGAACCTGCGCTACGCGACCGTGACCGGGGTGGCCCGGGATGACCTGGCCGATGAGGGTGTGTGGCTGTACGCCGAGACGGTCCGGAAGATCCATGAGCTGAACCCCGGCACCGGGGTGGAACTGCTGATCCCTGACTTCTCCGGCAAACCGGAACACATCGCGGCGATCTGCGATTCGGCCCCGGAGGTGTTCGCGCACAACGTCGAGACCGTGCCCCGGATCTTCAAGCGGATCCGGCCCGCGTTCCGGTACGAACGGTCCCTGGATGTCATCACGCAGGGGCGGAACCTGGGCATGGTCACCAAGTCCAACCTGATCCTGGGCATGGGCGAAACCCGCGAGGAAATCAGCGAGGCCCTCCGGGACCTGCACGGTGCCGGGTGTGACCTGATCACCATCACCCAGTACCTGCGCCCGTCCGAGCGGCACCTGCCCGTGGACCGGTGGGTCAAGCCGCAGGAATTCCTGGACCTGCAGCACGAGGCCGAGGAAATCGGTTTCCTCGGCGTCATGTCCGGGCCCCTGGTCCGCTCCTCCTACCGCGCCGGCCGGCTCTGGGCCACCGCCATGCGCAAAAAGGGCCGCGAAATCCCCGAACACCTCGCCCACATCGCCGAAGGCATCCAGGACTCCGGCACCACCCGCCAGGAAGCCGCCAGCCTCCTGGCCCGCTGACACCACAACGCGGCAGGAGGGCGGAACTAGAATTGGGGGATGCCCACCCCCAAGGCCCTGCGGCCGTTTGCCCACCGTGAATACCGGGTCCTGACCGCGGCTTTGGCCATCTCGATTTTCGGCTCGGGCATGTGGGCCGTGGCCATGGTCTACGAGGTGATCCACCTGGGCGGCGGCCCGCTGGAACTGTCCACGGTGGCGGCCGCCGGCAGCGTTGGTCTGGTGGCGTTCGTGCTGGCCGGCGGGATCGCGGCGGACCGGGTTCCGCAGCGCCGGCTCATTATCGCGGTGGAGGGGACCAACCTGGCGGTCATCGCCGCCGTGAGCGGACTGGCTATGGCCGGGCTGCTGCAGGTCTGGCACCTGGCACTCGGCGCGTTCGTGCTGGGCGTGGGCGCGGCCTTCTTCTTTCCGGCCTACTCCGCCATCCTGCCGCGCATCCTTCCGCCCGGCGACCTCCTGGCCGCGAACGGGCTGGAAGGGACCATGCGCCCGGTGCTGCAGCAGGCTGCCGGCCCGGCGGTGGCGGGCATCGTGGTGGCGGCACTGTCGCCGTCGCACGCGGTGACAGCGGTGGCTGTGTGCCACCTGGCGGCGTTCATCGTGCTGAATTTCCTGGGCCGGCACGCCCTGGCGGCGCCCCGAACGGAGGAGGGCACTGAGGCCGCGTCGAAATCCACCTTCGTCCAGGACCTCCGCGAGGGCGTCGCGTACACAGTCCGCACGCCCTGGCTCCTCTGGACGCTGCTCTGGGCCTGCATTTCGGTGCTGTTCCTGATCGGCCCCATCGAAGTGCTGATTCCCTTCGTGGTGCGCGACCAGCTGGGCGGCGACTCCCGCATGTTCGGCTTTCTGCTCGCCGTCCTCGGAGCGGGCTCGGCGCTCGGCTCGCTCCTCACCGCATCGCTGCCGCTCCCCCGCCGCTACCTCACGGTGATGATGGCGGCGTGGGGCGCGGGCACCCTGCCGCTGGCCGCCGTCGGAATCATGGACAGCTTCTGGGCCGTTGCCGCGGCACTGTTCGTCTTCGGCGCCACCGGCAGCGTGGGCATGGTCATCTGGGGCACCCTGCTGCAGAGGCGCGTGCCGCCGCAGCTGCTGGGCCGGGTGTCCAGCCTGGACTTTTTCGTCTCACTAGCGCTCATGCCGGTGTCCATGGCGCTGGCCGGCCCCGCCGCCGAGGTGCTGCCCATCTGGCTGATTTTCCTGGTGGCCGGGGGCGTA
This sequence comes from Pseudarthrobacter sp. NPDC092439, assembly GCF_044754945.1. Classification (NCBI taxonomy): domain Bacteria; kingdom Bacillati; phylum Actinomycetota; class Actinomycetes; order Micrococcales; family Micrococcaceae; genus Pseudarthrobacter; species Pseudarthrobacter sp. NPDC092439. The sequence goes on from NZ_JBIVQB010000004.1 coordinate 22,522, forward strand.
GGCCCGGTCATGGCGATCGTCGCGGTGGCCGCCGCCCGGATGCCGGACGACGAACTGGCGCACCCCCTTGTCCACGCCGCCGGGATGGAAAGCACGACGGCGGTGGGAGACTGACGCAGGCCGCGCCAGCTCCCGCTCCCCGGCGGTCAGCCGCGGCCGCGCACCACGGGAATGCTCGACGTCGGCAGCTGGCTCGGGAAGACTGTCGCCTCGGGCACACTGACCGGGTCCAGCGCCACCTTCACCGGCGCTGAGCCCACGGTAAGCAGCTGCGCCCTTACGTCCACCTCGAGCGGTTCGCCCTCCTGGACCACCAGGGTGAGGGAACCGGCGTCGAGCGTTACCCGGAGGAGCCTGCCGCGGATCCGGAGGTGGAATGACAGGCCGTCCCACGAGGCCGGAAGGCGCGGGTCAAAGAACGGCACCGGACCCTGGTCGCGCAGGCCAGCAAAGCCGCAGACCAGCGAGCTCCACACGCCGCCGGTGGAGGCGATGTGCACACCGTCGATCGTGTTCCCGTGCGTGTCATCGAGGTCGATGAATGCGGCGTTCGTGAAGTGTGCCAGCGCTTCGCGCGAATAGCCCACCTCGGCGGCCATGATGCCCTGCACGCAGGCGGACAGTGTGGAGTCGCCGGTGGTGATGGGATCGTAGAAATCGAAGGCGCGCTGCTTCTCCTCCGCGGTGAAGTCCTGCCACTGCAGGAACATCGCCAGCACCGTGTCGGCCTGCTTCAGGACCTGGTGGCGGTAGATGACCAGGGGGTGGAAGTGCAGCAGCAGCGGATACTTCGAGCGCGGGGTGTCCCAGTCCCACCCTTCGAGCGTCATGAAGTCGTTGTCCTGCGAGTACACCTGCATGCGGTCGTCGAAGGGCAGGTGCATCCGGTCCGCGGCTGCCTGCCAGAGCTGGCGCTCCTCCTGGGTGATGCCCGCGTGCTCCAGGGCCGCGGCGGCGCGAAGGTTAAAGCGGGCCATGACATTGGTGTAGAGGTTGTCGTTGACCACGGCCGTGTACTCGTCCGGGCCGGTAACCCCGTGGATGTGGAAGAGCCCGTCCTTGCCGAAGAAGCCCAGGGAGACCCACATGCGGGCGGTTTCGATCAGGAGCTCCGCGCCCATCCCGGTCCGGAACGCAATGTCTTCGGTGGCCCAGAGGTAGCGGTTGGTGGCGAACGCAATCGCCGCGGCGATGTGGAACTGGGCGGTGCCGGCAGCGTAATAGGCGCTGGCCTCCAGCCCGTTGATGGTGCGCCACGGGAACAGTGCGCCGTCAACGCTCAGTTCCTTGGCGCGGACCCGCGCCTCGGGAAGCATTCCGTGACGGAACTCAAGGACCTGGCGAGCGCCGTCGGGATTGGTGTACGTGAGGTAGGGCAGGAGATAGACCTCCTGGTCCCAGAAGTAGTGGCCCTCGTAGCCGGAACCCGTGACGCCCTTGGCCGGGATGCCGGCCACGTCTGCGCGGGCTGTTGCCTGTGCCAACTGGAACAGGTTCCAGCGGATGGCCTGCTGGAGCCCCGGCTGGCCGTCCACCTCGATGTCAGAGGTCGCCCAATAGGCGCCGTAGTGCGCCGCGCTCTCGGCAAAAACGTCCAGGACGGGGAGCAGGCCGGCCTCGGCGGCTTCGGCTGCATCCGTGGGGTCATCGTGCGCATCGAAAACGGCCGCGTAGCCGACGCTCTTCTCCAGCCGGAACGGTTCCTCCGCGGTGACGGCCAGGACGTAGCGGACGTTGCTGTCGTCCTGGTCCACCTTCGTCTCAAACGGCTGGTGGCCCGCGGACGTCCAGTGGTCCACTGCCACCCCGACGCGCTGCCCGGAGGCGGCGGTCTGCCAGGAGAGCCGCAGGGAACCGTCGCCGCCGTCGAGCCGAACCGGCTGGAGCACCCGCCCTGCGTGCCGGCCGGAACGGCGGGGATCATGCTCGGAGTGGTCCTCCACAGGCTGGTCCTGGCGGTTAATGACCGAGGATGTCACGTCCAGCGACACCAGCCGGTCCGTGTCCACGTCCAGGGAAATGCCCAGGCTTCCGCGCGAGCGGTATCCCACAGCCCGGCGTTCGGTGGTGGTCACGGTAGCCCCGGACCGGCACAGCCAGGTGACGCGGCATTCGTAGACGCCGGTGGAAAAGTCGACGGAGCGGCGGTAATCCAGCACCTCGGACTCGGCCAGGCTAAGCGCCTCGCCGTCCACCACGATGGTGAAGTTGTTCGCATCGGGGACATAGATGATGCGCTGGCCGGTCCGGGCGAAGCCGAAGGCGTTTTCGGCGTGCTTGATGTCCCAGGTCTCGTGCAGTCCGTTGATGAACGTCCCGGGCAGCTCCGCATCGGCCGGGGTCCAGTGGGCCCCGCGGATGCCAAGATGACCGTTGCCCAGGGCAAAGAGGGTTTCCAGGGTGCCGGCGCTTCCTGGTTCGTGCCGTGTTTCCACGAGCTGCCAGGGGGTGTCGGGGAACCTTTCGCGGTCCGCGGTGATGAGTGCCATGGTGTTGGGGTCCTTTGGCGGTTGGCTGTGCTGCCGGTTCGTGGCCGGGCAAGTATTCGGGGTGGTGCCGGGGTGGTGCCGGGGTGCGGCGGTTCGGGGCTGTGGCGTCTTGGGGGGAGGGCGCCGCTGCGGATCTAGGGAACGAGTTCCTGCAGGTCGTTGACCACCAGCGTGGCTCCGGCGTCGAGCAGGACCTGCCGGCCGGCGCCGCGGTCCACGCCGATGACCGAGTGGAACGACCCCGCACGGCCGGCCTGGACACCGGAAACGGCGTCTTCCACCACAACGCATTCCTTGCCGGGCAGCCCCAGCAGCCGGGCGGCGTACTCATAGGTGGCGGGGTCCGGCTTGCCGGGGAGGCCTTCGCGGGCTGCGACCACGCCGTCAACCACCACGGGGAAATGGTGGCTCAGGCCGGCGGCCTCGAGGACCGCCGGGGCGTTCCGGGAGGAGGAGACGACGGCGACTTTCAGTCCGCGGGCCAGCGCGGCTTCCAGGAATCGTACCGATCCTTCGAACGGCTCGACTCCGGCGCTGACGATCTCGTTGAAGACCGCGTTCTTCCGGTTTCCCAGACCCTGCACGGTGGCATTGGCCGGGTCGTCGTCCAGGGGTCCCTCCGGGAGCGTGATCCCGCGCGAGGCGAGGAAGTCACGCACACCGTCGAACCGGGGCTTGCCGTCGATGTGGTCGAAGTAGTCGCTTTCGCTGTAGGCCCGGGCTTCCGGGTGTGCGGCAAGGTACCCCTCGAAGAGTTCCTGCCAGGCCTTTTCGTGCACGGTGGCGGTGGGGGTGAGTACACCATCGAGGTCGAAGAGGATGCCGGAGGCGCCGGTCCAGGCGGGGGCATCGGTTGCATTGTGTTCAGTCATCAGCAGTGCAGTGTCCTTAGTCCCCCGGTCGATTAGCAGCGGTCGCGGCCGAAGTAGAGTGTAAGCGCTTACAAATTTGGCTGGCAACTGTTTTTTCCCCACCTTCAGCCCAGGACGTAGTGGCGGAGGAATGCGGACACGTCCGCCATCTCCCGTTTGGACATCGCATGGCCCATTCCGGGGTAGGTCCGGGCGGTCAGCTGGGTGTGCGCTTCCAGCCATTCGGCCGTGTAATGAACGGCGTCCGGGTTGATCACCATATCCGCTTTGTCCCGGCCCCAGAAGAACGGCGGCCTGGCCTCAAACGAATCGGTCAGGGCGAGGAGCTCATTGTTGAGTACGAAACCGGACAGTCCCACCACCGCCCGGTAGTCCGCGGGGTGCAGGCGCAGGAGGGTGCTCGCCATGGCCATTCCCTGCGAATAGCCCAGCAGGCTCACGCTGCTGTGCCCGCCCCGGATGGATTCCACCCAGGCGTGCACGGCGTTGCTGACGCGGACCACGTCCGCGAAATCGTTTGCCAGGAAGTAGTCCAGGAGGAACCAGCCGTAGTGGTCTCCCACCGGCATCGGGGCACGGAGCGCCGCACAAGTGAACCCCGCGGGGAGGTAATCGAAGAGCCGGACCATGCGCGATTCGTCCGTGCCGTAGCCGTGCATCATCACCAGCAGAGGTGTTCCTGCCCGCTGGTGTTCGGGGCGTGACCACACCACAGTTTCCATGGGGCCATGCTAGCGAGGCCGCCCTGACCTGGCCCTTCCGTGCGGCGCGGATCATTGAATCAGCCCGAGCGGCGCGGTACCGTGACGCTTGCAGGCAGAATTCGACACACCGGCAGTAACACCTACTGGCTCCGCCGCCGCGGACACGAAGGAGTACGTCATGAGAATCGGTTCCTCAATTTTCCTCATCGCCCTGGGCGCCATCCTCGCTTGGGCTGTAGCCCCGGGACTGATCCCCTTTATTGACCAGGTCCTCGTCGGCTACATCCTGATGGTTGTGGGTGTGATCGGGCTGGTCGTGTCCCTGGTTCTGGCCTCGCCCGGACGCAGCCGCCGGGTCAGCGAAACCAGGTCGGTGGTGGATCCGGCCACCGGCGAGCGCATCACCCGCAACGAAAGCCGCGACGGCGAACTCTAGCCCCGGAACAGCGACCCCGCGAAGCCGGGCCGGACCAACGCAATGGTCCGGCCCGGCTTCCGCCTTTAAAGGCCCGTTCGCTTCCCCGCTTGTCGGACTTCTGCCGCTTCGCTTTTCGGGAGCAACGGCCGGCTGGCGGGAGAAAAGTAACAACCACTCCTCCATTTGGTTTCGTGTTGGTTTCCGTTGACAAACCAACAGATTCAAAGATAAAGTCAAGTATCTCAACATCATGTGATGCGAGTCACCACGCCGGAACTACGCAATGGAGGGTATGTGTTTGCCGAGGAGCGCCAGCAGAAGATTGCCGACCTGGTGGCCGGCAACGGCAGGGTCAGCGTCACCCTGCTGGCCGAGCGCTTCAGCATCACCACCGAAACCGTCCGCCGGGACCTCGCCGCGCTGGAGAGCGCCGGCACCGTCCGCCGCGTCCACGGCGGCGCCGTAGCCCCTGACCGGTTCAGCACCACCGAGGAGAGCGTCACGGCCCGCGCCATCCAGCGTCCCGACCAGAAGGTCCGCATCGCCGAAGCCGCGCTGGCCCTGGTTCCCCGCAACTCACACGCCAGTATCCTGCTCGACGGCGGAACCACCACCGAAGTACTGGCCGGCCTGCTGGCCAGGCGCGTCGCCGTCGTACCTTCCGAAGGGCGCCTTCCCGAAGCCCGGCCTGCCGATGGCGCCGAGCTGGTGGCCATCACCCACGCGGTCCCGATCGCCGCAAAGCTGTCCGCCGTCCCCGGGATCGCACTGCAGATCCTGGGCGGCCGGGTCCGCGGCCTTACGCAGGTCGCGGTGGGGCACGGGACGGTGGAAGCCGCGGCCCGTATCCGCCCGGACATCGCGTTCGTGGGCACCAACGGCGTGCACGCCACCTTCGGCCTGAGCACCCCGGACGCCGAAGAAGCCGCCGTCAAGGCCGCTTTCGTCCACTCGGCCCGCCGCATCGTGGTGCTGGCCGATTCCTCCAAGCTGGACGCGGAAACCCTGGTCCAGTTCGCCTCCCTGAAAGACCTGGATACCTTGATTACAGACAGCGAACCTGGCCCCGAACTCGCGGCCGCCCTGGATGAGGCCGGCGTTGACGTGGTGATCGCATGATCGTCACTTTCACGGCCAACCCCAGCCTGGACCGCACGGTGGCGCTCCCCGGCCCGCTGGAGCGCGGCGAAGTGCAGCGGGCCGTCTCCGTCAGCCAGGAATCCGGCGGCAAAGGCGTCAACGTCTCCCGCGCGCTGGTGGCCTCCGGCCTGGACTCCGTGGCCGTGCTGCCCGGCGCGGACGGCGATCCGGTCCTGGCCGGGCTGCGCGAACAGGCCGTCCCCTTCGTCTCCCTGCCCATCGCCGAACCGCTCCGCACCAACGTAGCGCTCACCGAGCCGGGCGGCGTGACCACCAAGATCAACGAACCCGGACCCGCGCTGGACGAAAGCCAGCAGGAAGCCCTGATCACGCTGCTGCTGGAACGCTCCCGCGGCGCCCGCTGGGTGGTCCTGGCAGGCTCGCTCCCGCCCGGATTCCCCGCGGATTTCTATGCCACCGTGACGCGCCGCCTGCGTTCCACGGACGACGGCGCGGCCCCCCTCGTTGCCGTCGACTCGTCCGGGCAGCCACTCGCCGCAGCCGTTTCCGGCGGTGCGGCCGGCATGCCGGACCTCCTGAAGCCCAATGCCGAAGAACTGGCGGAACTGGCTGCTGCAGCAGGCTTCGCCCCGGCCACCGCTGACCAGCTCGAAGCGGATCCGGAGGCAGCCGCCCAGGCCGCCGCCGCCGTCGTGCGTTCCGGTGTGGGTGCTGTGCTGGCAACTCTCGGATCCAAGGGAGCTGTCCTTGTAACGGCCGACGGCGCGTGGCTGGCCACGCATCCGCCGGTCGCCGCCGTGAGCACGGTGGGCGCGGGCGACTCCGCGCTGGCCGGCTACCTGCTCGCCCACGGCCGGGGTGCCGCCCCGGCTGATTGCCTCCGACAGGCGGTGGCCCACGGTGCCGCCGCCGCTTCCCTGCCCGGATCCACTGTTCCGGCAGTCAACCAAACCACCCCCGATGCCGTAACCATCACGGCCCTTCGAAAGGATTGACAGTGACCCAGCTCATCACCACGGAACTGGTCGAGCTCGACCAGAACCTGGGCAATGCACCTGAGACGGTGATCCGGCACCTGGCAAGCAAGGTTGCTGCCGCCGGACGCGCGTCCGAAGTTGAAGGCCTCTTCGCGGACGCATACGCCCGTGAACAGAAGACCGCCACAGGCATCCCCGGCGGCATTGCCATTCCGCACTGCCGGTCCGCGGCCGTCACCGAGCCCGCCCTGGCCATGGCCCGCCTGAACCCGAAGGTGGACTTCGGGGCCAAGGACGGCCCCGCCGACCTGGTGTTCTTCATCGCGGCCCCGGACGGAGCGGACCAGGAACACCTGAAGCTGCTCTCGAAGCTGGCCCGTTCGCTTATCAAGAAGGACTTCACGGCCGCGCTGCGTGCCGCGTCTTCCGAGGAAGAGATCGTGGCGCTGGTGGATGGCGCCCTGGCCGACAAGCCGGCCACGCACGCAGCCGCCGCCCTGGTTGACGCCGTACCTGCCCCCATGACCGACGGCGGTGCGCCTACCCCCACCGCTGCAGCACCCAAGCGCCTCGTAGCAGTCACCGCATGCCCCACCGGCATCGCCCACACCTACATGGCAGCCGACTCGCTTGTGGCAGCAGCCCGGGAAGCCGGCGTGGACCTGCAGGTGGAGACGCAGGGTTCCTCCGGCGCCAAGCCGCTGGACCCTGCCGTCATCGCAGCAGCGGACGCCGTGATCTTCGCAGTGGACGTGGACGTGCGCGGCAAGGAGCGCTTCGCCGGCAAGCCCGTCATCAACGCACCCGTGAAGCGCGGCATCGACGAACCCGCCAAGATGGTCCAGGAAGCCCTGACGGCCGCCACGGACCCCAACGCCCGCCGGGTTCCGCACTTCGGCGCCGAGGAACAGGCGGAACGTGCAGCCAGCGAGAAGGGCGAGCACATCGGCCAGAAGCTCAAGCGTGCGCTCCTCACCGGCGTCAGCTACATGATTCCGTTCGTGGCCGGCGGTGGCCTGCTCATAGCCCTGGGCTTCCTGCTGGGCGGCTACGACATCACGGACGTCGCGGACAAGGTGGTGGTGGAGAACAGCTTCGGCAACCTGCCTGAAGGCGGCCTGGCCATCTACCTGGGCGCGGTGTTCTTCAAGATCGGCGCCGTGTCGATGGGCTTCCTGGTCCCGGCCCTGGCAGGCTACATCGCCTACGCCATCGCCGACCGTCCCGGCATCGCCCCGGGCTTCGTTGCCGGCGCCGTTGCCGGATTCATGGACGCCGGCTTCCTGGGCGGCATCGTGGGCGGCCTCCTGGCCGGCTACGTCGCCCATCTGATCGGGACCTGGCAGGTACCGCGCTGGCTGCGTGGCCTGATGCCCGTGGTGATCATCCCGCTGCTGGCCTCCATCGTGGCTTCCGGCCTGATGTTCCTGGTGCTCGGTGGGCCTATCGCTGGCCTTACCGCAGGCCTCAACGGCTGGCTGTCCGGCATGACCGGAGCCTCTGCCATCATCCTGGGAGTCATCCTGGGCCTCATGATGTGCTTCGACCTGGGCGGCCCCGTGAACAAGGTGGCCTACGGCTTCGCCGTTGCCGGCCTCAGCGCGGGCAGCGCGGACAACCAGGCCCCGTGGCAGATCATGGCCGCGGTTATGGCCGCAGGCATGGTTCCACCGCTGTCCATGGCACTGGCCACCGTGCTGGACCGCAAGCTCTTCAGCCTGGCCGAGCGCGAGAACGGCAAGGCAGCCTGGCTGCTGGGCGCATCCTTCATCTCCGAAGGCGCCATCCCGTTCGCTGCTGCCGACCCGCTGCGCGTCCTTCCCGCCAGCATGCTGGGCGGCGCCCTGACCGGAGCGCTGAGCATGGCGTTCGGTGTCACGTCGCAGGCACCCCACGGCGGCATCTTCGTGTTCTTCGCCATCGAGAGCTTCCTGATGTTCGTGGTCTCGATCGTCGCCGGAACGATTGTGACGGCTCTGGCAGTGATCGCGCTCAAGCGCTGGGCCGCCCCGAAGAGCACTGCTACGGTGGAAACCGTTCCCGCGACGGTCTGACCCCGCAGCACCCCCCAATCCCAACGGCCCCCACGCACCACAGGGGCCGCTAGCCAAAGGAGCAAGAATGCCAGAACGCACCGCAACAGTCGCCAGCCGGGTTGGCCTGCACGCCCGCCCTGCCGCGATCTTCGCCGAGGCAGCCGGAGAGTTCGACCTGGACATCACGATCGCCCGCGAAGGCGAGCCCGCTGACGAGGCCATGGACGCTGCCAGCATCCTGTCCCTCATGAGCCTGGGTGCCGCCCACGGCGACGTGGTGGTCCTCCGCGCCGAGGGCGAGGGCGCGGACGGCGCCCTGGACCGCCTGGTCCAGATCCTGGAAACGGACCACGACGCCGAGTAGCGGCGCCGGTGCGCCAGCGCACCTGACCCGGCGGCCGCCGTCGGACGTTTTTCCGGAGATTTTCCCCGGAAGAAGCGCCCGACGGCGGCTTCCGCGGTTTATGCGCCCCCGCTCAGCGGGCCTTCTTCGCGGTGAGAAGCAGGTACTCCCATTCCATCTGGAAAGGGGTGTCCCCATGGGCGTCACCAAAGGCCTCGGCCAGATCGGTGAGGGCCTGGTCCAGCGCCTTGACCTTGTCCGCCTCACCGGCCAGGTTCTTGTAGACGGCGATGGTGGGACCGTAGTGCGACTTGAAATAACGGACGAAGTCCTCCGGGCCGGGGAAGCTGCGGACGGCGAGCTGCCGTCGGCGGGCATGCACATCTGTGACCCGGTTCCCCAGCAGCGACCGGACATGTTCTTCGTTCCCCCAGAGCGGCGGCGGCTGGGCACCAGGCGGGGGCGGCGGGGCGAACGGCTTCATGGCCGTGAACATTTGCCCCACGAAGCCTTCCGGCGTCCAGTTCAGCAGGCCGATGGTGCCGCCGGGCGCACACACGCGGACCAGTTCGTCCGCAGCGTCCTGGTGGTGCGGGGCGAACATGACGCCCACGCAGGAGATCACGGCGTCGAAAGCGCCTGCATCGAACGGGAGGGCTTCCGCGTCCGCTTCCACCCACTCGACGCTGACGCCGCGTCCGGCAGCCTGCCGACGGCCGGCCTCGAACAGCTCGGGGGTGAGGTCCGAGGCGACCACACGCGCGCCCAGCATGGCCGCCGGGATGGCGGCGTTCCCCGCCCCGGCAGCCACGTCCAGGACACGCTGGCGTGCCCTGATGCCGCAGGCTTCCACCAGGACGGCGCCGAGTTCGCTGACCAGCTCGCCGGCGAGTGCCGGGTAGTCTCCCGAGGCCCACATGGCCCGGTGCTTCTGCTTGAGCGCACGGTCCGCTTCCGCCGCCTGCTCCGCCTGGTCCGTGTCCTTGGTGTGGCTCATCCCGGATCCTCTCCCGCGGAGGGCACCTCCGCGGACTCGATGCGACTCATTGTGGACGCGTGCCGTCGGACTGTAAAGGTTCGGTGCCGGAAAGGTCCTTGAATCGCCTCCGGCCCGCGCATAGCGTGGGAAGATCAGCAGCTGCGAACCGAGGAGGGCGCCATGCCGGCAAAGAAGAACCCCAGCCTGAAGGACCCCGGGCTGTACGAGGAACTGCGCGAGGACGGCGCGTCCAAGCAAAAGGCCGCCCGGATCTCCAACGCGGCAGCGAAGAGCGGCCGCTCCGCCGTGGGGCACAAGGGCGGCAAGTCCGGCAGCTACGAGGACTGGACCGTTCCCCAGCTGAAGGCAAAGGCCAAGGACATCGGACTCACCGGCTACTCAAAGAAGAAGAAGGGCGAGCTCATCTCCGCCCTGCGAAACTCCTGAGCACCTCAGGCGCCCTTGGACGCCCGCTTGCCCGGAGACTTGGCCGTGGACTTCGACGCCGTACTCTTCGAGGCGCTGGTCTTCGAGGCGCTGGTTTTCGAGGCGCTTGCCCTGGCTGTGCTGCTCTTGGCCGCACCGGCCTGGGCAGCGGCGGCTCCCTTGCCCTCCGAAGCCTTGGCCCGGGAAGTGCGCCGCGCAGGAGCCTTGCCGTCCCCGCCTTCGTGCGCGCCGTCGTCGTCCGCTTCCGCGCCATCGGAGCCCGTACCGGACTCTGCGCCGCGCTTCCGGTCGAGGCTCCGCTTGAGGGCCTCCATCAGGTCGATGACCTCGCCCTTGCCGCCCTCGCCTGCGTCCGCGCCGAAGGTCTCCTCGGTGTCCAGCGACTCGCCCTGCTCCAGCTTGGCCTCGATGAGCTGGCGCAGCTGGACCTGGTACTCGTCCGTGAAGGACGCGGGTTCGAAGTCGGCCGCCATGGACTCGACAAGTGCCGCGGACATTTCGCGCTCCTGGGCGGAAATCCGGATGGACGTGTCCAGCGCGGGGAAGTCCACCTCCCGCACCTCGTCCGGCCAGAGGAGCGACTGCAGGACCAGGACGTCGTCCTTGATGCGCAGCGCGCCCAGCCGGGTCTTTTCCCGCAGCGCGAACTGCACGATGGCCACCCTGTCCGTGTCCTCGAGGGCTTTGCGCAGCAGCACGTAGGCCTTGGGCGACTTGGAATCCGGCTCCAGGTAGTAGCTCTTCTCGAACATCATCGGCTCGAGCTGCTCCGACGGGACGAACTGGACCACTTCGATTTCGTGGCTGTTCTCCGCCGGAATGGATTTCAGCTCATCCTTGGAGAGCACCACGGTGCGGCCGTCTTCCTCATACGCCTTTTCGATGTCGGAGTAGTCGATGACCTGGCTGCAGACCTCGCAACGCCGCTGGTAACGGATGCGTCCGCCGTCGGCGTTGTGCACCTGGTGCAGACTGATGTCATGATCCTCAGTGGCGCTGTAGACCTTGACGGGTACGTTGACCAGCCCAAACGCGATGGCACCTTTCCAGATGGCTCTCATCCCTCAAGTGAACATCACACCGGGCCGGAGGTGAAGCCCCATGGCCGGCAGTAAGGAGCGTGTCCGTGTCGCCGGACGGGAGTTGACCCTCACCAACCTGGACAAGATCATCTATCCGGAGACCGGCACCACCAAGGCCGACGTCCTGGCCTACTACGCGGCCGTGGCCCATGTCCTGATTCCGGCGGCGGCCAACCGCCCGGCCACCCGGAAGCGCTGGGTCAACGGGGTGGGCACGGCGGACAAGCCGGGTGAGGTCTTCTTCCAAAAGGACCTGGAGGACTCGGCCCCCGGCTGGCTGCCCCGGGCCGAGATCACCCACAAGGAACGGACCATCACCTACCCGCTGGTCAACGATCCGGCCACGCTGGCCTGGTTCGGCCAGATCAACTCGCTGGAAATCCACGTGCCGCAGTGGCAGGTGGATTCCCACGGCAACGCGCTGAACCCGGACCGGCTGGTGCTGGACCTGGACCCCGGCCAAGGCGCCGGGCTGGCCGAATGCCGCGAGGTTGCGCTCCTTGCCCGGGCCATCCTGCAGGACGTGGGGCTGGACCCGGTCCCCGTAACGAGCGGCAGCAAGGGCATCCACCTGTACGCGGCGCTGGACGGAACCCAGACCTCGGAGCAGATTTCGGCGTTCGCCAAGGAACTGGCCCGGGCCCTGGAAGCGGACCACCCGGACCTGGCCGTCAGCGACATGAAGAAGACGCTCCGCACCGGCAAGGTCCTGGTGGACTGGAGCCAGAACAGTGCCGCCAAGACCACGGTGGTCCCCTACTCGCTCCGCGGCCGGCCCACTCCCCTGGTCGCAGCACCGCGGACTTGGCGGGAGATCGGTTCAGCCAGCCTGAAGCACCTCGACTACCGCGAAGTGATGCGGCGGGTGCGGGACGGCAAGGACCCGTTCGCCGCCGTCGTCAACGCCTCGGGAGGCACCCCGGACGCTGACGGCGCGTCCCGTGACTCCAACCCACGGCTCGCCAAATACCGCAGCATGCGGGACCCCGCCGCCACGCCTGAGCCGTTCACCGGAGCGGGCGGCAGCGGGGATTCCTTCGTGATCCAGGAACACCACGCCAGCCGGCTGCACTACGACTTCCGGCTGGAGCACGACGGCGTACTGGTCTCCTGGGCGCTGCCCAAAGGCGTCCCCGAGACCGGCGGCCGGAACCACCTGGCGGTGCAGACGGAGGACCACCCGCTCGACTACGCCACGTTTGAAGGGACCATTCCCAAAGGCGAGTACGGTGCCGGCGAGGTGACCATCTGGGACCACGGCACCTACGAGCTGCACAAATGGATCAACGGCAAGGAGGTCATCGCCACCCTCACCGGTTCCGAGGGCGGCGGCCTGGGCGGGACCAGGAAGTTCGCGCTGATCCACACCGGCCGGGGGAAGGGCGGGGACGCGGAGGGACAGTGGCTCATCCACCTGATGGACCAGGAGCAGAAGGGCGGACGACGGCGGCCTGCGGCTGGGGCGGGCAGCCCCCGCCAGGACGCGGCGCCGCGGGACGGCGCGGCGGCAGCCTCCCGGGCTCAGGAGGAAGGGCCCCGGGCGGCGGCCCCCTCAGGTGGGGAACCCGCCGTCGACCCCCTGGACTTCCGCCCGATGATGGCCACGTCCGGCGACACCGCGGACCTGCAGGGCAGCGACTGGCGGTACGAACTGAAGTGGGACGGTGTGCGCGCGGTCCTGGTGGCGGACCGGGACCGGATCCGGATCTTCAGCCGCAACGGCAACGACGTCACCCGCACCTACCCCGAACTGGCGGACCGGAAGTGCTGGCCGGAGCAGCCGTTCGTGGCCGACGGCGAGATCATCGCACCCGGTCCCGGCGGCCGTCCCGACTTCGGCCTGCTGCAGGGGCGGATGAAGCTGACCCGGCCCGCCGACGTCGCCAAGGCGCAGGCGGCCGTCCCCGTGCGGCTGCTCCTTTTCGACCTGCTGTACGACGGCGGCACGGACCTTCGCCGTCTCGGCTTCAGCAAGCGCCGGGCCCGGCTGGAGGAGTTCTTCGGCTCGGCCGCGTTCGGCCAGGGCTGTCCGGTGGAACTGTCCCCGGTTCTCCCCGACAAGGTGGAACATATCCTGGAGAGCGCGCGGGAACTGGGGCTCGAGGGCGTGATGGCCAAGCGGACGGATAGCCGCTACGTCAGCGGACAGCGGACGCGCACCTGGATCAAACTCAAGGTGGAGCAGACGCAGGAAGTGGTGGTGGGCGGCTGGCGGCCAGGGAAGGGCGGACGCCAGGACACCGTGGGTTCACTGCTGGTAGGGATTCCCGACGGCGACAAACTCCAGTACGTGGGCAGGGTGGGCAGCGGGTTCAGTTCCCGGGAACTGGCGGAACTCCGCCAGACCGTGGACCGGCTGGCCCGGAAGACGTCCCCTTTCCACGACGTCCCCCGGCCCGATTCCGCGGACGCGCACTGGATCACGCCGCAGCTGGTGGGCGAGGTGGCCTACAGCGAATGGACCGGGCCCGGTCGGCTGCGGCACCCCGTGTGGCGGGGCTGGCGGCTGGATAAGGGCGCGGACGAGGTGGTCCGGGAGGGCTGAGCCGCCGCGTTTTCGACCCGCATATTCCCGGGCGACGCGCAGATTCCCTGGCGCACCGGATATTCAGTGGGCGCCAGGGAATCTGCGCGTCGATTTCATTTTTGGGTGTGGGCAGACTACGAGGAATGCGGCATCTGCGGCCTGCTGGTGCGGTGGACCGCCGTCACAGCGGCCTCGTGGCCCATGCGGCCGTGCCCGGCGCCCCGTTCCTTGGGGTGCCGGCGCTTGCCTTTGCCGTCAGGCCAGGAGTTTTGCTGCGGAGCACCGCCGAAACGTACGGGCGCCGGCCCGGGCATGTCCGGGACGTTCATTGCCGCTGCCAGGTGGTCCGCCACCTCGGGTGCAAGCGAAGGTTCGTGGTGAGCCATTGTTCTTCCTTTCCGCCGTTGTGAAATGGAATCTTTCCCCGGAAACGGGGCAGGCCTGGAGGAACATCCGGCGGCAGGCGCGGGCCTCGCCGAACCAGGAGTCCCATGGATCAACGATAGGCACGCCGTGCGCGTCTGGGAACCCCCGGGAGGGCTGCGAAACCCAGGGTTTTATTCCTTCTTTCCGGGCCAGCGAAGGCAGGCTGCGCCGAGGACGACGCAGGACATCCAAAGCGCCCCGCTTGGCCCGACCGGAGCGGCCAGCAGCCCGGCCGCGGCCGGCAGCGTGACCTGTCCTATCCGGTTTCCCAGCAGGCGAAGGGCAAGCGCCGCGCCCCGTGAGGCCGGTGGAACCGCCTGGGTTACGAGGGACATCGTGATGGGCTGGCCCAGCCCCAGGAAGAACCCGCCGAGCGCCAGCAGGATCCCTGCAATCCATGGACGTTCAAAAAGCCAAGGCACCAAAGCGAGCGCGGTTCCGGCTCCGGCAAGGCTGGCCAGGACCAGCCCCGGACGGCTCCAATGGGCCACGAGCAGCGGCAGCAGCAGGCGCGATGCGATGGAGGCGGCCGCCCTCGTGGCAAGGAGGACGCCGACCACTGTGGGAGAGACGCCGGTGGACTCGCCCAGTAGCGGGAGGAAAGCGACCAGGATATCCGTGGTGGCAAGGAGTGCCAGGCTCGCCACCATGTTGGTCTTCACCGTCGGGTAGCGCAGCAGTGAGGCAATGGAGGCGGGCCGGGCCCCTGGCGCCTCCGTTCTTGGCCCGCCTGCGGCACCGCCGGCGGCGGTTCCGAGGGCGAAGGGGACAGCAAGGACGGCAATGATGCCGGCGATGATCAGGGCGGCGTTGGAGTCCGCGAGGCGGACCCCGGCCGGGGCTCCTCCGGCATCGCCCATGGCAAGGCCGGCGAGCAGTGGCCCAACCATTTGTCCCACGGCAAAGGACGCGGTGAACCAGCCAAAGGCAGCGTCCATCCGGTCCAGGGAAACGAAACGGGCGATGGCCGACTGGCCGGCAATGGTGAAGAAGAGATGCCCAAGCCCAAGCACCGCGCTGGCCGCGGCAACAAGGAGAAGCGACGAGGACGTGAAGAGCACGAACGGGCCGGCGGCAAGCAGCAGGGTGCCTGCCGCCACCATCCCGCGGAGGGAATTTCGCCGGTCGGAAACCCTGCCCAGCCATATTGCCGCGGCCACGGGGACCAGCGCATACGACGCCGACGTCAGGCCCACCGACAGAGAGTCACCGCCAAGGGCCAGGACTTTATAGGAGATCAGCGGGCGGGCAAGGTTCAGGGCGATCTGGCAGAGGACGGCAGCTGCTATCAGCATCCACAGCCACCGCTGCGATCGCGATCGGTTCTTGCTCAAGGGTCCCCCGTCGTTGCCTGCGCCAGCGCTACTTGAAGTCGCCGCTGCTTTCTTTCGCCACTTCCAGGAGCGTTGCCTGGAAGGCGATTTCGGCCGCAGCCCGTACCCGGTCGTGCCGGTGGGCCAGGAGCACCCGCCGGGAGGGTGCGCTGCTGCCCAAAGACACGATGCTGACGCCCGGGTGCTTGTTCACAACGGCCGTCCGCGGAGCCAGCGCAATACCGAGCCCCACACTGACCATGGCCTGCGCTTCCTGGTAGTCGTTCGCGTGGAAGGAAATCCGCGGTTCGAACCCTGCCGTGTGCGCACTTCTGTGCAGCACTTCGACGACGGGGTGGTCCTGCTCCCGGACGATCCATTCTTCGTGCGCCAGGTCCGCCATGTCCACCTGTTTGCGGCGGGCAAGCCTGTGTTCCTTGCCCACGATGAGCGCGGTGGAATCCTCGAACACGGTGGTCAGCGCGAAATTGTCCGGACTGAGCCGGTTCCACTCATAGTCCCACAGCAGCGACATGCCTACCTGGCCGTTTTCAAGCATCTCGATCAGGTCATCGAACCGGCTGCTACGGACGTGCAGTTCGATGGCCGGGTACTGGGCTTTGAATCTGCTGATCACCAGGGGCAGGAATGATCCGCCAAGGGTGGGGAAGGTTCCCAGGGTGAGGCTGCCGCGGTTGAGCCCTGCGATTTCGGCGAGGTCTGCCTCGGCTGCTGCCATTTGCCGCAGTATGCGGCGGGCATGGGCCGTCAGGACATGGCCGGCATCGGTGGGAACCATTCCCCGGGCCTGGCGCTGCAGCAGGGGCTGTCCGACTTCCGCTTCCAGCCGGCGCAGTTGCTGGGAAACCCCGGAGGGTGAGTAGATATGCTTCTCTGCTGCCGCCGTGATCGAGCCGAGCTCCACGACATCGAGCAAGAGCTCGAGCCTTCTAATGTTGAGCATCCGCGGTCCGCCTTTGAAGTGTTGATTAACCCGGCCTAACGATTCTATACATAGTCTTCACGTTCGGCCCGAAATCCCACGCTTCGGCCAGGCGCGCGGGCCATGAAAACTCCGAAAGCACCGCCCGATGCTCCGTTGCCGAGTAGTGAATGAAGTAAAACTGCACGTCTATGCATTTTTTCGTGATTGTAATTCATACATGACCGGCCTCACACTGGGTTAGGCCATGAGGCCGGTGGCCTGGAAAACAGGCCAGAGAAAGGTGTTGAAAGCGATCATGTTCAAGATTCCGGCTACGTGGATGCGCGGAGGAACCAGCAAGTGCTGGGTGTTCGAATGGGACCATCTGCAGGTTCCCGGCAAGACCGTGGATGAGGTGCTCCTCCGCCTCTTCGGGAGCCCTGACCACCGCCAGATCGACGGCGTGGGGGGCGGCACGTCCACCACCAGCAAGGCGGTCATCCTGTCCCGCTCCATCAGTGCTGAGGCAGACGTGGACTACACCTTCGCACAGGTGGGCGTTGATGAGCAGAAGGTGGACTGGGCCAGCAACTGCGGAAACTGCTCCGCAGTGGTGGCGCCTTACGCGATTGAGCGGGGGTGGGTCGCCGCCGGTGCGGACAGCACGTCGGTCCGGACGCTGAACACCAACACCAACCAGCTCATCCTGCAAAAGGTGGACACCCCCCAGGGGGAACTGCTGTACCCCGGCACGCAACTGATCCCCGGGGTCCCCTTCCCCGGCATGGCAGTGGGAATGGGGTTCTTCGACCCTGCAGGACGGACCACCGGCAAGCTCTTTCCCACCGGGGAGCCGGTGGACAAACTGGACTTCGCCGGCAGGCAGGTGGCGGTCACGCTCATCGATGCAGGAGCTCCGCTGGTCATCGTGGAAGCCGAAGCCGTGGGGCTGACCGGTCATGAGATGGCAGCGGACATCGACACCAGGGAGGACTTGCTGGTGCATCTCGATGACCTTCGGCGGGATGCCGCCGTGCAGATGGGCCTTGCCGCCAGCCGCGCCACGGCCGAACGCGCCATTCCCAAGCTGGCGCTGGTAGCAAGGGCCGGGGAGGCGGACGAGGCCGACGTCGTGGTCCGGATGCTTTCCATGGGCCGCCTGCACCCCGCCCTTGCAATCACCGGCAGCGTGGCACTGACCATGGCGGCGCAGCACACCGGAACGGTGCTGGCCGGCCTGATTTCCACCGACGTCTCAGCAGGAGTCACCATGCGGACCCCCGCCGGCCTGGTGCAGACCTGGTCGGAAACCATCGACGGCGCCACGGTGGTGGGCGCACTGCGAAGCGCCCGCAGGATCGCGGACGCCGAGCTCATCCTCCCGGACACCTGGTAGCCCCACTAAACAAGCCACCCCAAATCCGCCGCGGCTCCCCGCGCAGGCGGCTTACAATCAAAGGACATCCTCAATGACGAGTCAGAAAACATACGTGGAACCCCCCGGTCCGTCATATGACACCCCCACCGCCGAGCAACCGGAACCTCCGAAGCACTCCCGGCGAACCATACTGGCCGTAGTTGCCTCCTTCGCCGCGCTCGGCGTCGCCACCACCGTGGTGGGCGGCGGCCTGCTGAACCCGCCCTCCAGCACCGAAGACGGCAACTTCAGCGGCGAGACCCTGGAATTCCTCATCCCCCTCGCTTCCGGCGGCGGAACAGACACCTGGGCGCGGTTCATCGGCACCGAACTGACCCACTACATCCCCGGCAGCCCGGGATTTGCCCCCGTCAACGAGCCGGGCGGCGAGGGTATCTCCGGGACCAACAAGTTTGCCCGCTCGGCAAAGACGGACGGCACGGAAATACTCGTAGGGACCGCCTCCACGGTGGTTCCCTGGGTCCTGGGCCGCTCCGCCGTACGGTACTCCTTCGAGGACCTCAAGCCCCTAGTGGTGAACGGCACCGGCGGCGTCATCTATGCCCGGACCGAAGCCGGCGTGAACGGCGTCGAGGACCTGGTCAACCGGGATAAGCCCCTCGAATTTGGTGGCATCAGCGCCACCGGGCTGGACATCACCACCCTGGTCGCTTTCGACCTGCTCGAGGCAGAGGTGACCTCCACGTTCGGTTTCGAAGGCCGGGGGCCTGTGAACCTGGCGCTCCAGCGGGGCGAAATCGACCTGGACTACCAGACCACTTCCGCCTACGGTTCGGCCGTCAAGGGCATCGCCGAGGAAGGCAAGGCGACGGTGCTGATGTCCTTCGGCCAACTCGACGAGTCCGGCGAAGTCATCCGCGACCCCAATTTTCCCGATGTCCCCACCGTTCCGGAGGCCTACGAGCGCCTCTACGGCAAGAAGCCATCGGGCGAGAAGTTCGAGGCCTACAAAACCCTGCTTGGCCTCACCTATACCTACCAGAAAGGTCTTTGGGTACCGCAGGAGACGCCGGAAAAGGCCGTCACCCTGCTGCGGGAGTCCAGCGAAAAGCTGGGTGCCGACAAGGACTTCCAAGATAAGGCCGCCAAAGTTCTCGGCGGCTACCCGCTCGTGGCCGACGCCGGCATGGCCGATCGCGTCAGGGACGCCTACACCGTCAGCAGCTCCGTCAGGTCCTATGTCAAGGAACTGCTCGAGAGCAAATACGACATCCACGTTGAATAAGGACAATCATGCTTGATTCCGCTATGGCAGCGCTGGCGTCGCTCGCTGACCCTTCCCTGCTCCTCATGCTCCTGATCGGTGTTGTGGCCGGCCTGGTCATGGGCCTCATTCCCGGCCTGGGCGGCACCGGCGCCGTCGCCATCCTCCTTCCCATTACCTTCGGCATGGAACCGCCCCAGGCGCTGGCACTCCTCATCGGCGCCCTCGCCGTCGTCCACACGTCCGACACCGTCTCGGCCGTGCTGCTCGGCGCGCCGGGCTCGGCCTCCGCAAGCGTCACCATGCTTGACGGCTACTCCATGGCGAAAAAGGGCGAGGCCGCGCGGGCCCTGACGCTCGCTTTCCTGTCGTCCATGGCCGGCGGCATCATCGGTGCCATCGGCCTGACGCTCGCCATTCCCCTCGCCCGGCCGCTCGTGCTTTCCTTTGCCAGCCCCGAACTGTTCATGCTGACGGTCCTGGGCGTTGCACTCGCGGCAGTCCTGTCCCGCGGGAACATCATCAAGGGCGTTTCGGCCGGCCTCCTCGGTCTTATCCTCGGCATGGTGGGCACCTCGCCCACCACGGCCGAGGAGCGCTTCACTTTCGGCAGCCTCTTCCTTGGTGACGGCCTGTCCCTCGTGGCTGTGGCCCTGGGCATCTTCGGCCTGGCGGAAATCGCGTCGCGGGCAAGCCAGCGGCGCGGACAGAAGCAGAACATCAGCCTTGGCGGCGGCTGGGGCAAAGGCATCCGCGAATGGCTGTCCCACTGGACGCAGGTAATCCGTGGAGCATTGATCGGGATATGGGCGGGCGTGCTGCCCGGCGTCGGCGCCACAGCGGGAACCTGGCTCGCGTACGGGCAGGCCGTGGCAACGGCAAAGGACAAGCGCAAGTTCGGCAAGGGCGACCCCCGCGGCATCGTGGGCCCGGAAAGCGCCAACAACTCAGTGGAAGCCGGGGACCTCATTCCGACGCTGCTCTTCGGCATCCCCGGCGGCGTTCCCTCAGCCATGCTTTTGGGCATGCTCCTGACCTATGGCATCCAGCCTGGCCCGTCCATCATCACGGAGCACCTGGACCTGATGTACCTCATCGTGTGGTCCTTCGCCATCGCGTCCATCCTTGGCGCCCTGTTCTGCTTCCTCAGCGTCAAGCAGCTCGCCAGGCTCACGAAGGTTCCCTTCGCTGTCCTCGCGGCCGGCCTGGTTGCCGTCATGCTGCTCGGGTCCTTCCAGGAGGGCGGCCAGCTGGGCGACCTCTGGGTCATGATCATCCTCGGCGTCTTCGGCTGGCTGCTGAAGTCCACCGGCTTCCCCCGGGCCCCGTTCCTGATCGGCTTCGTCCTGGCCATTCCGCTGGAGCGCTACTACTTCCTCACGGACAGCCTCTACAACGGCCTGGACTGGATGGCCCGCCCGGGCGTGCTGGTCTTCCTCGCGATCCTGGTCCTGCCCATGATCTGGGCGTTCATCAAGTTCATCCGGGCCCGCCGCAACACCAACCTCGACGACGGCCACCGCGACGAACGTCCCGAAGAGGACGAGAGCCCGCTGAAGAACTCCACCTGGTCGCTTGCCGCGGCAGGCATCTTCGCCACGGCATTCGCCGCAGCCCTCATCGCGTCGGCATCGTTCTCACCGGAAGCGCGGCTGGTCCCCCAGCTGGTCAGCATCGGCGGCCTGGTGTTCTCGGGCATCCTGCTCGCCACGGAAATCAGGACCCGGTTCCGCGGACGGACCGCGGGTGCGGGATGGACGCTTGATGCCGGCTTCGCCCTGAAGACGTTCCTGTGGATGACCGGGTTCCTGGCCCTCACCGCAGCATTCGGCTACCTCGTGGCGGTGACCATATTCATCCCCGCGTTCCTGCTGGTCGTCGCCAGGGCAAGGCTCAAGGTGGCCGTCATCTACACCCTGGCCCTCTACGCCGTGCTGCTGGTATTGCCCTCCCTGCTGCCGATCGACCTGCCGCAGGGCTGGCTCAATACCCTCGTCTAGCCCCAGCCCACCCGCACCACATACCGGAGAGAAGCCCAACATGACGGTTCTCGTTGCTTACCAGCCCTCCCTCGAAGGCCGTGAGGCCCTGACCACGGGCATAGCCGAAGCGCTGCTTAGGAAAACTGACCTGCTCATCGTGAACGTGGGCCGCGGCCACCACGACCTGGAACCGGCGGAAGTGCAGCAGCTGGAATCCCAGCTGACGGCAGCGGGGCTGACGCTCACGCTTGAGTCTTCGGTCCTGTCCGACCCCGGCGATGCCGTGATCCAAATCGCGCAGGATCGGAAGGTGGACATGATTGTGGTTGGCCTCCGCCACCGCTCGATGGTAGGCAAGCTCATCCTCGGCAGCACCGTCCAGCGCATCCTGCTTGACGCCACGTGCCCCGTGCTCGCGGTACGCCCCGACAGGCTGTAGGGGCACCCGGCCGCACCCAGGCTGCCGGTCCTTCCGGCGGGCGTGCATCCCTCCCCGCATTCCATCGCAACAGGCAGCCCGAAGGACGGGCGCGGCGGAGGGGCAGCCACGCAGCAGGAGGCAGGTGGTCCATCTGGACCACCTGCCTCCATCAGCGTTCCCAGCCGGAGTCCGACGGCGGCAATCGCCTCCCCTCCCGGCGCCGCCAAAGCGGTGTCGCCCGTCACATTCAGCGCTGGTTTGGGCGCTTAGGTGCGCTGGGGAGGGGCGGACAAGGAAAAATTTAGGTAACGATCCGCCGTGACCTGCCGCATCCCAGTGCTGGCGCGGGAAAGGCCGCGGTGCCCCGCGCCGCCGTCGGCCGCCAAACAGCCCAAAAACACCCGATCCTACGGCACCCGGACCGAAAAAGGCTGGGAATTCCCGTAAAATTGAAGGCCTGCCCGGAGCGGGGCAGCTACAAGTCGCAAGCAAATGACCTCCACAGGAGTCGCCCAAATGCCCATAGACCGAAGCAACACCGACTCTTCCGCAGGCATCACCAACGCCTCCGGAACCAACCCAGCCACACCCCCTGGTACGCAGGTGAACGCGGGCCCGGCCGGCCCCCGGAAGCCCAAGATCCTGGGCCGGCGACGGCTCAAGGAATCCGATGTGAACGTCGTGGACCAGCCCATGCTGAAGAAAGCCCTGGGCGGAACCATCGTGGGCAACACGATGGAATGGTACGACGTAGGCGTGTTCGGCTACCTGATCACCACCATGGGCCCGGTCTTCCTGCCCGAATCGGACCCCACCACCCAGACCCTGTTCCTCCTGGGAACCTTCGCCGCCACCTTCATCGCCCGTCCCCTGGGCGGCGTGGTCTTCGGCTGGATGGGTGACAAGATGGGCCGGCAGAAGATCCTTGCCGCCACGCTGATGCTGATGGCCGCGAGCACCTTCGCCATCGGCCTGCTGCCCGGTTACGCCCAGATCGGTCTCTGGGCAGCAGCCCTGCTGGTTTTGCTGAAGATCGTGCAGGGTTTCTCCACCGGCGGTGAATACGCCGGCGCCACCACGTTCGTGAGCGAATACGCTCCGGACAAGCGCCGCGGTTTCTTCGCCAGCTTCCTTGACCTGGGAAGCTACCTTGGCTTCGCGATCGGCGCAGCCCTCGTTTCAGTGCTCCAGCTGACGCTGGGGCAGGCCGTCATGGAGGACTGGGGCTGGCGCATTCCGTTCCTGATTGCCGGCCCGCTGGGGATCATCGCCATCTACTTCCGTAGCCGGATTGAAGAGTCCCCGCAGTTCCAGGCCACCCTGGACGCGCAGGAGGACCTGGCCAAGCACGCCGCTGCCTCCGAGGACGCCGCGGCCAAGGGCCCGATAGGAATCGTCAAGGCCTACTGGCGCTCCATCATCGTGGCCATGATCCTGGTGGCCGCCGCGAACACGGCCGGCTACGCCCTCACCTCCTACATGCCCACGTACCTCACCGAGTCCAAGGGCTACGATCCCGTGCACGGCACGCTGCTGACCATCCCCGTGCTGGTTGTCATGAGCCTGTGCATCCCGCTGACCGGCAAGCTCTCCGACCGGATCGGCCGCCGGCCCGTTCTCTGGATCGGCGCGGTCAGCACCGTCCTGCTCGCCATTCCGGCGTTCCTGCTCATCGGCATCGGCGAGATCTGGTCCACCCTGGCAGGCCTCGGCCTGATCGCCTTCCCCGTGACCTTCTACGTGGCAAACCTGGCCTCGGCATTGCCGGCCCAGTTCCCCACCTCAAGCCGGTACGGCGCCATGGGCATCGCGTACAACTTCTCGGTGGCCATCTTCGGCGGCACCACGCCGTTCATCGTGGCCGCCCTGATCAGCGCCACGGGCAACGACATGATGCCCGCGTATTACCTGATGGCTACTTCCCTGATCGGTGCCGTGGCCATTTACTTCCTGAAGGAATCGGCCCAGCGTCCGCTGCCGGGCTCCATGCCCAGCGTGGACAGCCAGGCGGAGGCCCGCGAACTGGTTGCCACGCAGGACGAGAACCCGCTGATCGACCTGGACGAACTGCCGTTCGAAACCCAGGACATCACGGACTCCTCCGGATCCGGAAAGGTCCCCGCCGGGGTGTAGCCCCCGGCTCCCGGCCAGGGCACTTCTTGCAGCCCGCGCTCACGAGGCCCGTCCAGCACTTCCCGGCCAGGGAACGTGCGGGGCGGGCCTTAGCCGTCTTCAGGCGACACAGGATGCCGCAGCCTCCAGGCGTTCGCGGAATATTTCAAAGCATATGAAGTGCGTGATGGACCACGCCGGCCGCTACGTGCCGGCCGTGGGAGCGGCCGGGACCGCCGGGGTGCTCAGCGGCAGCGGCCACCGTGTTCACCACCCGCCACTATGGGTCTGCGATGGTGTCGTTCACGCCGGTGATGCTGCTCATCTCCCAGCTTTCCGCGTTCATAAACCCGGGCGTGCTGATCCTGGAACGCGGGGTGGAGACCCTGGTGGGTGCGCTGGTGGGCATCGCCGCCGTTGTAGCGGTCCGCCGGAGCGGGGTCGCGCACGCTCCCCGGCTTATTGGGCGGCGCTGACCTGTTTGGGCCGGCGCGGCGGGCCCGCCATGAGCCTGGCGGGCGCCACCCGGGCCAGCGCGGCCACGATCTTGTACCGGCGGGTGGGGATGGACAAGGCCTTCCCGCGTTCATTGTCCGCCAGGCCTTCCCGGACCACGCGTTCAGCCTGCAGCCAGGCCCAGGACGGCGCCACCGACTTGTCCATCCCCATCCGGTCGTGGAATTCGGTGTGCGTGAAACCCGGGCACACGGCCGTCACCCGCACCCCGCCCGCACGATAGGCCAGGTTCGCCCATCGGCTGAAACTCACCAGCCACGCCTTTGCCGCCGAATAGGTCCCTCGCGGCAGGAACGCGGCGATGCTCGCCACATTCACGATCCGGCCCGCACCCCGCTCCAGCATGCCCGGCAGGACGGCGCGCGTCAGCACCAGGGCCGCCTCGGTGTGCAGCCGCAGGTGCTGCACTTCCTCCTCGGCCGGATTGTTTTCGAACTGGCGCAACAGGCCGGTCCCCGCGTTGTTGACCAGGACCCCCACCGGCCGCAGCGGATCGGAGAGGCGTCCGACGACGGCGGCCAGGCCGCCGTCGTCCGTCAAGTCCGCGGGAAGCACCTCAGCCGTGGTTCCGTACCGCCGTTCCAGTTCCGCCGCAACCTCTTCGAGGCGCGCGCGGTCCCGCGCGACGAGCACCAGCCGGTGGCCCCGGGCGGCGAGCTGGCGGGCGAACTCGGCTCCCAGGCCGGCGCTGGCTCCGGTGATGAGGGCGGTCTCGGGTGCGGCGGAGGTCATACTGCCAGCCTAGCCAACGCTTCAGGCGCCGGGCCGGAACCGGGCCAGGGGGTTCGCCAGCCGCCCGGCCTTTTGCAGGCCGCCGGAGGGGTCGGCCAGGTCCAGCATGTTCTGGTTGTTGCGCAGCTGGAGCCGGTTGAGGCAGGAGAGCTCGAAGTCAGCGGCGAACAGGTCGTGCCGGGCGAACTGGTCCGCGAGCTCCGGGTGCTGCGCCTGGTAGTCGGCCACAGCCGCGGCCGCCGTCCGCCAGAATTCCTCCTGCGCAAGCGTCCCGGCCTCGTCCAGGAGGGCCGCGAGGAAGCGGAAGATGCAGTCGAAGATGTCGGTGAAGACGGCCAGGACCTTCTCCCCGTCGGGGATGTCGGCCTTGATCCGGGCCACTTCCTCCGGAAGGTCCAGCCGGTCCCCCATCGCCACGATTTCCTCGGCGATGTCCTTCATGATGGCCCTGACCGGTACCCCGTTTTCGAGGACCAGGATGACGTTTTCGCCGTGCGGCATGAAGGCGAGCTCGTACTTGGCCACGCAGTGCACCAGCGGCACCAGGTACGCCTCGAAGTAGCGCCGCAGCCAGGCGTCCGGCGCGAGGCCGGACCGTCCGATCAGTGCGGAAACCATCGGTTTGCCGGCCGCGTCGACGTGCAGGAGGGACGCCATGGTGGCCAGCTGCTGGCCCTCCTCCAGCAGGGGCAGCGGACTTTCCCGCCACAGGGCGGACAGCATCTTGCGGAAGGGCGAGCCGGGCGCCGAGCCCGCCTCGTAGGTGCCGTTGTGGTAGCCGATCGCGGCGACCTCGGCGATCATGGTGAAGCCGCGCTGCTGCAGTGCACTGTCAGTCTCGATGAGTTTGCGCAGCCAGTCGTTGATGGCGGGCGTGGCCTTCATGTACTGCGGGGAAAGGCCGCGCATGAAGCCCATGTTCAGCACGGACATGGCGGTCTTGACGTAGTGCCGGTCCGGGGCGCCGGTGTTGAAGAACGTCCGGATGGACTGCTGCGCCTGGTAGGTGTCCGTCCCGGTGCCCAGGTGCACGATCAGCTGCCGGGCGATCTCCGCCGCGAATGTCACCGTGAGCTTGTTCTCCCACTGCCAGGGGTGCACGGGCATGAAGAAGTACTGGTCCGGGTCCAGCCCTTCCAGCTGCAGGTGGGCGGTGAACCGGCCGACCAGCGGCCCGAGTTCAGCGTCCAGGTGGGCCCGGTAGTCCAGCCCGGCGCTGGTGGTGAACACGGCCCGGCTGCGGTGTACGGCGATCCATTCGAGCTGCACCGGAGCGCCGGTTTCCGGGGCGAACGCGAGGTAGTCGCTGATGCCGAAGCCCAGCCGGCCATTGTTGGCCACGAAGCACGGGTGGCCCTCCGTCATGCTGCGTTCAATGGTCTGGAAATCCGCGGCCGGGTCCTGCCCTCCGGTGACGCCGGCGGCAAGTTCCGCGGCGGACGGCTGCCCGGCCCACTGCTTGTAGGCGTGGCTGGACAGGGTGCTGCTGACCTCTTCGAGGTAGACCGGCAGCATCTGGATATTGATTCCGAGGGTTTCGTGGAAGGCCGTGATGAACTCCAGGACGTCCAGGGGCGCCTCGGTGCCGTCCCGGAAATGTTGCATGGAACCTGCGTCGATGGACCAGTGGTCCAGTTCGAGGAGCCGTGCGCGGAACCGGTATTCGTGGCTGCCTTGGGCCACGCGGTAGGTGCCGTCCGCGGCAGGTTCCGGGGTGAGGATGCGTTCGTGTGAAAACTCGGCGAGCGCCTTGCGCAGCAGGTGCCGGTTGGCGCGGGCCCAGCGGTCGGCCGTGAGGTGGGAGGCCTGCGTCAGGGTTGCGGGGACGGGTTCGAGGTGGATGGTCACAGTGCGGCTCCCTGGAGGTTGGTTTCGGAGTCGGGCTTGGGGGAATGGGCTGCGCGGGCGGCGTGGAAATCCGTGCGGGTGCAGAAGCTGAGCAGGGCTTCCTTGTCCGGGAGGGCGACGGTCCCGGCTGGCCGGAAGCCGAACCGGGCGTTGAGGGCGTGGATCCTGGTATTCCGAATGTCCGGTTCCACCACCACGCGCTCCACGTCCGGCCGGTCGAACAGCCGGCTGAGGACGGCGTCCATCACCCCGGCCGTGTACCCCGGTTTTGGAGCGGACGACGGCGGCGCCACCAGCAGGTGCATCCCCACGTCACCGGGATGCACCGGATAGAGGGAGGCCAGCGGCGAGGACCCCGGAAGGTATTCCTCCGTGAGGAAGGCGGGGACGCCGTCGTCGAGCCCCAGAAGCGCGTGGTGGTGGCCGCTCGCCTGGATCGCGGAGTACTCTGCCGCGACATCGGCGACTGACGCGGACTCCATGCCCCAGAACGAGGCGTAGGGCTGCGTGACCCAGCTGTGGAGGAGGGGTGCGTCGGCTTCTGCGTCCAGGCAACGGAAAGTGAACCTCATGCGGGCACCTCCTCTGCCGCAGGTACACCGGCGGGAATGCCTGCCGTGGCGCCGAACTGCTGGAACGCGATGCTCCGCTCCACCGGGTAGACCTCGCGCCCGGTGATTTCGCGCAGGATGCAGGAGTTGCGGTAGGCGCCCATGCCCAGGTCCGGGGTGACGAACCCGTGGGTGTGGAGCTCGGCGTTCTGGACGAAGATCTCGCCCGGCACCACACCGGTGCCGTAGTTGCGGTCCACGGCGAAGCGGCCTGCGCTGTCCCGGGCAATGCGGTCCTGGATTCCGGCCAGGAACGCCGGTTCGCGGTAGCCGTAGCCGGTGGCCAGGACCACGGCCTCGCTCTCCAGGGTGTAGTCGGTTCCCTGTTCGCCGTGGTGCAGCTGGAGAGTGTGGGTCCCTGCGGCGGCATCCCAGCGGGCGCCGGTGAGGGCCGAGTGCGTCAGCAGCTGCGTGTCCACCAGGCCCGAGAGGCTGCGGGTGTAGAGGAGGTCGTAAATGGCGTTGATCAGGTCCGAGTTGATGCCCTTGTAGAGGTTTTTCTGGCTCCTGATCAGGTCATCGCGCTGGCCCCGCGGCAGGCCGTGGAAGTAGTCCACGTACTCGGGCGAGGTCATTTCGAGGGTCAGTTTGGTGTATTCCAGGGGGAAGAAGCGGCCGGACCGGGTCACCCAGTTCAGCTGGTAGCCGTGGGCGTCTGCCTCCTGGAGCAGCTCGTAGTAGACCTCGGCTGCGCTCTGGCCGCTGCCCAGGACGGTGATGCTGCGCCGCTGCTGCAGTTCGGCCTTGCGGGCCAGGTAGTCCGAGTTGTGGAGGACCAGCCCCCCGCGGCCCGCGGCGGAGTCTGCCAGGATCCCTTCCGCGGCCTGGGGTACGTAAGGGCTGGTGCCGGTGCCCAGCACCAGCCGCCGCGCCCTGAGCACCTCCGGCCCGGCCGGGCCCTGGACTGACAGGTGGTACACGCCGTCGTCGTACGCCGTTTCCAGCACGTCCGTGCTAAAACGCACCGAGGACAGCTGGCCGGCAACCCACTGGCAGTACTGGTTGTATTCGGCGCGGAGGGGGTAGAAGTCCTCGCGGATGTAGAAGCGGTAGAGCCGGCCGGTCTGCTTGAGGAAGTTCAGGAAGGAGTAGGGCGAGGTGGGGTCGGCCATGGTCACCAGGTCGGCCATGAACGGGACCTGCAGGTGCGCGGGCTCCAGCATCATGCCCGGGTGCCAGTCGAAGGACGGGCTGCGGTCCAGGAAGAGGCCGTCCAGTCCGTCCACGGGTTCCGCGAGCGCGGCAAGGCCCAGGTTGAAGGGTCCGACGCCGATCGCGGCGAAGTCGTAGATCCTGCCGCTGTTGGAGGTGCTGATGCTCATGCCGCCGCCGCCTTGGCGAGGAGCTCCGCGCCGGTGGTGCGCAGGAGGGTGATGATGCCGCCGATGTCCTCCAGGGTGGCCTCGGCGTTGAGGAGCGTGAATTTGAGGTAGTGGCGCCCCTGAACCTTGGTGCCGGCCACCACTGCCTGGCCGGAGGCGAACACGGCGGCCCGGATGGCGGGGTTGAGCGCGTCGGCGGCGTCCTCGGTGATGCGTTCGCCGGAGCCGGTCCGCGGCCGGTAGCGGAACACCAGGGTGCTCAGCTGGGGTGGGGCGGCGAGCTCGAAGTCATCGTCGGCCTCGAGGAGGCAGCCGACGCGCGCGGCGAGGTCGATCGCTTCGTCGAAGAGGGCCCCCACGGCGTCCGCGCCCATGATCCGGAGGGTCAACCAGAGCTTCAGGGCGTCGAAGCGGCGGGTGGTCTGGATGCTCTTGTCCACCTGGTTGGGGATGTCCGCCAGGGCCGCGCTTTCGGGGTTGAGGTAGTCGGCGTAGTAGGTGATGTGGCGGAGCATGGCGGATTCGCGGACCAGGAGGGCGCTCGAGCTGACGGGCTGGAAGAACGTTTTGTGGAAGTCCACGGTGACGGAATCAGCCAGGCCGGACCCGTCCAGCAGGTGGCGGTAGCGGCCGGAGACCATGAGGCCGCCGCCGTAGGCTGCATCGACGTGGAACCAGGCGCCGTAGGCGCGGGCCAGCGCGGCGAGCTCTGCGAGCGGGTCAACCACGCCGAAGTCGGTGGTTCCGGCGGTGGCGACGACCGCCATGGCGGTGAGGCCGGCGTCGTGCGCTTCCGCCATTGCCGCGGCGAGCGCGGCCGGGTCCATCCTGCGGTCAGTCGTGCACGGGACGGTGATGACGGCGTCGAATCCGAGTCCCAGCATGGACGCCGACTTCTGGATGCTGAAGTGGCTGTCCTCGGAGGTGAAGATGCGGAGGGTGTCCAGCAGCGCCGGGAGCCGGTGGCTGCTGCGGGCGGGGTCGCGGCGGAGGCCTGCCACGGCGTGGTTGCGTGCGATGAGCAGGGCCTGCAGGTTGGACTGGCTGCCGCCGGACGTGAACACGCCGTCCGCGTTCGCGCCCAGGTGCAGGCGTTCGGCGGTCCAGTCGATGAGGCGGCGTTCAATCATGGTGGCGCCGGCACTCTGGTCCCACGTGTCCAGCGACGAGTTCACAGCGGAGAGCACCGCTTCGCCCACCAGCGCGGGAATCACCACGGGGCAGTTGAGGTGCGCGGCGTATTTGGCGTCGTGGAAGTAGACGGCGTCGCGGAGGTACACCTCCTCCAGCTCCTGCAGTGCCGCGGCGGTGTCCGGCAGCGGCGCGTCCAGGTCGACAGCCGCTACGCGCGCCTTCATTTCGGAAGGACCGATGCCGGTGAACGGCTGCGCGGTCCGCTCCAGCTTGGTGGCAACGGCGTTGACCCCCTGCAGCACCTGCGCCACGTAGCGGGGCGAGTTGCGCGCATTGAAGAGGTGGTTGGTGGCACCGAGCGCCAGTTCCACGCGGGAGCCGAAGTCTTTGGCGGGGTTTTGGGGGCGGGTGTTCCGGGGGCTGGGGCCTTTAGGGCTGGTGGCTTCGGTGCTGGGACGCACGCGGCCGTGGGGGTCGTCCACGGGCGGTTCGTCGAGGCGGGGCATCAGCGGCACAGGTCTTCCTTTGCTCAAGGGCAGGGTGGCATAGGTAAGCCTTACTTAGGGAACCCTTTTAAGCAAACTTTTGTGAGCTATTTCCGTTGCGGTGCGTAATTCCGGGATCTTTGCCGGTTCTCCCGGCGTCATTGACTCGCTGGATCGGCAACTTTACGGCAGAATATGCCCACCTGACGGCGGGTTGCAGGTCAGGTGATTGCTGTGGCGTTGGCGGGCGACCCCGTACCGCCGGTGATGTTCAGAGGCTTGATGCTGACGAAGGAATCCCAGTTGCCGCTGGACCTCATATGCCGTGCCAGCGGGCCGAGTTTCCAGAGTTCGCCGAGAGGCACGCCCAGTTTGGCCAAGAGATCCTGGTGCATCATTCCGTGATCGTTGGGCGCGGAGTTCCGGAACGGGCTGTACGCGATGGCGGGAAGGCATTCGAAGGCGAAGTTGTCAGCAGCGATGACGGCGAACCTGCTGTCCCACGCCCATGCGAGGAATTCCCGGGACTGGGCCACTCCCGTTGCCTTCCGGCTGTCCCGGATCCGCTGTTTCTCCCCGGGAGCCAGGGCGAGGAACCATTCGCACCAGCCGGTGTGCAGCATCAGGATGTCGCCCGGCCTGGGGATGAGGGACTGGGCTGCCAGGGCTTCCTGAATCGGCTCCAGGCCGAGGGGTTCGCCCTCCGCGTGGTTGATGGGCTCACCGACGCCCTCCCGGTATCCGGCCAGGTCCACCAGGATCCCCCGGCCGGCGATCGGATGTTCCGCCCACTCCTGCACCCCCAGCTCGGGAGTGCCCTCAACGATCAGGTCATCAGGCGTGCCGTTGTAAAAGCCGACGTCGTCCGCCCTGCGGTGCCGCAGTCCGTCTATCTGGGTGGATCCCTGGAGGTAGTACCCGTCCAGGTAGTCGTCCCGGTGGGCAGGATGTGAGGAGTAGATGGTGTGCCTGGGAGCACCGCGCTTCAGGGACATGCCGGGATCGAATGCATCTGCGGGGTAGTCCAGGCCGAACACGGTACCGGTCCGGATGGAGTCCCTGGCATGCAGGACTATGTCCGGCCCGATGAAGGAAGGGGTCCCGCGGCCGGGCTCGGGAAACAGTCCCCACGAGGTGCCTGCAAGCTCTCCGGGCCGCTCCAGGAGTTCGCCGTAACTGGGGTAGGCCGGGGAGTCCTCAATGTCCGTCATCGCGATGTTGTTGCTTCCCGGGCGGCCACGCCTTGTTCATTGCCGTGTTGGTAGGTGAGCAGGAACCCGGCAACCGCGCACACCGAGGCTGCGATGCACATCGGGTCCTTGAAGGTTGTGTTGAAGAACTCCAGCCACTGCCCCTGCCCGGCAGCGAGCGCCACCGCCTGGCCGGCGACGAACATCACTCCGCCCAGGAGCAGGAGCAGGAGCGTGAGGACGAAGACGGCCTGGACGGCGCGCCGGATCTTGTGCATGGTGTGTCCCCTTAGACCGGCAGGACGCCGATGATGATCAGGACGCCGATGCCGAGCAGCGGCAGGGCGTAGTGGGTGAGGAGCCGGGCAAAGGTCTTGATGGGGTCCACGTCGGCGATGCCGCACGCCACGTACAGCGGGGCTCCGCCCGGCGGGACCGCCGCTTCGCAGGAGGAGAAGACCAGGACGGCGACGGCAGCCGTGGTTGCCGGCACGCCGGCTGCCACCAGTGCGGCCACTCCTACCGTTCCGACGGCAGCCATGGTGGCCGTCGCGGACAGCGGTGCGGCGACGGCGATGACGATCAGCCCGATCAGGATGGCCAGAAGCCACAGTGGCAGGCTCATCCCGTTCAGCAGCTCCGTCATCTGCTTGGGCAGCCCGGTGGCAGCCAGGGCGTTGGCGCCGGCGAAGGCGAACACCACGGTCACCCCCACGATCCCGAAGCGCGGCGCGGAGTCCTGCAGCAGCGCCCACCACTTCCGGCCATCCCCGGGCAGGTTCTTCCGGCCCAGCAGGAGGCCTGTGATGATCAGGACCACTGGAATCCACACAATCACGCTGACTGCCTTCGTCACGTCGCCGCCGGTCCAGCCGGAAAGAGCCTTGGCGATGGCACCGGAGGTGATGACCAGCGGAATGGCCACCACAACGAAGAGCAGCAGCGGGGTCCAGCCGCGGCCAAACGCTGCCCGGACGGACAGCCGGTGCGCCGCATCGAGGGCAGCCATGCCGCTCTTGCGGACCAGCAGCCAGGTGACGATCAGCCGGTGCAGGAAGCACCACAGGCCGCCGAACAGCAGCGGCAGGACCAGCGCATTGACGTCCAGGAGGGGCCCGACGGTGGCCGACCCGACCAGCACGAACATCGAGGCACTGAACGGAAACGTGATGCCCATTCCCGCATTCCCGGCCACCAGTGTGGCAGCTGCGGGCTTGTCCAGCTTGGATTTTTCCATCCAGGGTATGGTGACCGAGCCAACCGTGGCGGCGATGGCGGCCTGGTTGTGCACCACGCTGCCCAGCCCCGCTGACGCCACGGTAGACACCCAGGCCGGGCCGCCCTTGACTCCGCCGATCACTGAATTCAGCAGGTCGATCAGCCGGTCCAGCACGCCGGTTCTGTCCAGCAGGTACCCCATGAAAACGAACGCCATGGTGGCAAAGACAATCTCGTCGGTAATGGCCCCATACAGCGCCTCCCATCCCATTTGGGCGGCCGCGGAGCCAGTGAACGGGAGCACCACCAGGAAGCCGAGGATCATGGCCTCGCCGACGCTGCGCTTGATCACGGTTGTCCAGACCAGGATCGCGGCAAGGTAGGCCCCGAGTGCCCAGATGCCGATCATGCGCCTGCTCCTGACGTTCTGTTGGATGTCATGTGGTTGGTACTTCCCTGCTCATTGATTCTGCCGCGCCGTAGGGTCAGCGCAACACCGCAGCCGGTTCTGCTTCGGCGATGCGGGCGTGGGCAGCCGCGGAAGCTGTCGTCATTTCCGCCGGAACGCCGAGTTCGGAGAGATAGTGGGCAGTGTCCTGCATTTCCCGGGAGCGGCGCAGCGCGTGCTTGCTGGTGCCGGCGAGGAACCTGTCGATGACCGCCTGGCCGTCACCGGCGAGCTGCCTGGCGATCTGGCCGCGGATCCAGTCCTCCAGCCCCGCGGCCTTGCCTGCGGTGACGGCTTCGACCACCACTGCTGCCAGGCCCTTCATCAGGACACTGCGCAGAAGCTTGTGGGCCATGGCGGCGCCCGGCTCACCTTCGGCGATTTCGACGTCGACACCGAGCGGGCGCAGCAGGCCGGCGACGGCCTGGGCGCCGGGGCCGCTGACCATGAGGGGGGTCTTCTCCCCCAGCGCGGCAACGGGTCCAAGGATGGCGACGTCGGCGAACTCGGCCTTGCCGGGAAGCCGGCCGAGTTCCTGCATGACAGAGGGAGAAGAGGAAGTGAAGTCCGCATAGCAGCTTCCGGTCGCCAGGACCGGCAGGCATTCCTGGGCAACGGCCCGGGCTGCCGCCGCGCCGGTCATCACCAGGACGATGTCGGCGCCCCGGCATGCTTCGGCGGCGGTGGCGGCGCGGGTGACGCCTGACGGAGTGGCGGGGGCAACGGGATCGTAGCCGGTGACGGCGTGTCCGGCTGCGGTAAGGGCTGCGGCATAGGTTGCTCCGGCCTCGCCGAGGCCGATGACGGTGCAGGCAGTCATGGAGTCTTCTCTTTCGTGGTTAGGAGCGGGCTGCAACAATTGCTTGCCGGCGGTTGGTTTCGTCTGCGAACACGGCTTCCGCGGCTTCCGCGACGGCGGCTGCCTGATCCCGGGGGATGACCACCACGCCGTCGGAGTCGCCGATGATGACGTCGCCCGGCAGGACGGGGACGCCGCCGAAGGCGATGGCAGTTCCCAGCCGGAAGGGCCCGTTCTTATAGGGACCGGCGGGCGTGGTGGCCCGGGCGAAGACCGGCATACCAATTTCGGCCAGGGCCTCGGCATCGCGGGCCGCCCCGTCAAGGGCGAATCCGGCGATGCCGAGGTTGATGGCGCGCTCCCCGATCAGTTCACCAAGGAGGGCGCGGGACTCATCGGCCCCGCCGGCTACGACGATGACATCCCCCGGCTGAGCCAGGCGCAGGGCCTGGTGGATGCCCTGGTTGTCGCCGGGCCGGGTCCAGACGGTGAAGGCCGGCCCGGCGATTTTCGCTCCTGGCCAGATGGCCTGGATTGCCGAATGGGCGACGCCAAGGCGGTCCACGGCGTCCCCGATGTTGGCAGCCGGCAGTTTGGCGAGCCGTTCAATGACATCCCTGTCGGGGCGGGGGAAGTCGGCGTCGATGGTCTCAGGGGCGGGCGTTGTCATGGTGCGTTCTTTCGGTGGGGCGCGGCAAGGGTTAGTCGGTCTTTTGAACCAGCGGGAGGACCTTCTTGAAGTCCCCTTCCTGGGCGGCCCAGAACTGCTGGTAGTCATCGCCGTTGAGGTAGCTGGTCTGCAGGCCCAGGTCCTCCATCTTCTTGACGACGGCCGGGTCCTGGATGGCCTTCTGCAGTGCGGCTTCCAGCTTTTCGGCCACCTCGTCCGGCAGCCCGGCCGGGGCGGAGTATCCGCGTGCCGTTCCTGCTATCAGGTCATGGCCCGATTCCTTGAACGTGGGTACGTCCGGCAGGGAGGGTGCCCGCTCTTCGGACATGACCCCCAGGACGCGTGCTTTGCCCTGCTTGGTAAGGTCGGTGACGTCGCTGACGTTGGCCACGAGGATATCCACGTGCCTGCCAAGGAACGCAGTGGTGGCCTGGGATGCGCCTTCAGAGAAGTGGACCGGGGCGAACTCGGAGCCCGTAGCTTCCTGGATTTGGGTCAAGGCGAAGTGCTCGCCGGTCTGCAGGCCGGTGGTGGAAGCGGTCATGGACTTGGGCTTGGCTTTGGCCGCGTCCAGAAGGTCTTTCAAAGTCTGGTACGGGCTGTCCGGCTGAACGGCGATCACGGTGGGGTCGATGACCTGCCGGCCGAGGGGCTGGAAGCTGTCCCGGGTGTACTTTGCGCCACGGCTGGGATCCAGCGGCGAGACGACCACGGACGGGGAACCGGTGGCCCCGATGGTGTAGCCGTCGGGCTTGGCGCGGGTGAGCTGGGTGTAGCCGATCTGTCCGCCGGCTCCGGGCTTGTTGATGACTTCCACGTTGGTGCCGAGTTCCTTCTCCAGGACGGGCTGGATCAGCCGGGCTGCCGTGTCCACGGCGCCGCCGGAGGAGAACGCGACGATGAGTTCGATGGACTTTCCCTTTTTCGGAAAGCCGTCGGCGGCGGAAGTGTTCGGGGAACCTGCATTGGCGCCGCAACCGGTGACTGCGATCAGGGTTGCTGCTGCGAACGCAGCTGCGATACGGGGGCGGATGGTCATGGTACTTCTCCTTTGAAGGTGCGGGTTTCTTGGGGTAGGGGGTGGATTAGGTTTCTGGGTCTTCGCTCAGCGCCTTGGGCTTGCGGAGTCTGAGCAGCGGGCTGAAGACGATGAGGAGTCCGAGGCCGATGAGGACTGCGGAGATGGGGCGGTTAAGGAAGATGCTGAAGTCACCCTGGGAGATCTCGAGCGATTCCCGCAGTGAACGTTCCATGAGGGGTCCGAGGACCAACGTGAGCACCATCGGGGCGAGGGGGATGTCCAGGTGCCGCAGTGCGAGTCC
Organism: Pseudarthrobacter sp. NPDC092439; assembly: GCF_044754945.1. Taxonomy (NCBI): domain Bacteria; kingdom Bacillati; phylum Actinomycetota; class Actinomycetes; order Micrococcales; family Micrococcaceae; genus Pseudarthrobacter; species Pseudarthrobacter sp. NPDC092439. Next base: position 58,613 of record NZ_JBIVQB010000004.1, read on the forward strand.
TAGAAGGCCGAAGCCGATCATGACGAAGACGTCAAAGACACTGAAGTTGATCGTGTAGGCACCAATGACCATGAAGAGCAGGATCAGGGCGGTCAGGATTGAATACGGTACCCGGAGGATGGAGGTCCACAGCCCGACCAACGGCACGTTCAGCAGCAGCAGCATCAGGTTTCCGATGAACAGGCTGGCAATGATCGCCCACGCGATGTCCGAGTTTTCCGTGAACAGGGTCGGGCCCGGGGTGAGGCCCTGCTGGAGGAAGGCTCCCATGAGGACAGCGATAGTTGGGGATGCCGGGATGCCGAGTGTGAACAGCGGGATCAGTGCAGCGTTCGCGTGGGAATTGTTGGCCGTTTCGGGCCCTGCGACGCCTTCGATGGCGCCCTTGCCCAGCTCGTTGCGGTGGCGGGAGAACTTCTTCTCGGCGCCGTAGGCCAGCAGGGAGGACACGGAGCCGGTCATGCCGGGAATGAGGCCCAGGCCGAAGCCGATGCCGGTGCCGCGGGCCATGGCCGGAGCGCTCCGGCGCCATTCCTTGCCCGTGGGGAGCAGCGAAACGAGGTTCGGGGCATGGACAGCGGGCGTCGGGGTTCCTTTTCGGTAGGAAAGAAGTTCCGAGAGCCCGAAGACACCAACGATCACGGCCACGAAGCTAACGCCGTCAAGGAGCCGGTCCATCCCAAAGGTGAAGCGCGGGGCGCCTGCAACAGGGTCAATGCCCACCATGGAAATCAGCAGGCCCAGGGCACCGGAGATCACGGCCTTGACCATCGATTTGCCCGCGAGAGCAACGAGCAGGGAGATTCCCACCACCATTAGGGCGAAGAACTCAGGAGGTCCGACGAGCAGGCCCAGCTCGCCAAGCGGTTTGGCTGCGGCGACGAGGCCGACAGTCGCGATCGTTCCACCGACGAAGGACCCGACCGCGGCGATGGTCAGGGCAGCACCTGCTTTGCCCATTTTGGTCATGGCATAGCCATCTATGGTGGTGATCGCCGACGCAGCTTCACCGGGAGTGTTCAGAAGCACGCTGGTGATCGTTCCGCCGTAGGCGGTGCCGTAGAAGATGGCACACAGCATGATGATCGCGCCGGTGGCGTCCATGTTCAGCGTCAGGGGGATCAATAGGGCGACGCCGGCAACCGGGCCGATGCCGGGCAGTACGCCGATGAATGTGCCCAAAAGGCAGCCAGCGAAGGCGAACAGGAGGTTCTGCCAGGTCATGGCAGCGGCAAAACCGCCGAGCAGTTCGTTGAAAATGTCCACGCCTAGAGTCCGATCGTGTTCAGCAGGGGGAAGGCAGAGACCGGCAGCGCGACGTTCAGTCCGTAGTTGAAGGCGTAGAAGGCGCCGACACTTCCGGCCAGGGCGATGATGAGCGAGGAAACCCACGATCTGCGGCTGCGAAGTTTCAGGTGGTACATCAGGAAGAGGAACATGCTCAACTGGAACCCGAGCAGATCCATGACGGATGCCAGGATTGCCAGGCTCAGGACAACTGCGATCACCAGTCCCCTGTCCACGCCTGCTGACGCCTCACTCGGATGGCGCAGTTCCTGGACCAGCCAGCTAGCCGCCATCAGGGCAAGCACCGCACCCATGGCGAAGGGAAACAATCCCGGACCCGGCCCGAGGGAAGTCCACAGGCCAAGGCCCACAGAGCTCATCAGGACGTAAATCCCAACTGCCGTGAAAGCGCCGATGCCCACCAGGACTGACGGTGCGACTCTGGCCGCGCGCTGCGGTGCCCTCATCACTGACTCCGTTGTCATGAGTTCCTTCTTCGTTTCGACTCACCCTTCCATACAATGGAAGAGAATTACATACATAGAAATTGTGACAGCAGACACAACCCACTGTCAAGCGCAAGGAAATTACATAGAATGAAAGAATGACGACAGGACCTAAGAACCCAGAGGCATCGGCGGAAGAAGGGCCGAAGGCCTCCAACATGCGGTCCTTGTCCAGGGCGCTGGAGGTCTTCGCTGAACTCCAGCGTGCCGAGAGGCCGCAGCGGCTCAGTGATCTGGCCCGGGCTTGCGGCATGAGCCTGCCCACCACACTGCGCATCCTCCGTGTGCTCCAGGACTTCGGCATGGTCAGCCAGACGGACAAGTCCTACCGGGTTGGCCCCGCCGTCCTGCCCGCGGCCAGGAGCTACCTGGAAAACGATCCCCTTGTAGTCTCCTCACGCCCAATCCTGCAGCAACTGGCGACCCAGACCGGGCTCACGGCCTCCCTGTACACCCGGCTTGGCTACGAAAGAATTCTGGTGGCCCGCGTGGATGGCGAGGCACCCCTTAGGTATGACCTTCCGCTGGGCAAGCGGCTGCCGCTCACGCTCGGGGCAGCGGGCAAGATACTCCTTGCCTCCGCGTCCGCGGAGGAACTTCAGCAAGTAGCGGCCGCGGCCATAGCTGCAGGGCAAGAGGATGAATCGTTCACGGCCGACGTGTTGCGGTCCCGCCTCCCCGAGCCGGGTTCTGATTTCGCATACTCGGCTGATGAGCGTGCCACAGGCGTGCATTCCGTAGCCGTTGCCTTATCCAACAGGACGGAACTGCCCACAGAATCCATCTCGCTGACCAGTCCCGTTGAGGCTGCGAGTGAGGCCACGCTTCGGGCTGGGGTCCCGGAACTAAGGCGTGCCGCCGGCAGGTTGTCAGAACTGCTGGAAGGCTCGGTTTATTAACAGCGTCTTCCACGTAGAAGGGCCATTCTGTGTAGTCCGGCGAACGAGCGGTCCCGGCCAGGATCGGTACGGCAATCCGGCTGCGGGGCGTTACCGTTCGGGCCAATCGACGCACTGCTCATAGCCCTCGTGCTGCCGGAGGTACCCGGAGATGAACGGGCAATGCGGAATGATCCGTTTACCCGATGCCACCACGTCATCCAGGGCAAAATGGGCCAGCACTTTCGCCAGGCCGCGGCCCTCGAACCCTTCGGTGGTTTCGGTGTGGGTGAAGTCGATGTGGCCGGGAAGGTCGCGGAAGAAGGTCTTCACCGCCACCTGTCCGTCTACGCTCAGTTCGTACCGGTGCCGTGCGTCATTGCGGGCAAGGGACACACCGGCGGCAAAACGGTCGTCAGTGGACATCATGTTCTCGGTCATGGTTCGACACTGGCACTACTTCACGCCGCTGGCAATGCCTCCCCTGCCACGCCGCCGCTTCCGGTGCGCATCCCGGGCGGCCCGCGGGCGGCCCCTCCTGCCCGGTGCGTGCCGGTCGCGCAGCATCAACAGGGCCAGGGCAAAGCAGACCGCCCCGACGCCCAGCAATTCAAGCGTCAGCCCGGTCAGCGCTCCTGCCGCGGCAGGGAAGAAAACCACGACGGCGGCCCCCGCCGCACCGGCCGGCCGGAAGCCCGTGGCGGGAGACGCCGTCGTACGCTGCTCAAGGTGGCCAAACGCAGCGAGGACCGGCAGCAAGAGGAGCACCAGCGCCAGCAGCACTATAGGGCGCGCCCACCACCACTCTGCCGTGCCGGCGGCGGGCTTGGGGAACGGCGTAAGGAGAAGCAGCCCGGACATCGCTCCGAGCAGGGGCAGGTGCCACAGGTACACCGTGAGGGACCTGCTGCCGGTCACCAGCAACATCCGCCGGACGCGCGGCGCCGATCCGGCGGCGGTGAGGGCGGGGCGGGCCAACTGCATCAGGGACGCCTGCGAGATGCCCAGCAATAACAGGGTCAGGTTGGGCGGATTCAGGTTGACCAGCATGTTGTTCGAGTAGATCCCAAGCGCCGTGACCACGCCCATGACAAGGTTCGCCGCCAATGCAATCCCGGCCAGGGCCGGCCGCGGGAGCCGGGCGGCGTGGCCGTCCGCGGTAAGGAACCCCAGTTGCTGGACCGCCCACCACAGGAACAGCAGGTTGAGGTAGGCCAGCTCCGGCACCGCGCCCCGGAAACTGTCCACCGCCACCACCAAAGTGGCGAGCCCCAGGAAAGTCAGCCAGGGACTGCGGGAGTGCAGGGCGGACAGGAGGGGGATGTTCAGCTGCGCGGCGAGGTAGGCAGCCAGGAACCACAGGGGCATGGCACCGCCGGAGGCCAGCAGCTGCACCACCTGCGGGTGTACGCCCAGCAGCCCGGCCAGCCAGAAGCCCAGGAACATCGCGGCCAGCACGGCGACCGCGGGGCGGAGGAAACGGCGGAGGCGGCCGCGCACAAAGTCGGCCGCCGTGCCGCCGCGGGCCACCAGCCGTCGCCACGACTGCAGCCCGGTGATGCCGCCGGTCACGAAAAACAGCGGCATCACCATAAACACCCAGATGACCGGTTCAAACCAGTCCTGGTCCCCAAGCGTGTTTTGCGTGGTGACGGTGCCGTCCGGATGCAGGACCGGGCTGACCATCATGGCGTGCCCCACCACCACCAGCGCCAAACAGATGCAGCGGACAAGGTCGATCGCCGGATCACGGACAGGCTCCGTTCCGGGCTGCACGCTTGGCTCCGCGGGGCCGATGCCGCTCACAGCACCATTGTGCGCCCGTCCCAGGCGTTTTTGTCCCCGTCGAGGGTATGAGCGCGTTTTAGGGTATGAGCGCGTTTTAAGGTCTCTACCTGGACAAAAACGCCAAGGCCGCGGCAGCGAACGAACCCGCCGACCGGTTCCAGTGGCCCAGCAGCGCCTGGAGGTTCTCGCCGTCGGCCCGCTGCGCCGGAAGCTGCTCCTGCAGCGTTGCCAGCACGCCGGTACGCAGTTCGGTGTTGAAGTTGACCTTGCCCACATTCATCGCGGCGGCCTTCACCAGCTCCTCCGGCGGGATGCCCGAGGCGCCGTGCAGCACCAGCGGCAGCCTTGTGCGCACCGCAATGTCCTGCAGCACGTCCCAGCGCAGCTGCGGCTCGCCCTTGTACCGGCCGTGCACGTTGCCCACGGCCACGGCCAGCAGCTCCGCGCCGGAACGCGAGACAAAGTCCTCCACCTGCGCCGAATCGGTCAGGCCCGTAACCTCCACGCCTGCCTGGCCGGGTTCAAAAGCGCGGTCCTCGTCACCTGCCAGCCCGCCCAGTTCAGCTTCAAGTCCGACGGCGGGACCCAGCAGGGCACGCGCCGCACGGACCAGCGCAATATTGTCCTCATACGGCAGTGACGAGCCGTCCGCGAGGACCGCGTCCGCGCCGGCGGCCACGGCGGCGGCCATGACGCGCAGGTCGGTGGCGTGGTCCAGCTGGACGGACACCGGGACGGCGGCGGCGTCGGCCAGGCCGCGGAGGGCGGCGATGAGGCGCAGCCCGTTGGCCGTGGCCGCGGTTTTCGGGGCCACCAGCAGGATCACGCCCTGGCCGGATTCCTCGGCGGCGCTCACCACAGCCAGCGCGGTGGTGAAGTCATAGCAGGTGAAGGCCGGGACGGCGGAGCCCTGCTGCAGGGCGGAGGTGACGAGGTGGTCGAGTCGGGTTCGCATCAGAAAATGTTCCTCGGTGGGGGGTCAGGAAGTTCGTTTGGCGGGGGCGACGACCTTGATGACTGCCGAGTCATCTGCGGCGGCGAGGCCCTGGGCCTGGCCCAGCAGGTACAGCTGCTCGGCGGCTGCGGCAACGGGGGCTGCCAGGCAGGCCGCCCGGGTGGCCTTGCCGACTATGCCCATGTCCTTGACGAAGATGTCCAGGCGGGAGAGCACCTCGGCGCCGTCCTCGCTGTACGCCTCGAGGATGCGTGGGCCGCGGTTGGACAGCATGAACGAACCTGCGGCGCCGGCTTCGAGGGCGGCGAGCGTCCTGGCCTGGTCCAGTCCCAGCGCGTCGGCGAGGGCCATGGCCTCGGCGGCGGCGGCGATGTGGACGCCGCAGAGGAGCTGGTTGACGGTCTTGAGCGCCTGGCCGTCACCGGGGTTGTCGCCCACCACGGTCAGGGTGGAGGCGAGCAGTTCCAGGGCGGGGGCTGCTTTTTCGCGGGCTGCCGGGGAGGCGCCGACGACGATCAGCAGGTCGCCTTCGCCGGCGCGCTTGGGCCCGCCGGACAGCGGAGCGTCCACCAGTTCCACGCCGTATTCGGCAAGCTTTTCCACCGTGGCGGGGATGGCGTCAGTGCCCACGGTGCTGCTGAGGATGACGACGGCACCCGCCTCCAGAACGGGGGCCACGCCGTTCCCGCCGAAGAGGACGTCGTTGAGCTGCTCGCCGTTGCGGACGGCCAGCAGGACTGCGTCGGCGCCCTTGGCGGCTTCGCGGGCCGAGGCGAAGGTGGCGATGCCGGCTTCTTCGGCGAGCCTGAGCCGTGCTTCGGCGACGTCGAAACCGTGGACGGTCAGCCGACTCGCCAGGCGGGTCGCCATGGGCAGTCCCATGGCGCCGAGGCCCAGGACGCTGACGGTGTAATCGCTGGTCATGGTGTGTTCCTTCAGGATTGGAAAGTGCTGCTCAGCTTGCGCGTGACCTGGGCCAGGGACTCGTCGTCGCCCACATTCCCCGCGAACACCACGTACGGGATGCCCTTGGCGGGTCCGTCCACCGGTTCCCACAGGCTCACGATCCCGGGCAGCATGGGCCCGCGGACAATGGCACGGCGGATCTCCAGGCCGTGCGCTGCCACGTCGGAGGACGTGATGCCGCCCTTGGCGATGACGAACCGCGGCGGAAAGGTCTTCAGGGTGCGGTTCACAACGCTGACGACGGCGGCAGACACCGTGCGCGCAATCCTTAGGCTTTCGGCCGGGTCATCCGCCTTGATGAGCAGGCGGCTGGTGTGGACGATAACGTCGCCTCCGCGCAGGGCCTCGACGACCGAGTCCACCGTGCGGGCAAGGTAGGCGTCGGCTTGTTCCTCGGTCCCGGCGAGAAGCTGCTGCACGTCGATTTCGATGATGCGGGCCGCGCTGTGCTGGCCTGTGAGGACCTTCAGCTGGCGGGTGGTGACGCCCACGTGGGAACCCACCACGATGAGGCCGCCGGCCCTGGACGGGTTGTGGCCGGCATAGGCTTCCTCGCCGGTGAGCTCGGGCCGGATCTCCTGGCCAATGCGGGCGCGGCCGAACGGCGGACCCACGCGGTAGAGGAGTTTCTTGCCGCGGCGCTCGGCCTCTTCAAGGCCCAACGCGAGGGCCCGGAGGTCGTTTTCGGTGACGATGTCCGCCACGATCGGGGTGGAGTCCTTGGCGTCATCGATGGCGTCCGCGATGGCGTTGGCGGACACCGCAGGGTCTCCGTCGGTGCCGTCCGAGGCGGCTCCGGCCCGGATGACGCCCAGGTCCAGGATGATTACGGACTCTGCGGCGAACCGGCCCTGGGACTTCTCCTCCACGTATTTGGCGATCTCGGAGTTGGCGAAGCCGAACGTCGCGTCCCGGGCGAATTCGGTCTCGGCCACGGGGGTCAGGGTTCCTGCCGCCTCGCCGGTGCCGCGCATGTAGTGGACGCCGCCGATGGTGACCCGCCCGGCGTCGGGAAAGGCCGGGACCATGACCACGCCGTCGGTCGATTCTCCGCTGGCCTCGGCTACCGTGGCCGCGATGACGTCCGGCTCAAGCGGGAAGTGCCCGCGGAGGGTGGAGTCACTGCGGCTCACGAACCCCAGCTTCAGTCCGGAACCCGCGGATCCGTCCGGAGTGCCGGCGGCGAGGGCATTACGGACCACTTCCCGGTTCCGGGCTGCGGCTTCGGCCGGGTCCAGGCTGCGGGTGTTCGTGAGGACGTAGACGGCGGGGCCGCAGCCGCTCTCCGCGATGTGGGCGAAGGCCCATTCGAAGTCAGCCACTTCCCAGCTGGTGAGCACGGGAAGGTCAGCAACGGATTGGGTGCCGGTGGGGTCGTCGTCGAGCACTACCAGGACCCTGGGAGACTCGGCACCGGAGGCGGCAACGGCACTGGCCACCAGGGACGCGGGAATCCTGACCTCTGCCGGGTAGCCGGCGAGGATGTCTGCTTCAAGGGTCACAGTTCACTCCATTGTGGCGGTTTCGGGAAGGCATTATCTGTAAGATGTCTGACATCTTGCATCGGCTGCTAGTGTGGCATACGGCATAAACCGGCGCAAGCAGACCTTCATCCGGGGGCGCGCAGGCACGATGGGGGCGGCATGACAAGGAAATCCCTGGTGGGCGTGGTGGCCGACGATCTGCTGGACCGCATCATCCAGGGCGAATTCCCGCCCGGCGCCACCGTCCCGGGCGAGCACGAGCTCAGCGCCCGCCACGAGGTCAGCCGAATGACCGTCCGGGAAGCGATGAAAACGCTCCAGGCGCAGCGGATCCTCAGCGTGGAGCGCGGCCGCGGCACCTTCGTCAATCCGCTCAACCGCTGGAGTTCCCTTGAGGCGGTGCTGCGTGCGGCGTCCGAAGGCAAGAACGACGCCGACGCCGCAATCCAGCTCATTGAACTGCGCCGCATGCTGGAAACCGGCGCCTGTGAGCTGGCCGCCGCCCGTATCACAGCAGATGAAACCGGACAGCTCTTCGCCTGCGTGGAGACGATGAGGCAGGCCCACAGCGTCAACGACGTCGCCGCATTCGTGGCGGCGGACCTGGCATTCCACAACCTGATCCTGCAGGCGTCCGGAAATGTCTTCGTGTCCGTTCTGTTCGAGCCGCTGCACCGGGTCCTGGAGAAGCGCCGCACCGAAACGTCCGCGGTACCCGCTATCCAGGAGCATGCCATAGGGCATCACCAGGCCATCGCCGACGCACTGAAGTCCCGCGACGCCGCCCGGGCCCGCGAAGCCATGGACGCCCACATGCAGCAGACCCTGGACGACCTGAAGACACTGGTCCTGGACGGCAGGTAGGCGCCCCCGCTCTGGCCAGTGCCCGGAATCGCCACTAGTCTTCAAGGACGCCCGCAACCGGGATCATCGGCAATCACGAGGAGCGAAAGTTGTCCAACCGCACGTACAGCATTTCTGAAATTGTCGGCACGTCGGACCAGGGCGTGGATGACGCCGTCCGCAACGGCATCGCCCAGGCAGCCAAGACGGTCCGGAACCTTGACTGGTTCGAGGTCAAGGAGATCCGCGGGCACCTCGAAGACGGCAAAATTGCCGACTGGCAGGTGACCATCAAGATCGGATTCCGCCTCGACGAAGGCTGATCCCCGCCGCAGCAATCCGGGGCGGGACGCCCTCCCGCCACGCCCCTGACATGGACTTTTCCGCGCGCCGGGTTGGCAAATCGATAGTAAGCATGATTACTATTGAGCCAGAAGGATGAAGTGCTTCCGGAATCCGGGGGCCTCCTTTACTAGGAAGAGGAACGAAAAATGGGATTTATTGCATTTCTGATTCTCGGACTTATTGCTGGTGCCATCGCCAAGGCGATCCTGCCGGGTAGGCAGGGTGGCGGCTGGCTGATCACGCTCGTCCTGGGCGTCGTGGGAGCACTCCTCGGCGGCTGGATCGGCGGCATGATCTTCGGCAGCGGACTGCAGGAGTTCTTCTCCCTGCAGACGTGGCTGCTGGCCATCGGCGGCGCACTTATCGTGCTGTTGGTGTACGGCATGATCACCAAGCGCAGCGCGCGCGGATAACTGACGCGCACGCCAGGAAACCGGCCTGGGGGACACAATCCCCGGGCCGGTTTTCTTTACCCCGGCCATACCGGCCCGGACCGCAAAACCTCTCACGGAACAGGAGTTCAACGTGAAAAACAAGCTTCTTTTGGGCGTGGGAATCGCCACCGGCTACGTCTTGGGATCCCGCTCGGGACGCGCCGCATATGACAAGCTCAAGGCCCGTGCGGCCGGCATCTGGGACAGCCCGCCGGTGCAGGAGAAGGTCACCTCGGCCACCGACGCAATCAAGGAAAAGGCACCCGTCATGGCGGACCAGCTGACCGAGGCTGCCCGGCGCGCCGGAACGGTCCTGGGATCCGCGATGCACCGCGATGACTCCTCGGTAAAATCGGGCACCGGCACGGATGGGGACCATATCCCCGCCCACAGCACGCACCCCGAAACCACCAACCTGGGAACCTCCGCTGAGGACGGCGCCAAGCCGTAGCGGAACCAGCACCCATTGCGCAGGGCCCCGGTGTGACAACGGGGATGCGCGCGCCTTGTGCTACAACTGAACTGCCTTGCTGGCCGTCGCGATCCTTGGGGGACGCGGCGGCCAGCGACGTGTGCGGAGCATTCCGCAAGAACCGTCAGCGCCGCGGCGAGGCGGTGAGCACCACGTTCTTGCCCCACGGGTCCTGGGTGTAACAACTGATCAGGACCACCCGGTTGGGCGCCACGCTCCAAATGTCGCTGTCCTTGAGGGTGTTCTTGTCGTAGGTGGTGACCGAATCCACCACGTAGCCCAGCACGCCCTTCGCCGTTGTCACGGTAACCGGCTTGCCCACCAGCCCGGTGTCACTGAGGCGGTTGAACGGGGCGTCGCCGCCGTCCAGGCTGTGCCCCGCGATGTACGTCGTGTTCACTGAACCGCGGCCGGGCACGCCGTAGTTGGTCAGCCAGTAGGCCTCCAGCGTGAGCGGCGGGACCAGCAATCCGGACGCGAACTGGTCCTCGCTGACGGTCAGCGGCAGGACCCTGACGTCGAAGTCGGCGGCCTTGATGGACACGCGGGTAGGCGCGGCGGCCGTCGGGCCGGCGGCCTTTCGCACCGTTGCCGGCGACGGAAGTCCCGCCGACGGAGTCGCCGCGGACGGCGCAGAAGAATGTCCGACGCCGGTGCTGCCGCCGTCGCGCGCGGAACCTGCGGCGGGGTTCCCGAAGAGTCCGTCCGCGGGCGCCAGGAAGAGGGCTGCGGCAAGGGCTGCCACGCCCAGTCCGGACACGGCAAACCAGCGCCGGCGGATGGGCCGGCGCCGGTTGTCCGTGGTCCGTGATTGCACTGCGGGCTGTTACTTGCGGGCCGATTCCAGGCGGCGCATCCGGAGGGCGACACCCGAGGGCACGGCAATGCCGGCGGCGAGAAGACCTGCCAGGAGCGCCAGGCCGGGGTGCGTTGCCGGTTCCGCTTCAACCGCGGTCTGGACGTTGAGGCCCTTGTTGACCACCGGCGTGGCGGCCGGAACGACAGCCGGGGTGTCCGAACCAATGGCTTCCGGGTTGCAGGCTGCCAGGAAGGCGTCAAACAGCGCCATCAGGTTGGCCGCGGACTCTTCGTCCAGCGAGAGCATGCCCAGGGCTGCCTCAAATTCAGCGACCGCAGCGTCGTAGGCTTCCTCGGCGGCGAGGATCTCCGGGGTGCTGACCGCTGCCTCGTAAGCAGCGGTCAGGTCGTCCACCAGTTGCGCGGCCGCAGTCTCGGCAGCAACAGCTTCGTCCCGGGCCGTTTCGGCTTCAGCGATGGCGTCGGCGTCGCCGGAACCCTGCGCCGCAGCCAATGCCGCTTCGGCTTCCACGGTGGCGGCCGAAGCCGCCTCAAGGTCTGCTTCCGCGGCCTCGAGCTCAGCCAGGGGACCGGCTTCGGCGGCATCCAGCAGGTCAAAATACTTGGCCTCTGCAGCGGCAGCGGCCTCGGCGGCAGCCTCAAGCTGGGCAACACTTTCCTCGGTGATGCCGGCCGCTGCCAGGGCAGCCTCGAACTGGGTGGAAGCCTGCAGGCAGGCTGCGTCGCCCGGTGCCGCGCTTGCGGCCGGGGCTCCGAGGAAGAGCCCGCCGGCCAGAAGAGCTGCCGAAGAACCGGCAGCGACCCATTTGGATACAGCAGTCATAACGTGAAAGTCCCCCTAGGACACGAAGCGACCGCCGGGCCAGCCCCGGCGGTTTCAGCGCGCCGCAGGGCATCCCGGATGCGCTCTGTACCAAGGAGGTTCGCCGGAGAAGCATTGGGGAGGTCCCTGCTGCTGATCGTCCGGATTGGAGAGGCGGGCCTGAGCCTGTGTGCCGCCCGAAAGACCGCTGTGAAACCTAAAAATACAAGGTAAAGGTGATCCAGGCAACGCGGTGCGTCGGATCCGGCCCAACAACGGCCCTGCATTGGGCCACATCTGACCCCGCGTTGCTTTAAGCGTGGAGGGAGCGGTCCACTGCAGCCAGCAGCGCGTTGAACCGGGGATTGGCCGGGAGGTCGTCCAGCAGGACCGGTTGCCCGTCCGGCCCGCCCAGCGGCACCTGCCAGTTCGGGTAAACCTCCCCGGTGGTGCCGGGCTGGTTCTGCACCCGCCGCTCCCCCACGGCGTCCACCAGCGCCACGCCCAGAAGGGCCGACGGCGTCTGGCTCAGCAGGAGGTGGAGCGCCTCGATGGTGCGTTCCTCCGAAGCTTCTCCCGCCAGGTAGCCGCGCTCCCGGAGCAGGGCGAACATCTTCTCCAGCGACGCCTCGTGTTCGGCGCGTTCTTCCTCCTCGGACCGTTCCAGAAGGCCCAGCCGGCTGCGCAGGCCAACGTGGTCCCCGGCGAGGTAACCCGCGGTGGGCGGGAGGTCGTGGGTGTTGACGCTCGCGAGCGCCTGCGTCCGGTACTTTTCAGGCGCAAGGGGAGCGTCGCCGTCGTACTCGAACCAGAGGATGGACGTGCCCAGGATGCCGCGCGCAGCGAGGTAATCCCGCACCCACGGTTCGAAGGTGCCCAGGTCCTCGCCGATCACCACGGCACCGGCACGGTGCGCCTCAAGGGCGAGGATGCCGATCAGCGCCTCATGGTCGTAGCGGACGTAGGCGCCGTCGCCGGGCGCGTTGCCCGAGGGGATCCACCAGAGCCGGAACAGGCCCAGGATGTGGTCCACCCGGATGCCGCCGGCGTGCCGCAGCACCGTGGCAAGCATGTTGCGGAACGGCAGGTAGCCCGCTTCGGCAAGGCGCGCCGGGTGCCACGGCGGCTGGCCCCAGTCCTGTCCCTGCTGGTTGTACATGTCCGGCGGGGCGCCGACGCTGGTCCCCGGCGCCAGCACATTGCGGAGCGTCCAGGCGTCGGCGCTGCTGTGGTCCACCCCCACGGCGAGGTCGTGCACCACGCCCAGCCGCATTCCTGCCCGGAGGGCAGCCCGCTGCGCATCCTCCAGCTGCTCATCGCAGATCCACTGCAGCCAGCGGTGGAACCCGATGCGGTCGGCCAGCTTTTCCCGGAGCGTTTCGGCTTCCCTGCTGCCCAAGGCAAAACCGGGATCTGTCCACCGCGGATCATCGGCCGGAATATCCTCACGGATGGCGGACCAGAGGGCAAAGTCCTCCAGCCCCTGCCCGGACACGCGGCAGAACGCGTCAAAGGCGGCCTGCCGTGCCGGGGGCCGCCGGGCGTGGTAGAGCATCTCCAGGGCCTGGAGCTTGGCGGCATACACGGCGTCCCGTTCCAGCCGTCCGCCCTCCCGGTTCAGTGCCGCCACCTCTTCGCGGAGCTTCTCCACCGCAGCCCGGCGGCGCGGCTTCAGGTAGGCGAGCTCCGGGATGTCTTCGATGCGGATGTAGAGCGGGTTGAAGAACCTGCGCGTCGACGGCGAGTAGGGCGAGGGCTGGACCGGCGGAACGGGCTCGGCGGCGTGCAGCGGGTTGACCAGAACGTAGTCGGCGCCGCGGGTGCCGCTGATCGCGGCCAGGTCCGCCAGGTCTGAAAAGTCGCCGATGCCCCAAGAGCGCCGGGACCGGACCGAGTACAGCTGGGTTGCCAGTCCCCAACCCCGGCGTTCCTCCAGCTGCCGTGCCGTGCCCAGCCGCGCGGGCGTAACCACCAGGGTGGCTGTGGCTGTTGCGCCGCCGGCTTCAGCGCACAGCGCATGCCATCCCAGCGGAAGGTCCTGCGGCAGTGCGAAGTTGGCCCGCCCGGTAGGCACCCCGTCAACGTGCACCGGCGCCAGGCGCGCCTTCTGTCGGACGGCCTCGCGGCTGCCGGAGCCGTCCTCAAGCATTACGGTCAGGCTCACCGGTGCGCCGTCGGGGGCGTGGACCGGCACCAGCGCCGGCTCGCCTTCCTGGATGACGACGGCGGGAGGCAGCATCCGACGCCACGGCGCCAGTTCCGCTTCCGTGAGCGCCGCGCGGATCTGTTCATCCGTTCCGGCTTCGACACCGAGTGCAGCGAGCACCTTGATGAGGGTGCCTTCGGCCACGGAGTGCGGCAGGCCGTCCCAGCCCTGGAACGAGGTTTCCACGCCGTGGGCATCCGCCAGCTGCTGGAGCAGGTGGGGGTCAGGCTGTTGTTTGAGCTGCTGGTCTGAAGCCGTCATGCGTGTCCGCCTCGCGTGGTGTGGTGGGCCCGAACTTACAGTGCTGCCTGTTGCACCGGGCGCTTGCACCCCGTGCACAACCGTTGGTTCAGATTATTGCAGGGCGGCGTCCGGACGAAAGCCGCGCCCCCTTAGGGGTCGAAGTGCGTGTTGACCGTCCCGGCGCTGACCCTGCCCAGGATCTCGGCGGCCAGTACCCGCAGTTTCTGGTTGCGGTGGGAGGAGGCCTTGGTCAGCAGCGCCATCGCTTCCTCCTGCGAACAGCGGTTCTGGGCCATGATGATGCCGCAGGCCAGGTCGATCGTGGTGCGGTTCTGCAGGGCAGCGGTGAGGTCGTCGGCGAGGTTCTGGGCGTCAGAAATTTTCAGGGCCAGCCGAAGTGCCCTCCCGGCCAGGCCGGCAAAACTCTCGGCGCGTTTAATGATGTCTTCGGAGAAGGTTCCGGGCTCGGCGGCGAAAAAGTTCAGCGCCGCGGCGTGGTTCTCGTCCAGGGGCAGGGGCACACCCAGCACGGCCTGGCAGCCGTGCTCGGCCAGCACCCTTTGGTACTCAGGCCACCGGTTGTCCGTGGCGACGTCCGCCAGCAGCACCGGTTTCATGGCCTCCATGGCGGTGAGGCAGGGACCTTGCCCGAGCACCTGCTCCAGCCGGTCCAGTTCCCTGGCGCGGTCGCTGCTGCCGGCCACGGTGGCGCTGCGCTTGCGCCGCCGGAGGGTCACGCCGCATTCGATGGCATTGCCCGCCGTCTGGGTCAACGTGCCGGCGGCGACAATCGACAGTTCCCCCAGGAAATCGTTCACGTTGCTGCTGCCGATGATGAGGTCATGCAGCTGGAGGAACTGGTCGTGTGTTCCGGAGGTGTCCATCCCTCAATATAAGCCCATCCGCCTTAGGGGGCTGCGCTACGACGAGCTGGGCTGAACCGCTTCCACCTGCCCAGGGGAGGAACGCGGCTGCCCGTCACGGGTGGCCGGCAGCACGGCAGTGCGTTCCCTCGCCGGGGTGAGGATGAACAGGCTGCCAAGCACGACGGCGGCGCCAAGCCACGCGGGTGCCGGAAGCCGCTCCCCCACCACCAGCACCGCCAGGACAGCGGCCACCACCGTCTCGAGGAGGGAGATGCTGGTGGCGGTACTGGCCCCGGTCCGCGCCAGTCCCCAGCCGAAGAGGACGTAGCCGGCAAACATTGGCACCACGGCCATGTAGGCGCCCACCGAGAAGTTTGTCCAGGACGCCAGGAGCGGTGCACCGGTCAGGACCAGCACCGGCATCAGCAGGATGCCTCCCAAACCAAAGACCGACCCCATGGCGGCCCTCGAGGAGATGCCCCGACCGATCAGGCGGTGCGCCGCCCATGAGTAAACCGCGTAGGTGGCGCCGGCCAGCAGGCCCAGGGCGATTCCCGCCGTCGTGCCCCACTGGCTGGGGGGATCCCCGGCTGTGGCCGGGGCGTGTCCGGCGAAGGACAGCAGTGCGGCGCCGCAGATACCCAGGGCCGCGCCGGCGGTCCAGCGCCTGGTGAGGGGTCTCCGGTCGGCGAACCGTTCGATCAGGGCCGCCGCAACAGGGGCCGAACCGATGGACACCACAGTTCCCACGGCCACGCCGGACAGGCGCATCGAGCTGTAGAAAGCCAGCGGGTAGACGGCGACGGCCGCGGCGCCCAGGCCTACGAGCCGCCACTGGCTGCGGAGTCGGAGCCGGTGTGCCGCAAGGGCGCTGGCCGCGTACAGGGCCTGCAGCAGTCCTC
This sequence comes from Pseudarthrobacter sp. NPDC092439, assembly GCF_044754945.1. Taxonomy (NCBI): domain Bacteria; kingdom Bacillati; phylum Actinomycetota; class Actinomycetes; order Micrococcales; family Micrococcaceae; genus Pseudarthrobacter; species Pseudarthrobacter sp. NPDC092439. Next base: position 74,409 of record NZ_JBIVQB010000004.1, read on the forward strand.
CCACTCCCATGGCCGCAGCGCCGATGGCCAGCGGGCTTACCGCCGGCGCGAAGCTAGCCACGGTACCCGTGGTGCCCCAAAGGATCGAAGCCCCCACGACGAACAGGGCACCCCAGAGTGCGGCCCTGGCGTGCTGGCTCCGGCCCGCCCGGGCTGCCGCGTCGCGGCCCGTCACAGGGCGGCCAGGATCTCGACGGCGATGCCCCGCGCGTCCCGCAGCCGGGCGTCGTCCCCTTCGAGGCCGGCACGCGACACCGACCCCTCGAGAAGGAACGACAGGTGCCGGGCAACCCCGGGGGCACGCTCCTCCGCTCCGGGCAGCAGCTCACGCACATGCGTGGCCAGCAGTTCCTCCACTTCCTCCTTGTGCCGCCGGACGGCGGCCCGGCCTGCATCCCCCGCCGGGAGTTCGGCAGCCGCGTTGAGCAGCCCGCAGCCACGGAAGCCGTGCGCGTAGGCGCCATGGGCGTGGTCGGCATAGGCATCGAAAACGGCGAGGACCCGCTCCCGCGGGTTGGCGGCGGCAGAGGCGCGTGCGTTGTACAGGTCCAGCCATTCCGCGTGCCGGGCCTCGAGGTAGGCCGCCACCAGCTCGGCTTTGGACGCAAAGTTGTTGTACAAACTCTTCTTGGCCACACCGGCCCGGGCGGTGATGGTGTCGATGCCGGTGCCCGCCACCCCGTGCGCATAGAACAGCTGTGCTGCCGCGTCGAGCAGCAGCTCGCGGGCGGGCCTGCGGGACGGCGCATGGGTGTCCGGCACGGTGCGGCAACTCCTTGGAAATCGGGTAGGTAGACCAGTCTACCTACCCGATGCCCCGGCCGCCACATGCCGGGAATATTTCAGGCACCGCTCGGGTTTTCGATCTGTTCAGGTAATCTGCTCACCACCAGCCGAACAGGAGAAGCAGCCATGTCAGTTGACTACGACGCTCCGCGGGCCACGCCCGGGGAAGAGCCGGCCAACGACCTCGAGGGGCTGAAGACCGACAAGGCGGGGCGCCGCGAGGCCGTTCCGGACGTTGACGAAACGGACCTCGCGGACAGCTTCGAACTGCCCGGCGCGGACCTCTCCCAGGAGGAACTCCAGATCCAGGTGGTTCCGGTCCAGTCCGATGAATTCACCTGCATGTCCTGCTTCCTGGTCCACCACCGCAGCCAGCTGGCGCGGGAGAAGGACGGGAAAAAGTACTGCAAGGAATGCGAGTCCTGACGGTTCGGGCTGCCGCCCGCTGAGCGGTTCCTGCTCGGAAGACGGGTGGCCTAGCGGGATGTGTACGCTGCGAACCGGTACATGAACGCTGCCATAACGTCCCGCGATACGGCCGAGGTGGGCCGGTAGGACTTCGTTCCGTCAGGTTCCGACCACCCACCGCTGATCCGTGCCGCCGCCAGCCAGGAAATCTCCTTATAGAAGACCCGCTTCACGGAGACATCGGAGAACGGCGAAACCGCGGGCGGGGTGAAAGCTGGGCTCCCCGCAAGCCGGTACATGAACGCAGCCATCACATCCCGGGACACCGCCAGCGTGGGGCGGTAGGTCCGGGTTCCGTTTGGCCCGGCCCAGCCCCTGCTGACTCCCGTGCTGGCCAGCCAGGAAATCTCCTTATAGAAGTCGTGCCCCACCGAAACGTCCGTGAAAGGGGAAACCCTGGGCGGGGTGAAAGCGGGGCTTCCTGCCAGCCGGTACATGAACGCAGCCATAACGTCCCGCGATACCGCCAGTGCGGGACGGTAGGTCCGGGTTCCACCGGCACCGGCCCAGCCGTTGCTGATACCCCTGGCGGACATCCAGTGGATCTCAGAGGCAAAAACCCTGGTGAACCCGATGTCAATGAACGGGCGGACGCGGACCGCCGGGGAAGTGCTGGACGCCGCGGCATATCCCGGCTTGGAGCCCGTCACCACCACCCGCAGGTCCTGCAGGGTGTCCAGGCGGCTGGTCTTGTAGGTACGTCCGGTTGCCATCGGAATGGGGTTTCCGCCACGCGTCCACTGGTACGCGAACGCGTCCGGCGCCGGAACCCAGGTGCCCTCACTCGCCGTCAGGGTCAGGCCCACGGCGGCGTCGCCCTGCACCACGGCCGATCCCGGAGCCAACTCCGGAGCCGGGGGTGCCGCCGGCGGCCCGGGCAGGGCGGCCAGGGCGGCGGTGGCGTCCAGCAGGCCGGCGCCGCAGCCGTTCACGTCGCATTTTTGGGGCAACGCACGCGCGCTGCCCATGAGTGTTTTCTCCACCTGTTCAGGCGCCAGGGTGCCGTCGGCTGCCAGCAGGAGCGCAGCCACGCCGGCCACGTGCGGGGCCGCCATCGAGGTTCCCTGCATGTACACATAGGTCTCCTGCGCCGGGGTGGTGGTTCCGGTATTCAAGGTGGACGCGATGCCGTTCTTAACACCGGTGGCCATATAGCCTCCCGGTGCGCTGATATCCACGGCCGGGCCGTAGTTGGAGTAGGGAGCCCGGGCGCCGTCCCGCCCGGTGGAACCGACGGTGATAACGCGGTCGCAGTTTGCCGGCGTGGAGTCTGCTGCGGGCCTCCCGTCGTTGCCGGCAGCCACTACCACCACAGCCCCTTTGGCCGCCGCGAAGTTCAGGCTGTTCTGGAATGTAGCGCTGCATTCGGCGATCGCGCCCACGCTGAGGTTGACCACCCGAGCCGGCGTCGCGTTCGGTGGAATGCCGGGCACCGCACCTCCCACAGCCCAGATGACGGCGTCGGAGATATCGCTCATGTACCCGCCGCAGGCCCCCATGGCCCGCAGCGGCTGGATCTTGGCACCATGGGCAATGCCGGCCACGCCTTTGCTGTTGTTCGTGGCCGCACCGATGATGCCCGCCACGTGCGTCCCATGCCATGACGACTTCTCCGAGCCGCACCAGTCACCCTCGTCCTGGGGGTTGGAGTCCCGGCCACCGCCATCGCGGGACATTGAGTCATCCGTGATGAAGTCGTAGCCGGGAACGACATTCGCCTGAAGATCCGAATGGGGCGTCATGCCGCTGTCCACCACGGCCACAATCTGCCCCGCCCCGGTGGAGCGCTCCCACGCCCCGGGAACCCGGATTCCGCCAGGCTCTTCGAAGAGGTTCCACTGGAGTTCATAGTAGGAGTCGTTGGGCGCTGCCGCGGCGGGCCGCAGGAAGGTATCGACTTCCGCGTATTCGACGCCGGGGGAAGCTCCCAGGCTTTCCGCCACCCGCCGGGCATCCTGGGCCGTGAGCCGCTTGCCCGCCGTGGCCACCGCAAGGCTGCGGCTGTCCCCGCGCACCTCCTGTAGCGGGACCCCGAGCCGGCGGCCCACGGCGTCGTAGGCCTGGGTCCGAAGCAACTGCCCTTTCGGCGAAGGCGCTGCAGAGTCCTTGAACTTGACCACGAACCGGGTTTCCGGGCTGTCCGCGGCAGATCCCTGGCCGGTGTGGACGGTGGGGTCGTCTGCTATCGGCGCCGGGCGGTCCTGCGCCCGGGCGGGAACGCCGGCCAGCGTGGACACGACAAGCAAAGCCGGCAGCATCAGGGCGGCGTATACGGTGCGGCGGACGGGCTGGGGCATAAGCGGAACCCTTCACGTTGGCGGCCATGACAAGTGGTCACAAACGTATCGCAGCCGCGGGAGACCTATTACTTACATTGTGCTGGGCTGCACTGACCTTGTAAATATGGTCGGCGCCTGCTCCGGGACGGAACCGGGCCTGTTGCCGCTTCCGTCCCGCGATGGGCAGGGGAGCACTCCCTAATGGATTTCCAGCGTGGTTTCCACGGGTACCGGATTCGCCAGGCAGTCGCGCACAGGGGACGTTTCCTGCACGTAACGGCACAACGCCTGAAGCTGCTCGGCCGTGGCGTTCGGGCTTGCCACCCGGGCCTTCGCCCGGATCGCAGTGAAGCCAGGCCGGGGCCCTTCCAATCCGAGGAACGGCCCCACATCGAGGTCGCCCTCCATCTCAAAGGCCAGGTCGGTCAGCTCGATCCCCTGGGCCGCGGCATTGGCCGCGTAGCCCACCGCGTAGCAGAAGCCCAAAGCCTGGAGCAGGAGTTCTACTGCATTGGGACCACGGTTGTTGCCCAGGAGCACCGGAGGCTCGTCCCCCGCAAGCTCAAAGGCCTCGGCGCGGCCCGTGTCGGGCTGTCCCGCTTGCGTAAAGCCCTGGATGTGCCCCGTATTGTAGGTGCCGCCGCGCCAGGTAGTGGCGGCTTTGAAGGTGAAGCTCCCCAGCCCCGGTTCCGATTTAATGGCGTCGATGGTTGCCATCAGCCCGTCGACGTCGATGCCATTGCGGGCGGTCGTTGCATTAGTCATGGCCTTTTCCCTCCTTCTGGACCGGCCGGCACGGTCGGACCTTAATATTCAAGCGATAGCTTGAATATTTGAATTCGACACCCGGACGCGGTATCTTGTCAAGCATCTACTTGAATAAGACTGGAAGAGGTGCCCGTGGGAAACAGGGAAGCAAAGGACGCACTGTTTGACGCGTTCGCTTCAGTGGCCAAGGTGCTGGGCAGCGGCCGCCGGGCGGAGATCGTGGACGTACTGGCCCAGGGCGAACGTGCCGTGGACGAACTCGCTGCGGAGATCGGCCAGAGCGTGGCAAACACGTCCCAGCACCTCCAGCAGCTCCTGCGCTCCGGACTGGTTCTGACCCGGCGTGAAGGCACCAGGATTTTCTACCGGCTGAGCAGCCCCGCGGTGGCGGAACTCTGGAGCTCAGTCCGGCGGGTGGCGGAAGAGCATGTCGCGGAACTGGCCCGCCTGGCCGATTCCTATCTGGGCGACCGCGCCGCGCTCGACACCCTGACACAGCTGGAACTGAATGAACGCATGGAGGCGGGGGACGTCGTCGTCGTCGATGTCCGGCCGGAACCCGAATTCCGTGCCGGGCACATCAGCGGTGCCGTCTCCATCCCGCTCAAGGAACTGGAATCGCGCCTTCAGGACCTTCCCGCGGGGCAGACGGTGGTGGCGTACTGCCGCGGTCCGTACTGCGTCTTCGCCGATGACGCAGTACGGCTGCTGCGCGCCCGGGACATCCCTGCCGCGCGTTTGGAGGCCGGGTACCCCGAGTGGGCGGCAGCCCGCCTGCCCGTTGACCGGGGAGCGTCCGGCGATGTCGAAGGGTAGCCCGGCGGCAGCGCTGGGGCTGCGGCAAAACCTTGCCCAATTCATGCTGCTGGTGGCAGTCAACGCCATGGTGGGGGGAACGCTCGGCCAGGAGCGGACGGTGCTGCCGCTGCTGGCAGGGCAGGTCTTCGGCCTGGACCTCTACACCGGCGCACTGACCTACATCCTTGCCTTCGGCCTGGCGAAGGCAGCCACGAACTACTTCGCCGGCACCCTCTCCGACAAGTACGGACGCAAACCCGTCCTCATTGCCGGCTGGCTCATCGCGCTGCCGGTCCCGCTGATGCTGATCGCAGCCCCCACCTGGGCTTGGATCGTCGCCGCGAACGTGGTGCTGGGCATCAGCCAGGGCCTGACCTGGTCCACCACCATCGTGATGAAAATGGATTTGGTGGGGCCGGCCAGGCGCGGGCTGGCCATGGGCCTGAACGAGGCCGCCGGGTACCTGGGCGTTGCCGGTGCTGCCCTGGGGACCGGGTACGTGGCTGCGCAGTACGGGCTGAGGCCTGCGCCCTTCCTGCTGGGCGCAGCGTTCATCGCCGTGGGCCTGGGACTGTCCGTCTTCACCGTCCGGGAGACCCGCGGGCATGCCATGGCCGAGGCCGCCGGACACGTGGACAGCCATGCCGGGGCCCACGCACACCTCAGCAACCGGGAGATCTTCTCCCTGACGAGTTTCCATGACCGTTCGCTGTCCTCGGTGAGCCAGGCCGGGCTGGTCAACAACCTCAACGACGGCCTGGCCTGGGGACTCTTTCCCGTCCTGTTCGCGGGAGCCGGGCTGGGAGTGGACCGGATCGGCATCCTGGCCGCGGCCTACCCCGCGGTATGGGGTGCCGGACAGCTGCTCACGGGTGCGCTCTCCGACAAGGTTGGCCGCAAGCCCCTGATCGTTGGCGGCATGCTTCTCCAGGCCGTCGCGCTTGCCCTGACAGGGCTGGGGGGTGACTTTGGCACGTGGCTGGCCGCAGCCATCCTCCTGGGCGCGGGGACGGCCATGGTCTACCCCACCCTCCTGGCAGCGATCGGCGACGTCGCCCATCCCCACTGGCGCGCCCGTTCCGTGGGCATCTACCGGCTATGGCGCGACGGCGGATTCGCCGTGGGGGCGCTTCTTTCCGGCCTGCTCGCGGATGCGTACGGCATCCCTGCGGCAATTATCGCCGTCGCCGTCCTTACTGCCGCCTCCGGAGTCCTGGTGGCGTTCCGGATGCGAAGCAATGACCACGTCCCCGTCGCGCCGGAAGAACCGCCGTCGACACAGCCGCGGCACCGGGTGTAGCTTTTTGCCTCCAGGGTCTTTTTGTGGAAGCCGGCCCGCCGCAGTGCCGGCCGTACCGGGAGGTAGCCATGCGCAAGATCGCCAAATTCCTGCTCGTTCCAGTGATGTTTTTCTTTATGGTCGCCGGCGCGCAGCCCGCGTCAGCGCTGACCTATCCCAAGAGCATGGCGGCTCTGGGTGATTCCATTTCGCAGGCCGCGGACGTTTGCTGCTGGTACGGGGACCACCCCGCGCAGTCATGGTCCACGGGCAACAACCAGTACGACGGCATCCGCAGCCACTATGAGCGGCTGCTGCCCCTGCGTCCGGCCATCGCCGGCAAGAACTACAACAACTCCCGCAGCGGCGCCAAGGCCTCGGACCTGCCGGGCCAGGCCAAGGCAGCCGCAGCGCAAAAGGCGGAGTACGTCACCATCCTGATCGGTGCCAACGACCTCTGCACGTCCACTGCGGGAGGAATGACTGACCCGGGCAGCTTCGAAGAATCCATCCGGACCTCCCTGGCAACGCTGGACCAGATACGGCCCAGGCCCCAGGTGTTCGTCAGCAGCATCCCGAATATCCACCACCTGTGGTCGGTCCTGAAGGACAGTTCGGTGGCGCAATGGGTCTGGTCCACGGCCAAGGTCTGCCAGTCCATGCTGTCCACCGCCAATACCGACGCCGACCGGCAGCTGGTGGTGGACCGTGAACTGGCATTCAACGCTTCCCTTGCCCGGGTTTGCCAGGAATACCGGCACATGTGCCGCCACGACGGCGGCGCGGTGTACAACTACCCGTTCGCGGCAGGCGACGTCAGCGTCCTGGACTATTTCCACCCCAGCCTCCGGGGCCAGGCAGCCCTGGCGGAAGTTACGTGGAAGGCGGCCGGGTGGTCCTGACCGGCTGACGCGTGGGCTCGCGGCGCTGATGCGCGGCAGTCTAGGCTCCGGCCGGCGCCCCGACAGTAGGCTGGCAGACCTCGAAATCCGTGAGGACCTTTACCTTGCCGGCAGAAGCGGAGCCCGGGTCAAAGGTGTAGCCGATCCATTCCCTGGCCAGGCGGCGGGCCAGTTCAATGCCCACCACCCGCTGGCCCATGGTCAGGACCTGGCAGTCGTTGGAGAGGACCGACCGCTCCACTGAGAACGAGTCATGGGCGGCCGTGGCCCGGATGCCTTCCACCTTGTTCGCAGCGATCGCCACGCCAATCCCTGTGCCGCAGAAGAGGATTGCACGGTCGGCGCGTCCGTCACGGATCATCTCTCCGGCGGCAATCCCCACGTAGGGATAGGGCCGGGTAAAGTCGTCCGGCGCGTCGGAGCGGTTGACGCCGATGTCGATGACCTCAACCACCCGGGGGTCCTGCCGGAGGTCTTCGAGCACCCGGTCCTTGTAATCCACGCCCGCCTCGTCCGAGCCCACAATCAGCCGCAGTCCCATCGCTTTTCCTTCCGTAGCCATTACTTTGCCCCCACCGGGTCTGCCGCCGTGGCGGCGGCTGTGAAATGGGGTCCCATGACGGTGAAGATCATCGCCAGGGAGGTTGCGCCGGGGTCAGGGGTGCCCAGGCTCTTCCCGGCCAGCGGCCTGGCACGTCCCTTCAGTGGAAGGAGCCCGGCGGTGGCCTCCGCAGCGGCTGTGGCGGCGCTTGCGGCACCTGTCCAGGCCTCGCCCGGCTCCTGCCCGTCCGCAATGAGGCGCGCGAAGTTGTCCGCGAACGGCAACAGCGCGTCAACCATGGTCTTGTCCCCAATGTCGGCCTTGCCCAGTTGGACAATGCGGTGCGCAAAAGCGGTCACGGCGCCCGCCAGGCCGGACCCGTCCGGCGCGGCCGTGTTTCCAACGCACTCGCCGAACGCCCGCAGCCCGGCGCCCCACAGGACCCCCGAGGTGCCGCCGGCCTTGTCCGCCCAGGCGTCCCCTGCGGTCGAGAGCACGTCCCCGGCACCGGCACCCGCCTCAAGCGCGGCCGCTGCGGCGTCGGCGGCCGCGTCCACGCCCCGGACCATGCCGCGCCCGTGGTCCCCGTCGCCGGCGATTGCGTCCATCCGGCCCAGCCGTTCCTCCGCGCCATGGAGGAGGGTGCGGGCCGCCCGGATCGCCGCAACGCACGCAGCCGCGTAGTCCCGGGAGGCATCCGTGGCGGCAAACTCAGCAGCGGAGGTTCCGCCGTCGGACGTTTCCTCACGTGTGATTGCCCCGTCCGGCTCAGTGGCGGTCCCGCGGCGGTAGGCCGGTGTCTCCGCCGGAGCAATCCATAATGGCTCCAGTTCATCGTCCAGCCAGGTGACGGTCAGCGAGACGCCCGCCATGTCCAGGCTCGTGACCAGCTCGCCTGCCTCGGGCATCACCAGCGTGTAGCCTGCGGCGCGCAGCAGCGGAGCCACGGTGCCCCAAAGGACAAACAGTTCCTCATGCTTGGTGGAGCCGAGCCCGTTGAGGATGACCGCGATCCGCTGCCCGGCGCCGGGCGGGGTTTCGGCGAGAACCCGTGACACCAGTTCCTGGCCCAGTTCCCTGGCGGAGGGCAGGCCGGCGTCGTGGAGGCCGGGCTCGCCGTGGATGCCCAGGCCCAGCCCCATTTGCCCCTCGGGGAGGGTGAACAGGGGCGCCTGGGCGCCCGGGAAGGTGCAGCCGGCGAAGGCGCTGCCGATGGTCCGCGTCCGGTCATTGGCCTTGCGGCCCAGGCGGACAACCTCGGACAGTTCCGCACCGGCCTCGGCAGCCGCGCCCATTACCTTGAAGACCGTGAAGTCACCGGCTATGCCGCGGCGTTTGGCAATGTCCGACGGCGGTGCGCTGGCTATATCGTCGGTGACCAGCACGTTCTCCACGGCAATGCCTTCCGCGGCCAGCCTGTCGCTGGCCATGCCGAAGTTCATGACGTCACCGGCGTAGTTGCCGTAGGTGAAGACGACGCCGGCGCCGGACTCCGCTGCCTTGGCCACCGAGTAGGCCTGCTGGGCGGAGGGGGATGTGAAGATGTTGCCCACCACGGCGCCGTCAGCGAAGCCGGGCCCGATCATTCCGGCGAAGGCCGGGTAGTGCCCGGAGCCGCCGCCGGCGAGGACCACAACCTTGGGCTGGGCGGGCCGGTGCCGGCGGACGGCGCCGCCGGGGACCTGGCGCACCAGATCAGAGTGCAGGTCGCAAAAGCCCGCCAGGGCTTCCTCGGCGAATTCCGAGGGGTCATTGAAAATTTTCGTCATGGTGGGGTCTCTGCCGTGCTCTCAGTCTTCGGAGTGGAGGTGGGCCGGTGGCGCTTAGGGCCTTAGTGGAGGTGGCTTCCGCCGTTGATGTCGATGGTGGTGCCGGTGAGGTAGGCGGAGTCCTCGGAGGAGAGGAAGGTGATGACGGCTGCAACCTCTTCGGTGGTGGCGTTGCGGCCCAGCGGGATGCCGGCGTTGATGGCGGCTTCCTGTTCCTCGGTGCTGCCCACGCGGATGTTGGTGTCCACCGCGCCCGGGGTGATGGCGTTGACGGTGACGCCGGTGGTGCCCAGTTCGCGGGCCAGGGCCTTGGTGAAGCCGAGGATGGCAGCCTTCGCGGCGGAATAGGGAACCTTGCCGAAGACACCGCCGCCGCGCTGGGCGGAGACGGAGGACATATTGACGATGCGGCCCCAGCCGTTGTCGATCATGCCCGGCAGGAAGGCCTTGGTGACCAGGTAGGTGCCGGTGGCGTTGACGTCCATGACCTTGTGCCACAGTTCGAGGGTGGTCTCCAGGAACGGCACGGGCGAGGTGATGCCGGCGATGTTCGCCAGTGCCCCGACGGGCGGCAGGTTGCCTGCGGCGACTTCGGCGGCGACGGCGGCCTGGGCCGCGGTGACGGAGGCTTCGTTGGCGACGTCGATCTCGTGGCCGAAGGCGGGGACGTTGAATTCGTTGCCGATCTCGGCGGCCACCTTGGCCGACTTCTCGCCGTCGAGGTCCAGGATTACGATGCCCCAACCGTCACGGGCGTAGCGGCGGGCGGTGGTGAGGCCGATGCCCCGGTCCGAGGTTGCGCCGGTGAGGACGGCGGTGCGCTGGATGGTGCTCATGGTGGTACTCCTTGTGGCTGGTGGTGGGAAGGGTTTTGTCTTAGAGGAGGTCGGTGATGAAGCTGGCGGCCTTTGCGGCAGCCGCCGGGCGTTCGTCATCGGTGACGTCCCGCGTCTCGAGTTCGAGGGAGTAGTGGCCGGTGTACCCGTCCGCGGCGAGCCGCTTGAGGCCCCCGGCGAAATCGGCTGCGCCGTTGCCGATGCTGAGGTTGATGTTCCCCGGCACGGCGTCGCGCAGGTGGACGTGGCTGATGCGGCCGCGGTGCCGGTCAACGTAATCGTGCACGTCCTCGCCTGCGGCCGTGATGTGGCTGAAGTCCATGACGATCCCGACCCCGGATCCCGCCAGCCGGTCAGCCAGCCGTCCGGCGCGTTCCAGGTTCCAGCAGAACCGCAGGAAGTGCAGCGACTCGGTCCAAAGTTCGACGCCGAACTCCGCCGCGCGCTTGCCGGCGGCCGTGAGCTGGGCAGCAATCAGGTCCAGATCCTCGTCTTCGCTGCGGACCGGTACGTGGTCGAGAGCGCCGCACGGCAGGACCAGGGCCGTGGCCCCGGTATTCGCGGTGAGGGTGAGGAGGGCGTCAAGGTGCCTTGACCGCGCCGCCTGGGCTTCGGCGTCGAGCACTGCGTTGAGGTCCCCGACGTCGCCGTTCACGGATCGAACCCGGAGGCCGGAGGCCGCCACTTCGGCAGAGACAGCGGTAACCGCCGCCGCGTCCAGGTTGTAGGGGACGTGGTTGCACACGCCGGGCAGGGCGCCGAGATCGATCTCCTCGAAGCCCAAGTCCCTCATGGTGCCCAGGGCGAAGCCCAGTTCCTGGTGGCGGAAGCTGATGGAAGAGCACCCGAGTCGGGAATGGAACATCGTTGATCCTCTGGTCGGCACTGGCGGTAGTGATGGAAACCACAGTAGGTTCGTTAACTGTCAACAGTCAACTCCAAACATTAACTGTTGACAGTCAGCATGAGGTGGCTCACACTTGGAGCTATCATTTGTTAACAGTCGACAGCGGCGGACTTCCCCCGGCCGCTTTTCGAAAGGGAAACCACCATGAGCAAAGATGCTCTGAACATGCGCGGTCCGGTCCACGGCACCAAGGACGCCAAGCGCGTCGCCGTCGGGTCCGGCGTGGGTGCCGTGATCGAGACGTACGACTTCATCGGTTTCGGCACCGCTGCTGCGCTGTACTTCGGAACGGCCTTCTTCCCCACCGGCGACCCCGTTACGGGTACGCTGGCCGCCTTCGCGACGCTGGGTGTCGGCTTCGCCGCCCGTCCGCTGGGCGGCATCATCGGCGGACACCTGGGAGACAAAGTGGGCCGCAAACCCGTCCTGGTGGCCTCGCTGATCCTGATGGGCGTAGCGACTTTCCTGATTGGCCTGCTGCCCACCTACGAGCAGGTGGGGCTGCTGGCTCCGGCGCTGCTGGTCTTCGTCCGCATTGTCCAGGGCCTGGCTTTCGGCGCCGAGTGGGGCGGCGCCATCCTGATGAGCTACGAACACGCACCGTGGAAAGCCAAGGGAAAGTACACCGGCATCGTCCAGGCCGGCTTCCCGGTGGGCCTGCTGCTGGCCAACCTGGTGTTCCTGGTCAGCGTGAACCTGGGCGGCGAGCTCGCTTGGCGCGTTCCCTTCCTGGCGAGCATCGTGCTGGTGGTGGTCGGCCTGATCATCCGCTCCAAGGTGCCCGAATCCCCCGTCTTTGACGAGGTCAAGGACAGCGGCGACATCGTTAAGTCGCCCATCGTCGAGGTCATCAAGACCGATTGGCGCAACATTGTCCGCGGTATCGGCCTGCGCGTGGCAGAGACTGCCGGCTACGCCGTGTCCATCACCTACATGATTTCCTACCTGCACACCGAGAAGCTGGCGGACAAGACCGAGACGCTCATCGCCCTCTGCATCGCGTCCTTCATCGGCATCTTTGCCACCGCCGCCTGGGCCCGCCTGACCGACAAGGTCGGCCGCCGCCCCCTTTACATCTGGTCCTGCACCTTCGCGGTACTCTTTGCAGTGCCGATGTTCGTGATGGTCAACACCGGCCTGTTCATCGCCATCATCGCCACGATTGCCATCTCCTACGCCGTCTGCCAGAACTCTCTCGCCGGAGCCCAGGGCGCGTGGTTCCCGGAGCTCTTCCAGGCCAAGACACGCGCTTCCGGCGCCAGCCTGGCCTACCAGATCTCGGCAATGGTCTCCGGTTTCACCCCGTTCGTGACCACCCTGCTGTTCGTGAGCTTCGGCTGGATGGGCCCGGCCATGCTGTTCGGCCTCTATGCCGCAGTGGGGCTGTGGGCCGCCGTTGCCACCCGCGAAACCTGGGGCAAGCGCGAACGCGAACTGGCCGATGAGGCCACCAAAAGCACGCCCAACACGGTAAGCGTCTAATGACGGTCGCGCACGAAACGAAGAGGGAGCAGGCAATGCCTCCAGAGACACTCCAGGGACGCGTTGCCGTGAGCGGAGCAGCCGTGGCGCAGGACCGCGTGGAGACAGTCAGCGCAGCCGCATACCGGATCCGGCACCACGCCCTGAACATGGGCGAGGTGCAGGGCCAGGGCTACGTGGGCCAGGCCCTGGGCGCTGCGGACATGCTCGCCGCCATCTATGGCGATCAGCTCCGCTTCCGGGCAGAAGACCCGCACTGGGAGGCCCGGGACCGGTTCCTGCTCTCCACCGGGCACTACGCCATCGGCCACTACGCCGCCCTCGCCGAGGCCGGGATCGTCCCGGTCGGAGAACTCGAGACCTATGGCTCTGACGATTCCCGCCTGCCGATGTCCGGGATGTCCACGTACACCCCGGGCATGGAAATCTCCGGCGGATCCCTGGGCCACGGGCTGACCATCGCCGTCGGCATGGCCCTCGGCCTGCGCTACCAGGGTTCCAGCGCCCGGGTGTTCAACTTCCTCTCCGATGGTGAGCTGGACGAAGGCTCCACCTGGGAAGCCGCCATGGGCGCGCACCACCACCAGCTGGGCAACCTCACTGCCATGGTGGACATCAACGCCCTGCAGGCAGACGGAAAAACGGACACGGTGCTCCGCACCGAACCGGTCACCGAGAAATGGGAATCCTTCGGCTGGTACACCCAGCGGGTGGACGGAAACGACGTCGGCGCGCTGCTGGCAGCGTTCGACAACGCAGCCCGCCAGGCCGCCGCCGTCGGACGCCCTTCCGTGATCCTGTGCGACACGAAGGTGGGCCGCGGGGTGCCGCTGCTGGAGAACCGCGAGAAGGCGCATTTCATGCGCATCGAAGAACACGAATGGCAGACCTGCCGTGAGCAGCTCACCGCCGGATACGAAGGAAAGGGCGCCCGATGAGCACCACCACTGAGGCTCCCGACACCGCAGCAGCAGCCGCCAGGCCGAAGCTCAAGACCTCGGCGATGATCGCCTCCTTCGCCGACCCCGGCCAGAAGACCGCGCCTGCGCCGTTCGGGCACGCACTGGTTAAGGCTGCGCAGGAGAACGACAGGATAGTGGGCCTGACGGCTGACCTGGGCAAGTACACGGACATGCACATCTTCGCCAAGGCCTTCCCGGAGCGGTTCTTCCAGATGGGCATGGCCGAGCAGCTGCTCTTCGGCGCAGCCGCCGGCCTGGCCGAAACCGGGCTGGTGCCGTTCGCGTCCACCTACTCCGTATTCGCCGCCCGCAGGGCCTATGACTTCCTGTGCCTGGACGCGGCGGAGCCGAACCTGAACGTCAACATCGTGGGCGGCCTGCCCGGCCTGACCACGGGGTACGGCCCCAGCCACCAGGCCACCGAGGACATGGCGATCTTCCGCGGCATGCCCAACCTGACCATCGTGGACCCCTGCGACTCGGTGGACATCGAGCAGGCCGTGCCGCAGCTCGCCGCCTCGGAGGGGCCCACCTACCTGCGGCTGCTGCGCGGCAACGTTCCCACCGTCCTGGATGAATACGGCTACACGTTCGAGCTCGGCAAGGCCAAGGTGCTGCGCGGCGGCAACGACGTCGTGTTCATCTCCTCCGGGCTGATGACCATGCGTGCCCTCCAGGCAGCCAAGGCGCTGGCGGCACACAAGGTGGATGTCGCCGTCGTGCACACCCCCACCATCAAGCCGTTCGACGCCGAAACCGTCCTCAAGGAGATCAACACGGACCGGCTCGCCGTCACCCTGGAAAACCACTCCGTGGTGGGCGGACTGTTCGAAACCGTCGCCTCCGCCGTGGTCACAGCAGGGCTCGGCAAGCGCGTGGTGCCGGTGGCGCTGCCGGACCAGTTCCTCGACGCCGGGGCTCTGCCCACCCTGCACGACCGCTACGGCCTGGCCGTGGACCGCATCGTGGCAAAGGTCCTGGCCGAACTCAGCTAGGACCTTGTGACCCGGCAGAAAGCACGGCCCCGGCCGGGGCCGTGCTTTCTGCCGTACTATCGAGTTACCGACTGTAAACAGTCGACTTACAACATTGAGGGACAAGCCATGGCCGGACTGACCGCCCCGCTGCTGGGACTGGAAAAGAAAAGCCTGCGCGAGCAGGCGCTCTCGGCGCTGAGGACCGCCATCACCAGTGGTGAACTGGAGCCGGGGCGGCACCTGGTGGAAACCGAGCTGTCCGAAATGCTTCAGATCAGCCGCGGTACCCTGCGTGAGGCACTGCGCCAGCTCGAGCAGGAGGGCCTGCTTTCCGCCGGGCCCCGCGGACGGCTCTCCGTCCGGCACCTGGACGAAAAGGAAATCCGGGACATCTACGCCGTGCGCGCGGCACTCGAATCCCTTGCTGCCCGGACGCTTTGTGAACTGCCGGACCGGCAGCAGGTCACTACCTCGCTGCACAACGCCATAGATGCAATGAGCGCGGCCGCCAGCGGAACCCTGGAGGAACGGATCGAGTCGGATCTTGAGTTCCACCGCACCCTGTGCCGGCTCACCGGAAACGAGACGCTGCTGCACTCCTGGGAGTCCCTGGAAGGCTCCATCCGGATGTCGATCATGTTCGCAGGGCTCGAAAAGGGTGTCAGCAACATGAGCGTGGACCGGCACAAGGACATCGTCGCAGCCATCGACACCGGTGACGCGCACCTGGCCCGGAAGACCATCCTGGAACACATGGACACCGCTGCCGCCAACCTGGTCGCCTGACGCGATAGCGCGCCACGTCGGAACCGCGACGGCGGCGCTTACGCAAGTGCCGCCGTCGCGCGTTCTCCTAGGCGTCCCGAAGCCTCGCCAGGATTTCGTCGTTGGACTGCACCGGCTGGCGGTAGGTGGTGGACAGGATGCGGAGCATGTCCGCGGCGTCCTGGTTGTCCTCTGAGGCCATCGCGTCCCTGGCGTAGGTGACGCGGATGTTATGCGCGAAGGCGTCGGCGCCTGTTTGCGCGATGCAGTTATGCGTTGAGATGCCGGCGAGCACCACTTCCTCGGCACCCCAGTTCCGCAGCCTGGCCAGGAGGTCGGTGCCCACGAAGGCGCTGTCCCGGGTCTTAGTAAGCTGCGGCAGCCCGTCCTTGGCGAGGCCCGGCACCGCTTCCGCCTGCCTGGTGCCGCGGAAAATGAAGCCCTGGTCGTCGTCGAGCATGTTCAGCGTCCAGGTGGACTTGTCCCGCTCATGCTCCGTCCCCACGAGCAGCGCCCTGTGGCCGCTCGCCGTGAAGCCCTCCAGGAGGGCATTGCAGGAGGCCACGAGCCGTTCCTGCTGCGCGGCCAGTTCGGGCGCCTCAAAGTACGCGTTCTGCATGTCGATCACCAGCAGTGCAATCATGGAAACCTACTTCGCTGCCTTGGCGGCCGCCTTGGCTGCCTGTTTGGACGCGCGCACCTTGGCCAGGGATTCGGGGTCCACGATGTCCGCCACTGACAGGTACGCTCCTTCCTCGCCGTAGTGGCCGGCCGCCTCACGCCAGCCCGCGGCCCGCAGCCCGCGCTGCTTGCCCAGGAGCGCCAGGAAGATTTTCGCTTTCTGCTCGCCGAAACCGGGGAGTGCCTTCAGCCGGCGCAGCACCTCCTGCCCGTCCGGGTTGCCCTCGGTCCATATCGCCTTGGTGTCTCCACCCCACTCGGTGTGCACGGTGTCCGCGAGCGCTTGGACCCGTGCGGCCATGGATCCGGGGAAGCGGTGGACGGCGGGGCGTTCCTTGAAGAGCTCAACGAAAGCCTCCGGATCGTGCGCCGCGATGGTCTCCGGATCCATGGAACCGAGCCGTGCCCTGATCTTTTCCGGCCCGGCAAACGCGGATTCCATGGTCACCTGCTGGTCCAACAGCATTCCGGTCAACAGAGCGAAGTCGTCTTCGCTGAGCAGCTTGTCCGCGGCGGGGTCGCCTGTGATGTGCAGTTCCATGCGCCCATCCTGCCACTCCCCCGCCCTCACTCGGAGTTTTTTGTCCGGATCGAGGGCCTTTCCGGGCGGTTTGACGCCTCTGAATGGAGAAGAACCCGTTGGGGAGGAGTGAAACCAAGTACTGCCCCCGCCAAAAAACGAGTACTGCGTACGCGTTACCGGCCACCCTCCCCGGGGCTAAGTTTTTCCTCACAGACATGGGGGTCTGGTTCGCAGCACTTGACTCATGAGGGGGGTGGGGCTGGCGATGCACACACGGCACGCAGCAGGTTTCCCGGGGCACCAGCCCCGGGTACTAAGCGGGGCCGGCGATGAGGAGGCCTTTGAGACCGAGGCCTCTCCCCCAGCCGTCGCCGGCCCCCTCCTTTTGGATACTGCCACCGGCCCCGAAAGCGTTGCGGCATCCCTGGTCCGGTTGGCTGCGGCGGCAGCTGCGGTCATGGCGGCGAACATCCGCGTCCCGGTGGAGTGCGGCCTGGTGGTCCTGCAGCCCAGCCGCCCCGCGCAAATCCTTGGAACTTCCGCGGCCGCGGCCCGCCTCCTGGAATGGGAACTGGCCGCACAGCAGGGCCCGGCCAGTGCGGTGCTCTCCGGAGGCCACCCCGTGGCTGCCCTCCAGGGGAACGGAGACCTCCGCTGGCCGCAGTATGCGGTACAAATGTACGACGCCGGACTGGCCAGTTCGCTTGCTGTCCGGCTTCGGCTGGACTGCTGCAGGGAGTGGCAGGACACCCGGGCGGCCCTCACCTTCAACTCGCGCAACCCGCGAGGGCTGGCGCTGGAGGTCATCGCCGCCGCCCGCTTCCTCGCCGTGCCGGCGGCCCGGGGACTGGAGGGTGTCCTCGACGGGGCTGTGCGGGCCTGAGCCACTGCCCCGGGAACGCAAAATCCCCGGCTCCCTGCAACGGCAGGAAACCGGGGACCTGTCCACTCTTTGAAAGAGTGGGCCCTGTGGGGCTCGAACCCACGACCCACGGATTAAAAGTCCGATGCTCTACCAACTGAGCTAAAGGCCCCAGCCGGGCAAACACTGCCGCCCGGCCCATTCCATTCTGGACGTTAATACTCTAACGCATGCTTCCGGCGCGTTCGCACCGGGGCGGGCGCCGTCGTCGTACGCTTCCGCCAGGCGCAGAAGCGCGCCCATGGTGCGCGGCCGGATGCTCGATTTCCACCGCGGCACAGGAGTAGCGTGGGGGCATGAGCGAGCAACCAGGATCCAGTCCGTATGGCGGCGCGAACCGGCACCACAAGCCCAAGCCGTTTGCCCCGGTTGACTTCGAGCCTTTCGCGGGCGGGGCGGATCCCGCCCGGGTCTCGGAAGCCGCCCACCTCGCCGCGCAGGCCCTGGTCCGCCACGGCCGGGACAGCGACGATCCTGTGGTCACCGAGCGCCTGGTGAAGCTCGCGGACGAGCAGGGGCTGGAGGCGATAGCGGAAATGTGGGCAGAAAGTCCGGCCCGCTCGCTGCCCGGAGCCCTGTGGCGGCTGTACGCACTGCGCGCCGCCACCGTCCGCGATCCGGAGCGCATCTCGGTCTACTTCCGCGCCGGAAAGGACACGGCGCAGGTTTCCAACGTGGTGGCCGGCGCTGCCGAGCCGCCCGGGGCGGACGAGATGACAGCGATGGCGGACGCCATCCTTTCAGGGGCGTTCGACGGCGAATTCGACGTCGCGCTGGAACGTTCCGCCGCGTTTTGCCGCGTCATCGCGCTCGGCCAGGCGACACTCGCCGATGGTGCCGAGCACGCCAATGAGGCCCACGCCAGCAAGCTCACCCGCAGCTCCCACCAATTGGTGAAGACGGCGGAGGACCTGGAGCACGCCGCCAACGCGTGGCGCCTGGGTGAGCTGGACTGAACCGGCGGCACCACCCCGCTGCCCCCAATTGTCAAGATTGACTTGGGCCAGGCATCGTAGAACACTGAAACTGGTGCCGAACCGCGAAACCCCCGGGCTTCAACAATTAGCCGCCTAGAGCGGCCTACCGCCGAGAGGCGTATCCGGTTCGGCACCATTTTTGCGCCCGTTTTCATGGCCTGCCGGTAGAGTAAGCGCGTGAAGCTGCGCCTTTTCCCCCAGGAGCCCGCCGGGCTGAACCTTCTCTCCCAGATGGCACAGCAGATCGTGCTGGCCGCCGGCACGCTCGCGGAGATCCTGGGCGTCCCGGCAGCGGAGCAGGGCCGGCTGGTGGAGGACATGCACAACCACGAGGCCAAGTCCGCTGAACTGAACTTCGCTCTTCTCACCCATATGCGCACCAGCTTCGTAAACCCGCTCCCCCGCGAGGACATGTACGCCCTGTCCCGCTACCTGAACGAAGCCATGGAAAAGATGGACGCAGCCGCCGAGCTGGTGGGCCTGTACAAGCTGGAGCGGCTGCCCAGGCGCGCCGCCGAACAGCTGGAGATCATCAGCCGGCAGGCCGAGCTCACCGTTGACGCCATGCGCCGCCTGGACAACCTGGACGATCTTGAGGACTACTGGATCGAAATCCTCCGTCTCGCCAAGCGGGCCGAACGGACGCACCGGCTGTGGGTCGCGGACATGATCAACGACATGAAGTGGGCGCAGTACTCCCGCAACCGCGACATTGCCAACCAGCTGGTGGAGGTCACCAAGGACATGCGGCGGATCGCCGTCCAGGTAGGCAGCATCATCGTCAAGGAATCGTGAGGTGGCTCCGGTCATATTCGGCGTGGTGGTCCTGCTGGCCGCCGGATTCGCTTTCCTGAACGGGTTCCGCGACGCGTCCACGTCCGTGGCACTGGCAGTCCGCACCCGGGCACTGACCCCCAGCGTCGCTGTCCTGCTGGCCGCCTTTTTCAACTTCGTGGGCGCCCTGCTGAGCGCCGGCCTTGCCGTGGCCATCAGCCGGACCTGGATCAGCCTGCCGGGCGGGACGGACGGGCTCACCATCCTTGCCGCGGGACTGGCCAGTGCCTGCGGCTGGGGAATCCTGATGTGGTGGCGCGGAATTCCGGCCTCCTCGACGCACGCGCTGGTGGGCGGGCTGGCCGGCGCCGCCCTGGCGAGCCTCGTCGTAGGCGGCCCGGGGGTGGCCGGGGTCAACCAGTCCCTCCTGCTTCAGGTGGTCCTGCCCCTGCTGTTGTCCCCGCTGATCGCATACAGCGGCGCCTTCCTGCTGGTCTACCCCGCCACCTGGAGTGCCCGCTACACGCAGCCGTCCGTCGTCAACCAGCGGTTCCGGCGCAGCCAGGCCGTGGCGGCGGGTGCAGTGGCATTCGGGCACGGCCTGCAGGACGGGCAACGGATCAGCGCGGTGCTGCTGCTGGCGCTGCTCGCCGCCGGCTATGACGACGGCGGCGGCATCCCCGTGTGGGTGGCCCTCCTGACCGCTGTGCTCATCAGCACCGGGACGCTGTTTGGCGGCTGGCGCATCTCCCACACAGTGGGCTACAAGATCACCCGGATCGACCCGCTGCGGGGCTCCGTGGCGCAGATCCACAGCGCGCTCCTGCTGCTCCTGGGGGCTGTGGTGTTCCATTGGCCGCTGTCCAGTACACACACCGTGACCGCTGCGGCCCTGGGCGCGGGTGAGAACCAGCATTTCTCCGTCACCAGCCGGAAGCTTGTGTTCCGCATCGTCGCCCTCTGGGTGCTGACGCCGCTGGCTACGGCCGCGCTGGCGTTCGTCCTGGCTTTGGCGCTCTCTCCGCTGCCGTCCGCGCTGCCATGACGTGCTGCCCTTGGGCGGGCCGGCCGTAGCGGCGGCCGGGCCCATTTCCCCGATACACCCGGCCCCTATACACCCGGACGGCGGTGGCGTACATTCAAAAGTGCGTCCCGGCGGCCGCGCTGCCGGGTACGTGCGTCCGGGCCGCGTGCTGGGCCCGGAGCCGCGCCGCTGCAGCCACCGGCGGTACTGATGCACTTGGCGGAAAAGAGCAGGCGCCTTGTCCAACTCCGATCCCCGGCACCCCATGCCCCGCCCCAGGGAACTTCGGTGCGAGTCCTGCGGGACCGAACACCGGCTCACCATCCATGCGATCACCGCCATGGAGACAGGCAACAGCGAACTCGTCACCGTTTCCTACACCTGCGCGGACTGCCAGAGGTTCCAGGAACATCCGGCCTACGCCTCTGACGTGACCGCCGCCCTCCACCAGGTCCGCTGGATGGCCCGGGTGGTTCTCTTCGGCGACGATTACGTGCACTGCGGCTTCCCGATGGAGGAGGCCGAACTTGAGGTCGAGCGGCTCTGCTACCGGAGCAGTGCCACCGGCGGCGGACTCAACACCCTGTCACTGCCGGTCCGGGTGCTGCGCTGCCACTGCGGCTTCCAACTGGAAATCCCGGGATAGCGGCTTTTTATCCGAAGCGGCCGGAGACGTAGTCCTCGGTGGCCTTCTGGGTGGGGTTGCTGAAGATGGTGTGGGTGTCCCCCACCTCGATCAGCTTGCCGGGCTTGCCGGTGCCTGCGATGTTGAAGAACGCGGTGCGGTCCGAGACGCGTGCCGCCTGCTGCATGTTGTGCGTCACGATGACCACGGTGTACTGGTCCTTGAGCTCATTGATGAGGTCCTCAATGGCAAGGGTGGAGATGGGGTCCAGGGCGGAGCAGGGCTCGTCCATCAGGATGACCTGCGGCTCCACGGCGATGGCGCGGGCGATGCAGAGGCGCTGCTGCTGGCCGCCGGACAAACCGGAGCCGGGCTTCTCCAGCCGGTCCTTGACCTCGTTCCAAAGGTTGGCGCCCTTGAGGGAGCGCTCCACCAGGACATCAGCCTCGCCCTTGGAAATCTTCTTGTTGTTCAGCTTTACGCCGGCCAGGACGTTGTCCCGGATGGACATGGTGGGGAACGGGTTGGGCCGCTGGAACACCATGCCGATCTGCGAACGCACCGTCACGGGGTCAACGCCGGGACCGTAGAGGTTGTCGCCGTCCAGCAGGACGTCGCCTTCCACGCGGGCACCCGGGATGACCTCGTGCATGCGGTTCAGGGTCCGCAGGAAGGTGGACTTGCCGCAGCCGGACGGGCCGATGAAGGCGGTCACCGACTTGGCCTCGATGTTGATGGTCACGTCTTCCACGGCAAGGAAGTCGCCGTAGTACACGTTCAGGTCCTTGACGTCGATGCGCTTAGACATGGTGTTCCTTCACTAACTGGGTATGAATTGAAGTTTAGGAGCCGGCCCGGAGGAGTGGAAGGGCCGGCGTCCGGCGAACGGAGCGGAACTGCTGGTCAGCGGCCGGTCTTCGGTGCGAATACCCGTGCGATCAGCCGCGCGCCGAGGTTCAGGACCATCACCAGGACGATCAGCACCAGGGCCGCGCCCCACGCACGCTGGTTGGAGGGGTCCGGGTTGGCCGGCGAGGTGGGGTTGAGGATCTGGGTGTAGATGAAGGTGGGCAGGGACGCCATCCAGCCGCCGAACACGTTCGAGTTGATGCTGGTGGCGAATCCTGCGGTCACCAGGATGGGTGCCGTCTCGCCGATCACACGGGCGATCGCCAGGGTGACGCCGGAGGCGATACCGGAGATCGCCGTCGGAATAACCACCTTGAGGATGGTCCGCCACTTGCGGACGCCGAGTGCGTAGGCGGCCTCGCGCAGTTCGTTCGGGACGATCTTCAGCATTTCCTCGCTGGAGCGCACCACCACGGGGATCATCAGGACGGAAAGCGCGACGGCGGCGACCGCACCGGTCTTGGTGCCCGGGCCCACCACCGCGAAGAAGAACGCGGCGGCGAAGAGGCCGGCCACGATGGAGGGGATGCCGGTCATGACATCCACAAAGAACGTGATGGCCCGTGCCAGCCGGCCCTCGTTCCCGTATTCCACCAGGTAGATGGCGGTGAGCAGGCCCACCGGAACGGAGATCACGGTGGCCAGCAGGGTGATCTGCACGGTGCCCAGGAGCGCGTGGTAGATGCCGCCCAGGACCGGACTCCCGTTCTCCACTGCCTTGTTGTCGTAGACACCGGTGACTCCGTTCATGGAGTTGGTCAGGAAGCCTGGAGTCACGAGGCCCGGGATGCCGTTGACCAGGACAGTCCAGATCACGGAAACCAGCGGAAGCAGCGCGATCAGGAAGGAGCCCACCACCAGGCAGGTGGCCAGTTTGTCCTTGGCCTTGCGGGATCCTTCCACTGCTGCGCTCCAGGACACCAGGCCCACGGCGAACAGGATGGCCGAGACGATGCCCCAGCCGAAGACATTGAAGCCCACCAGCGCCATGATGGCTGCGCCGGCGATCAGGGCTGCGGCCAGCACCGTGTAGGGAGCATATTTCGGCAGCTGGCCCTTGGTCAGGGCGGAGCGCTTGCTGCGCACGGGGGTAAGCGTGGAGGTCATTTAGTTGGCTCCCGAGAATTCTTTGTGCCGGCTGATGATCCAGCGCGCGACCATGTTCACGGCCAGGGTGATGATGAACAGGACCAGGCCGGCGGCAATGAGGGTGCTGACCTTCATTCCGCTCGCCTCCGGGAAGTTAAGCGCGATTTCCGCGGCGATGGTCTGGTTGCCGGACTGGATCAGGCTGGCTGTGAGGGCGCCGGAGGACAGCACCAGCGCCACGGCCATCGTCTCACCCAGAGCGCGGCCCAGGCCGAGCATGACCGCGCTGATGATGCCGGGGCGGGCGAACGGAAGGACGGACATCTTGATCATTTCCCACCGGGTGGCGCCGAGCGCCAGGGCGGCCTCCTCGTGCAGTTTGGGGGTCTGCAGGAAGATTTCACGGGAGAGCGAGGTGATGATGGGAAGGACCATGACGGAGAGCACGATGCCGGCGGTAAGGATCGTCTTGCCGGTTGCGGAGGCCGGTCCCTGGAAGATGGGCAGCCAGCCCATGTTCGCCGCCAGCCAGTTGTAAGCCGGGGAAATTTCCTTTGCCAGGAACGCCGCGCCCCACGCGCCGTAGATCACGGACGGGATGGCAGCCAGCAGGTCCACCACGTAGCCCAGGCCTGCGGCGAGGCCGCGCGGGGCGAAGTGGGAGATGAAGAGCGCAACGCCGATGGCGATGGGGGTGGCGATCACCAGGGCGATGGCGGCTGCGATGAGCGTGCCGATGACGATTGGCCAGATGTAGGCGAAGAATCCTTCACCGCCGCCAATCTCCTCGGCCGGCGCGGTCAGTGCCGGGATGGCCTGGACCACCAGGAAAAGTGCGACGCCGAAGAGGACGGCAAGGATGAGGCAGCCGGCGGCCAGTGCTGCGCCCGAAAAGACTTTGTCCCCGGCGCGGCCGGCGCCCTGGGTGCTGGTCAGGGTTGTGGCGGTCATTCGACGGCCCTTCCATCGTGGAGGTACTGAAACGTGGGGGTGCGGCTTCAATGCCAAGTTCCCCGCACTGCCTCACGGCTGTGCGGGGAACCCGGTTTTAGTGCGGTAATTAGGACTTTACCTTGATGGACTCGATAGCCTTGACAGCCTTCTCGGCCAGCTCGGCGGAGAGCGGGGCGGACTTGGCGGAATCGGCTGCCGCCTGCTGGCCCTCTTCGGACACTACGTAGTTCTCGAAGGCCTTGACCAGGTCAACGGTCTCCTGGTCAGCGTAGGTGGAGCAAACCACGTGGAAGGAGACCAGGACGATCGGGTAGGCACCCTCGGCAGTGGTCTTCCGGTCCAGCTTGATGGAGAGGTCGTTCGCCGAACGGCCTTCCACGGGCTTGCCGGCGTCAACGGCCTTGGCAGCCGCCTCGGCGGAGATGGTGGTGAAGGACTCGCCCACCTTGATCTGGGCAACGCCCAGCTTGCCGCTCACGGCGGAGTCGTCAGCGTAAGTGACGGCGCCGGGGGTGTCGGTGACGGCCTTGACCACACCGGAGGTGCCCTTTGCGTTCTCGCCCTTCAGGCTGGACGGCCATTCGCCATCAGCCTTGTCCGTCCATGCCTCGGGGGCAACGGCAGCAAGGTAGTCGGTGAAGTTCTTGGTGGTTCCGGAGTCGTCGGAACGGTGCACCGCGGTGATCTTGAGGTCCGGCAGGGTGGTGCCTTCGTTCAGGGCAGCGATGGCGGGGTCGTTCCACTTGGCGATCTCGCCGCGGAAGATCTTGGCCGTGGTCGCAGCGTCAAGCTTGAGTTCCTTGACCTCCGGCAGGTTGTACGCAACGGCGATCGGGGAAACATAGACGGGGATGTTCAGGGCGCCGTCCGGGCCGCAGACCTTCTTGGAGTCTTCGTACTCGTCGTCCTTCAGGTAGGCGTCGGAGCCGCCGAACTGGGCGGAGCCGTCCAGGAGGGCCTTGCGGCCTGCGCCGGAACCATCCGGGGAGTACTGCACAGTGGCGCCGGGGTTGGCGGCCGCGAACTCGGTCTTCCAGGCGTCCATGGCTGCGCCCTGGGCGGAAGAGCCGATGCCGGTGAGGGTGCCGGTTACCTTGGCGCCACCGGACGCCTGGTCGCCGCCGGGGTTGGTGCCCGTGGCGTTGTCTGAACCGCATGCCGTAAGCGCGAGTGCGCCGGCTGCGATAACAGCGATAGCCGCGTGGCGGCCGAAGCGGAGTGCCTTCACAGATGTACCCCTTCCAGGGTTATTCAGGTGCGGGACAGGACTGGAGGGGCCCTGTTGCGCGATGCGTACGTTTTGTACCTCGAAAAAACTTATGGGCCCCAGGTAACGGGATTGGCCGTCCAAGGTGAACGGAAGGTGAACGCGCAGACCACATTAGTTTACAAATGCCGGGTCGCCGTTGCGCAGATCACATTTCAGGCCGTATGGGCGGCCACGAAATAGACTGGGGCCCATGGCGCCCTCGGCAGGACTCTCAGCAGGCAGACGGTTCCTGCGCGGCCGTGTCCAGACCGGGCTTATCCGGAGCCGGAATTCCTTGGTTCCAGCCGTCCAGATGACGGTCTGCGCGGTGGGAGCATACGCCTTTGCCGAGTACGTGCTGGGTCACTCCGGCCCGCTGTTCGCCGCCACCTCCTCGCTGATCGCCCTCGGGTTCTCCCGTGAACCGCGGCTTCGGCGTGTCGTGGAGGTGGGCCTGGGCTGCACCATCGGCATCGCCGTGGGTGACCTGCTGCTCCACTGGTTGGGCGGCGGAATCTGGCAGGCCGCCGTCGTGCTTCTTTTCTCGATCCTGCTGGCCCGCTTCCTGGACAGCGGCACGATCTTCACCACGCAGCTGGGGCTGCAGTCCCTCCTGGTGGTGCTGCTGCCGGCCCCCGACGGCGGGCCGTTCACGCGCAGTATAGACGCCGTGGTGGGCGGGCTGTTCGCCCTGCTGGTGACCATCCTGATTCCGAAGGATCCACGCCGCGAACCCCGCAGGGACGTCCGGAAGCTGCTCCACGAGCTGGCTGAGGTGCTGCGCGATTGCGGGACGGCCTTGGTCAACAGCGATTCCACCCAGGCGTGGCATGCGCTGATCCGCGGCCGGAACTGCCAGCCCCTGGTTGACGCGATGCGCCAGTCGCTGCGCTCGTCCGGCGAGGTGGCCACCCTGGCGCCCGCGTACCGGAGGCACCGCGAGGAGCTGGAGCGGCTCACGGAATCGCTTGATTTCATCGACCTGGCGCTGCGGAACAGCCGGGTGTTCGCGCGGCGGCTCACGAGTGCCATCAACCACGCCGCCCTCACGGATGCTGCCACCGAGAACATCGCAGAGGTTCTGCAGGACACCGCTGCCGCGATTGACGAGCTTTCGCTGGGCCTGGCGGAAACGCACGACGGCGTTCGGCGCGCCCACCTGCGCACCGCCCGGCAGGAACTCAGCGAGATCGCCCTGCGGCTGCATCCCAAGCTGCTGGAAGTGGAGCGGCTGGAGGGCGAGACCGTGGTGATGCTGTACCGGCCGCTGATGGTGGACCTCCTGGAGGCCACCGGGATGGACGCGCAGGAAGCTCGGGACGTGCTTCCGGCGCTGTGACGGTGCTCAGCCCTGGGTATCGGCTGCTTGCTGGAGCCTCAGGTCATCGGCCATGCGTGCCACGTGCAGGGTCAGGTAGGTGACCTCGTCCTCGGTCAGGGGCTGGCTCAGCCGCAGCTCCAGCACGGCTTGCAGCTTCAGGGCGGTCCCGTAGGCGTCCGGGTAGGCAGTGCGGATGGCGGAACCAAGGCCGGTGGCCCCTTCGGCCAGCTGCCTGCCGGTGTGGGCACGGACGAAGAAATACCGCAGATGTGTGATGAACCGGGCGGCGTTCACGGTTTCCCTGTCGAACGCCCGCCCGTAGGCCTGCTCCAGGACCTCGAACAGCTGCGCGAAAACCCCGGTCATCTGGTACGTGTAGGAAAGGTCTCCGCTGGCAAAACCCGCGTTGACCAGATGCAGGGCCACCGCCACCGCCTCATCGCGCGGCAGCGGCTCCTCAAGCCTGCTGTTGACGAAATCCACGATCTGCTGGGCCATCCGTAGCTCGTCCGGGTAGAGATGGGCCACCTCGGCGCGGAGGGGGTATTCGATCAACAGGCCTTGGCGCAGCCGCTTGATGGCGAAGCTGAGGTGGTCCGCGAGCGCCACGACGGTAGTGGAGTTCAACGGCGCCGCCATCCCGCCGCGGGCGATCTCCAGCGCCTGGTCCGCGAGCATCAGGTGTTCCGGCGGGATGGCGGCCACCAGCGCACCGAAGTTGTCCGCGTTGCGGCCGTCTTCCGGGACGAAGACCCGGACCACCTTGGCCCGGTCCACCTCCTGCCCCGGCTTCGCCTGGAAACCCAGGCCGCGGCCGGTGAGGATGACCTCTCCCCTGCCGTCCGCGTCCCGGGCGAGGACGACGTTGTTATTAAAGACGCGAAGCACCTCCACGCCGTCCTCCTTTCGTTCCTGACCCGGCAGCCGTCGTCGTGCGCTGCCGGGTGCCGCTAGTTCAGGCTGGCGCCATTGGTGGCAATGACTTCCTTGTACCACCCGTAGGACTTTTTGGGGTAGCGGGCAAGGGTGCCGGTGCCGTCATCGTTGCGGTCCACGTAGATGAAGCCGTAGCGCTTGCTCATCTGGGCCGTCGAAGCGCTCACCACATCGATGCAGCCCCAGGAGGTGTAGCCCATCAGCCGGACGCCGTCGGCCACCGCCTCGCGCGCTTGCACAAGATGGTCGTTGAGGTAGGCGATCCGGTAGTCGTCAACCACCGTTTTCGTCCCGTTCACCTCCACAAGCTGGTCTTTGGCGCCCATGCCGTTCTCCACGATGAACAGCGGCTTCTGCCAGCGGTCCCAGTAGTCGTTCAGGGCCACGCGCAGACCCTGCGGATCGATCTGCCAGCCCCATTCGGAGGCCTTGAGCGTGGGGTTG
Source organism: Pseudarthrobacter sp. NPDC092439 (assembly GCF_044754945.1). Taxonomy (NCBI): domain Bacteria; kingdom Bacillati; phylum Actinomycetota; class Actinomycetes; order Micrococcales; family Micrococcaceae; genus Pseudarthrobacter; species Pseudarthrobacter sp. NPDC092439. The sequence goes on from NZ_JBIVQB010000004.1 coordinate 102,356, forward strand.
GGCACTCCGCCCATAATGTTGCCGGGGCCCTTGCCCTTCCTGGCGGGGTCAGCAGTTTCGCAGATGCTCATGTAGTAACTGAAGGAGACGAAGTCCACGGTGTTTTTGAGGTCTTCGCGGTCCTGCGCGGTGATCTCCAGTTCAATGCCGTTGTCCCGGAAGTAGCGCAGCAGGTAGCCCGGGTACTCGCCGCGGCAGTGGATGTCGCCGAACGCGTAGCTGTCCTGGGCTGTGTGCATGGCAGCCACAACGTCGGCGGGATCCGGGGTGAGCGGGTAGACCGGCAGGGCGATGATCATGCAGCCCACCTGCGCGCCGGGCATGAGCTCGTGGGCCAGTCTGGTCGCCCGGGCCGACGCCACCAGCTCGTGGTGGATCGCCTGGTAGAGGTCCTGCTTGGTGAGCTGCTCCTTGGGCGTGGGGATTCCGCCGGAGAGGAACGGTTCATGAATCACCGAATTGATCTCGTTGAACGTGAGCCAGTACTTCACCCGGCTGCCGAAGTGCTCAAACAGGGTGCGGCAGTAGCGCTCGTAGAAGCCGATCAGTTCGCGGTTGGTCCACCCGTCGTACTTCCGGGCAAGGTGCAGCGGGGTCTCGTAGTGGCTGATGGTCACCAGCGGTTCGATGCCGTGCTTCTCCAGCTCGTCCAGAACGCGGGAGTAGAAGGCCAGGCCTTCGGCGTTGGGGGTTTCCTCATCGCCCAGGGGGAAGATGCGGCTCCAGGCAATGGAGAACCGGAACACTTTGAACCCCATCCCGGCGAAGAGCGCAATGTCCTCCGCATAGCGGTGGTAGAAATCGATCGCCACCTGCTTGAGGTTGTCCGGCGTCGGCCCCTCGGTGGGGGCCTCCGTGATGCCCTTGGGCATGACGTCCTGGATCGACAGGCCCTTGCCGTCCTCGTTGTAGGCGCCTTCGAGCTGGTTGGCGGCAGTGGCGCCGCCCCACAGGAATCCGTCAGGGAAAGTGGTGGTCACAGTTGTTCCTTTGTCAGTCGGGGTTGGCTGGATGTGACGGCATCAGGGCCGGACGCTGATGGCGGCCTGGCCCTGCGCCAGGGTGCCGCCGGGCAGTGACGCCCCATCCACGGGTGTCACGCTGGCAAGTTGGGCGGTGTTGGTGACCATCACCAGAGTGGTGGTGTCGTAGCCGGCTTCAGCCACCAGGTCCAGGTCCACGACGGCGAGAAGGTCGCCCGCCCGGACCTGGTCGCCGCGGACCACGGCTGCTTCGAAGCCACGCCCCTGGAGCTGCACGGTATCGATTCCGATGTGGACCAGGACCTCCACACCATCGTCGGATTTGATGCCGAAGGCGTGGCCGGTCTTCATGGCGGCCTTGATGGTTCCGGTGATGGGTGAACAGATGCGGCCGTCCGCAGGGACGATGCCCAGGCCACTGCCCATGGCGCCGGAGGAGAACACTTTGTCCTGGACCTCCGCCAGTGCCACAGCCTGACCGGACACGGGAGCCAGGAGCTCCACGGTGCCGGCCGTACCGGCGGACGCGGCGGGTCCGGCCGCGCCGGTGGCCGGCTGAACCGGGACGGGCGAACCTGCCTCCAGCGGGTCCGCGGCGGACCCGGGAAGGGGCGCGCCGGCGTCGTCCGCGGCTTCCAGCTCACGCGGGCCGAAGAAGAAGGTGAGGGTGAAGGCAATGGCGACGGCGAGGCCGGTACCCAGCAGCTGGAGGCCGAAGTTGCCCACGGTGCTGAAAGCCGGCAGGCCAAGGAGTGACGGGAATACGAAGGAGCTGGCGCCGCTGCCGCCGACCGCCGCGATGGCGCCACCGACGATGCCGCCCGCAATGCCGAAGTAGAACGGCTTCTTCAGCGGCAGGTTGACGCCGTAGATGGCCGGTTCGGTGATGCCGGCGAGGAAGCCGGAGAGTGCTGCAGGTCCCGCCACGGTACGGCGGGCCTTGTTGCGGGTACGGAGCATGACGGCAAGGGTAGCCGCGGCCTGGCCGAGGACTGCCGCCAGCAGCGGGCCCATCATGAGCGAGTAGCCCTGCGTGGACATTTCACTGAGCATGCCGGGGACCAGACCCCAGTGCAGTCCGAAGAGGACGAAGACCTGCCAGAAGCCGCCCATGATGGCGCCGGCGAGCCAGGGCACGTAGGTGAAGGCGGCGTTGATCCCGGCGGAAAGGCCCTGTGCGGCAAAGGTGGTGACTGGGCCCACCGTCATCAGGACCAGTGGAACCATGACCAGGAGCGTGAGCAGCGGCGTGGTGAAGTTCCGGATGGCTGACGGAAGGACACCTGTCAGGAAGCGCTCAAGGTAACCCTGCAGCCATACGGCCACGATGATAGGCAGCACCGAACTGGTGTAGTTCATCATCACCACCGGAATGCCGGCGAAGCTGACCGGTGCGCCCGCGCCTGCCAACGCCACGATGCTTGGATAGACCAGGGCTGCAGCGATGGCCATGGACGTGAACTGGTTGGTCTTGAACCGTTTGGCAGCCGTGACAGCCAGGAACACCGGCAGGAAGTAGAAGAGGGCGTCAGCGGTGGCTGCCAGGATCACGTTGGTCTGGGATTCCGGTGCCAGCCAGCCCAGCTGGGTGGCCAGGCTGAGGAACGCCTTGAGCAGGCCCGCCGCCGCCAGCGGCCAGATGACTGGCGAGAAGATGGACGAGATGAGGTCGATGAAGCGGTTGAAGAGGTTCCCTTGCGGCGCCGTCTCCGCTTCGGCGGGGGTGCCGTCCGTGACTTTGGTGATCCTGCCAAGCTCAGCGTAGACCGTAGGAACGTTATCTCCGATCACGACCTGATATTGGCCGCCGGCCTTCATCACGGTGATCACTCCGGGCAGCTTTTCCACGGCTGCGGTGTCTGCCTTTGCCTCGTCGCGCAGCTTGAGCCGGAGCCGGGTGGCGCAGTGGGTGGCGCCGGCAATGTTACTTTCGCCGCCAACCCCCGCCACGATGTCGCCGGCCAGTGACCGGTAGTCCACAGTTGCCATGTCAGACCTCTCTGTCTATTTTTGGGCACAAAAAAAGACCCGAGACGCACGTGCTGTGCTTCTCAGGTCTTGCCTCTTACGAGTAACAATCCTGTAGGCGAAATTGCCTTCGACGTTGAACTATAGCGGTGATTCAGGTCACGCGCAACGTCCCAGGTTGAGCCGGGTCGGTTGGCAGGCCGCCGGCTGCTTGTCGGTCGCCGCCGCTAGGGTTGAACGCATGGCAACAAAGACTTCCCGGGCCTCCAAGGCGCCCGCCTACAAATGCGCCGAATGCGGCTGGACCACGGTCAAGTGGGTTGGTCGCTGCGGCGAGTGCCAGGCCTGGGGCACCGTGGAGGAAACCGGAACCGCCGTAGCACGTACGACGGCGGCCGCCACCGTTGCGGAGCCTGCCCGCCGCATCGCTGAGGTAGACGCCACTACGGCGGCTTTCCTGCCCACGGGCGTGGACGAACTGGACCGCGTCCTCGGCGGCGGGCTGGTGCCGGGGGCCGTGATCCTGCTGGCCGGTGAGCCCGGCGTCGGAAAATCGACGCTGCTGCTTGATGTCGCCGCGAAGTTCGCACGCACCGCGCAGGACGTCCTGTACGTGACCGGCGAGGAATCCGCCGCGCAGGTGAAGCTGCGCGCGGAGCGAATCGACGCCGTCGCCGATTCCCTCTACCTTTCCGCGGAAACGGACCTCGGCCAGGCGCTGGGACAGGTGGAGAAGGTGGAGCCGCGGCTCCTCATCGTCGATTCCGTCCAGACCCTCAGCAGCGCGGACGTGGACGGCAGCGCCGGCGGAGTCTCGCAGGTGCGTGAAGTGGCCGCCTCCATCATCGCCGCGGCCAAGCGCCGCAACATGACCACCCTGCTGGTGGGCCACGTGACCAAGGACGGCTCCATCGCGGGCCCGCGCCTGCTGGAGCACCTGGTGGACGTGGTGTGCCAGTTCGAGGGCGAAAGGCACTCCCGGCTGCGGCTGCTGCGTGCAGTGAAAAACCGCTACGGGCCAACCGATGACGTGGGCTGCTTCGACCTGAACGAGAACGGCATTGAAGGGCTGGCGGACCCCAGCGGACTGTTTGTCAGCCGCACCAAGGACCCGGTTTCCGGCACGTGCATCACGGTGACCATGGAGGGCCGGAGACCTCTGCTGGCAGAGGTGCAGTCCCTCCTGGCCGAAAGCCCCAACTCGCAGCCCCGCCGTGCCACCAGCGGCCTGGACAGCTCGCGGGTGTCCATGCTGCTGGCCGTGCTCCAGCAGCGGGCCGGGACCCTGCTGCACAAGGACGATTCCTACGTGGCCACCGTGGGGGGAGTGAAGCTCAGCGAACCCGCGACGGACCTCGCCGTTGCCCTGGCGGTGGCCTCCGCCAAGGCGCGGAAACCGCTGCCGGTCCGACTGATCGCCTTCGGGGAGGTGGGGTTGGCTGGTGAGGTCCGGCCCGTCCCCGGGATCAACCAGCGGATCCAGGAAGCCCACCGGCTCGGTTTCACCCACGCCGTGGTTCCCGCCAGCCATACCGGCCCGGGACCCATCCCGGCAGGGTTTTCCGTCCGGGAAGTGGAGCACCTGACCGAGGCGCTCAGCCTGCTGATCGGCTAGCCGATGGGGCGGGGGTCGGCATCTTCCTGATGGGAATTTTCCTGGTGGGAATTGAACAGCCACCCGGCCACATCGCTGCGCAACACCAGCAACGGGCCTCCGGTGGGGCTGACGTTCCCGGTGGGCACGTAATAGCCGCGGCCCGATCCGGGCCCGCCCGCCGCCTGATCCAGCGCATCGACGAGGTGGCGGGGCAGGTGTCCCTGCGGTCCCAGCACGCGGAGTTCATCCAGTTCTTCCGGCGTCAGCCGTCCCAAAACCTCAGCAATGTTGGCCATGACGGGTGTCCCTTCGAGCTAAGTGCCTGAAGGATTACCCTAGAGCAGGGCTGTGAACTGCAGGTTAACTTCTGCGGCCATTTTGAAGTCGTCCGGCCTGAATTCGTCGCTGGAACCAGGAAGGGGCCGGAATGCCTGTCCGAAGTGCCGGAATCCTGCTGTACCGGCGTCGAACCGACGCCGTGCTTGAGGTGTGGATCGCGCACATGGGCGGCCCGTTCTGGGCCGGGAAGGACGAGCGTGCATGGTCCGTTCCCAAGGGTGAATACCTGGAGGATGAAGACCCGCTCGTTGCCGCGCTGCGCGAGTTCCACGAGGAGATGGGAACTCCCGCTCCCGTCGCCGAATACACCCACCTCGGCGACTTCCGCCAACCGTCGGGCAAAGTAATTACTGTTTTCGCCGCCGAGGCAGCGTTTGACCCGGGGGCGATCCGCAGCAACACGTTCCCCCTCGAATGGCCCAGGGGTTCCGGCCGGGTCCAGGACTTCCCGGAAATTGACGACGCCCGGTGGTTCGCCGCACAGGACGCCCGCCTGAAGCTGGTCAAGGGCCAGGTCCCGATCCTCCACGCGCTGGTGGCGCACCTCGGCGCCCTACCGGGTGCCTGACGCGGCGGCTATTCGCCGCTGACCACCAGGGCGACGCTGTGCCCGCCGAAGCCGAACGCGTTCACCAGGCCGGTGCGCGGGCTGTCCGCAGGCAGCGCCCGGACGTGTTCCGCCACGACGTTGAGTTCCACTTCGGTGTCCTGCGCCTGCAGGTTCAGCGTGCCCGGCAGCCGGCCCTCGCGGAGTGCCTCCAGGACCACAACTGCTGCCAGCGCCCCGGCGCCGCCCAGCAGGTGGCCGGTGTGGCCCTTGGTGGAGGTGACCGGCACGTCGGGCCCGAAGATGGCGTTGATCGCCAGCCCCTCCAGCCGGTCCCCCACAGGCGTGGAGGTGGCATGCGCGTGGATGAAGCCGATGTCAGCCGGTTGCAGGCCGGCAGAATCCAGTGCCTTCTGCATGACGCGGCGCTGCATCACGGGGTCGGCGGCGACGATGTCGTTCGCGTCGGAAGTCACCGCACCTCCTGCCACGGCACCCAGGACGGCGGCTCCCCGGGCGCGTGCATGGGCCTCGCTCTCGAGCACCACGATCCCTGCCCCTTCGGCCAGCACGAAACCGTCGCGGCCGCCGTCGAACGGGCGCGATGCCCGGGAAGGATCGCCGGTGCGGCCCGAAAGCGCCCGAATCTGGGAGAAACCGGTGATCACCAGGTCGTTCACGGACGCGTCCACCCCGCCGGCAATCACGACGTCGGCCGCACCGGAGCGGATCATCTCGGCTCCCTGGACAATCGCCTCTGCCCCGGAGGCGCAGGCGCTGACAGGGGTCCGGGCGCCGCCCTTGGCGCCGAGGTCGATGGACACCCAGGCGGCGGGGCCGTTGACCATCAGGCGGGTCAGTGTGTGCGGGGAAACCTTGCGCGGACCCGAGGCCGCGAGCACGCGGTCCTGCTCGAGGGTGGAGCCCAGGCCGCCGTACGCGGAGCCGATGACCACAGCGAACCGTTCCGGATCGACCTCGGGCGCACCGGCCCGCGCCCACGCCTCGCGGGCGGCGACCAGCGCAAGCTGCCCGCACCGGTCCATCCGCTTCATCTCGCGGGTGCTGAGCCGCTCCGAAAGGTCGGTGGTGACCCGGCCGGCTATCCTGACCGGAAGCTGCTCCGCCCAGTCCTCGTCCAGCGCGGCGATCCCGGAGGTGCCGGAGATGAGTCCTGCCCAGGTTTCGGCAACGGTGGAACCCACCGGGTTGATGGTGCCGGAGCCGGTAACCACCGCACGGGGCTGTGATGCGTTCAAGGTGCCCTACTTCGCGGGGTTGTGGGTGCCGATGGGCACCAGGGTGAGGTCGGGGTGGTTCTTTTCGATCCGGCGCAGCGCCCACACGTCGGTGAAGAGGGCGAGGTATTCGCCGTCGGACCGCAAGAGAACCTCAGCGCCGGGCACGTTCGCCAGCGCAGGCATGGCATCCGCCGTCGTAATCCTGGCAAGGGAGTAGGACAAGCGCTCCAGGCGCATGGGCGCGCTGAAGTCGTGCGCCATGCGGTCCTCCACCACCTCGAACTGCATGGGTCCGACGGCGGCGAGCACCGGCGCCTGGTCGCCGCGGAGGTCGGAGCGGAGCAGCTGGATGACGCCCTCATGCTCGAGCTGCTCAATGCCGCGGCGGAACTGCTTGAACTTGCTGGGGTCCTTGGAGCGGGCTACCTGGAAGTGCTCGGGTGCGAAGAGCGGGATGGCCGGATACTCGACGGGTTCCTCAAGGAAGAGGCTGTCACCCACGCGCAGGGAGGAAGCGTTGACCAGCCCGACGACGTCGCCCGGGTACGCCTCGTCGATGACCTCGCGTTCGCGGCCGAACACCTGCTGGGCGTATTTGGTGGCGAAGGACTTGCCGGTGCGGGTCTGGGTGACCACCATGCCGCGCTCGAATACGCCGGAGCAGACGCGGATGAAGGCGACGTGGTCCCGGTGCGCCTTGTTCATGCCGGCCTGGACCTTGAAGACGAAGCCGGAGAAGGGAGATTCGACGGGCCGCGGGGCGCCGTCCACGTCCGGGCGGGGTGCCGCCGGCGGGGCGAAGTCCACCAGCGCGTCCAGCAGTTCCTTGACGCCGAAGTTGAGTGCCGCGGAGCTGAACAGGATGGGGGTGGCCTGGCCGGCGTGGAAGGCCTCGACGTCGAACTCCAGGTTGGACTCGATGACCAGCCCGGCCTCGTCCACGGCGTCGGACCAGTTGCTGCCCTGGTCCGCCGCGGCTTCCTCCGGGGAGAAGTACTCGGTGATCGCGATCTGCGCACCGGCATTGTTGCGCTGGAAGCGGGCGAAGCGGTCGTTGCGGAGGTCCCACACGCCGCGGAAGTCGCCGGAAATGCCGACGGCCCAGGTGAGCGGCATGGGCTGCAGGCCGGTGCGCTCGGTGATCTCGTCCATCAGGGCCAGTGCGTCCAGGCCGGGCCGGTCCCACTTGTTGATGACGGTGATGATGGGCAGGTTGCGCTGCTTGCAGACCTCGAACAGCTTCATGGTCTGCGTTTCCAGGCCCTTGGCGGCGTCCACGAGCATCACGGCGCAGTCGACGGCGGCCAGCACCCGGTAAGTGTCCTCGGAGAAGTCGGCGTGGCCGGGGGTGTCCAGCAGGTTGATGACCGTGTCCCGGTAGGAGAACTGCAGCGCCGCGGAGCTGATGGAGATGCCGCGGTCCTTCTCCATCTGCATCCAGTCCGAAACGGTTTCCTTGCGGTTGGCCTTGCCGCTGGAGGCACCGGCAGTGCCGATCACCTTCGCATGCAGGGCGAGCGCTTCCGTCAGGGTGGACTTGCCGGCGTCAGGGTGCGAGATGACAGCAAAGGTCCTGCGGCGGCCGGCCTCTTTGTGAATCGCATTGATCCGGGCTGGGGTCAGGACATCTTGGGACACGGTGCTACCTTCGCTGCGGTTGGGGCTGCCCGGGCAACGGAGCGCCATTCATGGCGCTGCGCTCCGGGGCACTGCGGCCGCGGGGCTTTCAAACCTACAGCCGGGGATACAGGCTGCCGAACAGCCAAGCATCCAGTTTATCGCAGGGTCACGAACCACGACGGCGGGACGGCGCCTCAACGGTGCGGCATACCGGTGAAGCGACGTCCTGCGGAAATCCTCGCCTATTCCTTTGTCATTCCTGCCCCTCTTGGCCATCCGGGGGCGCGACGTTTCACTTAGCCTTAAAAGGCACAGGGAAAAGTCCCGCTGCCGCCCCCTGACCGGGGACTCGAACACCGCACGCAACCCTGAAAGCTCCCGCCATGATTCCCCTCGTCACCACGGTCGCGGGCTTTGCCGGGGGTGAGGCCGGGGGCAGGGGCGTGCGCCTGGATTCCTTGACGAGCCTGAGGTTCTTTGCCGCGGCAGCCGTGGCGCTAATGCACGCGTCCGGCCTCTACGATGTCCCTATCCTGAATCTCGGCTTTATCGGTGTGAGTTTCTTCTTTGTACTGTCCGGCTTCGTCCTCACGTGGGCAGGAGCGGCCCACGACGGTCCTGGAACCTTCCTCCGGAACCGCATTGCCAAGCTCTTTCCTCTAAGTGCAGCGACGCTCGCCGTCGCTGCACTTATTCCGGTGGCACGGAATTCGAGTGGGGCGTCCTTCCTTCACAGCCTGCTCCTTCTCCAGGCGTGGTGGCCCTCGTCGGCTCCGTCGTTCAACCCCGTCGCGTGGTCCCTGTCAGCCGAAGCATTCTTCTACCTCCTCCTGCCGCCACTTTTGGCAAGGATGCGTCGGTTCAACAGCCGCGAACTGTTGGGCACCATCGTCTTCCTGAGCCTGCTGCAACCCGCAGTAGGAACTGCGTTCCAGTTCATTCTGGGGACGGAGATCAATGCCTGGGCGGCGCAATTTTTCACCTACAACTTTCCGCCCTACCGGCTTCCCGAGTTCGTGATTGGGGTGGCCTTGGCATTGCTCCTCAAGTCGGGCTATGTCCCTGCCCACCGGATCCAGCTGCTGGTTGCTGGCCTCGCCACGGCAGGGCTCATGCTTACGGTCCTGGCAGCCAATGTGTATGTGGGCCTCTGGTGGGTTTGCCAATCGCTCATGCTGCCCGCCATCGTTGCCCTGATCTGGTCGGCTGCCCGGCGGGAGCTCTCCGGTACCAGCCGCCTGCTAACGTCACCGCCCCTGGTAAGGCTCGGAGAGCTCTCTTTCGCCTTTTATATGGTCCATTACCTCGTCCTGGGGACGGTCGGACTTCTCGTTGGCCGGGGGGCGCAGGGGCTGCCCTGGCCGCTCGCCCTGCCTGCATTGATCTGCGCGGCGGGCATCACATGGCTTGCTCACCGATACATCGAAAAACCCTGTGAGCGCGCACTGCGCGATAATCCTCCCCGGCTGGCTGAGCCAACGGCGGAACCGCAGCGAAATGGACGTGCCGCAGCCCGCCGTCGAACGCGTTCCTGACGGGGTTTCCAAGGCGGCCCGATGAGGCACTTTGGGGCTTGAACATGCGGAATGCGGGCACTCTTACCTCTATCATGGAGCTTGCGGGAATCAGAGCACTTTTGAATCCTGCCGGCGGAGCACCCAAGCCGGCATTCCTGCGGGCGGCGGTCCGCACCTTTGAAGGGAAAACCTATGGCGCGGAGCCCCGAAGAATCGCTCAAGGCGACTCTGGGCAGGGTAGCACCCGGAACCCCCCTGCGTGACGGTCTGGAGCGCATCCTGCGGGGCCGGACCGGCGCGCTGATCGTGCTCGGCTCTGACCGGACCATCGATTCCATCTGTTCCGGCGGGTTCGACATCGGGATTGATTTCTCCCCCACGCGGCTGCGCGAACTGGCCAAAATGGACGGCGCCATCATCTGCGACAAGGACGCGGGCAACATCCTGCGGGCCGCCGTGCAGCTGGTGCCGGATTCGAGCATCGAGACGCATGAGTCCGGCACCCGCCACCGGACCGCCGAACGCGTGGCCATCCAGACCGGGGTTCCGGTGATTTCGGTCAGCCAGTCCATGCAGATCATCGCCCTCTACGTGAACGGGCTGCGCCACGTCCTGGAGGGCTCCGAGAAGGTCCTGGCCCGCGCCAACCAGGCCCTGGCCACGCTGGAACGCTACCGGTCCCGGCTGGACCAGGTCACCAGCTCCCTCTCCGCCCTGGAAATCGAGGCGATGGTCACCGTCCGCGACGTCGCGGTAACCCTGCAGCGGCAGGAAATGGTGCGGCGGATTTCGGAGGAGATCTCCCAATACGTCCTGGAACTTGGCGAGGACGGACGGCTGCTGTCCCTCCAGCTCGACGAACTGACCGCCGGGCGGGGTCCGGGCAGCGACGTGGTGATCCGCGACTACGCCGGGCCTGACGCCACACCGGAGGACATCGAGGCCGCGGTCAATGCCCTGATGAACCTGGGCCCCACCGAGCTGATCGACCTGGGCAAGATCTCGGGCATCATCGGATTCGCCGGCGGGGTGGAAACGCTCGATGCTGTGGTCCAGCCGCGCGGCTACCGGCTGCTCTCGGGCCTCAAGGCCGTGCCGAAGGCGGTGGCCGACCGCCTGGTGGACCACTTTGGCGGGCTCCAGTTCCTGATGGCAGCCACCATCGACGACCTCATGACGGTGGACGGCATCGGCGACCAGCGCGCCCGGACGGTCCGCGAGGGCCTGAGCCGGATGGCCGAGGCGAGCCTGCTGGACCGGTTCCTGTAAACCCCGTCGAGGGTCAGTGCAGCTGGAAGACAGCCTTGGGGCTGGTCTTGGCGCCGAGCTTCGCCGTGAACACGTAGTACGCGCCGCCGGCGCCCGGCTTCGCATCGATCGCCCGGCAGCCTTCCACCGTGCGGTTCCGGGACCACGGGAAGTTGGCCGTCTCGCTGGCGCCCGGGGCGATCTCCTTGATCAGGTCCTCGCTCCTGGCCTGGCAGTCGCGTGAGGAGAAGATGCGGTCCTCGCCGCTGGTGACCAGGAATTCCATCTGTGAGGTGCCGATGTTCACCTTGCAGGGAATTTTTCCGCCGTTCGTCACCTTCAGGGTGAGCAGCGGTTTTTCGTCCGGGCCGTATGCAGCCTTATCCGTGGCCGCGGTAACGGTCACCAGCTTCTGGTCGCAGGAAGGCGTGGGAGTGGGAGACGGGGTATCCGCCGGCGAGGACGAAGCCGTGGCTGAAGGCGCTGCCTGGCCGGCCGACGACACCTGTTCACGTCCGTCGAAGACGCCACCGGCAGCCATGCCCCCGGCCACCATCGCGGCAACGGCCAGCAGCACACCGCCGAGGAACAGCCGACGCCGGCGGTAGACCGCGGCGCTCGGCTTCCGTACGGCGGATGCTCCGGACCCGGCCTTGCCCCGTGATGATGAATTGCCTTCCCGTCCCATCCTTCTAGGCTAAAGACTCGCCCCGGCTTCCACCCCCGGACCACGCCGGGGCGGACCATTGCGCTGGTCACAACGGCGGTTCCAAGCCCGGGAAGATCCGTTTCCGGGCACCCGTGGCGATCCATTACAGTGTTGGAATCGACACTGACACCGCCCTTCCCCGAAACACCGCTGCGCCTGCCGGCACCCCCTCGGCCGCGCCGGCAGGCGGAGCCGCCCCTGGTCCTGACCACCTGGCACGCCTGCATGAGGACATCACCGGCTGGTTTTCCGAGACCGCGCGCGACCTGCCCTGGCGGCACGCATCCTGCTCCCCGTGGGGCGTCCTGGTCAGCGAAATCATGCTGCAGCAGACCCCCGTGGTCCGCGTCCTCCCGGTGTGGCAGGAGTGGCTCCGGCGCTGGCCCACCCCGGCTGCCCTCGCCGTCGAACCTTCCGGCGAAGCGGTCCGGCACTGGGGCCGGCTGGGCTATCCGCGCCGGGCGCTGCGGCTGCACGCGGCAGCGTCCGCAATCGTCTTCGACCACGGCGGCGAAGTGCCCGGAAACTACGCCGAACTGCTCACGCTTCCCGGCGTTGGCAGCTATACAGCGGCTGCCGTAGCCGCCTTCGCCTTTGGCCGCCGGGAAACCGTGGTGGACACCAACATCCGCCGCGTCCACGCCCGGCTGGTTTCCGGAGCGGCGCTTCCCGCTCCTGCCCTTACCGCGGCGGAGATGCGCCTGGCCTCGGCTCTTTTGCCGGACGACGACGGCAGCTCCGTGCGCTGGAACGCTGCGGTAATGGAGCTGGGCGCCGTGGTCTGCACCGCCCGCGCGCCAAAGTGCGGCGACTGCCCGGTACGGCACGCGTGTGCGTGGCTTGCGGCAGGTGAGCCGCCGCCGTCGTACGTTCCCAAGGGCCAGGCGTGGCATGGCACCGACCGGCAGGTCCGCGGCGCCGTGATGGCGGTCCTGCGGTTGGCGGAGGTGCCCGTTCCGGCGGAGATGTTCCGGCAGGAACCCGCCGACCTTGGCTTTGCCCCTGCCGGGATCGGGGTGCCGCTGGCCGCCCTCCACCGGCTTAACACGGCCCCGGAACAGCTGGACCGAGCCCTGTCCGGACTCGTCACGGACGGCCTCGCCGAGCTCGACGGCGGCGGCTACCGGCTGCCTGCCTGAGCACCCTCGACGGGCGCCCGCGGCAGCCCTACGCTGAAGGTATGGGCAGGCCAGGGCTGCTGATCGCGTTATTGACGACGGCGGGGCTCGCCACCGCGTGCGAGCCTTACGCCCCGCCGTGCCCGGCCATCGCCCAGGCAACCGTGGTTTCCGTGACCGTTGCCGCGAGCTACGCCCCTGATGTCAGGTCCGTTCACCTGAAGGCGTGCCAGGACGGCGACTGCAAGGAAGGGGAGCTGGAGCTTCGCCCCGGCAGCGTCTCCATCGACCAGGGCTGCGATGCCTACGGTGCCTGCTCCGCGACCTCCTCCCCGGATGGCACCAAGGTTGGTTTGCTCATGCTGGATGTCCTGACCGAATCAGCCATCGATGTCACCGCCACCGGCACCGCCACGGACGGCTCCGCGCTGCCGGTGCGCACGCTGACGTTCCGGCCGCGGGCCAACTACCCCTTCGGCGAAAAGTGCGGACGGTTCCTGGACGCGTCGGTGGTCCTGGACCGGGACGGTCTGCGCGCGCTGGGGAGCTGACGGGCGCGGGCAGGACAGTTGGAGGCTAGAAGAGGGCCGGCTGGCTGAAGGGGGCGTTGGTTCCACTTGGGGTGGTGCCGGCACGCCATTCGAAGCCGAGCTCAGCCAGGAGTTCCTCCACGGATATCTGTCCGTCAAGCACTTCGATCTCCGTGGCGTTTTCGAGCTCCAGCCGTTCCATACCAACGAGCCTATTGGCGCCATCCACCGGAACCGGACTGAACACACCGGCGAGGCGCAGATCCGGGCCTATGGTTCGCCGAACCCGGCCTGGACCAGTCCGCCGACGTAGTTGACGGCGCGTTCCGCGTCCTGGCCCCAGGCCTCCACATGCAGCACGGAACCCTGCCCGGCGGACAACGTCATCAGCGCCATGATGGATGCACCGTCCACCCCGTTGACCGTCACCTCCGCATCCAGTGCGGCCAGCCCCCCGGCTATTTTGGCTGCCGGCCGGGCATGCATGCCCGCTTGGTTGATAAGTTCGAAGTCCCCTGTGAAGTCCGGCCCCAGCCCGGACGCGGGCCCGTCCGCAACCGACTGCATCCTGAGATCGTGAGGATGCGATGGCCGCCCGGCCGCTTCGGCAGCGTGTTTCACTGCAAGCATGCCAGCTCCGCCCTGCGCGGCAACAGCCGCAGCCACCAGGCCCTCCACGAGAGGAGCGTCGGCCAGGAGAACGCTCGCCGGCCGGTCCGCGAATTCAAGGGCGGACTCCGCCGTCATTACAGCGGAACCCAGGTCAGCCAGGACTACTGCCTCCCCGTCCTCCGCAACGCTCCCCAGCGCGGCGAGGACTTTCTCCAGACTGGTGCCGATCCGGCCGTCCGTGGTACCGCCCGCCGGGAGGATGAGGACGTCCGGCGCCATTTGGGCAGCGAGTTCCGCAGCACCGTCGGCGATTTTTTCGCTGTGGGACACCACCACGAGGCTGACCGTCATGCGGCGGCTCTGACGGCGGCGCGGAGGATCAGGGCGCTGGAAACAGCCCCGGGATCCCGGTGCCCTGCGCTTCGCTCACCAAGATAGCTGGCCCTGCCCTTCCTGGCCACCATGGGGTCGGTGGCCACCGCTCCCGTTTCGGCTGCCTCGGCTGCGGCGGCCAGGACGGCCAGCGGGTCGGCTGTGGCATCAGCGGCCACCTCCTGGGCCGCTTCAACGGCCGGCGTCCAGGCGTCCACCATGGTCTTGTCACCGGGCTCTGCCTTCCCCCTCGCCACGATCCCGTCGCGCGCAGCGGTAAGGGCAAGCGCCCATCCAGCCGGGTCGATCTCCGCAGAATCGCCGAGGGCGGCGGCGGCGCGAAGGAACGCCGTGCCGTAGAGGGGTCCCGCTGCACCGCCCACCGTAGACATGAGGGTCATGGCGGTGAGCTTCAATGCGGCCCCCGGCGTTTCCGGCGGCGCTCCCGCCAGCTTGCCCATAACGGCCTGAAAGCCACGGTCCATGTTTTCGCCATGGTCCGAGTCCCCGATGGCGCGGTCCAGCTCAATGAGCTCCACCCGGTGATCGGACATCGCTTGGGCGCACAGCGCCAGCCATTTGAGTGTCCAGTTCAGATCCAGCACCGCAGTCAGATTCCCCACCGCAGAGCCGCCGTGTGCACGGGGGCATCCCACAATTCAGTGAGTTCATCGTCCAGGCGCAGCACGGAGATCGAACAGCCCTGCATTTCCAGGGCGGTAATGTAATTGCCCACCAGCGAACGCTCCACGGTGGCGCCCCGGTCCGCAATGACCTGGGCCGCCCGCCGGTAGACAATGTAGAGCTCGCTCAACGGCGTCCCGCCCATCCCGTTAACGAACAGGAGGACCCGGTCCCCCGCGGTGATTCCGAGGTCCGAAAGAACCGGCTCGAGCAGGCGGTCCGTGATGCCGTCGGCGCTTTCCATTGGGATCCTGTGCCTGCCGGGTTCGCCGTGGATGCCTATGCCGATCTCGATTTCATCCTCGTTGAGGTCGAAGCCGGGCGATCCGGAATGGGGAACGGTGCACGCGGAGAGCGCGACTCCCATGGTCCGGACGTTGGCGTTGACGCGCTCACCGATGGCGGCCACGGAGTCCAGGTCGTCGCCCCGTTCCGCGGCCGCACCTGCGATCTTCTCCACCAGGACGGTTCCGCCCACGCCCCGGCGTCCAGCTGTGTACAGCGAGTCCTCCACGGCAACGTCATCGTTCACCAGGACGGTCCTGACGCTCACACCCTCGGCTTCGGCGAGTTCGGCTGCCGTCTCGAAGTTCAGTACGTCGCCGGTGTAGTTCTTCACCACATGCACGACGCCGGCCCCGGCGTTCACAGCGAGGGTCGCCGGAAGGATCTGGTCCGGCGTGGGCGAGGTGAACACCGCCCCCGGCACGGCGGCGTCAAGCATTCCCCTTCCAACGTAGCCGGCGTGCAAGGGTTCATGGCCGCTGCCGCCGCCGGACACGAGACCCACCTTGCCCGCCACCGGCGCATCCTTGCGGGTGACGAAGAGGGGTTCCATATTGGCAGAAACAATGCCCGCATAGGCCAGGCCGAAGCCTGCCACGGATTCGGCCACCACCGAACGGGGGTCATTAATGAGTTTCTTCACGGTCTGACTCCTGGCCTATGGTTCCTGGAGGGTTACCCTTCGACCCTAATCACGGGAACGCGAAAGGGACAGCCCCCAATGACTGTCCCTTTTCGCGGGCCCCCCATCGCGGCCAAGGACAGTTTATCCAGCGAGTCGAATAACACAAGTCAAGCGTCACAGAACCCGGATCATGCGGGTGTTTCCCAACGTGTTCGGCTTTACCCGGGCCAGATCCAGGAACTCGGCCACACCTTCGTCATGTGAACGCAGCAGCTCCGAATACACCTCGGGGTCGACGGCCGACTGGTCCGCCATCACCGTGAAACCGTGCCGCGTGAAGAAGTCCACCTCGAACGTGAGGCAGAAAACGCGGCTGACGCCCAAGGACCGGGCCTCGTCCAGCAGGCTCTCCACCAGGACGTGCCCCACACCCTTGCCCCGCCAGTCCGGCGACGCTGCAAGGGTGCGCACCTCGGCCAGGTCCTCCCACATGACGTGCAGGGCACCGCAGCCGATCACGTCGCCGTCGGCCGATTCCGCGATCCGGAACTCCTGGAGGCTCTCGTAATACGCCACCGTTTCCTTGGCCATCAGGATCCGCTGGTCGGCCAGCGGCGCAACCAGCTTCTTGATGGCGGACACGTCGCTGGTGCGGGCAGGCCGGATGTGGAACGAGTCAGTCACAGGCCCATCCTAGTTCGCCGCCTGGCCGCGGTCCCCACAAGCCGGAAGCCCCGCCGCTCCTTGCGGAGAGACGGGGCTTCGGTTGGCGCCGGTTAGACGCTCGGAGCGATTTCCGGGATGCGCGGCTTGGCGTTGCCGGCGAACGTGAACTTGGCGTCGTCGCCTTCGCCCTCCACGTCCACCACCACGATGTCGCCGGGGTGGAGCTCGCCGAACAGGATCTTCTCGGAAAGCTGGTCCTCGATCTCGCGCTGGATGGTGCGCCGCAGCGGCCGGGCACCCATGGCGGGATCGTAGCCGCGGGTGGCCAGGAGCACCTTGGCGTCCTTGGTGAGCTCGATGCCCATGTCCTTGTCCTTGAGGCGCTTCTCCAGGCGGGTGACGAACAGGTCCACGATCTCGATGATCTCGTCCTGGGTCAGCTGCGGGAACACCACGACGTCATCCACACGGTTCAGGAACTCGGGGCGGAAGTGCTGCTTGAGCTCCTCCGTCACGCGGGCCCGCATGCGGTTGTAGCCGGTCTGGGTGTCGGTGCCGGACTGGAAGCCGGTGGCAACACTCTTGGAGATGTCCCGGGTACCCAGGTTGGTGGTCATGATGATCACGGTGTTCTTGAAGTCCACCACGCGGCCCTGGGAGTCGGTCAGACGGCCGTCCTCAAGGATCTGCAGCAGCGAGTTGAAGAGGTCCGCGTGGGCCTTTTCCACTTCGTCGAACAGCACCACGGAGAACGGACGGCGCCGGACCTTCTCAGTCAGCTGGCCGCCTTCCTCGTAGCCCACGTAGCCCGGAGGGGCGCCGAAGAGCCGCGAGACGGTGTGCTTCTCGGAGTACTCGGACATGTCCAGCGTGATGAGGGCGTCCTCTTCGCCGAACAGGAACTCCGCGAGGGCCTTGGCCAGTTCGGTCTTGCCGACGCCGGTGGGGCCGGCGAAGATGAACGAGCCGCCCGGACGCTTGGGGTCCTTGAGCCCTGCCCGGGTACGGCGGATGGCCTGGGACAGTGCCTTGATGGCCTCGTTCTGGCCCACCACGCGCTTGTGCAGTTCGTCTTCCATCTTCAGCAGGCGCGAGGACTCTTCCTCGGTCAGCTTGAATACCGGGATGCCCGTGGAGTTGGCCAGCACCTCGGCGATGAGGTCCTCATCCACCTCGGAGATGTCATCCATGCCGCCGGACTTCCAGAGGCGTTCCTTCTCGGAACGCTCCGCGATCATCTTCTGCTCCTTGTCGCGGAGCGCGGCGGCGCCTTCGAAGTCCTGCGCGTCGATGGCGGATTCCTTCTCCATCTTCAGCTTGGCGATCCGCTCGTCCATGGCCTTCAGCTCCGGGGGAGCGGTCATGCGGCGGATGCGCAGGCGGGCGCCGGCCTCGTCGATCAGGTCGATCGCCTTATCCGGCAGGAAGCGGTCCGAGATGTAACGCTCCGCGAGGCTGGCAGCGGAGGCCAGGGCGCCGTCGGTAATGGTGACGCGGTGGTGTGCCTCGTAGCGGTCCCGCAGGCCCTTCAGGATCTCGATGGCGTGCGCCACGGAGGGTTCCTTAACCTGGATCGGCTGGAAGCGGCGCTCCAGCGCAGCGTCCTTCTCGATGTGCTTGCGGTATTCGTCCAGTGTGGTGGCGCCGATGGTCTGCAGCTCGCCCCTGGCCAGCATGGGCTTGAGGATGGAGGCTGCGTCGATGGCGCCTTCGGCGGCACCTGCGCCGACGAGGGTGTGGATCTCATCGATGAACAGGATGATGTCGCCGCGGGTCCGGATCTCCTTGAGGACCTTCTTCAGGCGCTCTTCGAAGTCACCGCGGTAACGCGACCCTGCCACCAGGGATCCGAGGTCCAGGGTGTAGAGCTGCTTGTCCTTGATGGTCTCGGGGACGTCGCCGCGGACAATCGCCTGGGCCAGGCCCTCGACGACGGCGGTCTTGCCGACGCCCGGCTCGCCGATCAGGACGGGGTTGTTCTTGGTGCGGCGGGAGAGGACCTGCATGACGCGTTCCATCTCGTGCTCGCGTCCGATGACGGGGTCGAGCTTGTTCTCGCGTGCAGCCTGGGTGAGGTTGCGGCCAAACTGGTCAAGGACCACGGACCCGGCGGGAGTGCCCTCGGCCTGTCCCTGGCCGACGCCTGCGCCTGTGGTCTCCTTGCCCTGGTAGCCGGAGAGCAGCTGGATGACCTGCTGGCGGACCCGGTTCAGGTCTGCGCCGAGCTTGACCAGCACCTGGGCGGCAACACCTTCACCCTCGCGGATGAGGCCCAGCAGGATGTGCTCCGTGCCGATGTAGTTGTGGCCCAGCTGCAGTGCCTCGCGCAGCGAGAGCTCCAGCACCTTCTTGGCGCGGGGGGTGAAGGGGATGTGGCCGGAAGGGGCCTGCTGGCCCTGCCCGATGATCTCCTGCACCTGCTCGCGAACGCCGTCGAGCGAAATGCTCAAGGACTCCAGAGCCTTGGCGGCAACACCTTCACCCTCGTGGATCAGACCCAAGAGGATGTGTTCGGTACCGATGTAATTGTGGTTCAGCATGCGTGCCTCTTCTTGGGCAAGCACAACTACGCGACGGGCACGGTCCGTAAATCGCTCAAACATTTCGCCACACTCCTAGCTACGACGTACTTTGATGCTACGTGGCAGGCCCCAAGTTGGGGAGCGTGTTCGCCACAGGGGAAACCCGGGGTGTGAGGGGCCCCGGCGAAGGCCCCGGCAGCGTCCGGCGCTGATCCGGCACACGGCCCCCTTCGGCAGGCAACGGCCAACACAAAATAAACCCGGGCCGGACAAGCGTAAAAATCCGGGCGCGGCCCGATTTCTGAAAAAGCGAAAGCCCCGCCGCCGCCGAAACCGGCGGGGCGGGGCTTATCGCTTGAAGCGCTTTACCGCAACTGCAGACGAGTCCTAGGAATTTGCCTTTTGGTAGGCTTCCTGGATTTCGGCTTGAATTCGGCCCCGGCTGTTAACGGTGTAACCGTTATCCCGGGCCCACTGCCGGATCTGCGCAGACTCATTGCCGCGTCCCCCCGACGGCGCTTTAGTCCGGGCAGCCCGGCCGCTGGAGCTCTTCCGTCCGGCCGCTACATAGCGTTCCAGGGCAGAGCGGAGTTCAGCAGCATTGGCAGCCGATAGGTCAATGTCGTAGTTCGTCCCGTCAAGGCCGAACCGGACATTCTCATCTGCGGGTCCCCCATCCAGATCGTCCACAAGGACGATGTTTACTTTCTGTGCCATTAAAGGCCTTCCTCTTTGAAAGGTGGTTTTTTCAGAAAAGCAGGATGTTTCCGATAAAAGTATGACCCTTTTTATGGCAACGCGTCAAAGCGGCTAATGGCCGGCACGGAATGGAGTCCGCAAACAAATGGACTTACCTATTGGGAATCATCGTCCGGGCGGTTCTCGGGGGAAGCGGACCGGGCTTCTGCTTCTTTCTGGGCTTTGGCCTCTGCCTGCCGTTCGGCCTTGTCCGCGTTAAAGATCGACTTCATGGCAAACCAGAACAGCAGGCCCACCACGATCGAGGGAAGAAGGACGGCTACGTATTCCACGGTCAGTGGCCTTCAGGCTTCAGCAGGGGGAAAAGGATGGTTTCGCGGATGCCGGCGCCAGTGAACAACATCACCAGGCGGTCGATTCCCAGGCCGATCCCGCCCATGGGCGGCGCACCGTACTCAAGGGCGCGCAGGAAGTCCTCGTCCAGCTGCATCGCTTCGTCGTCACCGGCAGCAGCGTGGCGGGACTGCTCCGTAAGCCGTTCGCGCTGGATCACAGGGTCGATCAGTTCAGAGAACGCCGTGCCGCGCTCCATGCCGCCGATGATCAGGTCCCATGCCTCGATCAGCCGGCCGTCCTCGCGGTGCGGACGGGCCAGCGGCTGCGCGGACGGCGGGTAGTCGTAGACGAAGGTGGGGTTCAGCAGCGTGGGTTCGACAATTTCGCCGAACAGTTCCACTGCGAGCTTCTCCGCGTCCCACTTGGGGTCGACCTTGACGTCGTGCTTTGCCGCAACCTCCCGAAGCACCTCAAGGGGAGTGTCCGGAGTGATTTCCTGCCCAACGGCGTCGGACAATCCCGGGTAGACGGCCAGCCACTTCCACTCGCCGTCGAGGTTGATCTCCCCCGCCTCCGTCTGGAGGGTGCGGCCGGCACCCACGGCGTCCGCGGCGTCGAGGATGATCTCCTTGATGCGCTCCGCCATCACGAACTGATCAGCCCACGCCTCGTAGCACTCAAGGGTGGTGAACTCGGGGCTGTGGGTGGAGTCCACGCCCTCGTTGCGGAACACGCGGCCCATGTCGTAGACGCGGTCGATCCCGCCCACCACAGCGCGCTTGAGGTAGAGCTCGGTGGCGATGCGCAGGGTCATCTTCTGGTCGAAGGCGTTCATGTGGGTCTCGAACGGACGCGCCAGCGCGCCGCCGTGGACCAGGTTGAGGATGGGGGTCTCCACCTCCACGTAGCTGTGGCGGAAGAGTGTTTCGCGGATGGAGCGGGTAATGGCGGCGCGGGTGTAGACCATTTCGCGGGCTTCGTCGCGGACCATCAGGTCCACGTAGCGCTGGCGGACCCGGGTCTCTTCGTTCAGTTCCGCGTGCAGCACCGGCAGCGGGCGGAGCGCCTTGGAGGCCATGGACCAGGACTCTGCCATGACGGACAGTTCGCCGCGGCGGGAGGAGATGACCTCGCCCTTGATGAACACGTGGTCGCCGAGGTCAACCAGGGCCTTCCAGTCCGCGAGCGCCTCTTCGCCCACGTTGGCCAGGCTCAGCATGGCCTGGAGGCGGGTTCCCTTGCCGTCGGTTCCGCCCTCCTGGAGGGTCGCGAAGCAAAGCTTGCCGGTGTTGCGGATAAACACCACGCGGCCGGTGACGCCAACGATGTCCCCGGTGGTGTCGTCCGCCTCAAGGTGGGAGTACTTCTCCCGGATTTCCGCCAGGGAGTGCGTCCGCTCCACACCCACCGGGTAGGCCTCCGTGCCGCGCTCGATCAGCTTGGCGCGCTTCTCCATGCGGATCCGCATCTGCTCGCTGGCATCGAGGGGCTCGGGGGCGTTCTTGGGCGCGGGGGTGTTTTGGGAAGTCACAATCCCCAAGTTTACCGGGAGTTGGACAGCCCGGCTTCGCGGCTGCTGCGGCGGCGCCTGCCTAGGATGGGGTGGTGAAAGAACAGGTACTTCCAACGCACGACGGCGGCCGGCTGGCTTTGTACAGCTACGGCACCGAAGATGCGCCGGGAGACCGCCGGGTGCTGCTGATCGGCGGGGCTTTCCTCACCGCCCTGATCTATCGGCCCTTTTCCGTGGCCCTGGCGAAAGGCCTCGGCGACGGGTGGGCCGTTGACGTGTATGACCGCCGCGGGCGCGGAAGCTCGTCGGAACAGCCCGCGGACTACTGCATGGGCACCGAGATCGCCGATGTCCGCACAGTCATGGACGCCACCGGCGCCAGGAACATCCTGGGCCACAGCCTCGGCGGCTCCGTGGCATTGAACGCGGTCCAGGAATTCACCGGCACCCACTACGTACCGGACAAGCTCGCGGTCTACGACGCCGCGGTGAACATCGACGGCAACATCGACACCGCCTGGCTGGACGGGTTCGAGGAGGCCGTCAACGAGGGCCGCGTGGGCCACGCCCTGGCGCACATGAAGAAAGCAACGTCCCCGGGGTCGGCCCTCGCCCGCATCCCCGAACCCGTCCTTGCCGGGCTGATGGCGCTGCTCTCACGGACCAAGGTCAACAGGATGTTCCGTGAGGTGATGCCCAGCGGGGTGGGTGAGCTCCGGGCGGCCTACGACGAGGTGGACAATGCCCGGGATTTCAGCGTCCTCCCGGCCAACACCCACTTCATGGCCGGAGGAAAGAGCCCTGCCTATTACAGGGCAACTGCGGAGCGGCTGCACGCGGCCGTGCCCGGCAGCACGTACCAGCTCTCCCCCAAGTGCTTCCACGGTTCCATTCCCGCCGCCGTGGGGGAGCTGGTGGCCGACATCTCCGGGTATTTCAAGGGCTGAGTCCAGCCGGCCAGTACGGATACTGCCCGCGCCCGGCTTGCTCCGCTAGGCTCAGGGAATGACGCGCGAGAACATCAGGACCCCCGACGGCGGCACTCTGGAGCTCTTCTCCACCGGACTGGACCTGTCCCCGGCCGGATCGGGAGTGGTCATTGTCCCGCCCTCCATGGTCACTGCAGCCGATTACACGAAATTCGCCCAAAAGCTGAGCGCTGCGCTGGGCCGTCCGGTGCACACGTTCAACCGCCGCGGCCGCGGCACCTCATCGCCGCAGCCTGAGGACTACACCCTCGACGTGGACATCCGGGACCTCGATACGGTGATGAAACACACCTCCAGCACGGATGTCTTTGGCCACAGCTTCGGCGGCGCCGTGGCCCTCCACGCAGCGCGGACCCTCCCGGTGGAGCGGCTGGCGGTCTACGACCCCGCGGTTTCCGTGAACCACAGCGTCAAGGCAGACTGGACCGCCGAATATGAGCGCGCCGCAGCCGCCGGGGATGACGACCGCGCCCTGGCCGTCCTGAAACGAGGCCTGGAGGCCGGCGGATCCTTCTCCTCCCGGATGCCGCTGTCCATGCTGACCCTGGCCAACAAGCTGACCGCGGCAACGCCGATGGGCAAGCAGCAGCGCGAACTGATGCGCACGGGCGTCCGCGAGATCAAGGCCATCATCGCCGCGGACATGCCCGCCGAACCCTTCCTGGAACTGCCGCTGGAAACGCTGATCGTGGTGGGCGAGAAGAGCCCGGCCTACTTTGGCGTGGCATGCGGCCAGATCCACGACGTCCTGTCCGGTTCCAGCTACACCATCCTGCCGGGTATGGGCCATGACGATGTCCTCAAGGCCCCGGACCGGCTGATCAAGGAATTGAGCGACTTCTACTCCGGCTGACCCGGGGTCTTGCGCATCATCGCGGAAAGCACAACGGCGGCAACGGCTATGAGGGTCGCCGCCAGGAAGGCGGCGCTCATCCCGGCGACGAGGCCCGCCGTCGTACTTACCACCGCGAAAATGGACACGAGCAGCGCCGTGCCGGCGGCGCCCGCCACCTGCTGGGTGGTGCTCATGATGGCGGACCCGTGCGAGTACAGGTGCGGGGGCAGCGGATTCAGGCCGGTGGTGAAGGCGGGCGTGAACAACAGCGCCAGGCCGAAGCTCAGGCCCACGTGCAGTGCAATGATCCACCACACCGGCGTGCCGGCGTCGAGCCTGGAGAACTGGAAGAGGCTCAGGACCAGGAGGACCGAACCGGTGACGGTGAGCGGGAGCGGGCCCACCTTGTCGAAGAGGCGGCCGATGACCGGGCCCAGCAGGCCCATGGCGAGCCCGCCCGGGAGCAGCGAAAGGCCCGTCTCCAGCGAGCCCAGGCCGCGGATCTCCTGCAGGTAGAGCGGCAGCAGGATCACTCCCCCGAACAGGGACATCATGGCAACGACCATAAGCAGGACGGAGACGGTGAACATCCGGAATTTGAAGGCTCGGAGATCCAGCAGCGGGGCCTGGGACTTCTGCAGCCGGACCTGACGGAGGATGAAGACTGCGAGGCTTGCCACGCCGATGGCGAGGGCTACGATGGGGCCCGCGCCCGGGCCGGCCTGCCCGCCGTGCCCGCCGCCAATCTGGCTCAGGCCGTAGACCAAGCCGCCGAACGCGGGAACGGTGAGGAGCACCGAAAGGAAGTCCAGCCTGGCCTTTTCAGCTTCCCCCACGTTGGTGAGGTATTTGGCGCCGATGGCCAGCGCGGCGAGGGCAACCGGCAGCACGAAAACGAACATGAACCGCCAGGTGAAGTGCTCCAGGATGAGGCCGGAGACGGTGGGACCCATAGCGGGTGCCACGGAGATGGCAATGCTGACGTTGCCCATGACGGCGCCGCGCCTTGCCACCGGGACCAGGGTGAGGATGGTGGTCATCAGCAGCGGCAGCATGATGGCCGTGCCGCCGGCCTGGATAATCCGGGCCAGCAAAAGCACCTCGAAGCCTGGCGCCGCCGCGGCCAGTGCGGTGCCGCCGGTGAAGAGGCCCATGGCCAGCATGAAAACGGCCCGGGTGGTGAGGCTTTGCAGGATGAAACCGGTGGTGGGAATGACCACTGCCATGGTGAGCATGAACCCGGTGGCCAGCCACTGCACGGTGGGGGCGTCCACGCCCAGGTCCACCATGAGCCGCTGCAGGGCCACGTTCATGATGGTTTCGTTGAGGATCACCACGAATGTCGCCACCAGCAGCGTGGCGATGACCGTCACCGATTCACGGGACATTTTCGCCGGTGCGGGCGGCTGCGCTTCAGCAGCCTGGACGGGTTTGCCGGAGGCGTTTGAAGAGACTTCTGTAGACATGGGTGTTCCCTCAGGGAGTAATGAGTGGGGCACGCGATCGGCGTCGCTGCAGATTCCAACACTCTACCGGCAGGAGTCATTCCTCCATCCGGACTTTTCTTTACCCCTGAGGAAACACCTGGCCCTGCGCCTGCAGGCCATACTGCCTTTTAGGCGGTCTGGCCGGCGTGCGTGCCTTCCGCGATTTCCTCCAGCAGCTTGCTGTTAAACGCAGGCAGGTCGTCCGGGTTGCGGCTTGTGACCAGGCCCTGGTCAACCACCACCTCCTGGTCCGACCAGTTGGCTCCCGCGTTCTTCAGGTCCGTCTGGAGCGTGTGGTAGGAGGTGACGTTGCGTCCGCGGATCACTCCGGCATCAATCAGCAGCCAGGGACCGTGGCAGATGGACGCGACCGGCTTGTGCTGTTCAAAGAAGGCCCGGGCGAAAGCCTGCGCGGCTCCGTCCACCCGGAGGTGATCGGCATTAACGACGCCGCCGGGGAGGACGAGTGCATCGAAGTCGCCCGCGTTTGCCTCGCCAACGGTGATGTCGACGTCGAATGTGTCGCCTTCGGCGGTGCCGTTGAAGCCCTGGAGCCGTCCGGGCTTCAGCGCCACCAGGGTGGGCTCGCCGCCGGCATCCTTCACGGCCTGCCAGGGGCTGGTCAGCTCAACCTGTTCCACGCCGTCCGTCAGCAGGAACGCGACCTTCTTGCCTGCAATGCTGTGTTCTGACATGGTTCCTCCTTGGCTTGGAGACTCGTGTGCCTGACACGACCCAGCCTAGGAAAGCCCCAACTGATAAGCAAGCTGATTACTTTACGGAACCCGCCGCCAGCCCGCCCACAATGAACTTCTGCAGGTAAAGGAACAGCAGGAGCACAGGCAGGGCGATGAGCACCGATCCGGCCGCGGCTGACGGACGACGGCAACGACGGCCGCCCCGGGCGCAGTGAGACAAGTCACAACTGTAAGCGATTCCAAACTATGCGTCCACATCCAGGTTCGCTTTGGCGGATTCCGCGTCATACTTAATTGGAAGCCGTTCCATTTCATGTCTTTGACCCCTTAGGATGACCGGATGACTAACACGCTCGCCCCCGCCGCGGCCGGTCTTTCCGCCGCGCAGCTGGTCCCCGTCCACCCCGCCGACGAAGGCTCCGAGTGGTGGCGGTCCTCGGTGATCTACCAGGTGTATCCACGCTCATTCCGCGACCTGAACGGCGACGGCGAGGGTGACCTGCCCGGTATCACCGCCGAACTGCACCACCTCGCGGACCTGGGAGTGGACGCTGTGTGGCTGTCGCCGTTCTACGTCTCGCCGCAGCGCGACGGCGGCTACGATGTGGCCGATTACTGCGACGTGGACCCAATGTTCGGCACCCTGGCGGACTTCGACGCGCTGGTGGCGGGGGCTGACTCGCTCGGCGTCAAGGTGATCATCGACCTGGTTCCCAACCACTGTTCCTCGGACCACGCACTGTTCCAGGCGGCCCTCGCGGCCGGTCCCGGCAGCCCCGAGCGCGGGATGTTCGTGTTCCGCGACGGACGCGGGGAACACGGCGAGCTGCCGCCGAACAACTGGCAGTCGCACTTCGGCGGACCGGCCTGGACCCGCATCGAGGAACCCACCGGCGAACCCGGCCAGTGGTACGTGCACCTGTTCGACTCCTCCCAGCCGGACTTCAACTGGGACAACCCGGCCGTGCATGACGAGTTCAAGCGGATCCTGCGGTTCTGGCTCAGCCGCGGCGTGGCGGGCTTCAGGGTGGACGTGGCGCACGCCCTGATCAAGGCGCAGGGGCTCCCGGACTGGCACGGGCGGCCCGACGGCGTCAGCACCGAAGAGCACCCCGGCCACCTCGCGCCGATGTTCGGTCAGCCCGAGATCCACGACATCTACCGCGAGTGGCGCAAGGTGCTGGCGGAGTTCGACGGCGAGCGCATCCTCTGCGCCGAAGCGAGCATCGACCCGCTGTCCCGGCTGACCAACTGGGTGCTGCCGGACCAGATGCACCAGGCGTTCAACTTCGCATACCTCGGCACGCCGTGGGACGCGGAGCGGCTGCGGTCGGTGATTGAAAGCTCGCTGCGGATGTTCGATTCCGTGGGCGCTCCCACCACTTGGGTGCTGTCCAACCATGACGTGGTCCGGCACGCTACGCGGTTCGGCATCGTGGAGCCTGCGGCCCGCCCGGGTGACGGCCTGGGCGTGGAGGATCCCCAGCCTGATTCCGGGCTGGGGCTGCGCCGGGCGGCGGCTGCATCCATGCTGATGCTCGCGCTGCCCGGCGGCGTGTACCTGTACCAGGGTGAGGAGCTGGGGCTTCCGGACCACACCACGATGGACCACGCCTTCCGGCAGGACCCCACGTACCGGCGAACCGCGGGTGAGCGGATTGGCCGGGACGGCTGCCGCGTGCCCCTCCCCTGGGAAGCGGCCGCTCCGGCCGCAGGCTTTAACAGCACGGGCTCCTCGTGGCTCCCGCAGCCCGAGGGCTGGGGATCCCTCGCCCGCGACGTACAGGCGGCGGACCCGTCCTCCGTCCTTGCCCTGTACCGCCGCGCCTTGGGGTTGCGCCGCGAACTTGGCCTGGGCGGCGGATCCCTGGACTGGCTGGACGGAGTGGCGGGTCCCGAGTGCATCGCCTTCGTTAATAACGGCGTCCTGGTGATGATGAACATGGGTACCGCGCCGGTCGAAATTCCGGACATGGAGGTCCTCCTGGCGACCGACGGCGAAGAGGCGGCCCAGCGTAAGCTTGGTGCTGCGCAGTGCATCTGGCTGCGCATGTAACCACGGGGAGCAGCAGGGGTCAGTGGCAGGAATAAAGGATGTGGCCCGGCTGGCGGGAGTTTCCCAGGCGACGGCGTCCCGCGCGCTGAGCGGCAAGGGCAGCGTTTCCGAACGGGCAAGGCTGGCCGTGACCGCCGCGGCCCGCGAGCTGGGCTTCGTCATGTCCTATCACGCATCCAGCCTGGCCAGCGGGCGGAGCCATAACATCGGGGTGGTCCTGCCGTTCGTGAACCGCTGGTACTTCTCCACGCTGCTGGAGGGCACCAATTCCGCGCTCATGGATGCCGGCTACGACCTGACGCTCTATGACTTCCAGGGCGACCGGTACCGCGAGTCCGTCCTGGGCGATTTCCTGCTCCGCAAACGGCTGGACGGCGTCATCGCGGTATCCCTGCAGCTCAACGGGCACGAGACGCAGCAGATTCTCTCGGCCGGGATACCCGTGGTGGGGGTCGGCGGGCCGCTTCCCGGGATCCCCACAATCAGGATCGACGACGAGGCGGTGGGGCGGCGGGCCACCGGGCACCTGCTGGGGCTGGGCCACACCCGGGTGGCGCACCTGGGCGGGGAACAGGAGTTTGGCGGGCATTTCAAGATTTCCGGCGGCCGCCGCGCCGGGTACGAGGCAGCGATGGCCGACGCCGGCCTGCCCGTCCGCCCGGCGTGGAACCTGGCCGCGGACTATTCCATGAACGATGCATACCGGCAAGCCAAGCACCTGCTGGCCGATCCCGACGAGCGGCCCACCGCCATTTTCTGCGCTTCTGACGAGATGGCCGCCGGCGCAATGCTCGCGGCGCGGGACCTGGGGCTCCGGATCCCGGCCGATCTGTCCGTGATTGGCGTTGACGGCCACGAGATGGGTGACATCCTGGGCCTGACCACCATGGACCAGCAGGCCCACGCCCAGGGCTCCCGTGCCGTGGAACGCCTGCTGTCCCGGGTGGAAAACGGGACGGGCGCCGCGGGCCCGGCGGATGAAATCATCGAAGCCCGCCTGGTGGTCCGCTCCTCAACCACGGCCCCGCGGACGCACGCTTATTGAGCGGCCGCGGCCAGCGTGCGGTCGATGGCGGCGGGGTCGTACACCTTCCGCATGACGAGCGTGGCAAGCCCCGCGATGGCAGTACGGTCGTGCGGGTCCCCCGCCCCCACCACGAGTCCCTCAGCGATCCGCTCCACAACATCTGCGAAGACACGCCTGCGGACGTTGTCCACCAGGACCGGAAGGGCACCAATCCTGCCGCCCAGGACGAGCCTGTCGGGGTTGATCGTGGTGATGGTCGCGGCGAGCGCCCGGCCCAACACCTCCGCTGCCTGTGTGAGGGCACGCAGGGAACTCTTTCTCCCGTCCAGGGCCGCCTGCCGTATGGCGTCGACGTCGGAGAGGCCTTCGGCGGCGAACCGGTCGGCGATGGCACGCCCTGAACTGTAGGCTGCCAGGCACCCGTTGCGGCCACACCGGCAGCGCGGACCGTCGTCGGTGATCCTGATGTGGCCGATATCGCCGGCCGCGCCGTGGGCTCCGCGGAGGATTTCTCCGTCCACAACGATTCCGCAGCCGATGCCGGTAGCCACCTTGACGTAGACCAGCGTTCCCCGGCCCGAATCCCATTCGCCGAGCGCAGCCGCGCGGGCATCGTTTTCCACCACCAGGGGCACCGGCCACACCTGCGAAACCGCCTCGATGATGGCATCCGGCTGCCAGCCGGGAAGGGTGGTGGGGTGCACCACGCGTCCGCTTGCCACGTCCACGGGAGCTGGAACGCTGACTCCGACGCCCACCAGCACTTCCCCGGTGCCCTGTTCAAGCAGCGCCTGGCCCGCGCCGGTCAGCCGCCCCAGCACCTCCGCGGCAGGGCCGCCGATGTCATGGGTGATGGTGGTGGACCGCAATTCCACGCCGTCCGTGTCCACGACTGCCACTGTTGCGTGGGTCTGGCCCAGCGCCAGGGCAAGGATGACCTTGCCGCGGTTGTCGAAACGGATCTTCCGGGACCGGCGTCCGCCGGTTGCCTCCAGCGCCTCGCCTTCGTAGATCCAGCCGCGCCGCAGGAGGGCCTCGAGGCGTTCGTAAAGGGTGGCGCGGGACATGCCGGTCTCGGACAGCAGTTGCTGTCGCGAAAGTCCGTCCGCCGAACGGATCAGGTTCAGCAGGTGCCCGTGGGACGTTGCGCCGCCCAGGCTGGCAGGTGTTCGTTCGACCGTCACAACATCCTCTTCCGTGCAGGGTTAAGACATACTGTCATCCCGCATGGCGGTATGCAGGCATCCTGCCGCATGGTCACTGGCGCGCGGACCGGACGTCCTGCTCCGACAGGTAGGAGACGCCGAAGACCGGATCGCCGGCCAGTGTCCTGACGTCAGTGATCCCGTGGGCAGCCAGGTGGTCCTTGAACGCTTTGCCCAGTGCCGGCTGGTTCAGTCCGACACCGCCGCCGAGCACCACCGGGCCCGGGTTCATGAGGCGCAGCGCAACCTGCAGCACCTGCTCGGCCAGGCTCTTCGCAGCCCGCTCAACCATCCGCTCACTTGCCGCGTGGCCCCGGCTCGCGCATTCGAAGACCAGCCTGGCCTTCCGGGCCCAGTAGGTCCGGTCCGTATCGCCATGGAAGTGGCGGATCAGGCTTTCAGGTGAGCTGAGGCCGCAGTCCGCAAGCAGCACGCCGGTCAGTTCGTCCACCGGCAGCCGCAGGTCGTAGCGCCGGAGGCTGTGCCGGACGGCTTCACGGCCGAGCCAGTACCCGCTTCCCTCATCGCCCAGAAGGTAGCCCCAGCCGCCGGCACGCACCTCGGTTCCTTGCTCGTCGACGCCCCAGACAGCTGAACCCGTTCCGGCGATAACGGCAATACCCGTGCGCACCTGCGCTGCCGCAAGGATCAGCCGGGTGTCATGAACGATGGTCACCGCTGCATGGGGCGCGTGCGGCGCGATAAGCCGGCGCAGCTCGTCCTTGTCTTCCTCGGTGTCCACGCCGCCCGCCCCGACGTAGACCCGGCCGGCATCGGTGGCACCGAGCGAGCCCAACAGGACCCCCAGGTGGCGGGAAGCGGTTTCGCGGCTCACATTCTGGACGTTGGCGCTGCCCGCGATCCGGTCAGCCATGACGCTGCCGCCGACGATGCGGATGCCGTGCGTTTTGGAGCCTCCGATGTCCAGTCCGATAACGGTCCGGCGCGCGGCGGCACCGGACGCGGGCCGGAGTACGGCCGGACCCGTGCTGCTCATTGCAGGACCCTTTCCGCCACCAAGGAAGTACCCACATTCCGGCCCACGGCAGCCAGCAATGCCGCTGCCCCGGACATGCAGCGGGCCGTGTCGGGCTCCAGGTCGGTGAGGGGGAACGAACCCTGGATTCCCAGGGTGCCCAACTGCTCCGCGGTCAGCGATCCCTGACCGCAGACGGCTATCACCGGAACACCGGCGTCGCGGGCAACAGCCGCGAGTCCGGCCACTGCTTTGCCGCTAAGGGTCTGCGGGTCCAGCGAGCCTTCTCCGGTCACCACAAGGTCCCCGGCACCCAGGGCAGCGACAGTTTCTCCGTAGCCGGTGATCTCCATGACCACGTCGATTCCGGGCTGCCTCGTGGCTCCGAGCACCGCAAGGGCTGCGTAGCCGATGCCCCCGGCGGCACCCGCACCCGGGAAATCGGCCATGCCGGCCAGCACGCCGTGCCCTTCCATCACCCGGACAAGGTGTGCCAGTCCTTCTTCGAGGATCTCCACCTCTTCTGCGCCCGCGCCCTTCTGGGGACCGTAGACCGAAGCCGCGCCGTCGTGCCCCAAAAGGGGGTTGTCGACGTCGGACGCCAGGACGATTTCACAGCCGGCCAGGCGGCGATCCAGTGAGGTGAGGTCCACGGATGCCAGAGTGTCCAACGCACCTCCGCCGTGTGCGACGGCGGTCCCGTCACCTGCGGTGAGGCGGGCGCCGAGGGCCTGCAGGAAGCCCGCCCCGCCATCGGTGGAGGCGCTGCCGCCCACAGCCAGGACGATCCGGCGGGCGCCGGCGTCCAGCGCGGCCACCACCAGTTCCCCCGTGCCGTAACTCGTCGCACCAAGAGGATCAGGAATGCCGCCCGCAAGCTGAAGCAGGCCGGACGCCTGGGCCATCTCGATGACCGCGGTCCCGCCGTCCGGATGGAGCGCGAACCCGGCGGAGACAGGCTGGCCGGAGGGGCCGGTGACCGACAAGGTGATGTGCCGGTATCCAGCCCCGACGGCGGCAGCCACGGTGCCGTCGCCACCGTCGGCGATGGGCATCGGGATGACCGTGGCGTCCGGCCGGACCGCGCGGATTCCCTCCGCCACGGCATCACATACTTCGGGCGCGGTCAGGCTTCCCTTGAACTTGTCGCAGGCAATCAGGACCGTGGTCATGTTGCGGCAGGCCGGCCGTCGACGGGTCCGGCGAGCCATTCGAGGGCCGCGGCGGCAGTCCACGCCTGGGTCAGGCTGCCAAGGGGCTCGCCCGTGAACGGCTCATAGTATTCGCCGAACTTGAGGTCCGAAAGCTGCTGCAGCGATGTGGTGCGCAGCTTCTCCTCCAGCCCCGCCTGGCCGTCGCGGCCGCAGGCCCACCCCAGCAGGAGGTTCAGGAAAGGCCACACCGGTCCCCGCCAATACGTGCGGGGGCGGAATGCGGCGCTGGCCGGCGACGTGGAGGGCGGCAGCGGGAAGCGAAGCCCCGGAAATCCCATCCACTCAGGGCCCTGGAGCATCTCGCGCTGCCGGGACAGCAGGCCCTGGTCGCCGCCGGCCACCAGCGGGGCGAAGCCCGAGACGGTTTCGGTGGCAATCCACTGTCCTGCCAGGACGTCGAAATCGCGGGCGAGTCCCGTTTCCGGGTCCACGGTCGCTGCGACGCCGGTGCGGAAGCGTTCGGCCAGTTCGCGCAGTTCCTGTGCCTCCTCCCGGCCCAGTTCGTGGGCAAGGTCGGCCAGGACCTCGGTGGAGGCCGCCATGATGGCCGAGAAGAACACGTCGCGGACACGGAAGTCCACGATCTCCTGGACGGCCTGGTCGTCGAAGCGGACGGAGGCCATCTGCTGGACGAGCCACAGGTATTTGGTGTATTCCGAGTCGTCCGGGCGTTCACTGACATCGGCAACGTGGGCGGTGTCCCGCCGGACGAACGGTTCGACGACGCCGGGCCGGATGGCTGCATAGGGCCCGTCCCAGCGGGGTGAATTGTCGAAACCGGATTCCCAGCCGTGGTGAATCTCGATGAGCCCCACCCGGTCCGGGTCGCGGACCTCGGCAAGCCAGCGGTGCCAGGCGAGCCAGCCGTCGAAGGACTCACGTACGAAGGCCTCGGCAGCTGCCTGGTCCGTGCCGCCATTTTCGCGGCCGCGGTCCAGGATGTGCCGCACCGCGATCACGTGGACAGGCGGCTGGCAGATTCCGCTGGTCTTGACGCCCTCGGGGCGGGCTGCTGCACTTGCCGTTCCCCAGCGGTCGAAGCCGGGGAAGTAGTCGGTGTCGTTTGCGCTGAACACGATGTGTGGGATCATGCCCGTTGACCACTGGGCGCCAAGCAGGGTCCGCATCTCGGTGATGGCCCGGGGAACGCTGACCCGTGCCAGTCCGATGGCCACGAAGGCGGCGTCCCAGCTCCACATGTGTGGGTAAAGGTTGGGCGCTGCACTGGTCATGGTGCCGAGGTCGTTGGCGCGGAGCACTTCGATCGCGGCGTCGCGGATCTGTTGCGCGGTCACATTCTGCGGGGACACGGGAGCCTCCAAGGGGCCGGGAAGGGTAGCGGGGGCGATAAGCCGGGGCGGGAGCGGAGAAGCCGAAGCGGAGATTCCGCCGTAAACTTTCGTATAAGCATCAGACAAAAGATGCTGACTGTCAATGCATTCGCGGCGAAGGACGCCTGGGCTGCCCGGTCAATGTAAAGATGTTTAGGCGCAGGGCACCCCTGCCGGCGCCGTCGAAATCATTGCGAGTAAGGAAGTTTCCCATGGCCGCCGAGTGGCCTGCCGTCGATCCGAGCCGGCCCATTCCTGTCTACGAACAGCTGAAGGCACACCTCATTCAGCTGATCCTGAGCGGGCGCTACGGGGCCGAGGGGCAGTTGCCCACCGAGTCGGAGCTGTGCACCACCTACGGGCTGAGCAGGACGCCGGTACACCGCGCACTCGCCGCACTCGCAGCAGAAGGAGTGGTGGTCAGGCACCGACGCCGAGGCACGTTCGTGGCTCCGGAATGGCTCGAGAGGCATGCGGGTGTCCGCGAACTGACGGCCGTAGTGCCGGAAGGACCCTGGGCCAAGCTGATCCGCGCCGAAGCCCCCACCGACGTCGCACTCTCGATGACCGTGGTGCCCCTGGGCGGCCTCCACGACCACCTCACGGAGGCGGTGGCGAGCGGCGAGGCTCCGGACATCGCCCTGGTGGACTCCGTCTGGGTGCCCGAATTTGCCACCGCCGGCTATTTCCGGAGAATCGACGACATCGATTCCGGATGGGCGCGGGACCAGTACCGAAAGCTCTTTGCACAGGTGTTCGTCACCTCCCAGGCCGTGGACGGCGCTTCCGTGGCTGTCCAGCTCGAGGCCGACGTGGCCGGCCTTTGGTTTGACCGCGAGGCCCTGGCCGCTGCCGGTATCGCTCCGCCCGACACCTGGGGTGAGCTGGCAGCCGCCTGCGCCCTGCTCGCCGTGAAGGGCACCCCTTCCCCGCTGGTCCTGCCCGGCGGGCCCGCCGCCGGCGAGGCGGCAACCTATTGCCTCCTGGCCCTCCTTGCCTCGAACGGGGCGCGCATCATCGGGCCGGCAGGAGTCCTGCCGGACCGGGACCGGCTGGTGCAGACCCTGGAGTACCTGCAGGAACTTGTGGTCCAGGGCGCCATCGCGAAGGAGTCAGTCAACTTTGCCCGCGAGCGTCCCGTCCAGCTTCTGGCCTCCGGCCAGGCCGCCTTTGCCCTGGCCGGCAGCTATGAACTGCCCGCGCTTGCCGGGGTGGCCGGCCTGGACCAGGAAAGTGCGTGGCGCCGGTTCGGATTCATCCCGATGCCCGCCGGCCCCTCGGGCAGCCGCGCCAACCTTGCCGGCGGCATGGCCCTGGGCATTTTCAGGCAAGGCAAGCGGCCGGACCTCGCCCTTCATGTGATCCGGGCCCTCCTGTCCTCGGACGCGCAGGCACGCATGGCCCGCTCAACAGGGCAGATACCCACGCGGACCTCGGTGGTTCCACTGGTGGCTGATGACAACTCACTGCTGGGAAAGTCCGCCGCGATGCTCGAAGGAGCCGTGGTCCGCCCGGCCGTGCCGTCCTACGACCGCGTTTCCCAACAGCTGCAGAAGCTGCTGGCAGACATCATCCTGGTGCGGATCAGCCCGACCGCGGCGAGCGAGTACACCGCCGAACTGATCTCCGCCATCACCGGGCTGCCCGTAGCGGGCAAATAAGCCAACGCGGCACCCCGCGGCACGCCGAAACCCCCATTTTCCCGGCCCGACCTTCTACCCGCCTTGACATCAGCACGTGAGCGACCTCATATTTGTCACTACGCAATGACAAATACCACTGCTTCGACGGAGATACAGATGATCAAGTTACGAGCGCGCCGCGCGGCGGTTGCCGCTTTCGCAACACTCGCCCTCGGCTTCGGCGCCACTGGGTGCGGCGCAGGGTCCGAGACCGCCAAGACCGACGGGCCGCCAAAGGGTGAGATCCGGGTCCTCTCCAACTGGAGCGGACCCGAGGCGGAAGCCTTCGGAGCCATGGTGGAGGGCTTCGAGGCGAAGTACCCCGACGTCTCCGTGAAGGTGGACAGCGTGCCGTTCGACCAGACGCAGTCGGTCCTGACCCAGCAGTTCGCCGCGGGAAGCCCTCCGGACGCCGCCGTGGCATTGCCCGGCATGGTGCGCCAGCTTTCCAAGCAGGGTCTCCTGATGGAGGTGGACACCCTGTGGGATGAATGGATCAAGAACGGCGAATACAACGATTCCCTGCGCGCAATCGCGGCAGGAGCCGAGGGCAAGACCGAGGCCGTCTACGTCAAGGGCAACGTCAACGGCCTGATCTGGCACACCACCGCCAAGGCCAAGTCACTGGGCCTGACTGCCCCGCCGGCGACCTGGTCGGAGCTTACGGCCACGCTGGACAAGTACAAGGCCACAGGGCAGTCCCCCTTCAGCGTCGGAGCCAAGGACGTCTGGGTTCCCACCCAGTGGATGGACCCGATCCTGCTGAACGTGGCCGGCGAGGAGAAGTTCAACCAGCTGGCACGCGGTGAGATCGGCTGGGACGACGCGGACATCGCCAAGGGCGTCAAGGTGCTGGCGGACATGATCCGCAACTACTGGCCCAAGAACGCCCTCGACACGGGCTTCTCCGACGAGACCTGCGGCTGGGTGACCGGAAAGAACGCGTTCGCCAACAACGGCGCATTCGTCAACGGAATCGTGCCCTCCTGCGACTCGAAGCTCAAGCCGGGCACTGATTACAGCTTCTTCACCCTGCCCGCCTTCGAGGGAACCGAAAAGCCTGCGCAGGCTGTCAGTGGCGACCTCTTTGTCGGAGCCAAGAAGTCCAAGAACCCGGTGGCAACCATGGCATTCCTGGAGTACCTCGGATCCGTTGACGCCCAGACGATCTGGGCGAAGAAGGGCGGCTACATCGCGCCCAACATGAAGGTTCCGGCGAGCGTCTACCCCACGCCCAATGACAAGGCCGCAGCAGAGCTCTGGCCGAAGGACGCCGCAGGCCAGGCCGGCTACGACCTGGATGACTGGATCGGCGGGGAGCTGCAGAGCAAGTACCGCAACGCCCTTGTTGAACTGGTGCGCTCCCAGGATGCCGATGCCTTCATCGAGACCATGAAGACAGCCGACACCCGCTCGAACGGATAATTGTGACTGTCATCCCCAAAGAAGACACGACGAGCGTGCAAAAGGGGGCCGGGGCCTTTCGCAAGAAGGCCCCGGCCGGCCGCCGGCCCGGAAAGCCTGGCCGGTCCGCGCTCACGCCGTACCTTTTTATCGGTCCCATCCTCCTGGTGTTCCTGGGCTTCTACCTGTGGCCCGCGTTCAGCACGGTGACCTCCAGCTTCTTCACCTGGGGCATGCTCAACCCGTGGCAGATCAATGCCCCGGCCGACTGGGAATACGTAGGGATGGAGAACTACGCCTCAACCCTGACCAGCGCCGACTTCTGGAACGCGGCCCTGAACAGCGCCATCTGGCTGGTGGTCTTCCCCGGACTTGTCCTGGCGGTGTCCTTTCCCCTGGCGCTGCTCGTGTGGAATGCCCGCCGGGGCTCCGGAATATTCCGGAGCATCTTCATCCTGCCCATGACCATCTCGCTTTCGGCCGCAGGCATCATCTGGTCCTTCATCTACAACCCGGATCCGAACAAGGGTGTGCTGAATGCGTTCCTGGGGCTCTTCGGCCTGGCGGACGCCTCCTTCACCTTTGGGCCGCTGGAGGTGCACGCCGGCCAGTGGCTCTCCAACCCGGGCGTCCTGCACCTGGGAATGGCCGACATCCGATTCGCCAACCTCTTCGTAATCATTCCGGCGGTATGGGCCTTCGCAGGCTTCGGCGTCATTACGTTCACTGCCGGCCTGACCTCCGTGCCCGCAGAACTGCTTGACGCAGCCCGCGTGGACGGCGCAAAGCAGTCCCAGCTGATCCGCCATGTGGTGATCCCCAGCCTCCGCCCGTCCATCGTAGTTGTGGCAGTGGTCAGCGTGATCTTCGCCCTGCGGACGTTCGACATCGTCCTGGTCACCACGGCAGGCGGCCCGGCGAAGGACACCGAAGTGCTTGCCATGCTGCTGTGGCGCCAGGTGTTCCAGTACCTGGACACCCCTCAGGGCGGGCTGGCGGCGGCCATTGCCGTACTTATGTCCGTCTTCATGATTGCCATTTCGCTCCCCTACATCCGCGCAACCCTGAAGGAACAGCAATGAGGCAAAGTAAATGGGCCGTGTTTGCCCTTTACGGCATCCTGACCGTTGCCAGCATCCTGTGGCTGGTGCCCGTTGCCACCGCTGCGATGATATCCATCCTTCCGCTCGACCAGAGCGGCGCCGGCTGGTGGCGCGCCGACTTCTCCACCGCCACGCTGGAGAACTACGGACGGGCCTGGCGGGAGGGGCTGTCCACCTACACGTTCAACAGTTTCATCATCTCGATCAGCTCGGTGGCCCTGACGGTGGTCCTGGGAACGTCGGCGGCCTACGCCTTCGCGCGGATGAAGTTCCGCCTCAAGGGACTCCTGTACTTCCTGCTGATCACCACCATGATCGTTCCGGTACAGATCATCCTGATCCCGCTGGTTCCCTGGTTCCGGACCCTCAACCTCAATGAGGGACCGGCGCAGTTCCTTGGCATCGCCCTGGTGCACACCGCCTTCGGCGCCGGCTGGGCACTGTTCATGCTCATCGGGTTCTTCTCCCAGATCCCCGAAGAGATCCTGGAATCCGCACGGATAGACGGCGCGAGCGAATTCGACGCATTCCGCCGGATCGCCCTCCCCCTGGCCGTCCCCGGCATCGTGTCCTTCATCATCATCGACTTCGTCTTTGTCTGGAACGACCTCCTGATGGGCCTCACTCTGCTTGACAGTGACCACCGGCCGCTGACCGTTGGTCTGGCCAACCTCCAGGCCCCCCAGCTGAACCAGGACGACCTGATTTCCTCAGGCTCCATCCTCGCCATCATCCCCCCGCTGCTGCTTTTTGCACTGCTCAACCGCTATTACGTCCGCGGGCTCTACGCCGGCGCAGTGAAAGGTTAGACCCATGAACCCACCATCCGGCCAGAGCGTTCGTGCCGCTATCCTCCAGCTGGAACTGCCCAACGGCGACCTGGACGGTAACCGTGCCGCGTACCGCGATGCCCTGCTCGGCCTGGGCGACGCCGACCTGGTGGTCACCCCGGAACTGTTCATCTCCGGCTATGACCTCAAGATGATCGACGAGATCGGTGCGCAGCTCAGCGAGCCGCTTGACGGCCCTACCGTCGAAATGACCAAGGAAATCGCGGCGGAAAAAGACTTCACCGTCGTCGTTGGCCTACTGGAACGGGGTGAGGACGGCAACCTCTACGACACCGCAGTGACGGTGACACCCGCAGGCGATGCGGTCCCGTACCGCAAGAGCCATCTATTCCCCACTGAGTTCGACCGGTTCAAGCCCGGCAACGAACTGTTCGTGGTGCCAACCCCGGCAGGCCTCCTCGGACCGCAGATCTGCTTTGAACACGCCTTCCCGGCTATCGCCACCACCCTCGCCATGGAAGGGGCACAGATCATCGTCATCCCTTCAGCCGTGGGGGACGGTTACGATCACCTGCTGACCCTCCGCTCCAGGGCACGGGCTCAGGACAACCAGATCTTCGTGGTCGCTGCCAACCTCAACGGCAACGGCTTCTGCGGCCATTCCCTGATCGCGGACCCGCGCGGGCACGTCCTCGCCTCAGCTGGCCACGGCGACGCCATCCTCCGGGCGGACCTCGACCTGAGCCTTACCGGCCTGGAGCGCCAGCAGGAACGTTCGCTGTCCCTTGCCCGGCCTGAGCTGTACACGTCGAAGCAGAAAACCGGGCGCTGACCCCGCGGAGCCGGCATATTGGATGAGGGCGCCTTCCCCTGAGGGCGCCCTCATCCGTGTCTTGCCGCGAACCCGAACGCTCAGCAGCCGCTACGAACCCAGCGGCTACGAACCCAGCGGCGCGTTGTCGATCAGCCGCACCGGGCCCACCCTCGCCGCGATCAGCGCAAGGGCCTCGCCGCCGAACGGGGTCTCCCGGCAGTTCTCGGCCAGCGGCTCCAGCGTCAGCGGATCCACCACGTCGAAGTAGTCCAGCTCCACCAGCGGCTGGGACTGCACCATGGCCACCGCCGAATCCAGGTCCAGCGGCTCGCGGGCGGCCGCCCGGGCCTCCAGCAGCCGCAGCGCCCGGGAGAGCACCAGCGCGGCGTCGCGCTCGGCGACGGACAGGAAACGGTTTCGGCTGGACAGGGCCAATCCCTCGGCAGACCGGACCGTGGGAACCCCCACGATCTCCACCGGGAAGCTCAGGTCCGCGGCCATCCGGCGCACCAGCGCCAGCTGCTGCGCATCCTTTTGGCCGAAGTACGCGCGGTACGCAGGCAGCCCCGCACCGTCCGGCAGCCCGGCCGCGGGGAGGCCGTAGTGCAGCAGCTTGGCCACCACCGTCAGCGCCCCGTCGAAGTGCCCCGGCCGGGACGCGCCTTCCCACTTCTCGCCCAGCTTTCCGGACGTGACCCGCACCAGCGGCTCACCGCCCGGGTACACCTCCTCCACCGCCGGCGCGAACACCAGGTCCACGCCCTGCGCCTCCAACAGTTCCAGGTCCGCCTCGAGCGTGCGAGGGTACCGGTCCAGGTCCACGGCATCGCCGAACTGCAGCGGGTTCACGAAGATCGTGGCCACCACAACGTCATTCTGTTCGACGGCGGTGCGCGCCAGCGCGGCGTGGCCCTCATGGAGCGCACCCATGGTGGGCACCAGTCCCTGCGAAGCTCCCTTCCGGGAGCCCAGGAGCCGGGCTCCCTGGGCACGGAGGTCTGCCACGGTGGTGGCGAGGCGGATGGGCATCAGTCGTCCTTACCCTCAAGGGCCTGGCGCAGGCCTTTCATCTGATCCGGCTTCAGCAGGCCGCGCCCCTCGGCGCGGCGGGCTGTGGCGCGCGCCATCGCAAGGTACGCCTCGAGGACGTCCCCCTGCCCGCCGCCGTCGTACTCCCGCAAGGCCGCCGCGTGCGCGGCCACCGTTCCCACGTCACCGCGCGCCACCGGCCCGGTGAGCGCGGACTCCCCCGAAGCCAGCGCGTTCTCCAGCGTTGCCCGGAGAAGCGGCCCCAGCATCCGATCCGGCTGCCCGACGCCGACCTCCCGGAGCAGCTGCGACGCCTGCGCCACCAGGGTGACCAGGTGGTTCGAACCGTGCGCCAGGGCCGCGTGGTAAAGGGTGCGGTCCGCTTCGGCAATGGCGACGGGTTCGGCGCCCATCTCCACCACCAGCGCCTGGGCGATCGGAAGCATGGCGGCGTCCGCGGTGACGCCAAAGGTGCAGTCCAGCAGCCGCGTCAGGTCGAGGCTCATTCCCGTAAAGGTCATGGCCGGATGCAATGCCAGCGGCACCGCACCGGCAGCGCGCACCGGGTGCAGCACGCCCACGCCGAACCGGCCGGACGTATGCGCAACCAGCTGGCCGGGCTGCCAGGCGCCCAGCTTGGCGAGCCCGTCCACCAGGTCGGGCAGGGCGTCGTCCGGCACGGCCAGGAGGACCAGCTCCGCGCGTTCCACGATGTCCCGCACGTCCAGCACGGGAACACCCGGGAGCAGCGATTCCGCCCGTTCGCGGCTCGCCTCGGAGACCGCGGAAACCCCGACGACGGCATGTTCCGCCGCCCGCAGGGCCGCACCGAGGACGGCTCCCACTTTTCCGGCACCAATGATTCCGACGCCAAGGCGTCCGGGTTTAGCCATGCTGCGGGCCTTCCTGCAAAGGGTTGAAAGGGGATTCCGGGGGCGCCACCTGCGCCAGCCACTG
Source organism: Pseudarthrobacter sp. NPDC092439 (assembly GCF_044754945.1). NCBI lineage: Bacteria > Bacillati > Actinomycetota > Actinomycetes > Micrococcales > Micrococcaceae > Pseudarthrobacter > Pseudarthrobacter sp. NPDC092439. Next base: position 143,685 of record NZ_JBIVQB010000004.1, read on the forward strand.
CTCGGTGGTCTGGCGTTTCCTGGCCAGCCGGGCCCGGGCGGACTGCTGGTCGAACAGCGCGCGCGCCTGGTCAACGCCGGCCTGCACCAGCCGGGGCGCCACCGGCCCCGCGGTGGTGTGCAGCACCAGGTCCGCCACGCGGAACCGCCGCGCCAGGGGGCCCTGCTGCAGGGCGATCGACTGCGTGCGCTGGTGTGGCACCACCACCAGCTCGCGCCACCAGCGGCCGGAGCGGATCAACAGTGCAGTGTCCGTGGCGGTGAAGCCGTTCCGCCGCCAGCCGAACGGCGCAAGGAACCTGGCCCGGCGCGGCGTGGTGACGAAACCGCCGCCGGAATCCAGGCCCGCCAGCCCGGCCCCGAACACCTCCACTGCCCGTGGCGTGCCGGGATCCGGCAGCACCAGCGCGAGCATGGCCAGGACATGCTCAATCCGCCCCACGGGCAGCAGCGTGGTCCGGGAGGACCCCTCCCCGGCGTTGTCCGCGGCGCCGTAGCCGGCCACGTTGACCTGCATCCGGTACCAGCCCAGCTGCCGCCACAACGGCGGCTGCACAATCCGCAGCGCCTGGATCCGTCCGGGGGGCAGCGTCTGCGCCTGGGTGTCCAGCAGCCCGTACCGCAGCCTGATTCCATCCGGCGATATCGCCGCCGTGAAGTTGTAGCCCTTGTTGAACAGGCGCCAATAACTGGCCCCCAGCCCCAATGCGGCGGGGATGAGATAGAAGTAAAAACCCTGGTTTTCAGCCAGCGCGGACAGCACCACGGATGCGACGGCACCCAGGATCACCAGGACGCTCTGCTCACTCAGCAGCAACGAACCGGCCAGGCGCGACGGCGGCACGGCCAGCACCGGGTGTTCCGGCGCCTCGGCGGCGGGGCCGGCTTCGCTATGGCCGCCCGGGTGCGCCCCGGACGCACGGGCCAGGATGGTGGCCCGGAGCTGCCTGGCCTCGGCAATCTTCAGGTAGGACAGCCGCACTGCTGATTCGCCGGCATCGGCCACCTCGAACTTGAGTTCCGCCAGGCCGAAGATCCGGGCCAGCAGGGGTTGTTCAATATCGATCGCCTGGACCCGGTCCAGCCTGGCCTGGCGCTGCTGCCGGAAGATGAAGCCGGTGTTCACCCGGACAAAGCCCCCGGATACCTGGTACCTGGTGAAGTACCAGGTGAGGATGAAGCCGAGCACCGCAAGCAGCAGGACCGTGCCGCCGCCGGCCAGCAGCCACGGCGCCCGGCCCGCGAAACCGTCGTCGAACACCGGGCCGCCCTGCAGCGCGCGCTCCACGAAATCCCGGCCAAAGAAGAAGCCGATGGCAGCCAGCGCCAGCCAGCCGCGGATGAAAGGCGACGCGGGATGGACGCGCAGCCACTCGCCGTCGGACGGGTTGTCAGTGGCTCCGCTGCCAGCGGTCACAGCCCTGCCAGCCTGGCTTCGCCGCGGGCGGCGAGCTGCTCCCGCAGGCGCGCTCCTTCGGCGGCGGGAAGACCCGGGATCTGCGCGTTGGTGCCGGGGGCGGCGGTATGTAGCTTGAGCGTGCACAGGCCCAGCCGGCCTTCCACAGGCCCTACCGCAATGTCCACGTACTGCATCCTGCCGTAGGGCACGGCCAAGGTGCGCTGGAAGAAGATGCCGGAGCGGATCAGAAGGTCGTCGTCGCGTTCCGCGTACCCGATGGCCCGCACCTGGCGCGGGATCAGCAGCAGCTTCCACACCGCCATGGCAACCAGGACAACAGGCACCGCGGCCGCGGCCCACAGTGGAGGCCAGTCCCACCAGCCCAGCAGCACGACCGCCAGCGGCAGTGACAGCAGCAGCACCAGGGCGAGGTTGCCCAGCGTCCACTGCAGGACGCGTACGGTTACGTACTTTGGCGAGACCCGCTGCCAGGTGATGCCCGGCGGATCAATCGCCTCCGTAGGCATAGCCGCCCTCCCCGGTGGTCTCGCCGCGGACGTGGCGGCCCGGCTTGCCCTCAAGTCCGGTGGCGTCGCCGTCCTCGGGCGGGATCCTGCAGATCCGCTCCACCACCAGGCCGACGCCGATCATCACCAGGCCGCCGGCGGCCATGGCAAGCGCCAGCCACATGATGCCCTGGTTGGTGTTCAGGCTCCAGATCCGCACCTGGTCCAGGAATATCCCCACGTGCCAGCCCAGGAGCACCGCGCCCGCGTAGGCGCAGGCCTGCGCCAGGATCAGGGTGCGGGCCGCCAGGAGCGGGTCCAGCACCGTTTTCCTGGCTTTGCTCTCCGGCTTGTTGGCGTTGCGCCAGCGCAGGATTTTCAGCCCCAGGACCAGGGTGATCACCACGATCACGGCCATAGTGGCCAGCGCGGTGGCGGGCAGGACAGGCGTGGCGAGCCCATAACGACTGGTCAGTACCGTGGCGGACCACCCGGCCAGGGCAACGATGATGCCGATCAGGATAAGGCGCAGCGGGCTGACCGGCTTCATCGTTCCTCCACCGCGCCCGCCGTGGGAACGCCGTCGAAGTCGCCAAAGCCGTCAAAGGGCGCCAGGTCATCGAAGTCCGGGGCCCGTGCTGCCAGGACGCTGATGCGTTCCCCGTACAGGGTGGCCGCGGGTTCGATCAGCGACCAGGGATAAAGCACGAACGCGCGCCCGGCGGCCCGCGGATGGGGCAGGGTCAGGACGGGATCGTCGCTGGTGGTGTCGCCGTAGGTGATGATGTCCACGTCCAGCGTCCGCGGGCCCCAGTGCACCTCCCGCACGCGGTGATGCTTGTTTTCCACCGCCTGGCAGTGGGCCAGCAACTCCATTGGGGTCAGGCTGGTTTCCACCGTGACCACCATGTTCAGGAAGTCCGGCTGGCCGGCAGGGCCGCCCACCGCCTTGGTCTGGACCACCGGGGACACCGCGAGCAGGCGCACTTCCGGCGGGTCCACAATGTCCGCAACGGCCGCGGTGAGGGTGTCATTGCGCTCACCCAGGTTGCTCCCCAAAGCCAGGACCGCCTTCACGTACCCGGTGGTCATGGCGCCTCCCCTTGGCCGGGCTGCTTCCGGTGCACGGTCACAGACACATCACCGAACGGAACCTGGATGGGCGCCTGCGGCTTGTGAACGGTGATGTCCACGGCCTGCAGCCGGAAATCCGTCAGCAGGCTCTCGGCGATCCGCACGGCCAGGCCTTCGATCAGGTTCAGCGGTTCGCCCGTGATCCAGTCAGTAATACGCTGCGCCACCTCGCCGTAGTGCGCGGTGTCGCGGACATCGTCGGACTCCGCAGCCTTGGCGAAGTCCAGGTACAGCACTGCGTCCACAACAAAAGGCTGGCCCTCGCGGCGCTCAAAATCAAACACCCCGTGATGCCCGACGGCGGTCACACCGGTCAGCGTAATCCTGTCCATGGGCGCGTTCTTAGCCGGCGGCGCGCGGAGGGGACATGCGCGCGGCGACTTTGACGGCGTCAAGGCTGGGACCGACGTCGTGCACCCGCACGGCCCACGCGCCGCGCGCGGCGGAGACAGCCGTGATGGCCGCCGTGGCGCTGTCGCGTTCCTCCGGGGCGGCAGCCTTGCCGGAGACCGTCAGGAGGGTGCCAAGGAAGCGCTTGCGGGACGCTGCCACCAGGACGCGGTGGCCCATGGCGGCCAGCTGGTCCAGGTTCTGCAGGAGTTCCCAGTTCTGGGCGTCGTTCTTGGCAAAGCCCAGGCCCGGGTCCACGATGAGCTGGTCCGGGCTGACGCCGGCCGCGTACAGCTTGTCGCGGACGCCGGCGAGCTCGGCAGCCACTTCGCCGGCAACATCGGTGTACTCGGCCAGCGAGTTCATGGTGCGGGCATCGCCACGCCGGTGGGTGAGGATATACGGGACCTTCTTCGCGGCCACGAGTTCAACCATTTCCGGTTCGATGGTCAGGCCGGAAACATCGTTGATGATGGCCGCGCCGGCTTCCAGGGCGGCTGCCGCCGTCGAAGCGTGCGTGGTGTCGATGCTGACCAGGGCGCCCGCCTTGACCAGGGCCCCGATGACGGGAATGACGCGGCGCTGTTCCTCTTCGGGGCTGACGTCCTCGGCGCCGGGCCGGGTGGATTCCCCGCCGACGTCGATGATGTCCGCGCCGGCGTAGAACATCCGGAGGCCCGCCGCGATGGCGGTGTCCGCGGTGGCGTGCCTGCCGCCGTCGCTGAAGGAGTCGGGGGTGACGTTCAGGATTCCCATGACCAGGGTGCGGTCCGTGGGCAGGTCTTCGAAGCGCGCTGCCGGGCGCGGTTTACGCAGGATGGGCAGCGGCGAGGTTGCGGGGCCCGTGCCGGGGGCTGCAGCGAGTGAGTCCATGGTCTGATGGTTACCTTCCGAGGATGAGGCTCATGGCTTCGGCACGGGTGGCCGGGTCATGAAGCTGCCCGCGGACCGCGCTGGTGACGGTCTTGGCTCCGGGCTTGCGGATACCGCGCATTGACATGCACATGTGTTCGCATTCCACAACGACGATCGCGCCCCGCGGCTGCAGGTGGCGGACCATCGCCTCGACGATTTCAGTGGTGAGGCGCTCCTGCACCTGCGGGCGGCGGGCATAGATGTCCACCAGCCGGGCCAGCTTGCTCAGCCCGGTGACCTTGCCGTCATGCGAGGGGATGTAGCCCACGTGCGCCACTCCGTGGAAAGGCACCAGGTGGTGCTCGCAGGTGGAATAGAACGGGATGTCCTTGACCAGGACGAGTTCTTCGTGGTCCAGGTCGAACGTTGTTGCCAGGACCTCGGCAGGGTCAAGGTGCAGGCCTGCGAAGACCTCGGCGTACGCTTTGGCCACCCGTCTCGGAGTGTCAACCAGGCCGCCGCGGTCAGGGTCCTCGCCAATGGCCAGGAGGATCTCACGGACGGCAGCCTCGATCCGGGGGCGGTCCACCTTGTGGTGTTTTGCGGGGTGGGATTCGCCCGGCGCCGGGTAGCCGGCGGAGGAGGGAACGTCGTCATCGTCGAAGTGGGTCACAGCAAAAGCTTAGCCGCGATGGGCGTCGGGCCCCGAGTCGGGGATGCCGCCCTCGAAGGGCGCATCCTCCGGAACACCCTGCGCGTGCGGCGGCTGGGCGTCCAGCGGCTCGTCCAGGCGGGCCTTTTTGGCCTCTTCCTGCGCCTCGCGTTCTGCACGCTCCTGGCGGGACTCCACCGGTCCGGCTTCCTGCACGGGCCTGGTCTCCTTGGAAAGCCACACCTCGCGGAAATCGCGCTTGCGGACGTCGGTGAAGATCTCGGCGATCTCGGACTGGTTCAGCGTTTCGCGTTCCAGCAGTTCCAGTGCCAGGCGGTCCAGGACGTCCCGGTTCTCCGTCAGGATGGCGTAGGCCTCGTCATGCGCCTGGTCGATCAGGCGGCGGACTTCCTCATCCACCACGTAGGCGATCTGGTCCGAGTAGTTGCGCTCGTGGCCGGCATCGCGGCCCAGGAACGGCTCGCCACCTCCCTGGCCCAGGCGGACAGCGCCCACGCGTTCGCTCATGCCGTATTCGGTGACCATCTTCCGCGCGGTGCCCGTGGCCTTTTCTATGTCGTTGGATGCACCGGTAGAGGGGTCGTGGAACACGATCTCCTCCGCGACGCGCCCGCCCATCGCGTAGGCCATCTGGTCCAGGAGTTCGTTACGGGTCACGGAGTACTTGTCGTTGTCCGGCACCACCATGGTGTAACCCAGGGCGCGGCCGCGGGGCAGGATGGTGATCTTGGTGACCGGGGCGGAGTTCCGCAGGGCCGCCGCCACCAGGGCGTGACCGCCTTCGTGGTACGCAGTGACCTTGCGTTCGTGTTCCTTCATGACGCGGCTGCGCTTCTGCGGGCCGGCCATGACACGGTCGATGGCTTCGTCCAGCGCCCGGTCATCGATGAGATTGGCGTTGGAGCGGGCGGTGAGCAGCGCGGCCTCGTTCAGCACGTTGGCCAGGTCCGCACCTGTGTAGCCGGGAGTCTTCTTGGCCACGGCCTTGAGGTCCACGCCGGGCGCCATCGGCTTGCCCTTGGCGTGTACCTGCAGGATCTGGTTGCGGCCAATCAGGTCCGGGGCTTCCACGCCGATCTGCCGGTCGAAGCGGCCGGGGCGCAGGAGCGCGGGGTCCAGCACATCCGGGCGGTTCGTGGCGGCGATGAGGATCACGTTGGTCTTGACGTCGAAGCCGTCCATCTCCACCAGGAGCTGGTTCAGGGTCTGCTCGCGTTCGTCGTTGCCGCCGCCGATGCCGGCGCCACGGTGCCGGCCTACGGCGTCGATTTCGTCCACGAAGATAATGGCCGGGGAGTTGGCCTTGGCCTGCTCAAACAGGTCGCGGACGCGGGAGGCGCCCACGCCGACGAACATTTCCACGAAGTCCGAGCCGGAGATGGAGAAGAACGGGACGCCGGCCTCGCCGGCCACGGCGCGGGCCAGCAGCGTCTTGCCGGTGCCGGGAGGGCCATAAAGCAGCACGCCCTTGGGGATCTTGGCGCCAACGGCCTGGAACTTGCCGGGCTCCTGCAGGAATTCCTTGATTTCCTGCAGCTCCTCCACGGCCTCGTCCGAGCCCGCGACGTCCGCGAACGTCACCTGGGGCATGTCCTTGCTGACCATCTTGGCCTTGGACTTGCCGAACTGCATGATTTTGGAGCCGCCGCCCTGCATGCGGGTCATCAGGAACCAGAAGAGCGCACCCAGCAGGAGCACGGGGATCAGGAGGGACAGCAGTCCGGAGAACCAGTTGTTCTCTATGGGCTGGTCGGTGAACCCCTGGTCCGGCTTGGCGTCGCTGACGGCGTCAACCACGGCCTCGGCGCGGGCGTCCACAAAGAAGAACTGGACGTTCTTGCCCTTGTCCTGGCCGTCCACCTCCAGGTTCTCCTTCAGGACCAGGTCAACGCGGTTTTCCCCATCGAAGATCTTGGCCTGCTCAACATCGTTTCCGGCAAGCAGCTCCAGGCCCTTGTCCGTATCAATCCGTGCGGCACCGCCGGGAGCCAGCGTTGCAAAAGCCACCAGGAGCAGGCCGACCACAACGACGATCCAGATGCCCGGGCCCTTGAAGAAGTTCTTAGCTTTCATCTGTTCGGGGCTGGCCCCGTCCCTTCCGGTAGTGCTTCACGGCGAGTACTCTGCGCCCGTGATGGTGCTGCGTCAGCTTCTAGCTATACACCGTCCGCAGTAGATCACGCATGGTTCCGGGCAAAAGTTCCCTGTGGGCGTAGCAGTACGCGGGGATGCCCGCCCTTCGCCGCAGGTGGGAGGCGGATCCCCGGCCGGCGGTACAACCGCGACGTAAAGTTTCCGGTCATCCCTTGACACCCTTTCGAGACGGTTCTAAGTTTGTGCCAAGTCGTTTTGGCAAAACGATTTGTCAGCAGCTGAAGCATTCTCACCATTTCCGTTCAAGAGAAAGTGAGTCGACAGCGATGTCCACTCGTAAGTACATCAGCAGGCTCGCCATCGGCGGCATCTGCACCGCCGTCGCCCTGTCCGCCTCGGCGTGCGGCGCAGGAGGCCCGGCCGCGTCGTCCGGAAGCGCCGGCACCAGCACCGTCAACGTCCTCGTCGAAGCCGGCGGCCACGCCGAACTGACCGGCGTGGCCGCGCAGTGCAAGAAGGACGCGGGCGTGGACGTCAACTTCGTTGAACTTCCCTATGACGGCATGTTCAACCGGCTTTCCAGCGAATTCTCCTCCGGCAACGTCTCCTTCGACGTGGCCGCCCTGGACTCCGTGTGGCTGCCGAGCTTCAAGGACGCCCTCCAGCCCATCGACGAGATCTTCACCGACGAGGCGAAGAAGGACATCTTCCCGGCCCTGGTCAAGGAAGCCAACGTGGACGGGCACTTCGTGGGCCTGCCCGCCTGGACCAACGCTGAAATCATCCTGTACCGCAAGGACCTGTTCGAGGACGAAAAGAACAAGGCCGGCTTCCAGGCCAAGTACGGCTACGAACTGGCTGCCCCCACCACGTGGAAGCAGTACCAGGACATCTCAGAGTTCTTCACCAGGGACGGCATGTACGGCACCGACGTGAAGGGCGGGGTGGAAACCGAATGGCTGGCCCACGTCCTGCAGGCGGGTTCACCCATGGTCCTGGACGGCGACAAGGTGGTCATCGACAACGCCGCGCACAAGGAAGCCCTGGACTTCTACGTTGGCCTCACCAAATATGCTCCCGCCGGTGCCGCCCAGGTCGACTGGGCCGCAGCGCAGAACCTGTTCAACCAAGGCAAAACCGCCATGACCCGGTTCTGGGCCCACGCCTACCGGCAGATCCCCAAGGACTCCCCGGTGGCGGGCAAGGTGGGCGCAGCCCCCATGATCGCCGGATCCGCCGGCGTCGGCGGCGTTCCCGGCCCCTGGTACCTCACCGTGCCGAAGGCCACCAAGAACACCGAGGCCGCCAAGAAGTTCGTGCAGTGCGCCTACGACCACAACAGCATGGGCGTTGAATCCAGCCTGGGCCTGGCCTCCCGCATCTCCGCGTTCGAGAAGTACCAGGACAAGGAAGGCTACGAGAGCTTCGGCCCGCTGATCGAAACCCTCAACGGGGAAGCCACCGCCACCCGCCCGGCCACCGAGAAGTGGCAGCAGATCGTGGACACCGTCCTGGTGCCCATGCTGCAGAAGGCCGTTGCCGGCGGTGACTCCGCCACCCTCCTCGCCGACGCCAAGAAGCAGATCGAGGACCTCCTCAAGTAAGACCCCCGCGGCCGGCACCTGTGTACCGGTGCCGGCCGCGGCCCCAACCAGCGGAAGAGAAAACCGTGCGCATTTCCGATCGCCGCTTCGCATTGTTCCTGATGGCACCAGCGGCGCTGTTCCTGGCAGTATTCGTGGCCTTCCCGCTGTTCCGCCTCGTGGCCGACAGCTTCTTCAAGATCTCCCCCATCGCCGGCGGCCCCCGCGACTTCGTGGGCCTGGACAACTACTTCCGCGCCTTCGCCTCCGAGGCCTTCACGGGCGCGGGCTGGCGGACCCTGGCCTACACCCTGGTGGTGGTGACCCTCGAGTTCGCCCTCGGCCTGGGCATGGCGCTGCTGTTCACCATGCTGGGCCGCAGCTCCCAGATCTGGCGGACCGTGTTCATGTACCCGCTCATGATCGCCCCGATCGTTGCAGGCCTGCTCTGGAAGTTCCTGATGATCGACAACTTCGGCCTCATCGGAACCCTCCTGCACCAGGCCGGCATCCTGGACAACCCCAACCGGATCGGCTGGCTGTCCGACCCGGACATCGTGCTCTTCTCCGTGGCGATCCCGGACATCTGGCTGACCACCTCGTTCATGTGCCTGGTGCTCTTCGCCGGGCTCCAGAACATCCCCGGCGACCTCATCGAAGCCGCACGGCTGGACGGCGCCCGCGCACCGGCCCTGCTGTTCCGGATCATCCTTCCGCTGCTCCGGCCCGTCATCGCCGTGGCGCTGGTGGTGCGCGGCATCGACGCGGCCAGGGCTTTCGACACCATCCTCATCCAAACAAACGGCGGCCCCCAGTCCGCCTCGGAAACCATGAGCCTGCTGATCTACCGGACCATGATCCGCTTCGGCGATCCCGGCCTGGCCAGCGCCATGGGCACCCTCTACCTGCTGGCCATGCTCGCTGTCGCATTCTTTGCGGTGGCCACCATCTGGCGGCCAGGAAAGGACACCTGATGCGCGTCGCTGAACGAACCAAGCACGACGGCGGGTCCCCGGCCAAGTCGGCTGCGGCACCTGCTGCGCCACCCGCCGTCGTCCACCCCCGCAAGCGCCGCAGCGTCAACCGGGAAGGGCTTGAGGCCGGGCGGCGCAGCACCAGGACCCTGCTGTGGATCCTCCTCGCGGCAGCCCTGGTGCTCTATGGCTTCCCGTTCCTGTACCTGCTGTTTACGTCCTTCAAAACCCCGATCGACACCATCGCCGTGCCGCCCACCATCCTGCCGAGGGAGTGGACGCGGGAGAACTACGCCAACGCCTTGGGCCGCAGCGGCGTGCCGGCATCGTTCATCAACAGCATCCAGACGGCGGTCATCAGCACGGTGCTGTCCCTGGTCCTGGCGGTTCCCGCCGCCTACGGCATTACCAGGTACAAGACGCTCAGCGGCCGGATCTTCATCATGGCCGCCCTGGTGACGCGCATGGTCCCGCCGGTGGCGATCGGCATTCCGCTGGCCTCCATGATGGGGTCCGTGGGCCTGGCCGATACCCCCGTCGCGCTGTCCATCGCGCACACCACCATTTCCCTGCCGCTCTCCATCTGGCTGATGTCCAGCTTCTTCGAAGCCGTCCCGCAGGACCTGGAGGAGGCGGCAACCGTGGACGGGTGCAGCAGGATCGGCGCCCTCTGGCGGGTGGTCATTCCGGTGGTCTCCGGCGGCATCGCCGTCACGGCGATCTTCGCCTTCCTTGCCTCCTGGAACGAGTTCCTCTTCGCCCTCCTCATGACGGCCATCCGCTCGCAGACAACGCCCGTGGTGATCGCGAACTTCCAGACCCAGTTCGGCCTGGACTGGGGATCCATGACGGCGCTGGCCGCCGTGTACTCCATCCCGGTCATCCTGCTGACCCTCCTGCTGCAGCGCAAGATCGTGGCAGGGATGACGCTCGGCGCCGTCAAGGGCTAGGCCGGCAGCAACGAGTAGCCTACTGGTAACCCCCAGGGGCATCACAAACCATAAGGACGTGGGAGACAGATGAGCAACAAGAACATCGGCATCAAGGACGTGGCCGTCGCCGCCGGCGTTTCCGTGACAACTGTCTCCCACGTCCTCAACGATGTTTCCTACGCCCGGATCAGCCCCGAAACCAGGGACAAGGTCAAGACCGCCGCCGAACAGCTCGGCTACGGCCCCAACCGCCTGGCCCAGGCCCTGCGCACGCAGCGGACCGGCATGCTGGGGCTGGTGAGCGAGGACATCGCCACCACGCCCCACGCCGGCCGCATCATTTTGGGCGCCGACGAGGCCGCCAAAGCCCGGGGGTACGGCCTCATGATCATCAACACCTCCGGGTCGGCGAGCCTGGAATCCCGGCGGGCGGACGTCGAGGCCCTGCTGGAACGCCGGGTGGACGGCATCCTCTACGCCACCATGTACCACCGCAACGTGGAGCTGCCGGACAACCTGGGCAGCGTGCCCTCCGTCCTGGTGGACTCGGTGGCCAGCGGCGGAAACATCACAGCCGTGATCCCGGACGAAGACGGCGGTGCGCGTGCCGCCGTGGGTGCGCTACTCGAAGCAGGCCACACCCGGGTGGGCTTCATCAACAACACCGATGATGTCCCCGCAACCCGCCAGCGGCTCCAGGCCTTCCGGGCCATGCTGACCGAAGCAGGGCTCGACGGCGGGGCGGCACCCGTCGAATCCGCAGTCTCCGAAGTGCACGGCGGCTATGAGGCGGCCCGGCGGATCCTCGCACGCGAGGACCGGGCCGATATGCCTACGGCATTGTTCTGCTACAACGACCGGATGGCGATGGGAGCCTACCGCGCCGCCGCCGAGCTGGGACTCAGCATCCCGGATGACCTTTCAGTGGTCGGCTTCGATGACCAGGAGCTGATCGCCGCGAACCTCCACCCTGGCCTCACCACCGTGGCCCTGCCCCATTACGAGATGGGTGCCTGGGCCACCGAGCACCTCATTGACGCCGTCGAAGGGAAGACAGACCTGACCCTCATGGCACTTCACCCGACCATCCTGGGCTGTCCGCTGGTGCGCCGTGACTCCATCGCGGCCCCCCGGCCCTAGCACCCAGCCCCTTCCACTTTCCAAGAGGACCGCACCAAACATGTCCACTTTCCTTGATGCCGCACGCCCGGAAACACCTCCGGCCGAGACCGCCAGGTTCCGTCCTGCCATCCACTTCACTGCCCGGAACACCTGGCTGAACGACCCCAACGGCCTGGTCTTCCACGACGGGCTCTACCACCTCTTCTTCCAGAACAACCCCTACGGCAACGTGTGGGGCAACATGTCCTGGGGCCACGCCACCTCCCGGGACCTGCTCCACTGGACCGAACACCCCGTCGCCATTGCCTGCGACGAAAGCGAGGACATCTTCTCCGGTTCCGTGGTGGTGGACCACGGAAACACGTCCGGCTTCGGCACCGCGGACGCACCTGCCCTCGTGGCCATCTACACCAGCGCCTACAAGGCCGCCTCCGAACACCACGGCACGCAGGCGCAGTCCCTGGCCTACAGCACCGACGCGGGCATGACGTGGCACAAGTACGGCGGCAACCCTGTCCTCGCCCGGAACTCCGCGCACTTCCGCGATCCCAAAGTCTTCCGCTACGAGGGCGGGCAGGGCACCTGCTGGATTATGGTGGCGGTCGAAGCGCAGCACCAGAAGGTGGTCTTCTACCGTTCGGACGACCTCAAGACCTGGGACTTCCTCAGCGACTTCGGCCCCATGAACGCGGACCAGGGCGAATGGGAATGCCCCGACCTCTTTCCCCTGGCGGTGGACGGGGACCCGGACAACGTCAAATGGGTCCTGATCGTCAACGTCAACCCGGGCGCTGTCGCGGGAGGCTCCGGGGGCCAGTACTTCGTGGGCCAGTTCGACGGCACGCGGTTCGTCCCGGACGCCTCCTCAGTTGCCGCGCCGGCCGGGGTGAGCGCCCTGGGTGACCCCGCGGCTGCCGCTGCCGCCCTGCAGCAATGCCTGTGGCTGGACTGGGGACGCGACTGCTACGCCTCCGTCTCTTTCAGCAACGTCCCCGAGGGCCGGCGCATCATGATCGGCTGGATGAACAACTGGGACTACGCCAACCAGCTGCCCACCGCCCCCTGGCGGTCCTCCATGACGCTCGCCCGCGAAGTGCGCCTTACCGCAGCCGACGGCTCCGCCCGGCTGGTCCAGCAGCCCGTCCTGGGCGGAAATTTTTTGACCGGAGCGCAGCCCGCTTCCAAAAATCTGATGCACGCGGACAATCTTGGCCTGCAGGACTCCGCACTGCGGCTGCCGGACGCAGAACGCGGCAGCGCCCAAGTCATCAAGGCGGAGATCCTCCCTGGAAACGCCAGGCGTATTGAGTTCCGGCTCTTCGCGAGCGCTGACGGCAGCGAGGGCACCATCGTTCGCTTCGAGCCGGGCGGTTCCCGGCTGGTCCTTGACCGTAGGCAGTCGGGAGAAAGCCGCTTCCACGCGAAGTTCGCGTCGGTGGAGTCAGCCCCGCTGGCAATCGAGGACGGCGTGCTCAGGTTGCAGATCGTCGTCGACCATTGCTCGGTGGAAGTCTTCGCGCAGGGCGGCACGGCACTCCTGACAGACCTCGTCTTCCCCGGCATCGAAGCGCGGGAGAACTGGCTGTCCGCCGCCGGAGGCCCTGCGACAATACTGCAGCTCACCGTCTCCGCACTGTCCTGAACACCACGAAGCAAGGGAAGCCATGCACAACAGCAACCGCTACGACGTCACCACCTGGCCCGTGGGAAACCCGGCCAGGGACGTAGGTGAAGTGATCAACAGCATCATCGCCGACATCAAGGAACGACAGACTGCCAGCGATATGGACAACGGCGGAAAGCCGGGGGCCGTAATCTACATACCGCCGGGCGACTACCACCTCCGCACGCAGGTGCTCATCGACGTCAGCTACCTTCGGATCGAGGGCTCGGGACACGGCTTTACGTCATCGAGCATCCGGTTCAACGTTCCGGAGGAAGAATGGCCTGACCTGCATGAGCTGTGGCCGGGCGGGAGCCGGATCATCGTCGATATTCCCTCCGCGGAGGACGGTGCGGAAGCCCGGGGCGCCGCCTTCTACATCGAGCGGACCGGGAATCCGCGGATCAGCTCGGTGGAGTTCGCCAACTTCTGCATCGACGGGCTGCACTTCGCTGCGGACGGTTCAGGAATGCATCCGGAAAACACCTACGTCAACGGCAAGACAGGCATCTACGTGGCCAGCGCCAACGACTCATTCCGGATCACCGGCATGGGCTTCGTGTACCTGGAAAACGCCCTCACTGTCTACCACGCAGACGCGCTGTCCATCCATGGCAACTTCATCGCCGAATGCGGCAGTTGCATCGAACTGCGCGGATGGGGACAGGCATCCAAGATCACCGACAACCTGGTTGGAGCCGGCTTCAAGGGACACTCGATCCATGCCGAGAACCACGGCGGGCTCCTGGTCACCGCGAACAACATTTTCCCGCGCGGCTCAAGCAGCGTCCACCTGTCCGGCGTCCGGCGGTCCAGCGTCACCAACAACCGCCTGCACTCGTTCTACCCCGGGATGGTGGTGCTGGCCGGGGACAGCTCGGAAAACCTCGTGGCCACCAACCACTTCCTGCGTGATCTTGAGCCCTGGACGCCCTTCCTGGGCGTGGACAACGGCCTGGACGACCTCACCGGCCTGCTCTGCGTCAGCGGGAACAACAACTCGGTAATCGGCAACCACTTCTCCGAGGCCATCGACTCTCAAAGCATCCGTCCGGCAGGAGCAACGCCGGTCATCATCCGGCTGGCGGCCGGGACAGGCAACTTCGTGTCCAGCAACCACGTGGTTGCCGTGGACGTCCGCGCCACGTCCGGCGACTCGTGCTATTCGGCCCAGGTGGATGCCCTGCTGGCCACCGAGTCCTCTGTCAGCCTGGCCGTCACCACCGTCATGGTGGATTCCGGCTCGGCCCGGAATACGATCCTTGATTCCGGAACTGACGGGCAGGTCGTCGCGGACCGTGCTGTCAACGCCGTCCGGGCGACACCCGCGTTTGGAGCCCAGGTGCCGGGTGCCGGGGCCCCGGCACCCGGCGTCCCGCGGGAATTTTACTCGTAGACGTGCGGAGCCAGGGTGCCCACGAAGTCCAGGTTGCGGTACTTTTCGGCGTAGTCCAGGCCGTAGCCCACCACGAACTCGTTGGGGATGTCGTAGCCCACGTACTTAACGTCGATTTCCACCTTGGCTGCCGTGGGCTTGCGGAAGGCGGTGCAGATTTCCACGGACGCGGTGCCGCGGGATTCCAGATTGGTCTTGAGCCAGGAGAGCGTGAGGCCGGAGTCGATGATGTCCTCGACGATCAGGACGTCCTTGCCCATCAGGTCGGTGTCCAGGTCCTTGAGGATGCGGACAACTCCCGAGGACTGGGTGCCGGAACCGTAGGAGGACACAGCCATCCAGTCCATCGACACGTGGCTGTGCAGGGCACGTGCCAGGTCGGCCATGACCATCACCGCACCCTTGAGCACGCCCACAATGAGCAGTTCGCGGCCTTCGTAGTCCTTGTCGATCTGGGCAGCGAGTTCTGCAATCCGCTGCTGGATCTGTTCCTTGGTGTAGAGAACGTGCTTGAGGTCTGCCTGGACGTCGTTAGAATCCACCAATGGCTCCTGTGTAGATGCGGGGTGTGCGACTATTTTCGGGGCGGTTTTTGAGGCCGGAATACTAGCTTCCCACAGCGCGCGCCCCCGCGGGGAACGGCGGCAGCCGCAGCATGCCCGTCCGGTGCCGGCGCCGCCTCCAGCTCGGCCAGCGACAACCGGTACACGCTGACCCCGCCGGGAAGCTCCACGGGACCTGCCGAACCCTGCCGCCGCAACAGCGCCTCCGCCGCCAAAAGGCGCTGGTAGCCGGGCTGCTGCCCGCCGACGTCGGCCGCTGCCCTGGCGATTACGCGGAACCGGATGGCGGGGGCCAGCGCCCGCAGCAGGTCCTCCGGGAGGCTCACCTCCCGCCCGTTCCGGGCCGCCAGTGACGCAAAAGTGGTTTCGGCCACATCGTCCAGATAGTCGGCGTCAAGCTGGAGGATGGACGCCGTCCGGGCGAGCGATTCTGCCACACCCGGGCCGAGCTTTTCCTCCAGGTGCGGCAGGACCTCCACGCGGGTCCTGGAACGGGCAAAAGAGGGGTCCAGGTTGGTGGGGTCGTGCCAGGGCTCGAGTTCCTCCACCGCGCAGATCTCCTCGGTGTCCGCCCTGCGCAGGCCCAGGAACGGGCGCAGCAGCTTGCCGCGCGCCGGCCTCATCCCGGCCAGCGAGCGGGTGCCCGACCCCCGCGCCAGGCCCAGGAGCACCTGTTCTGCCTGGTCGTCAAGGGTGTGGCCCAGCAGGATGGCGGAGGCGCCCTGCTCCTCCGCCGCCGCATTGAGGGCCGCGTGCCGGGCGTCCCGGGCCGCCGCTTCGGGCCCCGAGCCGGTGGCCGCCACGGACACGGTGCGGACTTCCACGGGCGCCAGTCCCAGCTCCTCGAGGACCTGCGCGGTCCGGGCGGCAACCTGCGCCGAGCCGTCCTGCAGCTGGTGGTCCACCACGACGGCGCCCACGGTGACAGGATGCCCGTCTACGTGCCCGCGGCGGGCAAAATAGGCCGCGACGGCGGCGAGCGCCAGCGAGTCCGGCCCGCCGCTGCAGGCGACGACAAGGTGTGCCGGATATCCCGCCTGCGCAAGGGCGTTCTGCACCATCTTGCGCGCGGTGCCGACGACCGGCGTCAGCCGCCCGGGCCGCCGTCGTCCGCTCTTGTGGATCTGTCCGTTTGGCCCGCCGGGGGAAAGCTCAGGCAATTAGAGGCCCATCCGCTCAAGCCAGAGCTTGGCGTCGTGGATTTCCGGCTCAGTGGGGAGATGGTCCGCGGACTCCCAGACCCTGTTGAAGCCCTCCATCCCGGCGACGTCCACCACGGCACGGACAAACCGGGCACCGTCCGAGTACTGCCGCATCTTGGCGTCGAGTCCCAGGAGGCTCCGGATGAACTTTTCGATGATGCCGCGGTCCTTGCCGCGGGCGTTGAAGCGCTGCCGGATGGTCTTCACGGACGGCACGATGCTGGCGTCCACCGCATCCATGACCACGTTGGCGTGCCCCTCCAGCAGGCTCATCACGGCGGTCAGGTGCGAGATCGCCGCCTTCTCCTCCGGGTCCTGCAGCAGGTCCAGGATGGCGCCGCGGCCGGGGGTGTCCCCCGACGCGGACCGGTCCTTCAGCGAACGGGCGGCTGCGGTGGCACGTTCCATCAGGGAGTCCACGTTGCCCAGGAGGTGGTCGCTGAGCTCCTCGATCTGGTCCAGCATGTGGTCCCGAAGCCACGGCGCGGCGGCGAACTGCACCCGGTGGGTCTGTTCATGCAGGCACACCCACAGCCGGAAGTCCTCCGGGGTGACGTTGAGCTCCCGTTCCACCGCCACGATGTTCGGGGCAACCAGCAGGAGCCGTCCGCCGGCCGGGGCATGGGAGTTTTCGGCGAGCGCGGAGAACGGATCGTACTGACCCAGGACCTTGCTGGACAGGAACGCCAGGATGGCGCCGAGCTGGCTGCCGGTAATGGCGCCGCTGACGCTGGCCGCGGACGGGCTTACGGTGCCGCGGCGGTTTGCCAGCATCTTCTCCATTGCCGGCCGGAGCATGACGGCAAAGCTCTGCGTGTTGGCCTTGGACCAGGACGCGCGGTCCACGATCAGCACGGACGAATCCCGCAGGTCCCGGGCTGCTTCCAGCCCGGTGATGTGGTGGACGTGGCCCACTGATTCATCGGCCAGCCGGCGCAGGCCCGCCACCGCCTCGCCGATCTCTGCCTTGCCCAGCACGGGCCCGGCAGGGGCAAGCCTGGCGGCTGCCGAGGCCGCAAGGTCCCAGTTGATCAGCGTCTGTGCCGGGTTGGATAAGGTCTGGCCTGACGACTCACGCTCAGTGGACTCCATAGCTCCCATCAGAACACAGCCTCGGCCCTTCCCGCACGAACAATCCCCGCCCGGGCTGCCGTTGCCGGCACCGCCCATGCGGTCAACCTAGCGGCAGCCGCAGGCCGCGAGCGCCGTGGCGGCGCGGTCCAGTGCAATCCTGTTCCCGGCGGCGCCCGGCGTCAGTCCGTTGCCGATGAACGAGAAAACCAACAGCCGCCCGTCCGCGTCCACCACGTAGCCGCTCAGCGCCAGCACCGTATTCAGCGTTCCCGTCTTCGCACGGACCAGGCCGGCGCCATACGCGGTGGAATCGTCTCCGTACCGGGTATCCAGCGTCCCGGTGAGGCCAGCCACGGGGAAGCCGTCCAACGCGGCGCGAAGCCTCGGGTCCGTACCCGAGGTGATGGCGCGGACCACCTCAGCAACCTGCCGCGGCGTCACCTGGTTGCCCATGGCCAGGCCGGACACGTCCGCCAGGTTCATGCTGTCGGTCGGGATCCCGGCTTCCCCCACCTGCGTGCGGACCGCTGCGGTGGCGGCGTCGTGGCTTCCGGCGAGACCGCCCTCCACTGCCGTCATCCTGCCCAGCGCCTCCGCCAGGTAGTTGTCGGAAGTCCGCAGCATCCAGCCCACCTGCTCGGCAACGGTGGCGGATTCCACCTGCGCCAAGGTTGCCTGCCCTTCCAGCGCCCCGGCCGCCTGGGCAGGAACGCGTGCGACGCCGGGGGCCACAGCCAGTCCCGCGGCCTTGCCTTTGGCACGCAGCAGGTCCGCGAAGGAGCCGGCAGCGGTCAGGGCGGCGTCCTTGGGGCGGGGACCGGTGAGAACGGCGGGGTCGTACCGGCCCGAGTTCAGGGCTACCGGGTAGATGGGTGCCACCTCGCCGGCCTCGACGTCGCCGGTATCCCAGGCGGGGTTCAGGGCAGGGCCGGTGAACAGTGAGTCGTCCAGCAGGACGGCAATCTTCCCGGCGGCACCCGAGGCCCGCAGCGACTCCACCGTCTGTTCCGCCAGCGTGGCGAGCCCGGCCTGCCCCATGACAGTGTCCGGCCGGGAACTGCCGGCACCCAGGAGGACGTCGCCGCCGCCCACCAGGACCACCTGGCCCGGTCCGGGCCCGGCCACCACGCTGGTGGCGAACCGCCGCTCCGGACCCAGCGACCGCAAGGCCGCGACCGCGGTGAGGAGTTTCATGTTCGAAGCCGGCACCCTGTTGGCCGAACCGCCCAGGTCAAAGAGGACCCGGCCCGTGAGCGCATCCTGGACGAACCCCGTGAAATTGCCGCCGCCGTCGGGCTTTAGCAAAGGGTCAATCTGCGCGCGGACGGCTGCCGCGGCCGGAAGCGGTGCGGACGCCTCGAGGGCCGCGAGGCCGGTGCGGGCGGTGAGCGTGGAGGGGGCCTGGTGCCAGGCCGGCACAGGCGGCGCGGTCTCCGGCGCCGGGCCTGTGAAACCGGGCGCCAGTTGGGCGGCCGCGGGTGCCAGGAGGGCGATCAGGAGAACCAGCAGCAGGG
This sequence comes from Pseudarthrobacter sp. NPDC092439, assembly GCF_044754945.1. Classification (NCBI taxonomy): domain Bacteria; kingdom Bacillati; phylum Actinomycetota; class Actinomycetes; order Micrococcales; family Micrococcaceae; genus Pseudarthrobacter; species Pseudarthrobacter sp. NPDC092439. The sequence continues at coordinate 162,758 of NZ_JBIVQB010000004.1, forward strand.
CCGTTGGCCAGGCCCTGCGAAGGACGGCGCGGAGGCCTCCGCGGGGCCGGCGGCCGCGGTCATGCCGCAGTTCCCGGCCGGTTGTTTTGGTCATGCTGGTGCTGGTCCTCAGTCCTGAAATATCCCCACAAGTTCCTGATTCCAGGGCCTCTCGCTATATCCTCAATAATAGTCGGCGGCACGGACACTCCCTTCTGGCAGGCGTCACGGTGCCGCGAACCCCCCGCAACTGCCGAGGAGCATTCCATGAAGCACGACGTGACCATCGAGATCCCCAAGGGATCCCGCGTCAAGTACGAAGTCGACCACGAGACCGGCCGCGTCCGCCTGGACCGCGTCCTCTTCACCTCGATGCAGTACCCCACCCACTACGGGTACTTCGAGAACACCCTGGGCGAGGACGGCGACCCGCTGGACGCGCTGGTGCTGCTGCAGGACTTCGACCTGCACCCGGGCGTCATCGTCGAGTCCCGCCCCATCGGCGTTTTCAACATGACGGACGACGGCGGCGGAGACGCCAAGATCCTCTGCGTCCCGGTGGATGCCCGCTTCGACCACATCCAGGAAGTCAGCGACGTCAACGAATTCCTGATCAAGGAAATCGAGCACTTCTTCACCCGCTACAAGGACCTGGAGCCGGGCAAGTGGGTCAAGGCCGAGGGCTGGGGCGACCGCGCCGCCGCCGAGGCAGAGCTGGAGGCCTCCATCAAGCGTTACGTGCCCACCGGCCACTAGGTTCACCGCAGATCCCCGCCTGCCGGACAAAATCCCCACTTGATGCAAGGGGGAACGGTCCGGGAGGCGGGGATTTCTGCTGTCCGGCACCCAGGAAACTATGGAATCGTGGACCTGTGAGTTCCGAGCCAGTCCTGACCTCCCAGCTGTTGTTCCACCCGCCGTGCGGCGCCGTTGAGGGCCGGCGGGACGGGGACGTCATCCGCGCAACGGGGATCCCCTACGCCACGGCGGCCCGCTTCCGGCCGCCGTCGCCGGCAGCGGACTGGACTTCCGTGTACGCCGCGACCTCCCCTGCGCCGGCCTGCCCGCAGGGTCCGGTCCCTTTCCTCGACGACGTCCTTGGCACCAGGTACGGCGAGCTTCCGGGCAGCGAGGACTGCCAGAACCTTTCCATCACCATGCCCGGCGACCTTGCTGCCGGGGAACGGCTGCCGGTCATGGTGTGGATCCACGGCGGTTCCTACACCACTGGCTCCGGGGATCTGGCCATCTTCGACCCCGCCCGGCTGGTGGCCGAGAACCGGGTCATCGTGGTGTCCGTGACCTACCGGCTGGGGCTGTTCGGCTTCCTGGCCACGCATGGCGGGCGCCCCGGGAACCTGGGACTGCTGGACCAGCTCGAGGCATTTCGCTGGGTCCGGCGGAACATTGCCGCTTTCGGCGGGAACCCTGGCCGCGTCACCGCATTCGGACAGTCCGCCGGGGGCGACGCGATAGCCCACCTGATGGCCACGCCGGAGGCACCGAAGCTGTTCCAGCGGGCCATCATCCAAAGCGCTCCGCTCGGCATTGCCCGGGGCCGCGCCAAGATGAACCACGCCATGGGCATCGCCGCCGATGCCGTCACCGACGACACGCCGGCCATGGACGTGGTGGCCCGCGAAGCCGAGGTTGCGCAGGTGGCGCGGAAGTTCGGAATGCTGGCGGCAATGCCCTTCGGCACTCAGTACGGTCACGCGCCACTGCCGGAAGAGAAGGACATCGAGGCTGCCTGGAACCGTTCCGCCCCGGGCATTGACGTGCTGATTGGGCATACTTCTGAAGAAGCCCGGCTGTTCCTGCCGCGGAACCGGCTGTTGATGCGGGTGCAGGGCGTTCCCGTAGTGGGAGCCGCGGCGGTGCGCGCTGTGGACTGGCTGGTCACGGAAACGGTGTACGGCCGGGCTACGCGCAGGTTCGCCCGGCGGCACGTGCGGGCCGGCGGACGGGCACACCGCTACATCCTGCACTGGCACGCCCCGGGGAACATTTTCGGCGCGGCGCACACCATCGATCTCCCGCTGCTCCTGGGCACCCGGAAGACATGGGACGGCGTAGGGCTGATTGCCGGCGCCGGGTGGGAAGAAGTGGACGGAACCGGCCGGCAGCTGCGTGCGCTGTGGGCCGGGTTCGCGAGCGGCGCGGAGCTTCCGCAGTCCGGCCGCATCGAAGGTGCGCTCGAGTTCGAGGCCGCCTAACCCCTCAAGTTTTTCGTCCACTTACAAGGCTAGTAAGTGGACAAAAACTCCTAGAAGGGCAGGGACCAGTCGCGGATCTCGTCCGGGTCCTCACCGTGGGTGCGGGTGTGCTGGCGCGCCCGGTTCCGCCGGTCCTGGAGCTCCTGCCGCAGGAGGGCGCGCCTGGCAGCCAGGCCGGGCACCCTGTCAATGGCGTCAATGGCCAGCTGGAACCGGTCGATCCCGTTGAGCATGGCCATGTCGAACGGCGTGGTGGTGGTCCCTTCCTCCTTGTACCCGCGCACGTGCAGCCCGTCCTGGTTGGTGCGGCGGTAGGCCAGCCGGTGGATCAGCGCCGCGTAACCGTGATAAGCGAAGATGATCGGCTTGTCCGTGGTGAAAATCCCGTCGAAGTCGCGGGCGCTCAGCCCGTGCGGATGCTCGCTGGAGTCCTGCAGCCGCATCAGGTCCACCACGTTCACCACGCGCACCTTCAGCTCCGGTGCGCCCTCCCGCAGCAGCGCAGCCGCGGCCACGGTCTCCACTGTGGGCACGTCGCCCGCGCAGGCAAGGACGACGTCGGGCTCCTCCCCTGCGACTTCGGAGCCGGCAAACGTCCAGATCCCCAGCCCCCGGCGGCAGTGCTGCGCGGCTTCGGCAGGCCCCAGCCACGTAGGCGAGGGCTGCTTGCCGCTGACCACGATGTTCACGTAGTCCGTGGACGCAAGGCAGTGCTCCATCACGCACAGCAGCGTGTTCGCGTCCGGCGGCAGGTACACCCGGATGACTTCGGCCTTCTTGTTCACGGCGTGGTCGATGAACCCGGGGTCCTGGTGCGAGAACCCGTTGTGGTCCTGCTGCCAAACGTGCGAGGACAGCAGGTAGTTCAGCGACGGCACCGGCATCCGCCAGGGCAGCTGCCGGTGCACCTTCAGCCACTTGGCGTGCTGGTTGAACATTGAATCCACGATGTGGATGAACGCCTCGTAGCAGTTGAAGACGCCGTGCCGCCCCGTCAGCAGGTACCCCTCCAGCCACCCCTGGCACAGATGCTCACTAAGCACCTCCATGACCCGGCCGGACCGCGCGAGGTGCTCGTCGCCGTCGTCAATCCTGTACTGCCACACCTTGTCGGTGGCCTCATAAACGTCCTGGAGCCGGTTGGACGCGGTCTCATCCGGCCCGAACAGCCTGAAATTCGCCATGTTCCGCGCAATGACGTCCCGCATCCACCCGCCCAACGTAATCATGGGGCTGACGCGCTCGGTCCCGGGCCGCGAAACCGCGACGGCGTGGTCCCGGTATGCGGGCAGCTTCAGCGCCTGCCGCAGGACTCCGCCATTAGCGTGCGGGGTGGCGCTCATCCGCAGGTCGCCCCCGGGGGCGGCAAGGGCGACGTCGGCGCGGAGCCGGCCGCCGCCGTCGAACAGTTCCCCGGGCCGGTAGGACCGCAGCCATTCCTCCAGCTGCCGCAGGTGCCCGTCATCCGTCCGTACTCCGGGCAGCGGTACCTGGTGGCTGCGCCAGGTGCCCTCCACCTGAACGCCGTCCACCATGCGCGGACCTGTCCAGCCCTTCGGCGAACGCAGCACGATCATGGGCCAGCGCCGCGCGCCCTCGCCGTCTGCGGAACCCTTCCGGTGGGCGTCCTGGATGGCACGGATGTCTGCCATGCAGTGATCCAGCACGCCGGCGAAGTCGCGGTGCGCCTTCTCCGTGGCGTCCGGGTCTTCCACGTCCACGAAGTACGGCTCGTGCCCGTACCCGCGCAGCAGCTGCTCCAGCTGGGTCCGGGGCATGCGCGCCAGGACGGTGGGGTTGGCGATTTTGTACCCGTTCAGGTGCAGGATGGGCAGCACGGCCCCGTCCGCCACCGGGTCCAGGAAGGTGTGCGAGTGCCAGCTGGCCGCCAGCGGGCCGGTCTCCGCCTCGCCGTCACCGATCACGACGGCGGCCACCAGGCCGGGATTGTCCAGCACCGCCCCGTACGCGTGGGCCAGCGAATAGCCCAGTTCGCCGCCCTCGCTGATGGATCCGGGCGTCTCCGGGGCGGCGTGGCTGGGAATTCCACCGGGATAGGAGAACTGCCGGAACAGCTCCGCCAGACCTTCCTCGTCCTGGCCGACGTGCCCGTAGATCTCCGAGTAGGTGCCCTCCAACCAGGCGTTGGCGACGACGGCGGGACCCCCATGGCCCGGACCTGCCACGAAGAGCATCGCGGCTGAGTCGCGGCGGATGATGCGGTTAAGGTGGGCGTAAACGAAGTTCAGGCCGGGGGTGGTGCCCCAGTGGCCCAGCAGGCGGGACTTGGTGTGCTCCGGCTGGAGCGGTTCACGAAGCAGGGGGTTGGCGCGGAGGTAGATCTGCCCCACCGAAAGGTAGTTGGCCGCTCGCCACCAGCGGTCCACGAGTTCCAGTTCGTCCTGCCCCATGCTGCCGGCCATAACCATCCTCACGTTGCGTCCGCCGCTGTCGGCGGCACTCCCCCATCGCACCAGATGCCAAGGTCAGGGGCAACCCTGCTTGCCTTCCTTTGCCTGCCTGCAGGTAGTCTTTGGTGCAATGTTCACCTTGACCATCAACCAGACGGACAGCAGGCGCGACGGCGACCTCGTCCCCCAGCTGTTGAAGGACCTGCGGCACATTCCGGCGCGCCTGGACTTCGACCGCTCCGTCGAGGATGAGGTCCAGGGAATTGTGGACTGCCCGCACCAGGCGGTGGACGCAGCACTGATCGCCCTGCGCTGTGGGTCCTGGTACGTGGGAATCGGCGTCGGCCCGGTAAATGAGCCGCTGCCCAACCTGATCCGGGACGCCACGGGACACGGCCTGGTGTATGCCCGCCGTGCCGTGGACCGGCTGCGCAGCACCCGGGAACGGATTCCGGTGGCCGTTGAAGGCCCGCTGGCGGACATCTCCCACGAGGCCGAGGCCGTGCTTCGCCTGCTGGGCCACATCGTCCACGACCGGTCCACGGCCGAATGGCGGGTCCTGGACCTGCTGACTCCGGGGGTCCGCGGGCAGCAAAAGGCCGTGGCGCAGGAGTTGGGCATCACCACACAGGCCGTCAGCAAGGCCCTGGCCCGGGCGCAGTGGCATGAGGAGCACGCGGCACGGCCCGCGGCGGCACGGTTGCTGGGACTGATCCTGGAAGTCCGCTAAAGCAGCCTGGCTAGCTTCCGGTGGTTGCCAGCACCGGTTCGCCGTTGAAGTATTCCAGCCGCCAGCCCTCGATTTTGTGGTGGTGCGCCAGGTTGAGCACCGCGTTGTCCACGCTGGCCAGCGTTCGGCCGGTAGCCCGGCTGAGGCTCACGCGGAGCAGCGTTCCGTGCGTAACCACCAGGAGGCGCCTGCCGCGGAACTCCTCCGCCAGCTCCTCCAGCGCACCCAGGCCGCGCGCCGCGGCGTCGTCCTCGCTTTCGGCGCCCCGGAACCCGCCGGGCACTCGGAGCGCCTCCAGCTCGGGACCTGCCTGCATGCCCTCGGCCGGACCGAAGCTGCGCTCCGTCAGCTCCGGAACGCGCCGCGCCACGGTGAGCCCCAGGCCTTCCGCGATCAGGTCCGCCGTCTCTGCCGCGCGGCTCAGCGGCGACGAGACGACGGCGTCCCAGCGGTACGGCGCAAGGGTGGCGACGGCGTCGCGCGCCTGCCCGCGCCCGACGTCGTTCAGGGGAATGTCCGTCGATCCCTGCAGCCGCCGTTCGGCGTTCCAGTCGGTCTGGCCGTGGCGGATGAGGGCGAAGGTGGTGTGGGTCATGGCTAACATTCTGCCCTGCGCGGGCCGTGGACTACGAAGCGGAGTCCGCCTCCGTTTCCTCTTCGGGCGCGGCGTCCTTCAGTACCAGGGCCGTGCCGCCGTAGGCGGGAAGTTCCAGGAAGAAGCTGTGCAGGTCATCCACCTGGCCCACCTGTTCCCCGGTGAAGAGGTCATGGACCGTGGATCCCGGCACCAGGTGCGCGGACTGGATGCTGCCGGAGATGTCCTGTCCGGAGAAGTTCAGCACCGTGGCCTGGAGCGTGCCGTCCTGGAGCTGGTTGACCAGAACCAGGAGGGCGCGGTTGGACACGTCCGGCACGTCCAGCAGCGTGCTCGTGGCCACTCCGGACTGCTCCCGCACGGCCAGGATCTTCTGCAGGCGCCGGGCAAAGGAGTCCGGGTTGCCGAGCTGTTCGGGCACCGGACCGTACAGGCTGCGCGCGCGGGGCATGCCGGCGGAGGACGCCTCGGCCTCGGGGCTGGTGCCCATGAGGTCGTGGGCACCACGGTTGATCCACCGGGTGTCGCCCTGGGCGGTGAGCTCGCGGACCTTTTCCCGGTCCAGCGCCGTGATGCCGGTGAGGTCCCAGCCGGACAGCGCGAAAACACCGGGCTGGAGCGCGTTATACATGGACAGCAGGATGTGGATGTCCATAACCTGGGTTTCCTGCTCCGGGCTCAGGGCGTCCGGGTCTTCGATGCCCAGGGCTGCCATGATGAAGCTGACAGTGGTGCAGGCAATCCCGTTGGTGGTGAACAGCGCGTTGTATGGCGTGGCTTCCCCGGTGAGGCGCTCCCGCAGGGTCTGCTGGACGTGCTCGGCCACCTCGGCGCCGGTGAGTTCCTCGCCGTGTAGTTCGAACACGTCATCCTTGTGCCCGGCGGCGAAGTGCACCAGTTCGTAGGTGAGCTCGTCGTGGTTCTGCAGGGCATGCACCAGCGAGGCCTGGTCCACGCCGATTTCCATGGACAGTTTCAGTGTGAGGCGGAGGAACTCAGTGTCCGCGGTGACCAGGGCGAAGTGGTACGCGGGCCGGGTGATGAAGTCGTACGAGAGGTCCGGGCCGCTCTCGGAGGTGGCCTTGATGTCGTCAATGGTCAGGTTCAGTTCCTGGAAGGAGAACCCGCCCACCTTGCGGATCATGGACCCGATCAGCTGGTTTGCCGCCTCGGACAGCGGGTGGCCCTCGGACCAGCCCGGCTCCTCCTCGGCGCTCTTCTCCACGCCCAGGAACCCGTTGGCGTCCAGTCGCAGCGCACCGGTTCCCAGGTCCAGCAGGGAATGCAGTGCGTCACCGACCACCAGGCGCATGCCGGCGAACGTGGGGTCCAGCCAGTTTATGGAGGGCTGCCCTGCCTTGAAGTAGTGCAGGTAGACCCAGCGCCGGGTCTTTCCGTCCGTGCCCACGATGGGCCGGGTGGCGCTCCAGTTGGTTTCCTTGACCCCGGGCTCGTAGAAGATCACCCGCTGCAGCCGGCCGATGATGTAGCCCGCCTTCTGCAGGGCTTTCTCCGCCTCGGGGCTGATGTTCACCGAGTCCTGGCCCTCGGGCACGTCCGGCAGCAGGTTCCAGTCCTCCTGCGGGATGTCGATCATGTGGTAGATCCCCGGGTAGTCCCGGAAGTTCATCTCGGCAAGCCGGAAGTCTGCGCCCTTGCCCGTGTGGCCGGGCACAATATCGTCAATCACTGTGCCCTCGTGGTCCGCCGCCACCTCGCACATGCGCCGGAACTCGTCCTCGGTGCCGAACACGGGATCGATTGCCATGCTGATCCGGTCGAAGTGCCCGTCCACGCTGGGGGTCTGCGCCCAGCCCTGGATGCCGCCGGCCAGCTTGACCGGTCCGGTGTGCAGGCCGCGGATGCCGATCTCGCGGAACGCCTCCCACAGCTCCGGGTCCCCCAGCGCCGCCAGGAAGGACTGCCCGGGGCGGGTGATGAAGGACAGCGGGTAGGCGGTGAACCAGACGGGCGCGCGCTCGACGGCGGCCCTCGGATTGGGGTGCGCGTAGGAGTTCTGCCACATGCTGGCCTGGCCGGAGAGCTGCCGGGCCATCACGTTCGCGTCGCCCAGCATGGCCTGGTTCCGCAGCCATTCCACGTAGGCGGCGTTGCGGCCGTCGAATTCCAGCGAAGGCCGGTCGGCAAAGAATTGGCGGCGGCGCGCCACCGGCCGCAGTGCCTTGGGGCGGGCCGGATAGAACTGCTCGTCGTACGTGATATCCCCGGCCTCGGCCGCTGCCGGCTCCAGTCCGCCGGGCTCAACGGCAATGCTTTCGATCGAAAGGTCTTCTTCGGAACTTGATTGCCGCACAGACGTCTCCTTCGCAGGGTGTTCCGCCTTCCGGCGCAACCTCCCGGGTGTGTTGTTCAAGTGGTCCCGTACCCCGGCATCGCCGAAGTACTCGCACCGATCTTTCCCAACGTATGGGGATTGCCTGCATCTATCAAGCGTCCGCGCCCCGGGGCGCCGGCTGCCGTACCCCGACGCTAGACGAGGCTGCGCAGCACGTGGGCGGCGCCGTCGTCGTACACGGAGTGGGTGACCTCGTCAGCGGCGGCGAGCACTTCCTCCGGCGCCTGGCCCATGGCCACGCCCCGGCCTGCCCAGCCGAGCATCTCGATGTCGTTGCGGCCGTCGCCGACGGCCACCGTCAGGTGCTGCTCCACACCGAGGCGCACACGGAGCTCCTCGAGGGCGCTGGCCTTGGTGACCCCGGCGGCGGCGATGTCCAGCCACGCGGTCCAGCCCACGGAGTAGGTGACGCCGGCCAGGCCGATCTGCCGGATGGCCTCGTTGAACTCCTCCGGCGTGTTTTCGGTGCTGAAGACCACCACGCGCACGGCGGTGGCCTCAAGCATCGTGTGGAAGTCCACGCCGACGGCCTCCACGCCGAAGCTCGCGTCCTGGAATCGCTCGGTGGAGAGGAAGTTGCCGTCCTCATCCTCCAGCGCGTATTTGGCCGAGGGCAGCCGCTCGCGGAGGGCGCGCAGGGCGGGTGCGGGATCGAAAGTGGCTTTGTGAATGACCTCGTAGCCGCCGTCCAGCTCAGGGTGCAGCCGGAGGGTCACACCGCCGTTGCAGCAGACGGCATAGCCGCGGTCGATCCCGATTTTCTCGATGATGGGCAGGGTGGCGTTCAGGGACCGGCCCGTGGCCACCAGCACCTCATGCCCGGCAGCCACTACCGCCTGCGCTGCTTCCCGGACGCCCTGGGACATGTGGCCGTCGTGGTCCACCAGGGTACCGTCCACGTCCAGGGCCACCATAAGCCTGCTGCCGTTAAGGTTGTTCGTGTTCGAGCGCCGGTCTTCGTTGCCGGCGACTGAAGCTTCAGTCACTGTTGTCATTCAACCAGTAGAGCAGACGCCCCTGACAGCCGCTAGGACGCGGAACACACCGGGGCTGAACAGCCGGTAAATACGCAGGGGTTATCCCCGGTGTGAGTGTTAACCTTTCCCGCCGTCTTCATCGAAGCGTGTTCGCGGATCCGGGCCTTTGAGGCTTGGATCCGCGAACACGGCCGGGACTAGAGGACGGGCAGGACTTCGAGGCCGCCCAGGTACTTCTGCAGCGCCTTCGGCACGTTGACGGAGCCGTCGGCGTTCTGGTGGTGCTCCAGCAGCGCCACAATCCAGCGGGTGGTGGCAAGGGTGCCGTTCAGCGTGGCCACGGCGCGGGTGCCCTTGGCTACGCCCTCGGAATTCACCGCACGCTCACGGATGTTCAGGCGGCGGGCCTGGAACGTGGTGCAGTTCGAGGTGGAGGTCAGCTCGCGGTAGGCGTTCTGGGTGGGGACCCAAGCCTCGCAGTCGTACTTTCGGGCCGCGGACATGCCGAGGTCTCCCGCAGCGGTGTCGATGACCCGGTAGGGCAACTCGCACTTGGCCAGCATCTCCTCTTCCCAGGCCAGCAACCGCAGGTGCTCGGCGGCGGCTTCCTCGACCGTGGTGTAGATGAACATCTCCACCTTGTTGAACTGGTGCACGCGGATGATGCCGCGGGTGTCCTTGCCGTGGGAGCCGGCCTCGCGGCGGTAGCAGGAGCTTTGTCCGGCGTACCGGATGGGACCGGCGGACAGGTCCAGGATCTCGTCCGCATGGTATCCGGCAAGCGCCACTTCGGAGGTACCCACCAGGTAAAGGTCGTCCTCGGCGAGACGGTAGATCTCGGCGTCGTGCTTGACGTCGAAGCCGGTGCCCTGCATGGTCTCCGGACGCACCAGGGTGGGGGTGATCATGGGGACGAACCCGTTCTCGATGGCCTGGTCCATGGCCATCTGCAGCAGCGCCATCTCCAGCCGCGCACCCACGCCGCGGAGGAAGTAGAAGCGGGCACCGGATACCTTGGCGCCGCGTTCCATGTCGATCGCGCCGATCAGCTCGCCGATTTCCAGGTGGTCCCTCGGCTCGAAGTCGGAGAATTCGCGCGGCGTGCCAACGGTCTTGGTGACCACGTAGTCGTCCTCGCCACCGGCCGGAACGCCGTCCTCCACCAGGTTGGGTACGGTCCGCAGGAGCTCCTCCTGCTTGGCCTGCGCGGCGTCGGCCTCTGCGGAGGCGGCCTTGACCGAGTTAGCCAGTTCCTTGACCTCGGCCAACAGCGCCTGCTTTTCCTCGCCCTTGGCCTGGGCCACCTTCTTGCCGAAGGCGTTCTGCCCGGCACGCAGGTTTTCGAACCGGATCAGCGCTGCCCTGCGGGCGGAATCGGCGGCGATGATCGCGTCCACCACTGATTCGTCGGCGCCGCGGGCGCGCTGGCTTGCACGGAATTTGTCCGGGTTTTCGCTGAGGTCTTTTACGTCGATCACCCCCTAAGGGTATCCAATTGAACGCACGACGGCTGGAGGGGCCTTTGCGCCCGGAACGCGGCGCCTTCCGCCGGGCTACTGTTGAAGCACCATGAGTGACTGGATCCTTTACCTGCTGATCGGGATGGCGCTTGCCTTCGCCATCTCAAGCTGGTGGGGCGTGCGGCGGCTTCGGGCTCTGCATATCCGGAGCACGGTGGGCGGGGATGCCATAGAACCCGGGCTCAGCAAGCAGCGGGTTGCCGTGATCCTTAATCCCGCGAAGCCGCGCGCCGCCGAGGCCCGGGCAACCATCCAGCGCGCCTGCCTCGCGGCGGGCTGGGAAGACCCGCAGTTTTTCGAAACCACCGTCGAAGACCCGGGCTTCAGCCAGGTGCAGGCGGCGCTGGCAGGAAAGCCCGACGTCGTCCTGGTGGGTGGCGGAGACGGCACGGTCCGCGTGGTGGCTGAGTCCGTGGTCCGTACCGGAGTGGCCATGGGACTGATTCCGCTGGGCACGGGCAACCTGCTGGCCCGGAACCTGGAGCTGGACGTGGGCGACCTGCACTCCAGCGTGAACACGGCACTCTTCGGGAGGCAGCGGTACATCGACACCGCCCGCATGGGGATCGAGAATTCCCGGACCGGCCACCAGTCCGAACACGTGTTCCTGGTCATGTCCGGCATCGGCATGGACGCTGAGGTTCTGGCGGATACAAGTGATGGCCTGAAAAGGGCTGTGGGGTGGCTGGCCTACACGGAGGCCGGCGTCCGGCATCTTCCCGGCCGCCGGAAGAAGGTCAGCATCTCCCTGGACGGCAGTCCTGCGCAGGTCAGGAATATCCGCAGTGTCCTGTTCGCAAACTGCGGCCTTGTACCGGGCGGCATCGATTTCATCCCGCAGGCCATGATCGACGATGGAATGCTGGACGTGGTGGTCATGAGTCCGCGAAGCGCCTTCGGCTGGCTGTTGATGTACGTCAAGGTCATGTCCAAGCACCGCGGAAAACTGCCGATCATGACCGTTTACCGGTCCCGGAAGATCATCATCGAGTGCCCTGAGCCAATGCCCACCCAGCTGGATGGGGACACGGCCGGGGAGGCAACCCGCGTCACGGTACAGGTGGAGCCCAGGTCACTGCTGGTCAGGGTCAAGGGACGGGACTAAGACTCCCCGGTCAGGCGCTGGCTGCCTTATGGTCATGCCCCGCGGCCTTGGCCGCTGCGCGGGCTTCGGACTGCTCGCGGATCATGGCTTGTTCCTCTTCGAAACGCAGGCGGTCCGCCCGGTCAGCTTCGTCGCCGTCCCAGTCCTGGTTGTCCCCGGCCGGCTTGGGGTTGACGATCATTCCCTGACCGTCATTTGTGTTGCTGGTTGTCATGACCCGCTCCCTTCGTTAGGGGCCATCCCCCGTATGGATCAAGTAAGCATACGCATTGTCCACAGCCCGGGGAAGTACTTCGAAGGGCATTTATCTACGCTGTGGGCGAAGTGCGCACAGCGCTCCCACCTGCGGCGTTGTCCGGATCGAGGATGGCTGCCACCCAGGAACGGGCAGCATTGAACGCCCCGTCCGACATATGCGGCTCAACGGCAGTTTTCTCCATATCCGCGCGGGCATATGAGCCGAGGAAGCGCGTGGCCGGGCTGATCCGGTGAAGCCCGGCGAGCGCATCTGCCACCCGGGCGTCGCGGACGTGGCCGTCGGCGTCGATGCTGAAGAAGTAATGCCCCAGGAACTGTCCCGTGGGCCGGGATTCGATCCTGCTCAGGTTCACGCCACGGCTGGCGAACTGATCCAGGATTTCCATGAGGGCACCCGGGCGGTCTTCCGGAAGGGGGACCACGACGGTGGTCTTGTCCGCGCCGGTCCGTTCCGGCAGCAGTCCAGGGCGGCTCACCAGGATGAACCGGGTAACGGCGCCGGAGTTATCGCCAATGTTCTCGGCCAGGGCCGAGAGTCCCGGCTGATTCTGCGCCACCAGCGGCGAGCAGATGGCAGCGTCGTAGTGGCAGTCGTCCTCGAGGAGGCCCATTGCCGCGGCGGCTGTGGAGGAGCCGGGCACATATTCGGCTGCAGGAATGTTCGCGTCCACCCACAACCGGCACTGCGCCCAGGCGTGCCCGTGGGTGGAGACCCGGCGCACGTTGCCCAGGCTGACGCCCTCCCTCGCCACGAGGACAAAGCTGACAGGCACCAGCACTTCGCGGACGATACGCAGTTCCGTGCCGCTGGCGATGGCATCCAGCGTCGCCGTGACGCCGCCCTCCACCGAGTTCTCGATGGGTACCATCGCAGCGTCCGCAAGGCCTTCGCGGACCTGGTCCAGGGCGGCATTAACGTTCGACGCCGGCACCCGGTTCGCCTGCAGCGCCGCCGGAACCTGCAGGAGTGCCGCCTCGGTGAACGTACCCTCGGGTCCCAGGAAAGCGTAGGTGGCTGGGCCGGGCATCAGAGGATGATCGGTTTCAGGCCGTTGTCCGAGACCAGCGGCCGGCCGGCTTCAAGCCACTGGTCCATGCCGCCGGCCACGTTGATGGCGGTGTACCCCTGGCCGGTGAGCCACTGCGCTGCGCGGAAGGACCGTCCGCCCGTGCGGCAGATGACATAGAGGTCCTGGTCCGGATCCAGCTCCCCGAGCCGGGCGGGAAGCTGGTCCATGGGGATGTGCAGGGCACCCTCTGCGTGGCCTGCCACCCATTCGTAGTCCTCGCGCACGTCCAGCAGGACGGCACCATCAGGGAGGTCGTTGACGGGGACGGTATCGAAGTCGCTCATGGGAATCCTGTCTCGCAGCCGATGGGAGCTGCTTTAAGCGTAGTCCCAACCGGGCCGTGGGGACCGGCCGGCGTCAGGCTAGGCTTTCGGGAGACCCGAAGGAGGACCCCCTTGGCCGAGCTTCACGACCTTTCCGCGGTGCGCCTCCGGGACGCGCTGCGGCACGGTGAGGTGTCGGCATTGGAGGCGGTGGACCACTTCCTGTCCCGGATTGAACAGCGCAACCCCCTGCTGGGCGCCTTCATAACGGTGACGGCGGAACAGGCACGCAAGGACGCGCGGGCCGCCGATACCCTTCGCCGCACAGGGTCCGGCAGCCTTCCTGCGCTGCTCGGCATGCCCCTGGCGTTCAAGGACCTGACGGATGTGGCCGGCGTGGTTACCACGCACGGGAGCGCGGCCCTGGACCAGAAACCGGCGGCCGCGGACGGCGCCCTTGTGGCCCTCCTCAAGGGTGCCGGAGCCATTTCGCTGGGCAAGACGCAGGTGCCTGAGTTCGGGCTGACAGCCTACAGCGAAAACCGCATCGCGCCGCCGTCGCGCAACCCGCACGCGCCCAGCCGCAGTTCCGGCGGGTCCTCGGGGGGAAGCGCTGCCGCGGTGGCCTCTGGCCTTGTGCCGTTTGCGCCGGGGTCCGACGGCGGCGGTTCGGTCCGCATTCCCGCGGCAGCGTGCGGCCTGGTGGGGTTAAAGCCTGGACGCGGGCTGGTTCCCGCAGGCGAAAACCAGGGTGACCCCGCGCGGCTGGTGACCTCCGGCCCACTGGCCCGGACCGCGGCCGACGCAGCCCTCATGATGGACGCGCTGGTCCCGGGGGCAACTTATCTGGACAGCCTGGGCCGCGGCCCGGTGCGCCTGCGGATCGGGTCCACGCTGGACAGCCCCTGGGCCGGTTCATTTCCTTTCACGCCGGACCAGGAAGCCCTGGATGCGCTGCAGGCGGGCCGGGAGCTGCTGGAACATGCCGGGCACGTGGTGGACGAGTCGGTGGTCCGCTATGACAACCGCTACCCGGAGGCGTTTACGAACGCCTGGACGGCCGGGGTGGGCAGTGCCCGGATCAGCCCCCACCGCGAACCCCTGCTGGCACCCCTGACCCGCACTTTCCGGCGGCGGGCACAGCAGCGCAGCCCTGCGAAACTGCAGGAGTCGCTGGCGCTCCTGCGGCAGTTCCAGCACGACACGGTGACCCAGTACGCCCAGTGGGACCTGATGCTCACCCCTGCACTGGCCCAGACCCCCCGTCCGGTGGGCTGGTTTACCGGCACCGCACACGGCGGCGAGCGCTGGCCCTCCGCACAGTGGCCGGGAGATGCCGACGAGGACTATCGGAAGCAGTGTGAATACGCGCCCTGGTCCTCGATGGTGAACGTGGCAGGCCTGCCGGCCATCACAATTCCCGTCCACTGGACCGGGGGCGCGGCCGGACAGGGACTCCCCATGGGCATCCAGCTGGTGGGCCCCACGGGGTCCGAAGGGCTCCTGCTTCAGGTAGCGCACCAGTTGGGCTTCTAGGCCGAGTAGTAGGTTTCTGCCCGGAAGACGGCCAGTCCGATGAGGAGCAGCAGCCACAGGGCACCATATCCCAGGAGGAAGAGGTAGCCCATGATCAGGCCCGCGATGGACAGTCCACGCCCGCCAGGCTCGCGCCTCAGGCCAAGGTGTCCGGTAATGATGGCGGCCACCTGGGGCACCAGGAGCCAGCCCATGATGACCGAGGCAATGCCGCAGACCAGGCTTGCAATGCTCAGGGGCTTCGGTTGATCCGCCATGGCGTAGTAATGCTGCTCGCCATAAGCCCCGGGATAACGCTGGTACGCGGGCGGCTGCTGGTACGCGGGCGGCTGCTGGCCGGGCCATGGCGGCGGCTGGTTGGACAAGGTCTTTCCCCCTCAAATGGTGGCTACAGCCTACCGGCGGCGTGACCGGCTAAAGGCCCCAAGGCGGCAGGAAGAATACCGCGAAAACCACAAGGGCGGCCAGCAGGGCGGCTTTGGCTGCAGCCGCTGCCCCGAAGCGCGGTCCGGCGGTGCGGCCGGGGTGGGCCACAGCGGGCCGTCCCAACCGGGAGGGATCCCATTCCGTTTGGGGAATATAACCGCCGCCGGTGCCAGGCGCACGTGGCGCCTTACTCCTCCCGGAGGCCCCCGGCAGCCGGGGGAATCCCGTGATTCCCGGCTGCTGGTCACCGTTCAGCACCCGGCCAAGCGACTTACATATGCCCGCAACAGCGTCCTGGTCCAGAACCCGGGGCAACAATCCGACGGCACGCACCACCTGAGCCGGTCCCGCCACTGCCACATCCGTCGCCGTAATTCCGAAGAGGTCGTGCTGTGCGGTCATGCAGATCAGCGGCCGCACCAGCCTGCGGTACTGCGGCGCCACCACCGAGGTGAGGGCAGCGCACTGGGCGAGGGCCCCTTCCACCGCCTGCGGCCGCGCGTAACGGTCCTGCCAGAGGGCCCCGGCCACCACGCGCACCTCGCCGGCCCAGTCCTTGGTGTCCACCACCACGATCCCGCCCGGCCCCACCAGGACGTGGTCCAGGCTCGCCTGCGGCCGTCCGGGCCAATTGGTCCCGTGAAACTGTTGCCAACCACGGGGAACGAGCTCGGCCAACGCTTCATCGAGGGTGCCCGCGGCGCCGGGGCCGCGGGCGGCCGCGCCACCGGTCCCGCCGGCTGCTCCCGCGCCTGTTGCCCCCATGGCCGCCCCTGCCCCCTGCCGGAGACCCCGGTGGCGGCAGGGCGCCGTCGTCCGTTGTTCTCCGGGTCTTTCGCTGGATTTCTTCGAACTTAACAAAGCCCGCAGCCCGCGCAACATAAGTACTTTGCGGCCCCGGTACTCAGGTGCACTACTTGCATGACATTCCGCCGTCACAGGAGGCCGGATGCTGGACTGTCCGTTTTGGCGCGGGCGCGTCTCTGGCATGCTGGTCCCATGGCTAGCCGCGCGGGTACAGTTGCCCTCCCCCAGGACCTTGTTGACATCACTGCGCTCCTTGACGCGTACTACGACATCACCCCGGATCTTTCAGACCCGGGCCAGCGGGTGGCGTTCGGAACGTCGGGCCACCGCGGTTCCAGCCTCAAGGCGTCGTTCAACGAACGGCACATCGTGGCCATCACCCAGGCCATCGTTGAGTACCGCGCCGGCCAAGGCATCACCGGTCCCCTGTTCCTGGCCAAGGACACCCATGCGCTGAGCGAACCCGCGCAGAACTCGGCACTGGAGGTGCTCGCAGCCAACGGTGTCCACGTCCTCATCGACGCGCGGCACGGCTACACCCCCACTCCGGCGCTCAGCCACGCCATCCTTACCTACAACCGGAAGGCCGGGGCAGGCGCTCCGCAGGCAGACGGCATCGTAGTCACCCCAAGCCACAATCCGCCCGCCGACGGCGGCTTCAAGTACAACCCCCCGCATGGCGGCCCCGCGGACTCCGACGCCACCGGCTGGATCGCCAACCGGGCCAACGAGCTGCTCGAGAGTGACCTCCGCGGCGTCAGGCGCATTCCCGTGGCGGAAGCGCTGGCCGCGGACAGCACCGGCAAGTTCGACTTCCTCAGCAGTTACGTGGACGACCTCCCGTCCGTGCTGGACCTGGACGCCATCCGGGACGCTGGGGTACGGATCGGTGCGGACCCCATGGGCGGCGCGTCCGTAGATTACTGGGGCGAAATCGGCGAGCGCCACCACCTGAACCTGACCGTAGTGAACCCCACCGTTGATCCGCAGTGGGCGTTCATGACACTGGACTGGGACGAGAAGATCCGCATGGACTGCTCCTCCCCGTCCGCCATGGCGTCGCTGATCAAGCGGATGTCCGACGGCGGCACGGCCACCGCGGGCGGTTCGGCCTTCGACATCGCCACCGGAAACGACGCCGACGCCGACCGGCATGGCATCGTGACGCCGGTGGTTGACGGGGTGGGCGGGCTGATGAACCCGAACCACTACCTCGCCGTGGCCATCGACTACCTCTACCGCAACCGCCGTGGCTGGAACCCCGACTCGGTGGTGGGCAAGACCCTGGTCTCCTCCTCGATCATCGACCGCGTGGCCCATAGCCTGGGCCGGAAGCTGGTGGAGGTTCCGGTGGGCTTCAAGTGGTTCGTGCCCGGCCTCCTGTCCGGCGAGGG
The DNA here is from genome assembly GCF_044754945.1 of Pseudarthrobacter sp. NPDC092439. NCBI lineage: Bacteria > Bacillati > Actinomycetota > Actinomycetes > Micrococcales > Micrococcaceae > Pseudarthrobacter > Pseudarthrobacter sp. NPDC092439. Next base: position 180,401 of record NZ_JBIVQB010000004.1, read on the forward strand.
CGCGTTCGGCGGCGAGGAATCGGCAGGCGCCTCCTTCAATAAGAAGGACGGCAGCGTCTGGACGACGGACAAGGACGGCATCCTGCTGGCGCTGCTGGCCTCCGAGATCACGGCCGTCACCGGCAAGACACCGTCGCAGCTGTACAAGGGGCTGACGGACCAGTTCGGCGCACCTGTCTATGCCCGGATCGACGCCGCCGCCACGCGGGAGCAGAAGTCGGCACTCGGCAGGCTCTCGCCGTCGGACGTCACCGCGACGGAACTGGCGGGCGAGGCGATCACCGCGAAGCTCACCGAGGCCCCCGGCAACGGTGCGCCGATCGGCGGGCTGAAGGTGGTGACGGAAAACGCCTGGTTCGCTGCGCGCCCGTCCGGCACCGAGGACGTCTACAAGATCTATGCCGAGTCCTTCAAGGGCGAGGAGCACCTCAAGCAGGTGCAGGCCGAGGCCAAGGCGCTGGTGGACAGCGTCATCGCCTAACGCCAAAGGCGCAGGATGCGCCGGATGGTGCGGTCACCGCCGGGGGCCATGTCCACCAGGGCAATGCGGCCAAGCACGACGGCGTCTCCCGGGCGGAGGCGCTTTGTGTCCGGCGTCGTGCCGCGGTGGGAGACGTGCGGCCGGTAGCCGGAAAGCGTGTGGTACGGCGTGAGGATCCGGCCGCCTTGGCCGGATACGGCGCGGACCAGCTCCTCATGCAAGGTCTGGAGTTGCGGCTGGGCTTCGACGAGGCTGACGGAGACCGAGCCGTCACGGCCGAAGCCCGCGTCCTCCCCTATCCGTAGCATGGTTCCGAGGGCTGCACGGGCAGGCGCATCGGCAGCCGCCGCCACCGCTGCGGCGGGGTCGCCGCCCGTGGAGGCATCGGCGTCGAACCTCACCAGCGTGATGTGCAGCGGCCAGTCCGTCCGGAGGAAGACCTGTTCCTCCGCGACTTCTTCCACAAACGCCACAAAAATGAGGTTCCGCAGGGGTTTCGTGTTCCGCGCAGGCATAGCCCCAGTCTCCCATCCCCCCAGGACGCTCTCTCACTTAATGCGCCTTAAAACCGGACGCTCTCTCACTGTGAACTGTTGTCCCTGCGTCGAGTGAGAGAGCGTCGGGGGGAAACCCGCATTAAGTGAGAGAGCGTCGGGGGGAACTTGCCCGGTTCGTAAATGGCACGGGCCTGGTCCCCGGCCGTGTCCTCCGTCCCGTCCGGGCTTCACTGTATTCTGGTCCAGATCCCCCTCCGCCCCGCGGCACCCCTCTGCAAGCCCCGAAAGGCCACCCCCATGAGCATGCTCGGAATCAAATGGAAGCTGCACGGCACCGGCAAGTCCATTAAGCCCGGCCACGTGGTGGCCCCGGACGAGCGGCTCGCCTGGCCCCTGACCATCGGCGTGGGCATGCAGCACGTGGTGGCCATGTTTGGTGCCACCTTCCTGGTGCCGATCATCACGGGCATGCCGCCGGCCACCACGCTGTTCTTCTCCGGCATCGGCACCCTGCTGTTCCTGCTGATCACCAAGGGCCGGGTCCCCAGCTACCTGGGTTCGAGCTTCGCCTTCATCGCCCCCATCATGGCCTCGCAGCAGCAGTTCGGCGTAGCGGGCGCGCTGGGCGGCGTAGTCCTGGCCGGCGCCGCGCTGGCCCTCGTGGGCGCCATTGTGCAGAAGTTCGGCGCCGAATGGATCAACCGCCTGATGCCGCCCATCGTCACCGGCGCCATAGTGGCCCTCATCGGCCTGAACCTGGCCCCGGCTGCCAAGCAAAACTTCGACGCGGCCCCGATCACCGCAGTCATCACGCTGGCCACCATCATCCTGGTCAGTGTCCTGTTCCGGGGCATTGTCGGCCGGCTCAGCATCTTGGTGGGCGTGGTGGTGGGCTACCTCGTGGCCATGCTCCGCGGCGAGGTCAGCTACGACAAGATGGACGCCGCCGCCTGGATCGGCCTGCCCCAGTTCCAGACGCCCGAATTCCACTTCGGCGTCCTGGGCCTGTTCGTGCCCGTCGTCCTGGTGCTGGTGGCGGAGAACATAGGCCACGTGAAGTCCGTTGCCGCGATGACGGGCCAGAACCTGGACGGCGTCTCCGGCCGCGCCCTCATGGCCGACGGCGCTGCCACCGTCCTGGCCGGCTTCGGCGGCGGCTCCGGCACCACCACGTACGCGGAAAACATCGGCGTCATGGCGGCCACGAAGGTCTATTCGACGGCGGCCTACTGGGTAGCAGGCATTTTTGCCATCATCCTGAGCTTCTCCCCCAAGTTCGGCGAACTCATTGCCACCGTTCCCCCGGGCGTCCTGGGCGGCGCGGCCACCATGCTGTACGGCATGATCGGCATCCTGGGTGTGAAGATCTGGGTCCAGAACAAGGTGAATTTCGCCAACCCGGTCAACCTCACCACCGCGGCCGTGGCCCTGATCATCGGCATTGCGGACTACACCTGGACCATCGGCGAACTGACCTTCACGGGCATCGCACTTGGTTCAGCCGCGGCGCTGGTCATCTACCACGGCATGAAAGCCATCGCGAAGGCCCGCGGCACCGTGGCCGAGCCCGAGACCGACCCGGTCCCCGTCACCGGCGGCCCGAAGCGCGCTCCGAAGAACCGCTGAGCGAGGCCCGGTCCAGTCCCAGGTCCACAAGCACCAAAGAGCCATGGACGACGGCGGCACCCGCCGCCGCTTCGGCACGCTCGGCAATGCGGACCACCACCCGCAGCGCCCGGGCCACATGGCGCACATAGCCGGCAGCGCTCATCAGGTCGTCGCTGGTGAACGCGTGAGGTGACGGCGCGTACAGGTTGATGGCGGCACTGGCGGACTTCTCGGATACCAGGGGCACCGACAGCAGCGACTGCACCCCATGGGCGGAGGCGGCGCTGGCGTACCCCGGCCAGCGCCGGTCCCGGCCCAGGTCCGAGACCAACACGAACGCGTTGTTGCGCAGCGCCTCCATGACCGGCCCGTCGGCGAAGGAGCATTGCTCACGGTCCGCCTGGCGCGCCTGGTCCGTGCTGGCGGCAATAGTGCTGGAAGTGCCCAGCCGGAAGAGGGTGGCCGCCCAGCCGATGCCGCGGCGGTCCCCGTTGATGTCCCGCATGAAGTCGCAGGTTTCTTCCTGGAGGTAGTCCTCAACATCCTTGCTGTCGAAGACCGGCTCCGCGGGTACTGGAAGCGGTCCCCAGCCAACCTGCCCCGTAGGTTCAGCGGCCATGTTCCAGCCTTGGTGGTAGCGCCCAGGCCCACTGCAAAACCCTGTACTAAGGATACGTCCGGCGGCCGCCTTTCGGGGAGGTTTGATTTTGGCCCCGGTCTCGCCCGGTCGCGGTGATTAACCGGCGTCGAAGCTCTCGCCGTCGTCGTCCTTGGGCGTTTCCTCCTGCGGAAGGTCACTGCCGCTGCCGTCCGGAAGCCCGGCCGCTTCCTCCCCCGACTCCGAGGAGACCGGCGCCGAGCCCTTTGAATCGTCGTTGGATTCGTCTATTTCCGCAGCGCTCGAAGGAAGGTCCGCCCCGCCGGAAGAACCTGTATCCGCCCTGCTGTCCGCGTCCCCGCCCAGCGGCGCGGCCGGGTCCCTGGGCACGGGCTGCACGCCGGGTTCCACCTGGGGCGCATTGGTGTCCACTGCCCCCGATTCCTGGCTGCCGCCCAGTTCCTGCTCCGCCGTGGGCGTGCCGTAGCCGCCGGCAGCCTCCGGGTCAACGTTCTGGTTTTCCTGCGTCATGGTTCCTCCTGGTGTGCGTTTGCGGATGGAGTTCCTGGGCCGGTCCGCGGAACTCCGCGGCCCGCCAGCAGTAATCAGTAAACTTACCAAACCTGGACACAGGCGCAATGCCGGCTTGTTTCTGGGTAAGTGGGGAGTAGAACTGAACTAGCGGAGCACCGCATGGAGAGGAGAAACGGATGCCAGAGGTGGAAAATCATCGGGACGCGACAGGCAGGAACGAGACCCGCGAAGAACGCATGGACCGCAACTGGGGCGAGCTTCTCCAGGAACTGCGCGTGCTGCAGACCGGCGTCCAGATCCTCGCGGGCTTCCTGCTGACCCTGCCCTTCCAGGAGCGCTTCAGGACGCTGGACGACTACCAGGTGACGCTCTACCTGGCCAACGTCGTGGTCGCATCGCTGACCACGGCCTTCATTCTGCTGCCCGTCAGCGTCCATCGGCGGCTCTTCCGGAAACGGCTCAAGGAGACCCTGGTGAACAGCGCGGACGCCATCGCCAAGATCGCCCTGGCCGGCGTTGGCCTGCTGAGCGTGGGCACCGCCTCACTGGTCTTTGATGTCACCGCTGGCCGGGAAGCCGGACTCACCGCAGGTGGCGTACTCCTGGCGCTGCTGCTGGTGCTGCTGGTGTACATTCCTCTGCACTTGAACAGGAACGCTGAGGAGAATTCCGCGCCGACCGCCAAAACCGAGGAGTGAGCATGGGCAAATGGGCCAAAGAACACGGGCTCCTCATCGCAAACACAGTCCTGTTCCTGGTGTTCTTCGGAGGGATGATCCTCTCCGGGGCGGCATCATACAGCGAGGAGCAGCAGGCGCACGGTGAAGCCGCCGTCTCCGTCCTTCAGTTCCTGGGCACCGGTGAATTCATGGAGGCCACCTTTGAGAACTGGGAATCAGAGTTCCTTCAGATGGCCATGTACGTGGTGCTGACTGTCTTCCTGTTCCAAAAGGGTTCCTCAGAGTCCAAGCCGATGGGCAAGGACGCGCCCCAGGACGAAGACCCGCGGCAGGCCGCGATCAAGAAGACCACCCCGTGGCCGGTGAAGCGCGGCGGCGCAGTGCTGAAGCTTTACGAGCACTCACTGTCCATCCTGCTTTTCGTGCTGTTCCTGGCGTCCTTCAGCTTCCACGCAGTCGGCGGCGCCGAGGCCTACAGCCAGGACCAGCAAAGCCACGGCGAACCGGCCGTGACCGTCCTGCAGTACATCGGCACCAGCCGGTTCTGGTTCGAATCGTTCCAGAACTGGCAAAGCGAATTCCTGGCGGTGGCCGTCCTGGTGGGCGCTTCCGTCTATCTCCGTGAAAAGGGATCGCCGGAATCCAAGCCGGTGGCCGAACCGCACTACGAAACAGGAGCCTGACCATGCGCAACATCCTCCGTCCCGTCCTGCTGGCACTGGTCCTTGCCGCAGTTCCCGCCCTGGCCGCAGGAACTGCGCACGCTTCTCCGGGGTCCGCTGCCGTTTCGGTGGCAGCCGACGCCGGCCGGGCCGGCACGGCCGGAACCCTGGTACCGCTGGCCGGTTACACGCCCACTCCTTCCCCGGGCGACACGGCATCCACCGGCCCGGCAAACCCGGGGACAGGAGAGTCTGCGCAGAAGGAGGACAGCAGGCTGGACTTCGCCCCATGGGTCATCGGAGCAATTGCCCTGGCCACCCTGGTCGTGGTGCTGGTCTGGTGGCGCCGCCGCGGCAAAACCACCATCGTTTAGGGCCGGTAGGCGCTAGGCGCCCTCGAGCACCTGTGCGGTGGCACGCACCAGGTGCCGGGCGGCGTTGGCGACCGCATCCTCGGGACCTTCGGCAACATCCAGCAGCTGGGCGGCCGCCACTATGCCGTGTTGAGCCAGATCCTCCGCACTGACGAGGATCCGGCCGGCAACCACCACCGCGGGAATGCCCCGCTCCCGGGCCGCATGGGCGAGAGCAATCGGGGCCTTGCCGGTCAGCGACTGCGAATCCATGGAGCCTTCGCCGGTGATCACAAGGTCCGCTTCGGCGAGTTGGCGGGCGAGCCCGGTCAGACCGGCCACCAGCGCAAAGCCGCCTTCCAGCACGGCGTCGGTAAATGCAAGGAACGACGCCGGGAAGCCACCGGCGGCGCCTGCCCCCGGGACGTTGACGTCCCGGCCCGTGGCTTCCCGGAGGACCGACGCCCAGTTGCGGAGCCCGGCGTCGAGCATTTCCACAGCGTCCGGGTCCGCCCCCTTTTGGGGCCCAAAAACGTGGGCGGCGCCGGAGGTGCCGTAGAGCGGGTTGCGGACATCGACGGCGATGCGGAACCGCGTGGCGGCCAGACGCGGATCCAGTTCGGAGACGTCCAGGGCGGCCACGTCAGCAAGCGACCCGCCGCCCAGCGGCACGATGTTGCCAGCGGCGTCGAGGGGCTTCAGGCCGAGGGCGCGGAGGGCGCCGCTGCCGCCGTCGGTCATGGCGGACCCGCCCAGGCCGAGGACGATTTCCGTGGCACCGGCCTCCAGGGCAGCGGCAATGAGCTGGCCGCAGCCGTAGCTGTGCGCGCGCAGTGCGTTCTGCGGTGTGGGTTCCATTTCCGCCAGGCCCGAGGCCTGCGCTGTCTCGATGACCGCGCTGACGGCGCCTTCCGGGGTCCGGCGGATTGCCCAGGCCGCACCCGTGGGCGCCAGGATGGGGCCGACTACGGCGTGCAGCCGTTCCTCGTACCCCGCGGCCACGGCCGCTTCCAGGGTTCCTTCCCCGCCGTCCGCGATGGGGAACTGGGTGGTCACTGCGTCGGGATAGACGCGGAGGGCACCTTCGGCGATGGCCGCGGCAGCCTCAGCCGCTGTGAGGGAACCCTTGAATTTGTCCGGGGCGATCAAAATGCGCATGCGCACCATCATGCCAGTCCGGCAGGATCAGCCGTCCCGCCACTCGTGGCTGCTGATGTGCGATCCGGCCTGCGGTCCCATCTGCAGCATGCCGCCGTCCACCGGCCAGGATGCCCCCGTAACGTAACTGGCGGCGGGCGAGGCGAGGAAAGCAATCACCGCTGCCACCTCCCGGGCATCCCCCGGCCGGCCGAGCGGCACACCCGGGCGGTCCTTCGCCGTCGGGTCCTCATCCTCCTGCCCTGTCATGGGGGTGGCGATTTCGCCGGGCGCCACGTTGTTTGCGGTGATCCCGTATTTTGCCAGTTCGAGGGCGATGGTCTTCATGAGCCCGGCCAGGCCGTGTTTTGAGGCATCGTACGCGGCGGCCCCGACGCGCGGCTGGAACTCGTGGACGCTTGTGACGGCGATGAGCCTGCCGCCCCGGCCGGCTTTGACCATCCGGCGCGCTGCGGCCTGCAGGCAAACGAACGCGCCGCCGAGGTTGGTGTCCACTGTCTGCTGCCAGGTTTCCACGTCCAGGTCCAGGAACTGCGTTCCGTCCCCGGTTCCGGCGTTGTTGACAAAGACGTCCACACCGCCGAGCTCGTCCGCCAGCGCGTCGATGACACCGGCTGCCGCCCGGAGGTCGGTGGTGTCCAGTCGGCGCACCGCCGCTTTCCGCCCGAGCGAACGGACTTCGGCGGCAGTGTCCTCGGCGCCGGCCTGGTCCGAGTGCCAGGTCACGCCCACGTCCAGCCCGGCGGCGGCGAGGGCCACGGCGGTGGCTTTGCCGATGCCGGAGTCGGACCCGGTGACGATGGCAGTGGCAGGGGAGAATTCCGTGGTTGACTGCATGGTTGCCTTTCCTTGGAGGGCGGTGCCGCTGGCGCCGGGGCTGTTCAGGCGGGGCGGCGGAGTTGTGGGCCGGCTTCTTCTGCCGGTGCGGACATCAGCGGGACGGCAAACGTGACTGCGGGGCGGCCTCCGGCGTCGTCTGCCGCCTTGACCGTCAGGCTCCTGACACCGGCCGGCAGGGACGGGCTGAACACCTGGAGGTTACGCGAACCCAGCGTGACCGACTTCCGCAGGGTGTACTCCGTGCCGAAGTGGTCCTGCAGGGTGATCCGGGCCTCCGGCGCCACGTCCGAGGCCAGCTGCACGTTCACCACCAGCCCTGAGGACCACACCTCGACCGAGAGGACCGTGAAGGCCGTCGTCTCCGTGACGTGGCTGCCGTAGGTGGGCGGGAGAAGTATCGCCAGGAGGGCGCCGGCGGGGACGAAGTCGCGCGCTGTTGCCCGGACGGCTCCTGATCTGTCCTGCACCATAGCTTCATCCCTTCCCCAGAGGCTGGATAATAAGTTTACTTGCCATAGGGTTTCGACGCTTGGGTTGACGGCAAATTTGCGGGAAAACTGCGGGGCCGCAGCAGTGGCAAGGCGTCCGCTACCTCAGCCTCAGCACCGCGTAGTATCCCGGCACCTCGTTCCGGCCCTCGTGCCCCGTCAGGGGATGGGTTTCAATGACCGCCGGACCGTCTTCGAGCAGCTCCCACACTGCGGGGGAAAGGACCCGCGCGCGTTCCTCCGGGCCAAAGTGGCCCGGCATGGGGAGCCCGCGGATGGCCCGCTCCAGGGGAGCAGGGATGCCGCGGGCGGTGGCACCCAAGTGGGACGCATACGAGACCGGGCCGCCCCGGAAGTTCGTTTCCACCAAAAACACAGCACCCCGGGAACCAGCCAGGATCCGCAGGTTTTCCACCAATGCCGCCTGGTCGTCACGGCGGAGCACATGAAGCACTCCGCGGATGAAGACGTTGGCGCCTGCCGCCTCAACCAGGCCAGCGCCCGCACCGGGCACTGTCATGTCGCGGACCTCGTAGGCGATGCTGCCTGAGCGCTCGTCCGGCGAAGCCTGCTCCGCCCGGGCGCGCTCCACAGCGTGGCGCGAAATGTCCACGCCGACAACTTCCGGAAACAACCCTGCCAGGGCCCGGGTGAAGCTGCCGTGCCCGCACCCCACGTCCACCACCGGGAGTTCGGGGTCGAAGTGCCGGAGCAGCACATCCTTGTAACCCAGGAATTCACGGTCCGTCCCGGAATCCCACAACACCTCGCCACCGCCCCCGGCCCCCGTGATCCCGGCCCAGTAGCGCTCCCAAGCCAGCGGCCGGTTCTTCGGGGCTGAGCTCGCCAGCCGTACCAGCCTGGGAGCCATCAGGTATTTCCGAACAGTGGACATAAACGGATTCATGCGGGTTCACCGTCCGCTTTCAGCCACGCCATGGCGTCCTCACGGGACGTGAAGAAGCGCGTGGGACAGGGCCGGTTCCCCAGGCCGAGGGCAAAATTCGCCATGATTTTGTCCACAGGCGACGATCCCAAGAGCGCGATCCGGGAAGCCTGGCACGGGCGCCCGAAGACCGCCCGGGCGCCGCGGCTCACCTTTTCCGTCGTGGCCATATCGACGAGCATGGGGTGCCGGTCCTGGCCGCAAAGCCGGTTGACGCGATCCATGGCCGCCTCGGCATCGTCTTCCGTAATGGTCGCATTCCGGGGCCACCGCAGCTGCAGGACACCGCCGTCGTCGAGGAAGAGAACCGGTTTTCCGCGATCTGTCCCTGGTTGCATCACTGCCCCTCCCCGCTCTTTCATGGAGCCTGAACGCGGCATCCCCCTACAATGTACTCAACTGGGAGGGAAGGGGGATCGTGGGGCCTGACATGCCTTCGGATGCACGGACGCCCCGCGCCGCTGTGGTGGCAGACCTTGACGCTGCCCGGTTGGCCATGCTCGTCCAGGCACTCCGCCGGGCGGGCTACACGGTCCGGACCGCCGGAGACGCAGGCGCCCTGGCAGCGCTGCTGGCCGCCGAGGTCCCCGACGTCGCCGTGGTGGATGCGCCGCTGGCCGGTTTTGACGCCGACGTCCCCGTCCTGGTCCTGGTCGACCTGGACAGCCATGAAGAGAGGGCCGCCCTTGAGCGCCCTGGCGTCCGGGACGGCATCGTTAAGCCGCCGTCGCCCAAGGAGCTGGTGCACCGCGCCGATGCGCTGGTCGGAATGTTGGCGCGCCGCCGGGCCGCGCGGCAGGAAACCGAAGCGTTGCGTGAGCGGCTGCGCGAGGTGTCGGCAGCTGTCCGGGGAACCAATGATCCGCAGGAGATCGCCGACCACGTGGTTGCCGGCTTCGGCGGCACCTTCCAGGCTGACCACGTCAGGCTGGCAACCTTCGAGGACCCGCGGGTTCCGCAGCTCACCGTGGACTGGACCCGGCCCGGCCTGGACCCCGTTCCGGATTCGATGTTTCCGGAGGAAGGCGAGGCCCGGCAGATTGCGGACCAGCTCTGGGCCGGAGCGGAGACGCTGCCGGCGTCCGGCCTTGTCCCGGGGGCCGCGGAAACCGCGGACGACGAGGCCCGGACAGCGCCGGCCGGTGCTGTCTCAACGCTGGCCGTTCCGCTGGGTGAGGGCAGTTCGTCACTGGGCATCGTCTGGATTACAGTGCTCGGCTGCCCGCGTTCCTGGTCCAGCACCGAACTCGGGCTGATCCAGCACGTGGCCGGAAACGCTGCCCACGGCCTCATCCAGAGCCACCTGATCAGCAGCCAGCAGCAGGTGGTCCGGCAGCTGCGCGAGCTGGACAAGGCCAAGACCGATTTCCTGGCCACCGTCAACCACGAACTGCGCACGCCGCTGACCTCGATCATCGCTTACCTGGACATGATCCAGGAAAGCGCCGAGGAGCCGGTGTCCGCCGAGGTGCACCAGATGCTGGACATCGTGGTCCGGAACACCGAACGGCTGCGGGCCCTGATGGAGGACATGCTGAGCGTCTCCCGCAACGGCCTGGACGACACTCTCATGCACCTGACCCCTGTGCGCCTGGGCCAGACCCTGGACCTCGTGGCCGCCGCACTCCGGCCCCTGGCCCAGCAGCAGAACGTCACCATCGCCCTGGAACCGGTCCCCGAAGACCCGGAGATCCTGGGGGACGAAGTCCAGCTCCAGCAGGTGTTCACCAACCTGGTCTCAAACGCCATCAAATTCACCCCCAGCGGCGGGCGGATCGAAGTGGGCAGCGAATCGCATGCCGCGCCGGACGGCACCCGCTGGGCAACCGTCAGCGTTGCTGACACCGGTATCGGGATTTCCAGCGAGGAGATCGACCACGTGTTCACCCGTTTCTACCGGGCATCCAACGCCATGGCCGGAGCCATCCCCGGCACCGGCCTGGGCCTGGCCATCACCAAGGACATCGTCGCCCGGCACGGCGGGCGCATCGACGTCGCCTCCACACTCGGCGCCGGCACCACCGTGACGGTGAGCCTGCCGCTGGATGCTGCCCGCAACCAGGCCAACTGAGAGGGCGGGAGGAGGAACCAGATGTTTGCCGACAACGACCCGCGGCTCTCCCATCTCCTGGAAGGCATCGTCAGGCTGGCCTCCGGGGACCTCAGCTCGCGCATCGAGGTTTCACCGGCGCGCGACGACCTCGACGCCATCATCATGGGCACGAATCTACTGGCCGAAGACCTCCAGATCATCTACGAGGAGCTGGAACAACGAGTCCAGGTGCGCACCCAGATGCTCCACGAGGCGCACCTGGAGATGCAAAAAATGGCCATGCAGGACCCGCTGACAGGGCTGGCCAACCGATCCGCCCTCCTCGAGGCACTCCGCTCCGCCATTGATGCGGACGCACCCGACGGCGAGGGGCCGGTGCTGCTCCTGATGGACCTTGACGGGTTCAAGGCCATCAACGACAGCCTGGGGCACAGTGCCGGAGACCAGGTCCTTGTGGCCGTGGGGGAACGGATGCGCACCGCCGTGCGCACCTCGGACGTGGTGGCGCGGCTGGGCGGGGACGAGTTCGCCATCGTCATGCCTGCAGCGTCCCCGGACCAGGCGGACATCGTGGCCCACCGGGTCCTCGCGGACGTGGGCGAACCCATCCAGGTCCCGGGGCGCGCCATCAGGTGCGGGGCAAGTATCGGCCTCAGCATCGGGGGCTCCGGCCAAAGCCCCGAGGACATGCTCATGGAGGCGGACGTGGCCATGTACGCCTCCAAGGCAGAGGGCCAGAACCGGCTCCATCGCTTCGAACCAGGAATGCTGCTTGTCCGGAGGCTCCGCAGCCAGCTCGTTGAGGACCTGCGAAACGCCATCCGGAATAACGGCCTGGAGCTGGTCTACCAGCCGGTGGTGGAGCTCAGCACCGGGCGGATCGAGGGCATGGAGGCCCTGGTCCGGTGGCACCACCCCGAGCGGGGAATGGTCATGCCGGACCAGTTCATTCCCGTGGCCGAAGAGGCGGGCCTCATTTCCGAGCTCGGCCTCTGGGTACTCCGGACTGCCGTGCACCAGCTTCGAAAATGGCAGGTGGCGTCGGTAGTGGACAGCCGTTTTTCCGTGCGGATCAACATCTCCGCCACGGACCTGCAGAGCCTGCAGTTTATCGAGGACGTCCGGGAGGTCCTGAAGGAAACCGGCGTGCTGCCCCGCCAGGTGGTCCTGGAGCTCACTGAGGCAGCGATTGTTCGCGGCAATGAGCTGGACCGCTACTCCCTCGGCGGGCTCCGGGGCCTGGGTGTCGGCCTGGAAATCGATGACTTCGGTACCGGCTACTCATCCATCAGCTACCTCCGCCGGCTCCCCGTGGACCGGGTCAAAGTGGACCGTTCACTGCTCGCCGGGCTCGGAAGCGACCCCACCCAGCCCGCCTTGGTGGGCGCGGTCCTGCAACTGGTTCGGGCCTGCGGGCTGGAAGCCGTGTGGGAAGGGGTGGAGACGGCCGAACAGGCCGGCATGCTCCGCGAACTCGGGTGCCTCAGCGCTCAGGGCTATTTCTTCAGCCGGCCGGTCCCGCCGGAACAGGTTCCCCAAGTGCTGGCGAGCCTGACGGAACGCGCCAACCAATAAAGCGAAGGCTACTGCGCTTTTAGCTGCGCCGATATACCATCAACTAACGGTGTCCGCTTTTATGGCCGCTAAATCAAGGCGTTTGCGGCACCATTTTTACAAAGGCGTTTACTTGGGAATCAAACGGCCACTGGGTCATTACTTCGTCAACTGGGGGCGTAGCTAATGTCGGTTCGGGTACAGGCATGGGGAATCATTGCCGGAGTCTTGGCGGATACTGATCCGTCCGGCGCCGGTGTGCGCCAGCGCCTCAGCAGAAGCCTCGAAGAGAACCCTGGAGTTCCCGAACGGGCGCTCCTGGAGTACCTCATGGAATCGCGCCGCGACGAACCGCGGTCCCGCCATGCGCCGGAGGTCGGCACAGCGCATCGAGCCCTTCCCGTCATTCCGCCCAAGCTGGCCGAACAGATGGACGCCATCCGGAGCATGTCCCGGATCAGCGCACTGCTGCAAAGCCGGATGCTGATGACGGCCTTCCAGCCGATTTACGGACTCAATGACAAATCCGTCGTGGGCGCCGAAGCCCTCTCCCGGTTTGTCAGCGACGACGGCGCGGCCGCGGAATTGTGGTTTGCCGAGGCGGCTTCCGTTGGGCTCGGGGCCAATCTTGAGTTCGCCGCACTGGGTTCGGCTGCCGCTGCGGCAAGGGACCTGCCCGAGCACCTGTACGTTTCCCTGAACATTTCCCCCATGTCTTGCATCGACCCGCGGCTGCCCGAATTGTTCGAGCACATCGACCTGCCGGTTAATCGGGTAGTGCTCGAATTGACCGAAGACATTTCGGACGCGGAATACCTGCAGTTCATGACGGCCATTAACCCTTTCCGCGAGAGGGGCCTGCGGATCGCCATCGATGACACCCAGCCCAGCGCCGGCGCGCTCAGCCGAATGATCCATTTGCAGCCCGACTTCCTGAAGGTGGGGCGCAACGTCATCAGCGGCGTGGACACGGATGAAGTCCAGCGCGCCCTTGCAGCCTGCCTGGTTGACTTCGCTGCGCAAGTGGGAACGTCCCTGGTGGCTGAAGGCATCGAAACGCCGGGCGAACTCAAGGCCCTGACCGAGCTGGGAATTCACGCCGGGCAGGGGTACCTCCTGGGCAGGCCGTCCGTGCGGCCGCAGGACTGGGCCGGCTGGAATACCCGGTTGGATCCGGACGGGCTGAAACGGCAGCTCGCGGCCGACGGATCCGGGATGAGGCCCGCCGGCGGAACTTCCTGAAAACCGGGGTGTCGGCGCCCGCCGTCCAGGCAGTCTTGCACTGGACTAAATGTAAGCCTGCTGATAATTCTGGAACTGCAAGGCAGTGCCACCGATGGTGGCCCCGCACGATGTCAGGAGGAACAGTCATGGGAATCGGCGACAACATCGGCAAGGCGGCGGAGAACGCGATGGAAGACCTCGCAGGGACATCGGACCCGGTGGAAAAGTCCAACGTTCCGGAGCCTACTGATCCTAACGATGACGTTGAAGTCCACTCCTCCATCAGCGAAGGTTCCAACGCCCTGGAGGCGGAGAAGCAAAAAGCACCGGGCCTGAAGACGGGCGCGGCGCCCGGTCCGGTCTCGGCGAGCCCGCAGGACCTGGACGCGGAAAGATCCGGCTCCGAACCGACTGAAGCCAGTGCGGAGGACGGGACCGGCGGCACCGGCGCGGCTGCGCCGGGCCCGGGACGCGTTGCGGGCCCAGGCGGCCTGCCCGAAGGCGATCCTGACGAGTTGCGTGCGGATCCTTCCGAGGGCGGTCAGGACCCGTCGGCCACCGCAACCGATTACCGCACCGGACCATCCGGCCATTGATTCCGCTCCATCAGCACGTCCCGCAGCAGGTCCGCCCGGTCGGTGACGATTCCGTCCACGCCGAGGTCCAGCAGCCGCCGCATCTCGCCCGGGTCGTTGATGGTCCAGCAGTGGACCACCAGGCCCAGGGAGTGCGCCCGGCGGATGAAACCGGGCGTGGCCACACGGACCGGACCGTACCGGACGGGAACCTGGAGGGCATGGACGTCGTGCAGGATCCGCGGCATCACCCGGCGGAACACCGGCGCGGGAAGTGCAGGCCCCAGCAGCGTAAAGACGGCGCTCAGCCCTAACCCGGCAGACGAGGCGACCGGCCGGCTCAGGCGTTTCAGGACCGCCCTGCGCCGGCGGTCCGAGAAGCTGGTGACCAGGACCCGGTGGTGCGCCTGGCGGCGTTCGATGACTGCCGCTACTGCCACGACGGAATTCCAGTCCTTCACGTCCAGGTTAAGCAAGGCCTCCGGCAGCTCCAGAAGAAGGGCGTCCAGCCGCGGAACCTGCTCCGTGCCGCCAATCCGGGCCTCCGCCACCTGTTCCGCAGTCAGGCCGGAGATCCTGCCCGGGCTGCCGGTCACGCGCTCGAGGGTGCTGTCGTGGAAAAGGTGCGGGACGCCGTCGGACGTGGTGTGCACGTCCGTTTCCAGGTAGCGGTAGCCGAGTTCGACGGCGGCGCGGAACGCGGCCATGGAGTTTTCCAGCCCTTCGCGCGAGAACCCTCGGTGCGCCAGGGCGGCCGGATGGTCCTCAAAAAATGGCAGGCTCACCCCGTGAGCGTACCGGAGTTTCAGGCGTCGCCGGGACGGATGTCCACGCTGTCGCTGCAGTGCAGAAGCGTGCGGCCCGCACCGTCGTCCAGGTTGACCCAGACGGCCTCGTGGTTCGCCGTCACTGCGTCCACGATTCCGCCGGTTTCGAAGCCCGGAGCGAGCTCCACACGGACCCGGTCGCCCTGCCGGAGCTTTTTCCAGTGCGGCGCCGGCGATACCTTCCGCACGGGCCCGTCCACCATGTGGCGTTTTGCGGTTCTGCCCATCATTACCCCCTCATCGGTTTCCCTACTCCAAAGTAGGGAGCCAAGATGAACGCCGGGTGAGCGCCAGCTGACAGCCGGCTTATAGCGGGCCTATAGCCGGACGCCCAGGGCTGCGAGCCGTTCCTCGAGGACCTGGGCGACGCCGTCCTGATCGAAGTGCGGTGCCTGCCGGCCCGCGGCTCGGATCGCCGCGGGGTGGCCGCTGGCCATGGCATACCCGTGGCCGGCCCAGCGGAGCATCTCGATGTCGTTGGGCATGTCGCCGAAAGCCACCACGTCGGCTGCCCCGATCCCCAGGGACGCTGCGTACCCGGCCAGCGTGACCGCCTTGTTGACGCCGGGGACGGCCAGCTCCAGCATCGCCAGGTTGGGGGCGGAATGGGTGGCGGACGCCAGATGCGCGACGGCGGGGCGAACCTGCGCCAGGAAGTCATCGGCGGTGCCCTCCCGGACAATGGCCAGGAACTTGGCCACGGCTTCGCCGGCGGCGAGCGTCGCGGCAAGCGGGGCGGGTGTGAACTCGCCCAGCAGTTCGCTGGAGCCGTTCTCGATGAAGCCGGGCTCCAGGTGGAAGCCGTCCAGGGTTTCCGCGGCGAACAGGGCTGCGGGCCGTAGCTGCTTGATGATCCGGCGCAGTTCCAGCACGGCGTCGGTGGTCAGGGTGCGGGCGGAGACGAGCTTGTCCGCTTCCAGGTCCCATACCACGGCTCCGTTGGAACAGATCACCCTGCCGGTATGGCCCAGCTGCTCCTCGAGCGGGTGGAGCCAGCGCGGCGGCCTGCCGGTGACGAAGACGAGCTCGATGCCCGCATCCCGGCAGGCGTGGAACGCGCGGACGGTGCGGGCGCTGATTTTCCCGTCGTGACCCAGGATTGTTCCGTCGATATCGCTTGCTACCAGCCGCATCCTGCCAGTCTACGGGGCGTCAGCGGACGTAGCTGAGGACTCCCATCATCCCGCTGGCCGCGTGGTAGGCGTTGTGGCAGTGGTACAGCCACTGGCCGGGGTTGTCGGCGTCGAACAGCACGGACACCGCGCTCCCGGGCCGCACGATCACGGTGTCCTTCCGGGCGCCCGACTCCCCGATCTGGAAGGTGTGCCCGTGCAGGTGCATGGGGTGCCACATCATGCTTGGGTTGATGAAGTCCAGCTGCACGCGGTCCCCCTGCCGGACGGCGAGCGCACCGTCGTAGGGGGAGTCCAGAGCGAAGCGGCGGCCGTTGATCCCCCAGTTGTAGCCCATCATCGAACCGGTCAGGCGCACGGCGTGGCGCACGGTCACGGGTTTGCGCGGCAGGCGGACGGACGGCGCGGAGGTGAGGCGGCCGCCGTCGAACACTTCCCCGTTGATCCGGGAGGGCAGGGCGGCGGGAACCGGCTCCTGGCCGGTTCCGGCGCGGATGCGCCCCAGCGCCAGGCCGGTCTTGCCCTCGGGGAGGGCCATCAGCGGGGTCCAGCCGGCGGGGACGGTCAGGAGGGCGTCGATCCGCTCGCCCATGCCGAGCACGACGGCGTCCGCTTCCTTGGGCTCCACGGGGAAGCCATCGGTGTGGGTCACCGTCAGCCGGACGCCCGGGGCGCCTACCCGGTAGGCGGTGTCTCCGGCGGCGTTGATGATCCGCAGGCGGACCCGGTCCCCGGGCTTTGCGGCAAGGATGTCCGGATCCGCAGGGGCCCGGCCGTTGAACAGGTGGAGCGGATACCGCACATCTCCGGCGTCGCCGCCGAGGAACGGGCTCGCCGGGCCCATGGCCATGTGCCCGCCCTGCATCATGGAGCCCCTGCCCTGGCTGAGCTCGGCGAGGACCTCTTCGGGGGTGCCGGTGACGCCGTCCAGCCAATCGTCCAGGAGGATGACCCACTCATGGTCGTAGTCCTTGGCCTCGTCCGGATCGTCCACGATGAGGGCGCCGTAGAGGGCGCGTTCGCGCTGGAGTTCCATGTGGGAGTGGTACCAGTAGGTTCCCGGGTGGGCGAGGCGGAAGCCATAGTTAAAGCTGGAGCCCGCGGCCGTGGCCTCCTGGGTGAGCTTCTCCACGCCGTCCTGGCTGTTGGCCAGGGCCAGGCCGTGCCAGTGGACGCTGGTGGGTTCGGGCAGGCGGTTGCGCAGGGTCACTTCCAGGCGGTCGCCCACGGAGCCGCGCAGCAGCGGGCCGTTCATGGCGCCGTCGTAGCCCCAGGTGGATAGCTTCCCGCCGCCCAATACTGCCGCGCCCAGGTCCGCAGTGAATGGGGCGGCGGTGAGCGTGCCCTTGACCGTCCGGCCGCTGGACGGGCGCGCGTCCTCCGCGGCGCGGGCCGCTGCGTCGTCGGCGAGGATGCGCTGGCCGCCGGACCGGCCGGAGGGCGTGCACCCTGCAAGGAGCGCGGCGGAGGCGGCTGCGATGGAGAGTCCCAGGAAGTCCCGGCGCTGGAGGACGACCGGCGATGTGCAGGCGTTCATGGCACTTACATCGTCGGTGGTTTCCGGTTCCCGGGGCAGTGCCATTGGTCCCGAACGCGCGCTTCGACGGCAGGCTCCGGACCGGCAAGGACGGCAGCAGCACCCTCCAACTGAACGGCAGCTGAACGCAGACGGACGGGCATCCCTTCGCCGTTGGGATTTGCGAGGGATGCCCGTGCCTGGGTGCCGCCGAAACCGGATCCTATGAGCCGGCGCGTACCCCTGACGCAGCACCATGTTCTGCCAGCGGGTCGCGGTACTCATTGGCCACGTCCGCGGTGAACGGTGTGGCGGCTGCGGCGGCATGCCCGTCGAGGACGCCCGTCCGGTGCCGAAGCTTCAGGCGGTACATCAGGACGCCGGCCACGGTAACAGCGGTGACAAACAGGACGCCGCCCCACTGCAGGTACCACTCAAACGGCGGCACTGAGTTGTAGATCTCCGGGCGCGGCCAGATGAGGTTCAGTGTCATGGCCCCGCCCCACGCGACGGCGAGGATATTCACGGGCAGGCCCCACTTGCCCATGCTGAAACCGGCCTCCGCGCCGTCGCGCAGCGGCCACTTCCCTGCCAGGCGGTTGCGGAGCAGGGGGACGGTGACCAGCAGGTAGGAGAGGTAGATCAGCACGATGCTGATGCTCGAGAGAATGGTGAAGATCGCGGGCTGGGAAACGTTGACGATCAGGGGGGTGATGGCGATGATGCCGATCACGATGGCGGCAACGGTGGGAGTCTTTCGGACCGGATGGACCTTGCCCAGCTGCCGGCTGAACGGCAGGTTGTTGTCCCGTGCCATGGCGAACATCATCCGGATGGCGGCGGCATGCACGGCCAGCGTGCAAACCATGATGGCCACTACGATGCACACAAGGAATGCCTTGCCGAAGGGGCCGCCCAGCACGGAGAGCACGATGTACTGCAGGCCGCCGTCGGCCGAGCCAAGCTTGGGGTCGGACAGGTCGGGAGCCGCGAGGAGGCCGGTGAGCAGGATCAGCCCGCCCAGCACGAAGGACGCGGTGACGGCCCGCAGGATTGCCCTGGGTGCCGTGCGCTTGGGATCCTTCGTCTCCTCGCCAAGGGAGCTCGCGGTATCAAAGCCGTACATCACGTAACCGGATGCCATGGCGCCGATGATGAACACTCCGAAGAAGCCCAGCGGATGGTCCTCTCCGAAGCCCGTGGTTTCAAAGAGGACGCCGGGCCCGCGAAGCATGTGCCAGCCGAGGGCGAGGATGAGCAACACGGCGGCAGCGAGCTCCACGAACACGCCCACACTGTTGATTTTGGTCATGAGTTTCACGCCGAAGGCGTTGATGAGGGTGGAGACGGCGATCATGATGCTTGCCAGCAGGACACCGTTGAGCGCGTAATCATAGGTTCCGGTGCCGTCCCCGATGATCTGGAAACCGGACCAGATCTGCGGCAGGGTCAGCTGCAGCGCAAGCGCCACGGCCCCCAGCGCGACGATGGAGGAAATCAGCAGCAACCACCCCGCGAGCCAGGCGAAGGTGCCGGAGGAGAGCCTTTTGGCCCAGTTGTACACCGATCCGGCCACAGGGTAGCGGCCTGCCAGCTCTGCGAAGCACAAGGCAACCATCAGCTGCCCGGCGAAGACCAGCGGCCACGACCAGGCATAGGCGGGGCCGGCCATGGCGTAGCCGAAGTAGAACAGCTGGAAGACGCCGGTGAGGATGGAGATGTAACTGACCCCGGCTGCGAAGCTGGCGAACTTGCCGATGCTCCGGTCCAGGGTCTGGGCATAGCCGAACTCGGCCATGCCGCTTGAATCAGTACTCTTGCTGGGTGCCAACATCCGAACTCCTAAGTCTAAAAAGCACGATGGTGATGACCCGCGGCCGCCATTGGACGCGGGTTGTGTAGCTGGCCGGCTGCTGCAGTGCGCGGCACGGCCTGTTCCCCCGGTTAGATTGCCTCGTTGGCTGCGCCCTCCCCCGTTTCCCCCGGGGCCGGAGCCGCGCCGAACCAGCCGCTGGGCGCGGGCCGGATGTTCTGCCAGATGTGTTTCGCCTCGCGGTACTCGTTGAGGCCCGCGCTGCCGAGCTCCCGGCCGATGCCGGACTTCCCGAAGCCGCCCCATTCCGCCTGCGGGACGTACGGGTGATAGTCGTTGATCCATACTGTTCCGTGCCGCAGGGCACCCGCAACACGCTGCGCCTTGGACGCATCCGACGTCCAGACAGCGCCCGCCAGCCCGTACTCCGTGTCGTTGGCGATGGCCACGGCCTCGTCCTCGGACCGGAACGTCTCGACCGTCAGCACCGGGCCGAAGGACTCCTCCCGCAGCACACTCATGCCTGAGCGGCAGTTGCCGAGCACCGTGGGCGGGTAGAAGAAGCCGTCCGCGAGCGGTCCGTCGTCCGGGATATAACCGCCGCACAACAGCTCGGCGCCCTCCGCGATGCCGGCCTGGACATAGGCGTGGACCTGGTCCCGGTGCCTGGCGGAGATGAGCGGGCCCGTCTCGGCGTCGGGATCGAAGGGGCCGCCCATCCGGATCTTTTGCGCCCGCTCCACAACCTCGGCCACGAACCGCTCTGCGATCGACTCTTCGACGACGAGCCGAGCCCCTGCCGAGCAGACCTGGCCGGAGTGCAGGAAGACGGCGGTCAGGGCGTTGTCGACGGCGGCGTCCCAGTCCGCGTCCGCGAAGACGACGTTGGGGTTCTTTCCGCCGAGCTCGAAGGCGACGCGCTTCACCGTCTCCGCGGCGGCGGCCATAATGGTCTGGCCGGTGGCCAGGCTGCCGGTCAGGGAGACGAGGTCGACGCGCGGGTCGGAGCTGAGCGGGCCGCCCACCTTCGACCCGCTTCCGGTCACCAGGTTTGCGGTGCCGGCGGGAACCCCGGCTTCCGCAAGGGTCTCCATGAGCAGGATGGCGGTGGACGGCGTGAGCTCGCTGGGCTTGAGCACGAACGAGTTTCCCGCGACGAGCGCCGGGGCCACCTTCCAGGCGGCCTGCAGGAGCGGGTAGTTCCAGGGTGCGATGAGGGCACAGACGCCCAGCGGCTCGTACACCACACGGCTGATGGCGTTCGGGCGGCCGGTGTCGATCACCCGGCCGGCGTCGAGGCCGGCAACCTTTCCGTAATAGCGGAAGCAGGCGGCGATGTCGTCGATGTCGTATTCGGCTTCGACAAGGCGCTTGCCGGTGTCGAGCGCCTCGGCCCGGGCATAGGCGGCCTTGTCCCGCTCCAGCAGTTCGGCCACGCGAAGCATGACCGCCCCGCGTTCAAGGTCGGTGAGCCGCCGCCAGGGCCCGCCGTCGAACGCTGCACGTGCACTGGCGATGGCCCGCTCCGCGTCCTCCGGCGTCGACTTGGCGACTACTGCCACCCCGCTGCCGTCCGCGGGACAGCGCACAACTGTTGTGCCGCCGTCGGACGCCTGCTGCCAGGCGCCGTCGATGTACAGGCCTTTCACAGTGTCCTGCTCCTGCCCGGCGTGGTGTGCCTGCTCAATCGTGGCGGTCACGGTTGCTCCTTCTTCTGTGCGTCAGTCATCGTCAGGCCCGTGCCGCCGCGGCTGTTCCGCTGCCTGCGGCAGGGCGCTCCAGCGGGCTGATGCCGTGCCGGTAGAACTCCGCGTGCTGCGGCGCCAGGGGTGCCTTGCCGGCGATCAGGTCGGCGGCCTTTTCGGCGAGCATCATCACGGGGGCGTAGATGTTGCCGTTGGTGACGTAGGGCATGGCCGAGGCGTCCACCACGCGGAGGCCGCGGGTGCCGTGCACGGTCATGTCCAGGGGGTTCACCACGGCCATCGGGTCGGAGTCCGGGCCCATCTTGGCGGTGCAGGACGGGTGCAGCGCCGTCTCGGCATCGCGGGCAACCCAGTCCAGGATCTCGGCGTCGGTCTGCACCGCACGGCCGGGCGAGAGCTCGCCGCCGTTGAAGGGGCTCATGGCGGACTGGCCCAGGATGTCGCGGGCCACGTGGATGGCCTCGACCCATTCACGGCGGTCCTGGTCGGTGGACAGGTAGTTGAACACCATGGACGGGTGCACGGTGGGGTCGGTGGACTTGATCTTGAGCGTGCCGCGGGCATCCGAGTACATAGGGCCGATGTGCACCTGGTAGCCGTGCTTCGCGTCCGCCTTCTGCCCGTCGTAGCGGACCGCCACCGGGAGGAAGTGGAACATCAGGTTCGGGTACGCCACGTCCTCGTTGGAGCGGACGAAGCCGCCGCCCTCGAAGTGGTTGGTGGCGGCCGGACCCTTCCGCCCAAGCAGCCACTGCATGCCGATCCAGGGCATGCGCCACACGTCCAGGGCCGGCTGCATGGACACCGGCCGGGTGCAGGCGTGCTGGATGTAGACCTCCAGGTGGTCCTGCAGGTTTTGTCCAACGCCGGGCAGGTTGGCCACGGAGTTGATGCCCAGGGAGTTCAGGTGGGCTGCGTCGCCGACGCCGGAGAGCTGGAGCAGCTGCGGGGTGTTGATGGCGCCGCCGGCCAGGATCACCTCCCCCGCGTTCACCTGGTGGGTCTTGCCGTTGCGGCGGTAGGTGACGCCGGTGGCCACGTTGCCCGTGAAGTTGATCTTGGTGGCCAGTGCCCGGGTCAGGACGGTCAGGTTGTTCCGGCCGAAATTGGGCCGCAGGTGGGCGCGCGACGCCGAGAGCCGCTGCCCCTTGTGCACGTTGCGGTCAAAGGCCGCGAAGCCTTCCTGGCGGTAGCCGTTGACGTCGTCCGTCAGCGGGTAGCCGGCTTCCTGCGCGGCTTTGAAGAACGCCTGGAAGAGCGGGTTCGCGGCCGGGCCGCGTTCCAGGACCAGCGGGCCGTCATGCCCGCGGAGTTCATCGTCCGGGTCGGCGGCGAGCGCGTTTTCCATCCGGTTGAAGTACGGCAGGCAGTGCGCGAAGTCCCAGGTTTCCATGCCGGGATCGGCACCCCAGCGCTCGTAATCGAGGGGGTTGCCGCGCTGGAAGATCATGCCGTTGATGGAGCTCGAGCCGCCCAGGACCTTGCCGCGCGCATGTGCCACGCGGCGGCCGCCCATGTGGGGCTCGGGGTCCGACTCGTAGCGCCAGTCGTAGAGCGGGTTGCCGCTGGGGAACGTGAGCGCGGCGGGCATCTGGATGAAGAGGTCCCAAGGGTAGTCGCTCCGCCCGGCCTCGAGGACCAGGACGCTGGCCCGGCCGCCGTCGCTCAGCCGGTTGGCGAGCACGGAACCCGCGCTTCCGCCGCCGACGATGACGTAGTCGTAGCTGGTTTTTGTCATGCTCCGGAACTGTGTGGCGTAGGTCATACCGATGGACAGTAGTCCACCTTGAACAAGTGTTCAATAGCTGGACTGAACGAGCGTTCAAAGTTTTTCTTTATTACCCCAAACGGTGCTGTGAGGCTTCTGCCGGCACTCCCCTGCGCACCCGGCTATTCGGCGAAGGCGATTTCCTCGGTCCGGGCGATGCTCCTCTGGATTGACGCCTGATCCACGCCAAGCAGCGCTGTGAGCCACATTCCGTTCTGCACCACCACGATGTCGGCCGCGCGCTCCCGGCAGTCGTCGCCGGACAGCATGGGCTTCGCATGACCAATCAGGGCCGCCAGTCCCGCCAGGTAACGGTCGAACGCCTCAGCGTTGATCAGGGCAAAGTCCTCATGCGCCTGGGCGAGCGCCCACAGATGCAGGCGCAGGGAGAGGTGCTGCGTGGTGAGGAACTGCGGATCCGCAACGCTCCGGAGCGCCCTTCGCAGCTGCTCATCGGGCGGCGATGCGGGGTCGGGGGCGACCAGCCTGAAGTCGCGCTCGTCGATCTGCCGCAGGGCGGCCTTGATCAGGCTCGACTTGTCTTCGAAGTAGTAATTCACCAGTCCCAGCGCCACCCCGGCCTCGCGGGCCACGGCGCGCATGCTTACGCCTGAGATGCCGTGGCGGGACAGCAGGTCCAGCGCGGCTTCGAGTATGCGGGCCTGCCGGTCAAGCTGTTCTCCGGAGTTCACTGTCGTTGTGTCCACCCGGCCAGACTATGGGCAAACCCTGCGGGGTGCACCTTGGGGCGCCGGCCGGATGGTGCTTCTAGTGCACCTGGCCGGCACCGGCCTCTACAACCAGCACACCGGCCGAAATGAGCAGGATGCCGCCGGCCATCACGGGCGTCAGGGGCTCCTTGAACAAGATCCGGCTGGCCACCGCCGTCAGGGCCACACCGCAGGCCACCCAGATGCCGTAGCCCACGCCAAGCGGCATCCCGGCGGCAAGCGCAAGGCTCAGGAAAGTGAAGGCCCCGAGGTATCCGGAGAGAATGGGAATGAGCCAGAGTTTCTTTTTCAAACCCTCGGAAGCACGCAGCGACATAGTGGCCGCAACTTCGGTGAGGATGGCAAGGCCGAGAAAGACCCATGTCATGCCGGGCCCTCCCGTTCCGCCGCCCTGCGGGCCCTCTGCGAGCCGGCCTCGACGGTGATTACGCCAGCCAGGATGAGGGCTATGCCGAACCCCATGAGCCCGGTGAGCGGCTCGTCGAAAATGCCTGCCGAGAGCAGGGCGGTGGCGGCGACTCCACCGGCGCCCCACGCACCGTACGCCACGCTGATGGTCATGCCAAGGCGCAGGCAGACAGCCAGCAGGGAGAAGGCCGCGGCGTATCCGGCCACCACCAGGACATACCAGGCAGGCGCTTCCAGGGCTGCCTTCAGTGCAAGGGTGGCGCTGACCTCAGTGATGATTGCGCCGCCGAGGCTGAGCCATTGCCTCACTCCGCACCCGCTTCCCCGACCAGGCCGAGGATGTGGCCGAGGATGGCCGCGCGGTCAGCTTCGTCTGGCGCGGCCACACCACTTGCCTGGGCGGCCCATAATCCGTCCGCCGCCAGCCGGGCTGTCATGAGGCGGGCCCGCAGGCCAGGCGGAGTGCCCTCGGGAATCGACAGCCATGGGTCCAGGTGCCGGGCCCAGGCTTCCTGCAGCTCGGGCCTGTACGCCGAGTGGAACCACAGCGCCCACTCCGCGCGCATGTTCTGCCCTTCGGCTGCGGCGTGGATGTAGGAACGGTACCGCTGCTTGACGGTCGCATCGCCCCCGCCAAGCAGCGCGGCCATCCTGCGCTCCAGCTGGCAGGCGGCGTATTGCACGAGGGCGGCCATCAGTGCGTCCCGGTTTGGGAAGTGGTACATCAGCCCGGGCTTGGTCACCCCTGCCTCCGAGGCCACAGCGTCCAAAGTGATGGCGGCCCCCTGGCTTCGGGCGGCCACCCGCAAACCTGCTTCGAGGATCTGGGGCCGCTGGTTCTCACGCACCTCCAAACTTTACCATCCGGAAGGTAAAGTTTTCCTGGCGGGGCAGGTCGGATCGCGCGCCGATAAGCTGATACCCATGCCCCACCCCAGCTTTCGCCTGCGCGCCGCCGGTAGCGCGGCAGCCGCCGTCGTCCTTGCCGTCTCCCTCGCCGCCTGCGCTCCCGGGGCCGCGCCCGGGAGCGCAACAACGTCCGCTGCGCAGTCCGCGCTGCCCAGTGCGCACGTCCACGGGCTGGGCGTGGGCGCGGACGGCAAGGTCCTGCTGGCCACACACGATGGCCTGTTCGATGTCACGAAAGATCCGGCAGTGAAGGTTGGCCCCACCATCGACCTCATGGGGTTCACCGCCGCCAAGGACCAGGACACCTTTTATGCGTCCGGCCATCCCGGCCACGGGTCCACGCTTCCCAACCCGGTGGGGCTGATCCGCAGCACAGACGGCGGCGCCACCTGGGAGGAAGTCTCGCGGCAAGGCGAGTCAGATTTCCACACGTTGACCACCACCAAGTCCGGGATCGTCGCCTTCGACGGCACGCTCCGGACCAGCAGGGACGGCGTCACCTGGGACACGGTGGCCGCGGCATTTGCGCCCGCAGCCCTGGCCGGGCACCCCGAGTCCGACACCGTCCTGGCCACCACGGAAGAAGGCGTTCAGCGTTCCACGGACGGCGGCAGGACCTGGGCGCTGGAGGAGGGCGGACCAGTGGTCCAGTTCGCCTCGTTCGCCGGCCCCCTGGACGCCGTGGGGGTGGAGCCCTCCGGCGCCGTGCACATCTCGTCCGACGGCGGCGCCACCTGGACACCCAAGGGACAGTTGGAGGGGCGCACCATGGCTGTCGCCGCCACGGGTTCCGGCGACAGCCTGCGCATCTGGGCTGCGACGTCGGCCGGGGTTTTCGTATCGGACGACGGCGGCAGCTCCTTCCGGCCCCACGGCGGGTAGGCGCTACTCCACCGGGGCGGCGTTCATCTCCTCGCGCGTGGGCGGGTTGGCGCCAGGCCGGGAGACGGTGACGGCGGCGGCGCGGGCGGCGTGGGCGAGCAGTTCGGCGAGAGTCTCAGCAGGCATTTCGCGCAGGTCCTCACGGTTCTGGGCGCCGTCCAGCCCGCGGTCCACCAGCCCGGACAGCAGCGCCGCCATGAACGAATCCCCCGCGCCCACGGTGTCCGCCACCTGCACCCGCGGCGCCGCAGCGTGCGCTTCCCCTGCCGCGGTGATGCCCCACGGGCCTGCGGCTCCGCGCGTCACCACCACCATGGCCGGCCCTTCCGAGCCACCCAGCTTCAGCCAGCGGCGGGCAGATTCCAGCGGATCCTGGCCCGGGTACAGCCACTCCAGGTCCTCGTCCGAGGCTTTCACCACGTCCGCCAGGGTGACGAACTTTTCCGCCTGCCGCCGCGCATAGTCCACATCCGTGATGATGCTGGGCCGGCAGTTCGGGTCAAAGCTTATGGTGGCGTGCGGATGGGCATATTCGACGGCGGCAAGCACCTCTTTGGCGCCCGGCGCCAGCATCGTCGCGATGGATCCGGTGTGCAGCAGGGTGGTGCCCTGCAGCATGAAGGCGAGCCGCTCGGGAAGGCCGGGAAGCTCCCAGGTGAGGTCGAACGTGTAGGTGGCGGCGCCGTCGTCATCGATCAGGGCAGTGGCCACGCTGGTAGGAAGGTCATCGGCGCCCAGCGGAAGCATCACGGAGCTGGAGCGCAGGTGCGCGGCAACGGAATCGCCGTACGCGTCCCGGCCGTATCGGCCAATGAACTGCACGGGGTGGTCCAGACGGGCCAGGCCGACGGCAACATTGAGCGGGCTGCCGCCCACGTGGGCTTCGATTCCGGACGCGCGCTGGACCACGTCAACAAGGCCTTCGCCGATAACTGTGAGCATGGACATACTCTGCCAGAATTCCGTTTCCGGGGCTTAGGTTAAGAGCTCCCGGACCAGCTCCCGGCACGTCCGGTAAGCCTCCGCCGAAGGGTCGATCAGCGCGAAGTGGTCCCCCGGGACGGTAACCAGCCGCGCGGGGACGCCGGCTGCTCCGCTCGCGGCGACGTAGGTGGCAGACAGCGCGGGCGGCACGTCGGCGTCGTCCTCCGCATGGACGGCAACCACGGGGATGTCCAACGGCAGCGCCGCCATGGGGTCGGCGCTGCGGTGCCGCTCCGGAACGGCCGACGACGGCCCGCCCAGCAGGTTGGCCACGGCACCGTCGCTGAGGTTCAGTTCCTCGGCGAGGGCCAGGTTGAGCACGCCGGACTGGCTGACCACCCCGGTGAGGCGGACGCCGCCGGACGCCTGCTGCCCGGCCGCCCACACGGCGAGGTGCCCTCCGGCGGAGTGGCCCAGCGCCACCACCCGGCTCAGGTCCAGCACATGCTTCTCCGCGAGGTCCCGGAGCTTGCCGATGCCCGCCAGGATGTCCTGGAACGTGGCGGGCCAGCCGCCACCGTTGCCCGCGCGCCGGTATTCCAGGTTCCACGCGGTGATACCGCTGCGGGCCAAATCCAGTGCGAGCGGTTCGCCGAGCTCCGCGCCGTAGCGGGAGCGCCAGTAGCCGCCGTGGATGACGACGGCGACACCCCCGGGGCGCGGGCCGCTGTCCTCGGCCAGCCCGGGCAGGAAGAGTTCGCCCCATTGGCTGGGATCAGCACCGTAGCTGTACCGGTGGCGCTGGACTGGGGTTGCGGTGATGGGGTCCTCCCTGGCTAAGTGACAGAGCCCCTCCATTCCATCACCGAGGGCAGGACGGGTGGCGGCGGCCAACCGGCCTGTCTCAAATGAACTTTATTCATTTTGAGCTTGCCTCGTGCTGCCGCTCGGTTGATACTAAATGAACGTCCTTCATTTAGTGACGGCCGTCTCATGCAACATTCGCGACGGTTGCGTCCCACGGCACCCCTTGGCAGCAAACTGCTGTTTCATGGAGCTGTGCCGATACCCAGAAAGGGAGCGACATGACCCAAAGCATCCGCACCAACTCCGGCGGCAACGGAGCCGCCGTGGCCGCAGCGCCGCACGGCATTAGTCCGAAAGGACTGAAAGGCGGGCAACTCGGCCTTCTAGCCGTCGTCGTCATTGGAATCTCCACGATCGCCCCGGCGTATACGCTGACGAGCGCGCTGGGCCCCACCATCAATGAAGCCGGACTCCAACTGCCCGTCATCTTCCTCATCGGGTTCATCCCGATGATCCTGGTATCCCTGGCCTACCGCGAGCTCAATGCCGACTCGCCGGACAGCGGCACCACCTTCACCTGGGTCACCAAGGCGTTCGGTCCGTGGGTGGGATGGATGGGCGGGTGGGGCCTGCTCGCCGCGAACATCATTGTGCTGTCCAATCTTGCAGCGGTGGCCGTGGACTTCTTCTATCTCTTCCTGGCCCAACTCACGGGCGCACCGGGGCTGGCGGACCTTGCGGCAAACAAGCCCCTCAACATCGCCACGTGCTTCGTCTTCGTGGCGCTGGCCGCCTGGGTGAGCTACCGGGGGCTGCACGCCACCAAGGTGGTGCAGTACGGACTTGTGGGCTTCCAGTTGCTGGCGCTCGGGATGTTCGTCGCCATGGCTTTCGCCAACTGGTCCTCGTCCGCGACATCGATCCCGTTCAGCTGGGAATGGTTCGACGTTACAAGGATCGAGACGTTCGGCCAGGTCGCCGCCGGCATCTCGCTGTCCATCTTCGTGTACTGGGGCTGGGACGTGTGCCTGACCGTAAATGAGGAAACCGCCAACGGGAAGAAGACGGCCGGCATCGCCGGAACCCTTACCGCCGTCGTTGTCCTCGGCATCTATCTGCTGGTCAGCATCGCCACCATGATGTTCGCCGGCGTGGGCACCGAGGGCCTGGGCCTGAACAACGAGGAAAACCACGCGAATATCTTCACGGCGCTGGCGTCGCCCATCATGGGTCCGTTCGCCATCCTGATGTCCCTGGCCGTATTGTCCAGTTCGGCCGCCTCCCTGCAGTCCACGTTCACCTCTCCGTCCCGCAGCCTGCTCGCCATGGCGCACTACGGCGCCCTGCCCGCGCCGTTCAACCGCCTTAGCAGGTTCGCGACGCCGGGCTTCGCCACCGTCGCGGCCGGCCTCCTTTCCGCCGGCTTCTACGCCGTGATGCATGTGGTCAGCGAAAACGTCCTCAATGACACAATCCTTGCCCTCGGCCTGATGATCTGCTTCTACTACGGCCTCACGGCATTCGCCTGCGCCTGGTACTTCCGCAACAGCGTTTTCAGCAGCATCCGCAACTTCGTGTTCCGGCTGGCATGCCCGTTGCTGGGCGGTACCGGCCTGCTGGTGGTATTCCTGCAGACGGCGGTGGACAGCCTTGCGCCGGAATTCGGCAGCGGATCGGAACTGTTCGGTGTCGGGCTCGTCTTCGTCCTGGGCGTCGGCATCCTGGTCCTCGGAGCCGTCTTCATGGTCATCATGTCCCGGCTGCGGCCCGGATTCTTCAGCGGCGAGACCCTGCGGCAGGACACTCCCGCCCTGGTGGTTCCGGAGTGGACCAGACCCACGGCATAAAACGGGCCCCGTCCGGAGATTTTCCGGACGGGGCCCGTTTGCCGTTCAGGTACAGCCGGAATCCGGCTAGATGCCTGCCGAAACTGCCGCCATCGCGTCAGCCGAAGCTCCTGCAACAGCGGAAATCCTTGCGGCGGTCAGCGTGCCCATCCGGATGGCGCCGTCCACGTGCTGGTAGCCCTCGGCGGCAAGGTCCGAGGAACACCAATAGATGGGACCCACCGGTGCCAGCTGGTCCTTGCCATACCGGTGGAGACCACCCAGGTCGTAACTGGATGCGTAGGCTCCCCGCGTCCATTCCTCGGAGGCCCAGTCCGATTCGTAGTACACCTCCGGGTCAAGGGCCCTCGGGCCCAGGAAGGCCGCAATGGACTCAAGGATGGCCCGCTTGCGGCCTTCGGCATCCAACTCGAAGACGGCGTCGGCCTTTTCATCCGAAACGAAACCCACCAGCGTTCCGCGCGGATCCCCCTGGTTGGTGTTGTCGTACACCTCCTGGACCAGCGATCCGGCGCCGAAGCAGGTACCGGAAAGTCCAGCCTCCCGCCAGAACGGCGTGCCGTAGACCGCATGCACCTTGATCACCAGACCGAGCGACTGGTGCTGGTGCATCTGGTGCTGGCGGCGCGGCAGCGGCGGGTCGAAGGATACGCGGGAGTACAGGTTCGGCGGCACGGCCATGATGACAAAGCGCGCATTGACGGTGGCGCGGTCGGACATGACGGTGACGCCGGCGCCGGCACTCCCACCCCACTTGATGGTGCGGACGGGACTGTCGAGGACGACGTCGTCCCCCAACTCCTCGGCCTGCAGCAGCGAGACCTGCTGCATCCCGCCCACCACGCGCCGGTCCAGGATGAAATCCTCGTCCGTGAGGTGGCTGAATGAGCCCGCCGACGCGGCCATGAGCACGGCCTGCAGGGCGGAGAAGGAGTGCGCCGGTTTGGTCAGCATGCCGCCGGCAACGAAAAGGCCGATGTTGTTGCACGCCTCCTCGCTGTCCGATTGCGCACGCAGCCACTGGTGGAAGGAGATGGTGTCCAGTTCGCGGGCTTTGGGATGGGCCCATGGCTCTGCCGCGCCAATTTCGGCGGCCAGGGCATCCAGCAGCCCGGTCAGCCGTGCCATTTCGACGGCGGTGGCCGGGTCCACGGGGAAGGTATCACCGGAATAGCGCACGGGGATTCCATCCGCGCCGATGTACACCGATTCACCTTGGCGGTAACGGGGATAGGTTTCCAGCCCCAGTTCCTGAAGAAGCTCCAGGAGCGCCGTCTGGTCCGGCGAAACCCACTGGCCGCCGATTTCCAGCACTGCTCCGTCCACGGTGTCGGTCCAGGTCCGGCCCCCGACGCGGTCGCGCGCCTCCAGCACGGCGACCGTAAGGCCGGCCCGCCTCAGCTGGCGCGCGGCTGTCAGCCCCGACGGCCCCGCTCCGACGACCACGACGTCTCGGTTCAGGTTCAGCATGATGTCCTCTCTGCAGCCCACACAGCGTGGGGTCCAAGTCGATGAACGACTAAATGAATGACGTTCATTATTTAGCCTAGCCGCTTCCTGGCCCGGCGGGAAGGCAGCGGATGGAATAATGCAGGAACCACCACAGAAAGGGCCGTGATGCCTGCAGTACCCGCTGCCCAAGGACGCTCAACCGCCGGCCCGGGCGTCGGAAGACGGCGCGCCGGACGGCCCTCTGCGGCAGTCCTGGGCAAAGCCGGAATTACGGCGGCAGCACTGAAACTCGTCAAGCGCAAGGGATACGACGGACTCACCATGGCCGCCTTGGCCAGGGAACTGGACGTGGCCCCGTCCGCCCTCTACAACCACGTGGCCGCCAAACGTGACGTCCTCCTTCTCGTCGAGGACCACCTCGCGTCACTGGTGGATGTTTCCCGGTTCGGCGCGGCGCCCTGGGATGAAGCCGTGCGCCACTGGGCCTGGAGCTACCGCAATGTTTTTGCGGAGCACACCCCGTTGATTCCGGTGATCGCAGTCCTGCCCGTCACCGACGCGCCGCAGACGCTGGCCATGTACGAAACCGTCACCAGGGGATTCACCGAAGCAGGGTTCCCCGAGGAGAGGATCGTGCCGTCGATCGTTGCCCTGGAGTCCTTTATATTCGGCTCCGCGTATGACGCGACCGCCCCGGAAGACATCTTCGATTCGGGCTCCATGGCCGAATCCACCCCGCACTTCACCTCGGCGGTACGCAGCGCTGCCCGGTCAGGCGGGAAGCCTGCGGACGCCGCCTTCACCCTGGGTCTTGAGTCGCTGATCTCCGGGCTGGCGGCCCTCCTGCCGGAATAGCCGGCACGTCAAGGCCAACCGGCCCCGCCCAAGGAAGACCTTGCATCCCGCGCGTTCTTGCCGCACTATAAATGAACGTCATTCATTTATAGTGCGGCAAGAAGGCTGCGCCATTCCGATACGAGGACCTTCCGACCCATGAACCCCATTTCCTCCGCAGCGCCCCTGATGCCCGCCGAATGGCATCCTCACACCCGGACCTGGATGGCATTTCCGCCAGCCAACCCCACGTTCGGTGCCGCCGGCAGCAGCACGCTGGCAAGAGCCCGCAACGCCTGGGGAACCGCAGCCAGGACCATTGCCCAGTATGAGCCGGTCACTGTCCTTGCACGCCCGGCCGACGCCGGGATCGCGCGCACCGAACTCGGCGGCGACGTCGCCGTCGTCGAATCACCCCTCGATGACGCGTGGCTCCGTGACTCCGGCCCCACTTTCGTGCACACGAAGGAAGGAGGCGTTGCGGCCGTCGACTGGACATTCAACGGGTGGGGCGGCCAGGACTGGGCCGCATGGGAGAGTGACCGGCACCTGGGGTCATTTGTCGCCGGCCGGGCCGGCGCCGTGGTGCGAAGCAGCAGCCTGGTCAATGAAGGTGGCGGCTTCCACGTGGACGGCGAAGGTACAGTCCTGCTGACAGAAACCGTGCAGCTGGACCCTGGCCGCAACCCAGGCGCCACCAAAGCAACAGTTGAGGCGGAGATCCACGCGCAGCTCGGCACCACCAAGGCCATATGGCTGCCCCGTGGGCTCACCCGCGACTACGACCAGTTCGGCACGCGTGGACACGTCGACATCGTGGCCGCGTTCGCAGCACCCGGCACCGTCCTGCTGCACCGGCAGGAGGATCCGCGCCACCCCGACCATCGGGTCACCCGGGAGCTCCGCAGCATCCTGGAAGATGCTGTGGACGCTGGCGGCCGGCACCTGCGCATCATTGACGTTCCTGCCCCGACAGTCCTGGACGACGGAAGCGGTTTCGTCGACTGGTCCTACATCAACCATTACGTCGCCAACGGCGTGGTGGTGCTCTGCGCCTTTGACGACCCTAATGACAAGGTGGCCGCGGACATCCTGGCCGAGGCCTATCCGGGGCGCACGGTGGAACTCGTGGACGCCCGCGATATCTTCGCCTTCGGCGGGGGCATCCACTGCATCACGCAGCAGCAGCCCGCCCGGAAGGGCGCCCGATGAGCCACTTCGACGTCGTAGAGTCCTCGATTGCGGAGCTCCGCAACGCCATGGAAGCCGGGCTGGTGAGCAGTGAGGACCTGGTCCGCCAATACCTGGCCCGCATCGCGGCGTATGACCAGGGCGGCATCCGGCTGAACGCGTTGGTGGCCATGAACCCCGAAGCCCTCGCCGAAGCCCGGGCGTCAGATGAACGCCGCGCCGCCGGAGCGCTGCTGGGACCGATGGACGGGATTCCATACACGGCCAAGGACAGCTTCAAGGTGCGTGGCCTGACGGTCGCGGCGGGTTCTCCTGCCTTCGAACATCTGGTGGCGCGAACGGATGCGTTCACCATCGAGCGGCTCCGGGCAGGCGGGGCGGTGCTGATCGGATTGACCAACATGCCGCCCATGGCCAACGGCGGCATGCAGCGCGGACTGTACGGGCGGGCGGAGAGCCCCTACAACGCAAGGTACCTGACGGCGGCCTTCGCCTCGGGCTCGTCAAACGGTTCCGGGACCGCGACGGCGGCCAGCTTCGCCGCATTTGGTCTGGCCGAGGAAACCTGGTCATCCGGCCGGGCACCCGCGTCCAACAATGCCCTCTGCGCGTACACACCGTCCCGGGGGGTCATCTCCGTCCGCGGGAACTGGCCACTGGTACCCACGATGGACGTGGTGGTGCCACATACCCGCAGCATGCCGGACCTCCTTGAGGTCCTGGACGTCATCGTCGCCGACGACGCCCAGCCCCGCGGTGACTTCTGGCGCACCCAGCCCTGGGTGAAGATCCCGACGGCGGACAGCGTTCGGCCTGCTGACTATGCTTCCCTTGCGGTCGCGGACAGGGAGTCGGCCGAACGCGCCCTCGACGGGCGGCGCTTCGGAGTTCCCCGGATGTACATCAATGCCGATCCCGGTGCCGGAACGAACCCGGCCCCGGGTTTTGGCGGCCCCACCGGGAAGAAAATCCTTACCAGGCCCTCAGTGCTGGAGCTGTGGCAGCGCCTGAGGGCTGACCTGGAGGCCGCAGGCGCCCAGGTGGTCGAGGTGGATTTTCCCGTGGTCAGCAATTACGAGGGAGACCGCCCCGGTGCACCCACCATCGCCACCCGCGGACTCGTCAGCCCGGCATACCTCGAACGCGAGCTCTGGGATCTGTCCATGTGGTCCTGGAACGACTTCCTCGACGCCAACGGCGACCCGTCCCTGAACCGCCTTGCCGACGTCGACGGGCCCAGCATCTTTCCTCATCCGGACGGGGCACTGCCGGACCGCTACGCCGAACTGGATTTCGACCCTGCCGGGTACGTGGAGCGGGCACGCGAATGCGGGATCCCGGCCCTGGAGGACATTCCGCATCTGGCCCAAGGCCTGCGCGGGCTGGAGGAGACCCGGCGGATCGACCTCGAGGATTGGATGGACCGGCACGGCCTGGACGCCGTCGTCTTTCCGGCGGCGGCCGATGTTGGACCTGCGGACGCCGACACAAACGAGGCTTCGGCAGAGCTGGCATGGCGCAACGGCGTATGGGTTGCAAACGGCAACCTGGCCCTCCGGCACCTGGGCATTCCCACCGTCACGGTTCCCATGGGGACCATGGCCGACACTGGCATGCCGGTGGGGCTGACCATCGCCGGACGGGCCTACACCGACAGCACCCTGCTGCACCTGGCCTCGGCCATCGAGGCCACCCGCCAGCGGCGCACCGTTCCGCCCCGGACGCCGCCACTCGGTGGGAATACCACGCTGCCGCCCCGGTGAGCGGGCACACTGGATGCCATGGATGATTCTGCTGCCGTGACCACCCAAGGCTCCACCGTTGAGGACTGGACCCGCGCGCTGGCCGAGTCCACCGGCTCTCCCGGCGGCGGCGCCGGGACCGGCCTGATGCTGGCGGTGGCGGCGTCGCTCACCTCCATGGTGGCGGGCTATTCAGAGGCCGACGGCGAGGCAGGCGGCGAGGTGGAGCGCATCCGGGCGCGCGCCCGGGACCTTCGGGCCGAGGCGCTGCGCCTGGCTGATGAGGACGCGACGGCGTCGCAGGCTTTCGGGGCCGCCTTCCGGCTGGATCCGGGCCCGGAGCGCGACGAGGCTATCCGGGCCGCCTCGGTGGAAGCCGCGAAGGCGTCCGCGGTGCTGGGCGACCGCGCCATCGCCGCCGTGGACGACCTCGCCTGGCTGGCAGGCAACGGCAACCGCGCCCTGGTTGCCGACGTCGTGGTGGCCTTCGGTGCTCTGCGCGCGGCGGTGGCCGGTGCGCGCACCAACGTCAGCTTCGACCTTGGCGCGCTCCGTTCTGCCGGAAGCACGCTTGAGGACGTCCGCCGGCAGCATCCCGCGTTGTGGTCCACCGTGGAACGGCTCACCGGCGCACTGGAGCGGATCGATGGGCTGGCCGCCGGGATTGATGACCGGGCCGCGCCGACGGACGCTGGCGGTTAGATGGCTACCTGACCTACATGGTGACCTGGCCGCTGACCACGGTCCGGCAGGCGCCGCCCACCCACGTGGTGTCCGCTTCATTCGTGATGCTGATACGGCCGCCGCGGCCCAGCACCGTGCCCTGCTGGACCGTGTAGTTCTCCGGCGCGTTGCCTTCCCGCCGCATCCACTGGGCCAGGCCCGCGTTGACACTTCCCGTTACGGGGTCCTCCGGCACGGCGAGGCTCGGAACGAACGCCCGGACCTCGTAATCCGCCGGGCCGCCCGCGCCATAGGCGCCAATGACGCCAAGGTTCAAGGAGCCCATGGCCGCAAAGTCCGGGCGCAGGCCCAAGACGGTTTCCGCGGAGTCCAGCCTGATGCCCATCCAGCCCGGACCGTTGTCCACCCAGTTGCTGCCCAGGACCCGTACGGGGTCAACGCCCAGGCTCGCCACCGCCTGTTCCAGCGTGGCCTGCTCCACCGGACCGGACCGCCGCAGTGGCGGGGCGGCAAACGCATATTCTGCGGCCCCTGACTGGCCGCCAGCGCGGACGCGCACGAGGCCGGCGCCGCACTCCTGCACCAGCTCCCCCTTGTCCCGGGGCTGTCCGCCCGCGGTGAGCCAGGCGTGTGCCGTGCCCAGGGTGGGATGGCCGGCGAAGGGCAGTTCGTCCGCGGGGGTGAAGATCCGCACGCGGTAGTCCGCTTCCGGAGCGTTGGGTTCCAGCAGGAATGTGGTTTCCGAGAGGTTGGTCCAGTTGGCGAACCGCTGCATCTGACCGGTGGTCAGGGCGTCCGCGCCGTGCACTACGGCCACCGGATTTCCGGGCAGCGGGCCGGGGGCAAAGACGTCCACTTGGGAGAACGGAAATTCGGCGTAGGAAGGCATGGCAGGGCTTTCGGTCCGGCGGGCTGGTTCCTTTACCTTAGGCACGCGGTCCCGCCATGTGTCACACCCCCGCCGTAAGCTGGAGCCATGCCGAGTAACTGGGACAGCCTGGACGCAACTCTTCGCGAATCCGTGCAGCACAACGTGGAGATCTACGAGCGCGTCCGCCCTGCCCTGAAGCTGGTCACCCGGGACGTCCTCACGCTCACCCGGGACATGCTCAAGGACACCGAGGTCACCCCACTGTTCGTCACGGGCCGGACCAAGACCGTTGAGTCCTTCCGCGAGAAGATCTCCCGCGTGGAAGAACCGCTGGAGCCGGGCGGGCCGCCGGTGCTGAAGTTCCCGGACCCGTTCCGCACCTTGAATGACATGGTGGGCATCCGGGTCATCACCAAGCTGCCGGCCGAGAACGCGGTGGTGGCCAACATCATCAAGCGCCAGCGCCAGCTCTTCGACTGCCGCGGGGACCGGGAAAAGGACATCGGCTCGATCGAGTCGGGCACCTACGGCTATTCCAGCCGGCACCTGATCCTGCGGACCCTCCAGAACGAGGCGGTCAAGGAGTATCAGCAGGTCTTCAACCCGGATATTCCGCCCAACGGCAGTTACTTCTTCGAGTGCCAGATCCGCACGATTTTCGCGCACGCCTGGAGCGAGATCGAGCACGACATCCGCTTCAAGGCCGAGGATCCGCGTGCCTGGACGCCGCACTTCGACCGCCAGTTCACGGCGACTGCAGCCATGCTGGAAACCGTGGAGACCGCCTTCGCCGACCTGCACGAGCGCTATGAGGAGGTCCGCAGTTTCTGGGACATGGACGGCGAGGGCGCGGCGCCGCTGACGCCCAACCGCATCCGCGATGTGTGGCGCACCCTCCTTCCGCACGTGGACCGCAAGGTGGATGACGACTGGGGCTGGGCCGCCGAGCTCCTGGCCGCCCACGGCCTCAACCAGACCATGCAGCTGGCCGGGCTGCTCAGCGCCAACCGCATCACCGAGGTGCGCAAGGCCCTGGACCACCGCTACTCCCCCGGCCCGGACCGCCTGCTGGACGATCTCCTCCTGTGGCAGTACGGCACCAAGCACATCGACCTCACTGCGGAAGCGCCCGACGCCGTCCCGCACCCGCGGCGCGACAGCCTCCTGCGGCGATTACGGCAGATCGAACGGTACAGGCTGACCAAGAAATAGGGCGGCGGGATGCCGAATGGCCCGGCGCCCCGTCCTGATGAACAATGAGGGCATGACCAACAACGACGTTCGGCCTGTCTACTTCCTCTCGGACAGCACGGGAATCACCGCCGAGACCCTCGGAAACACCCTCCTGACCCAGTTTCCAGGCAACCGCTTTGACCGCATCACCGTCCCGTTCATTACGTCCGTGGAGCAGGCGCGCAAGGTGGTGGACGGCATTGACAAGCTGGCTGCCCACGGGCTGCGGCCCATCGTCTTTTCCACCGCGGTCAGCAGCGACATCCGCGAGGCCGTGGGCAAATGCAAGGGAACCATCGTCGACCTGATCGGCACGCATGTGGGGCAGCTCGAGCACGCCCTGGGCGCCCCGGCGAGCGGCGAACCGGGCCGGGCGCACGGCGTGGGGAACGCCGAGCTCTACCAAAAGCGGATGGCGGCGGTGGAGTACGCCATGGAGCACGACGACGGCCAGAGCCTCCGCGCGCTGGAAAAGGCCCAGGTGATCCTGGTGGCGCCGTCCCGCTGCGGCAAGACCCCCACCACGATGTACCTGGCCCTGCAGCACGGGATCTTCGCCGCGAACTTCCCGCTGGTGGACGAGGACTTTGGCCGGGAAGGCCTCCCCAAACCGCTGCGCCCGTACGTTGCGAAGTGTTTCGGCCTCTCCTCCAACCCGCTGCGCCTGAGCCAGATCCGCACGGAACGCCGCCGCGGTTCCTCCTACGCGTCGCTGCGGCAGTGCGGATTTGAGCTCCGCAGCGCCGAGCAGTTGTATGTTTCGCATAGGATTCCGTACCTGAACTCGGCCACCGTCTCCGTAGAGGAAATGGCTGCGACCATCCTCCAGCGGATGAACCTCAAGCATTAGGGAAAGTTTTCACAAACTCCGTGTGGCAGACGTCATATGGAAAGACCGCCACAGACCTGTCACTGTGGACGGACTTGCGCCCTGTCCCCCGGCCATCGCCGGAGGAGGACGCATCTAGGCATGCCATTACCTGCGAAGGAGCAGTAAGAATGACAACAGAGATCCTGTGGTTCTCGGAATTGGGACTCAAGGACCTGGACCGGGTAGGCGGGAAGAACGCCTCCCTCGGTGAGATGGTGCAGAACCTGACCTCCGCCGGGGTCCAGGTCCCGGATGGTTTCGCTACGACCGCGGATGCCTACCGGAACTTCCTGGCCGGCTCCGGCCTGGACCAGAAGATCGCCGACCGGCTGGTGGGGCTCGACACCGATGACGTCACCGCCCTGGCCGCTGCCGGCAAGGAAATCCGCAGCCTAATCCGCAACACCCCGTTCCTGCCCAACCTCGAATCGCAGATCCGCGACGCCTACCAGCAGCTGGTGGACAAGCACGGCGGCCACGAGGACCTCTCCTGGGCTGTCCGCTCCAGTGCAACGGCCGAGGACCTGCCGGACGCGTCCTTCGCCGGTCAGCAGGAAACGTTCCTGAATGTCCGCGGCATCGACAACATCCTGCTGGCGATCAAGGACGTATTCGCCTCCCTCTACAACGACCGCGCCATCGCCTACCGGGTGCATCACAAGTTCGAGCACGCTGAAGTGGCACTCTCGGCGGGCATCCAGCGCATGGTCCGCTCCGACGTCGGCGCGTCCGGCGTCATGTTCACCATGGACACCGAGTCCGGGTTCCAGGACGCCGTGTTCGTCACGTCCTCCTACGGCCTGGGCGAGGCCGTAGTCCAGGGTGCCGTGAACCCGGACGAGTTCTACGTCTATAAGCCGGCGCTGCGTGCTGGCCGGCCCGCGATCCTCAAGCGCGGTCTGGGCGAGAAGGCCCTGCAGATGACCTACACCGCCAACCAGGAAATCGGGCGCACCATCGACCTGGTCCCGGTTGCCGCCGACCAGCGGAACCGGTTCAGCCTCAGCGATGAAGATGTCGAGCAGCTCGCCCGGCACGCCATCGCCATCGAAAACCACTACGGCCGGCCCATGGACATCGAGTGGGGCAAGGACGGGATCGACGGCGGCCTGTACATCCTGCAGGCACGCCCGGAAACCGTGCAGTCCCGGCGCGCCGCAGGGAACCTGAGCCGTTTCCGCCTCAACGGCACCGGCCCGGTCTTGGCCGAAGGCCGTGCGATCGGCCAGCGGATCGGCGCCGGCGGCGTCCGTATCCTCACCGCCATCGACCAGATGGCCAGCTTCAAGACCGGCGACGTGCTGGTGGCGGACATGACGGACCCGGACTGGGAACCGATCATGAAGCGTGCCGCCGCGATCGTGACCAACCGCGGCGGACGTACCTGCCACGCAGCGATCATCGCCCGCGAATTGGGGATCCCCGCCGTGGTCGGAACCGGCGACGCCACCGAAACGCTCCGCGACGGCCAGGAAGTCACCGTTTCCTGCGCCGACGGCGAGACGGGCCTGATCTACGAAGGCCTGCTGGACTTCAGCGTGGACGAGACCGAGGTTGACCAGCTGCCCGAAGTTCCGGTCAAGGTCATGATGAACGTGGGCACCCCCGAGCAGGCGTTCACCTTCGCCCAGCTGCCCAACCACGGCGTGGGCCTGGCCCGGCTCGAGTTCATCATCAACCGCCAGATCGGCATCCACCCGAAGGCCCTCCTGAACCTCGAGGACCAGCCGGCCGATGTTGCCGCGGAAATCCGCGAACGGATCGCGGCCTACGAAGGTCCGCGCGATTACTACATCAAGCGGCTGGCGGAGGGCGTGGCCACCATTGCGGCTGCCTTTGCGCCGGAACCGGTGATCGTCAGGATGTCCGACTTCAAGTCCAACGAGTACGCGAACCTCATCGGCGGGCCTGCCTACGAACCGCACGAAGAGAACCCGATGATTGGTTTCCGCGGCGCGTCCCGCTACCTGGAGCCGTCCTTCCGGGACTGCTTCGACCTGGAGTGCGA
Source organism: Pseudarthrobacter sp. NPDC092439 (assembly GCF_044754945.1). Taxonomy (NCBI): domain Bacteria; kingdom Bacillati; phylum Actinomycetota; class Actinomycetes; order Micrococcales; family Micrococcaceae; genus Pseudarthrobacter; species Pseudarthrobacter sp. NPDC092439. Next base: position 220,809 of record NZ_JBIVQB010000004.1, read on the forward strand.
GGCACTGTCCTTCGTCCGGAACGAGATGGGCCTGACCAACGTCAAACTCATGATCCCGTTCGTGCGGACCCTGGACGAGGCCAGCGGCGTCATCGACCTGCTGGCTGAGAACGGCCTCAAGCGCGGCGAAAACGGCCTCGAAGTCATCATGATGTGCGAGCTGCCGTCCAACGCCCTGCTCGCGGACGAGTTCCTGGAGTACTTCGACGGATTCTCCATCGGCTCCAACGACATGACCCAGCTGGCGCTGGGCCTGGACCGGGACTCGGCCCTCGTCTCAGGCGGCTTCGACGAGCGCAACCCCGCGGTCAAGAAGCTGCTGTCCATGGCCATCAAGGCCTGCAAGGCCCGCGGCAAGTACGTGGGCATCTGCGGCCAGGGCCCGAGCGACCACAGCGATTTCGCCGAGTGGCTCGCCGGCCAGGGCATCGACTCCGTCTCCCTGAACCCTGACACCGTGGTGGACACCTGGCTCCGCCTCGCAGGCCAGGGCGAGGACTCGGGCGCCAGGGAACAGGTAGGCGCCGGGCTGTAACCGGGCCGGCAAAGCCGGTCAAACCAAAGAGGCGGCATCCGCAAGGGTGCCGCCTCTTTGTGCTTCGGGGACTTACCGGGCCATCAACGGTTCCTGGCTGCGGCGCAGGCGTCTCCCGCCGGGCGGGGGCTAGATACAGCTCGGCTGGAACGTCGGGTCAGCCGGGCCGGGTGACGCCAAGGCGTGCGAGACCAGCCGGTGGACCACGGGATCGTTCGGAGCCTGGTCATGTTCAACCAGGTCGAGGGGGCATTTGTCCTGGATGGTGATGTTGGTGACCTGCCGGGCGGAGCCGGCCAGGAACTGGCTGGTGTAGGGGGTGACCACTTCGTCGTACTTGGTTGAAATGACGGTGTAATACGGACCCACCACGGTATCGCCGATGGAGTTCAGCTCGGTCATGAACGCCGAGCCCGCTTCCTGGTCCGCGCACGCCTGGCACACGAATTCCATATCCCCGGTGGATGCCGGGAAGTCTTCCGGTGCCGGGGCGATCACGCCTTCGGTGCCGTGGTTCGAGGGTGCAATCCCTATCAGGTGGTTGACCTTCCGGGCGCCGCCCAGGAACCCCATGTAGTAACGGGGCATCATGCCACCCTGGCTGTGCCCCACGAGGTCAGCCTTCTTGGCGCCGGTGGCAGCGAGAACTGCATCGACGAAGGAGGACAGCTCGCGGGCGGACTCGGTTACAGGCCCCGTGGCCGGAACCCCGTTGGTGGTGCCGTAATTCAGTGCGAAGACGCAGTATCCCTGCCCGGCAAGGACCGGCGAGAGCGTGGACCAGTTCTTGAGCATGCTCTCGAAGGTGCCTGGAACGAGGATGACCGGATAAGGATGCTCAGCGGAGGGCTTGCAGGACCAGTTGTTGGCGCCGGGGGGCGAAATGTCTGCCGTATCGGCGGAAGCGGGCGCAGCCCCGGCAAGCGTCCCGGCCAACAGGGCGAGCGCCGCGAGAAAAACGGAAATGCGTTGGGACATCGGAAACCTCTTCGTATCAACGTCCGCCCCCAGAAGTGGGAGCGTGCACCCATTTACGCTAGGTTCCAGCTGATCCGCGGGCAACGGTTCTGGGAAAACGTGCAGGAGCCGGCGCATCTGGACATCTCCTTCGGCGCGTAGCACGATCTGACGTGTGAGCACCGAAACCACTGCAGCCAGCCGGAAGGGCGGCCTGCACGCCGCCGACACCCACGACATCATCCGGGTGCAGGGTGCCCGGGAGAACAACCTCAAGGATGTCAGCGTTGAGCTGCCCAAGCGCAGGCTCACCGTATTCACCGGCGTTTCGGGTTCCGGCAAGAGCTCCCTGGTCTTCGCCACGATTGCCGCCGAATCCCAGCGGATGATCAATGAGACGTACAGCGCCTTCGTGCAGGGCTTCATGCCCAGCCTGGCCCGCCCGGACGTGGACCGGCTGGAGGGACTCACCACGGCGATCATCGTGGACCAGGAGCGGATGGGCGCGAACCCGCGCTCCACCGTGGGAACCGCCACGGACGCCAACGCCATGCTGCGTATCCTGTTCAGCCGGATCGGAGACCCCTACATCGGCCCGCCCACCGCGTTCTCCTTCAACGTGCCCACACGTAAGGCCAGCGGCGTGATGAGCAGGGAAAGGGACGGCCGGGTGGAAAAGAACGTGGTCCGCCAGGTCACCTACCTGGGCGGCATGTGCCCGCGCTGCGAGGGCATGGGCAACATCAGCGACATCGACCGGACCGCGCTCTATGACGACTCCAAGTCGTTGAACGACGGCGCCCTGACCGTACCGGGCTACTCGATGGACGGCTGGTACGGCCGGCTGTTCGAGGGCATGGGCCTGCCAATGGACAAGCCAATCGCGGCGTTCACCGCCAAGCAGCTGGACACGATGCTGTACGCCGAGCCCACCAAGATCAAGGTGGAGGGCGTGAACCTCACGTTCGAGGGCATCATCCCCAAGATCCAGAAGTCGATGCTGTCCAAGGACGTGGAGGCCATGCAGCCGCACGTACGCCGCTTCGTGGAACGGGCCGTCACTTTCGCCACCTGCCCCGAATGCAAGGGAACCCGACTCACCCCGGAAGCACTGTCCGCCCAAATTAACGGCAGGAACATCGCAGACCTGTGCGCCCTGCAGATCAGTGACCTGGCCCAATGGATCCGGGAGCTCGACGCACCCTCGGTGAAGCCGTTGCTGGACGGGCTGCGGGACCTGCTGGACGCTTTCACCGAAATCGGCCTGGGCTACCTCTCCCTGGACCGCCCTGCCGGTACCCTCTCCGGCGGTGAGGCGCAGCGGACCAAGATGATCCGGCACCTGGGCTCCTCGCTGACCGACGTCACCTATGTCTTTGACGAACCAAGCATCGGCCTGCACCCGCACGACATCGAACGGATGAACACGCTCCTGCTGCAGCTGCGGGACAAAGGCAACACCGTCCTGGTGGTGGAGCACAAACCGGAGATGATCGCCATTGCCGATCACGTCGTCGACCTCGGCCCGGGCGCGGGCACCGGCGGCGGCGAGATTGTCTACGAGGGCGGCGTGGAAGGGCTGCGATCCAGCGATACCGTCACGGGAAGGCACCTGGACGACCGCGCCCGCCTCAAAGCTGCGGTGCGGAGCGCCGCCGGGGTCCTCGAGGTACGCGGCGCATCAATGCACAATCTGCGCAACGTCGACGTGGATGTCCCCCTGGGCCTGCTCTGCGTGGTCACGGGCGTGGCCGGGTCCGGCAAGAGTTCGCTGATCCATGGGTCACTGGCCAAACGCGAGGGCGTGGTGGTCATCGACCAGGGAGCCATCAAAGGTTCCCGCCGCAGCAACCCCGCCACCTACACCGGCCTCCTGGAACCCGTCCGCAAGGCGTTCGCCAAAGCCAACGGGGTCAAGCCGGCACTCTTCAGCTCCAACTCGGAGGGCGCGTGCCCCACCTGCAACGGGGCGGGCGTCATCTTCACCGAACTCGGCGTCATGGCCACGGTGGAGTCCACCTGCGAGGAGTGCGAGGGCCGCCGCTTCCAGCCGGCCGTCCTGGAGTACACGCTGGCTGGACGGAACATCGCGGACGTGTTCGACATGCCGGTGGACGCCGCGCTGGCCTACTTCGCCGAGGGCGAGGCCAAGACCCCCGCGGCGCACAGGGTCCTGGAACGCCTGGCGGACGTTGGCCTTGGCTACATCACGCTGGGGCAGCCGCTCACCACGCTGTCCGGCGGCGAGCGCCAGCGGCTGAAGCTCGCCACACAGATGGCCGAGAAAGGCGACGTCTATATTCTGGACGAGCCCACCACGGGCCTGCACCTGGCCGACGTCGAGAACCTGCTGGGCCTGCTGGACCGCCTGGTGGAGTCCGGTAAGTCGGTGATCGTGATCGAACACCACCAGGCGGTGATGGCGCACGCTGACTGGATCATCGACCTGGGCCCGGGCGCCGGGCACGACGGCGGCACGGTGGTTTTCGAGGGCACGCCGGCAGATCTTGTTGAGGGGAGAGCGACACTCACCGGACAGCACCTCGCGGCCTACGTCGGGGCGTGACAATGCCGGGCCGGCTTCTTGGGCCGGCCCGGCATCTGGTGGTTACGGGCCTTCCAATAAACCCTCAGGAGGTGCCGATCAGCACGTTAGGGCTACCGACCCCGTCAGGCCATTCTCGTTGTATGCCCAGCAGGTGACCGAGAACGTTCCCTGGGTGATCGTCAACTGGATCGAAGTGACGGTCAGGACAGGGTTGATGCCCTGCCAGTTCCCGTTGGGGCAACCAGCCTCGGCAGCTGTCGCGGTATCAGGCGCGGAGAGGGTTACCGGATCGGTGGCCAACCGCAGCGTGCCGTTCTTGATGGCGTCGCTGGGAACCGACGTGGGCTCGGTGACTGGTCCGGTCACCACCTTGTTCTGGCCAGGTGCCACGTTGCCGCCGTAGTTCTGGCACTCGTAGACGGCATAGCCCGCTACCGTCACCGTGGCAACGAGGTCTTCGTTGCCAAGCCCGGCCAGGACGGCGGTACAGGTAGTGGTGGAAGTGCTGCCAGCCGCGCTGACCTCACAGACGGGCGACCCGCCGCGCTTGAAGTGCGGACTTGCCGCCTGGGCTGCGGAGATTCCGACGGTGAACATCAGCAGCACTGCGGTAAAGAACAACATAAAAGGTTTGAGGAACCTGTGCATCACATGGCCTCTTTTGGATTACGGCCCTGGGCCGTAGGTGTTTTGGATGTCAGCCGGGCCGCGTGATCGGCCCGGGAACTGTCCGTAGTCCCCAGTACATGGGCACAAACTGGTGTGGCAGGAGCGCCGCCACGCCCTCGATGCCTGCACCGGCCCGCGCTCAGCGGCGAGACGCTCCGGTGCAATTGCTAGGCTACGCCCGGCCCTCAGAAATGCAAGAGGCTATGCTTCAATTTCTTTGAGGAAAATTCGGCCCTGCGCATTGCGTAGCGCAGGCCGCTCAGTCAGAGCCGGCCGCGGCAGGAGGCACCGCCGTCGTGCCCTGCCTGGCCTTCTCCGCATACGTCGCCGACACCCTGCGGTACACGGGTGTCAGGAACGCCAGCAGGGCTGCGGCGATCATGAGGGTCCCGGCCACCAGGAACACCAGCGCTATGCCGCGGGAGACTCCCTCCCCCAGCAGAGGTTCCAGCGCGGCCGAGCCCTCGGCGGACCGCGCATACGGAATGATCCAGAACTGCGCGATCGGCGCGATCAGGAACGCCGTGACCGGGGCCGCCGCGGACTCGAAGGCCATGGCGAAGCCGAACACCCGGCCCTGGCGGTTCAGGGGCACTACCTGCTGGATGACCGTCTGCTCGGCAGCTTCTACGAAGGGAATCAGCACCATGTACAGCCAGATCCCGGCGATGTAGAGCCACTGCCACTCCCGCAGCGTGAAGACAGCACCGATGAACCCCATCACGGTGACCATGATGAGCATGGTGCGCAGCGGGTTGCTTCCCAGCCCGAACTTGCCAATCAGCGCCCCGCCCGCGATGAACCCGGTGGACCCGAGTGCGAAGACGGCGCCCCACGCCTCCACCGGGAACATTTCCAGGCCGTACGGATCCATCAGCGCCATATAAACGCCGCCGATTAAGTTGTTGAAGGTGGAAAACAGGATCAGCGCGAAGAGCCCCGCGATGGCCAGAACGGCGGCCAAGGAACCGCGCAGATCGAAGGCACCATGCGCGTCCCCGGCCGCAACCTGCGTCTCTTCCGGCATGCGCAACGTCACGAGGTGGAGGAACGCCACGGCCGTCAGTACAAGAGCGACGGCGATGGTCCAGCCCATGCCGAGCAGCCCGATGGAGAGCCCCGACAGCACCGAGGTGATGATGAAGGCAATACCCTGCACCATGCCCACGAGCCCGTTGGCGTTGGCCCGCCGGTCCGGCTCGATAAGGATGGTGACCACCGTGGAAAGCGCCACGTTCCGCATGTTCTCCACCACCGCGCCCGTCAGGATGATCACGGCGAACACCCAGAACCACGGGTGTGCCAGGTCCAGCAGGTTCGCTGCCGGCGTCACCAGGAACAGGCCCCCTGCCAGCAGGAACATGCCCAACGTGAAGGCGGCCGCGAACCGCATCACGGCCAGCTTCCGGTAGCGGTCCACGAACGTGCCGAAGCTGATGCTCGAGAGGGCAATCAGCAGCATGTACGCGCCTCCGATGACGCCGGTGGCGATGACGCTGCGGGTTTCCAGATACACCCAGAACGTCAGGGCGAACCACAGGTAGCTGGTGGTAACGTTCGCCAGGGCGGTGTTCACCAGGATTCCGGTGAAAGTGCGGGACCGCTGCTCCGGCGGACGCAGGGAGGTATCGACGGCGGCGGGAGCCGAAGGAGGGGCAGACGGGACCGGTTCCTCGGTCATGCGTCCCAGTGTACTGCCTATATTTGGGGCTGCTCCGGCCGATAGGAGTCTTCCGCCAGGCGGATGAAGTCCGCCACCAAGGCGGAAGTGTCGCCTTTGCGCCGGGCAAGCACGACGTCGATGGGCGGCGCATCCTTCACCGGCCGGTACGCGACGCCCGGACGAGGGTTCTGGGCGGCCGTGGCCTCGGAGGACATGCCCAGAGCGCGGCCGCCGGCGATAAGCGTCAGCCATTCGTCCACGCCGTGCACCAGGCGTGCACCCGAGGGCCCCTGCCCCGCAGGCCAAAGGTCCTCGGTAGTGGTGCCGGTGCGGGCGTCAACGGCAATGGTCCGGCCGGCGAAGTCGGACATCCGCAGCGCCCGCTTCCGCGCCAGCGGATCCTCCCTGGCCACCGCCGCGAAACGCTCCTCGCGGCCGATGACAGAGCAGGCAAACCGGGAATCGCTGAGCGGCCGGCGCAGCACAGCGACATCAGCGGAACCGTCCGCGAGCCCGCCCGTGGGGCCGTTGGACTGCACCCACACCAGCGGAGCGTCCGGATGGAGGGTGTCCCACGCGCGCTCCACGGCACGGGTGCGCCGGCCCAGGGCTGACCAGGCGTAGCTGACCCGGAACTCCGTTCCGAGGTGCTTGGCGGTTCGCTCCAGAAGCGCCAGTTCATCCAGGATGCGGCGTGCGTGGTCGATGATCCTCTCCCCGGCCGGCGTCGGCGCGACGCTGCGCGTGGTGCGCTGCAGGACCTGCATCCCCAACGCCTTTTCCAGCGCCGCGATGGAGCGGGAAACAGCGGCCTGTGACGTGCCGAGTTCGATCGCGGCGTCCGTGAAGGTCTCCGCGTCCACCACCGCCACGAGGGCCCGCAGGTAGCGCAGCTCTACATTCATACGCTCATCGTATAGACCCTTCGTGGCGTGCATTTCTCAGCCCACCACGACAGCCGGAAACTGTGGCGTATGGATACATCCCTGCGACAGCGGCGAACCACCGCACCAGCGCCGCGGGACGGGCGGCGCGGGCCGTCGTCGTCCGTTCTCCGTGGCGTGCTGACCATGACGGCGAGCGGCGCGAGCAACCAGTTCGGCGCTGGAATTGGCGCCTTGGCGTTCCCCGTGCTCGAACCCGCTGGCGTGGTGGCGGTGCGGCAGCTGGTGGCCGCGGCGGTTCTGGTTCCGGTGGCGCGTCCGCCGCTGCACCGGTTCAGCCGGGCGCAGTGGTGGCCGGTGCTGCTGCTGGGCGCTGCGACGGCACTGATGAACATCTGCCTCTACGTGGCCATCGACCGGATCGGGCTGGGGCTGGCGGTGACCCTGGAGTTCCTGGGCCCGCTGGCCGTGGCGCTGATGGGGTCCCGGAGCCGCCGGGACCTGGTGTGCGGCCTGGTCGCCGGCATCGGTGTCTACGTGCTGGTCATGCCCGCTCCCAGCAGCGACTTCGCCGGGATTGCCATCGGGATCACCGGTGCGGCGTGCTGGGCAACGTACATCCTGCTGAACCGCGTGGCCGGGCAGCGCCTGCCGGGCCTGCAGGCGCCGGCCGCCGCAGCGGTGGTGTCCCTCGCGTTCTACGTGCCGGCCGTCGTCGTCCTGGTTCTCCAGGGCGCCTTCTCAGGACCGTGGCTGCTCTACGCTGCGGCCGCGGGGATCCTGTGCTCCGTAGTCCCGTACACCGCGGACCTCATGGCCCTCCGGCACGTTCCGGCAGCCTTCTTTGGCGTGTTCATGAGCATCAACCCGATCCTGGCCGCGCTTTCGGGAACCGTGGTGCTGGGTCAGGTCCTGGTCCTGCACGAGTGGCTGGGTATCGGGATTATCGTTGCCACCAACGCGGTGGCGATTTGGCTGGCGGCTACCAGGCCTGGTGTTCGCGTGTCAGGCCGAACGGAACGGTCTCGCTCAGCGCAACGGTGAACGTGTCGGCGGCATGACGGGTGACCAGGATGCCATGCTGCTTGCCGGCGAGGGCATGCGCCTTGGCGGCGGAGACTGCGGCTTCGAGCTCGCTGTCCATGCTCTTGCGGTCGGCAACGGTGAGGGTCAGGGGAAAATTCATGGGAAAAGCCTTTGTGGATCGTCAGGGGCAGGGAGTGGGTTTAACGGTTGCGCTCCCCCAGGCTGCAAACGCGGCAGGGCACCGTAAAGTGCCCTGCCCCATGGTCCCCCACCGCGGCGGCGCCAGCAACTTTAGATATCGGCCAGTGGGCGGGATCCTGCGCCAAGCGCCGGTCCACGCGACAAAGCTCACAACGCAGACCGCAATTACGCGGCCAATATGCCGTGAATTAGAGTTGACTGCGGGCGCGGGCTGTTCCTGGCCCCACCGAAACCCCCAACCTGACAAGGTCCCGCCACTCCCATGGATGCTTTTTTCGGCAGACTCGCCCGGATCCGCAACGTCGTCCTCCCAGCCCCCGCCCGCAACGCGCTGAACACTCCGCGGGGCCTGCTGGCCGGATTCATCGTGGTGCACCTGGTCTTCCTGGTCTTCGCGGCCTCCCTGTCACTGCGCGGCGAGGCACTCAGCGACACCTATATCTACAGGGACTGGGCTGCGGCCGGCTTTGACGACGCCAACCTCACCGGCGGGCCCAGCCCCTGGGTCTACCCCATCCTCGCCCTGATCCCCATGGCCATCGCCGGCATCGCCGGACCGGGGCCGTTCTTCTTCCTCTGGGTGCTCATGACCACCGTCCTGAATGCCTGGGCACTGCTCAAGCTGACCGAACGGGGCCGCAACGCCGCCGCCATCCCCGCGGCGTGGTGGTGGCTCACCTTCACCTTCCTGATGGGCTGGCTCGGCTTCGCCCGCGTGGACGGCCTCACCGCCCCGCTTGTCCTGGTGGCCCTCGCCTACGGCGTCAACCGCCCGTTTATCGCATCCGTGCTGCTGGCCGTCGGCACCTGGATCAAAGTCTGGCCCGCGGCGGTCATGCTGGCCCTCTTCGCAGTGCTCCGGAACCGCCTGCTGGTGGTACTGGCAGGAATTGCGACGACGGCGGGAGTCGTCGCTCTGGCCGCTGCCCTCGGCAAAGTCCCCAGGCTGCTTAACTTCCTCACCCAGCAGGGCGACCGCGGCATGCAGCTGGAGGCCACGTTCACCACACCATGGCTGTGGCTGTCCGTCCTGAACATCGGGGACTCCCGGATGTACATGAACACTGACATCAACTCCATGCAGGTGGATGGCCCCGGAACCGCCACCATGTCCGTGCTGATGCAGCCGCTGCTGATCCTCGCCGCACTGCTCGTGGCGGGCCTGACCTTCTGGGCACTGCACAACGGCAACCAGTACAGCGGAAAAACCGGTGGCGGCGTGGACCGCACTGAACTGCTCCTGGCCGGGGCGCTCAGCCTCAGCACGGCCTTCGTGGTCTTCAACAAGGTGGGCTCGCCCCAGTTCATGGTGTGGCTGGGCCCGGCCGTAGCCGTGGGCCTGGCACACAGCTGGCGGGAATGGCGGCTGCCGGCCACCATGCTGGTCGCCATCGCCGTGGCGACGTACTTCATCTACCCGCTGTTCTACGACGCGCTCAGCCACAACAACCCGTGGATGGCACTGGTGCTCACCATCCGCAACGTCCTCCTGGTGGTCCTGTTCCTGTGGAGCGTACGGCGCCTGTACCTGCTGGGCAAGAAGGCACCGGCCGCCGCCCCCGCGCTCAAGGAGTCCTGAGATTTCCACGAGGTTCTTTGACCGCCTGGTGGCGGTCCGCAGCAAAGTCCTCCCCGCCAAGGTGGTGGACTGGTTCGCCCGCCCGTCCAGCGTGTGGTGGGGCTTCGCCGTCGTCCATCTCTACTTCCTGGGCTGGATGGCGTCCTTCTTCCTGCACGGCGACACCTTCAGCGACACCGAGCAGTACCGCCAATGGGCCACGGCCGGGTATAACCCGTCGGACCTGGACGGAAAGATCAGCCCGTGGGTCTACCCGGTGCTGGCGCAGATCCCCATCTTCCTCGCCAACATCGCCGGGCCAGGCCTCTACCTGCTCACGTGGTTCCTGATCATCACGACGCTTAACGCCGTCGGGCTCCTCTACCTGACCCGCGGCCCGCGGAAGGTTGCGGGCATTGCCCCGGCCTGGTGGTGGCTGTTCTTCACCGTCTTCATGGGCTATCTCAGCTTCGCCCGCGTGGAAGGCATCACCGCACCCATCGTGCTGATCGCACTGCTCTATGCAGCCGAGCGGCCAGTGGTGGCCGGCGTCCTGCTCAGCATTGCCACCTGGATCAAGGTCTGGCCGGCCGCCGTGCTGGCGCCGATCGTGATCGCCAGCCACAAGCGGATCCAGGTGGTCCTGGCCGGCGTTGCCGTGACCGCCGTCGTCACCGCGGGCACGTGGCTGTCGGGCGGCCTGCCGCACATCCTGGATTTCCTCCTCAACCAGGGCGAGCGCGGCATGCAGCTCGAGGCCACCTTCTCCACACCGTGGGTGTGGCTGAGCGTGTTCGACATAGCCGGGTCGAAGATGGCGGACAACACCGCCATCAACTCCACCGAGGTCTACGGTCCGGGTGCCGCCACCGCCGCGTTCCTGATGCAGCCGCTGCTCATCCTCGCCGCCGTCGCAGCGGCCATCCTGCTGGTCCGCGCCCTCCGGCGTGGCGCCGAGCGCGAGGAACTGTTCCTCGAAGGCTCCCTGATGATGGTCACAGCGTTCATCGTGTTCAACAAGGTGGGCTCGCCGCAGTTCATCATCTGGCTGGCGCCGGTGATCATCGCCGGCCTCACCCACGACTGGGAGCGCTGGAAGGTACCCGCCGCACTGCTCATGGGCATCGCGATGACCACGTTTGTGATCTACCCGCTGTTCTACACCCCGCTCATCCACGCACACCCGGTGATGGCGGCGGTCCTCACCACCCGCAACGTGCTCCTGGTGGTGCTGCTGTGGTGGTCGGTGCAGCGGACGGCCGAGCTGGGCCGGAAGCCTGCGGAACGCGTGGCCGCGTAACCGCATTTACGCCTGCGCGCTATCCCGCCTGCCGGGCGGCCGCGCGCCGCTCCTGCAGCCACCTCCACCCCTGCCGGGCAACGTCCAGCGGTTTCCCCTCGATGAGCAGCTTCCTGGTGTGGATGTCCAGCACCAGCAGGTAGAACGTGAACGCCAGGGCCGTGACGAACGCCAGCGAGGACGCGTCGACGGGCAGCTCCACGAAGGACCAGACGGAGAGCTGGTCCTGCGCGCCGAACACCACGAAGAACGTGACCACCACATAGAGGGAGCGGATCTGCCAGTCGTCGCGGATGCCGGTGACGGCCAGGAACGGCAGGAACCACAGGATGTACCAGGGCTGGATAATCGGGGAAAGCATCACGACGGCGGTGAACGCCAGGGCCATCCGGCGGACGGCGCGCGAATAGTCGCCGCGGAACATCAGCAGCAGCACCAGGCCTATGGCGATCCACTTCAGGCCGGCCCGCAGCACGTCCGCGAAGGCGCCGCCCGGCAGCCCCAGCACGTTGGCCAGCATCTCCACCTGCTGGCCCAGGAAACCTGACGGGGAGTAGCCGGTGTACCCGGGCGTGGGGTCCATGATGGCCCACACCCAGCCCGTCCCCAGGTTGTACGGCAGGCCGCTGAGCAGCAGCACACCGAAGCTGAGCCCCGCCGTGGCCGCCCACATCAGGAACTTGCGCGGCCAGGTCGCTGAAGCACCGGCCCACATCACGCCGAGGAACGGCAGCAGCAGGACAGTGATGGGCTTGATGCCGATCGAGGCGGTCACCAGCAGGATGCCCAGGACGTACCGGCGGGTGGCAGCGAAGTAGACGCCCGCGACGGCGAGACCCACCATGAGCGCGTCGTTGTGCGCGCTGGCAATGAAGCTGATCAGGAACAACGGGTTGGCCACCGTGATCCAGAGCGCCCGGGCCCCGTTGATCCCATGAAGCTCGGCCAGCTTGGGCACGTAGATGACGCACAGCAGCACGCCAACGCCGGCCAGGAGCCTGAAGAGCAGGACGGACAGGTCCGGCTGGGCGCCGGTCAGCCCCACCACACCGCGCGCCAGCCACAGGAAGTACGGGCCGTAGGGGGTGCGGGCCTCCGCCCAGGCGGGGTCGGCTCCGAGAGAGAACCAGTTGCTCAGGGTGGAGATGCCTACCTCGTAGGGGTTCTGTCCCTCCCGTACCAGCCGGCCCTGGCCGGTGTACGCGTAGACATCCCGGGAGAAGACAGGGACGCAGAACATCAGGGGCAGCGACCAGGCGGACACCGCAATGACCACGGACCGGAGGGAATGCTGCCCCCAGCCGGCGAGCCGCTGGCCCAGCCGGAGCCAGGAGCGGATCAGCAGCATGGCACCGGCGGTCAGCAGGATGGTGGACACGGCCACGCCCCAGCCCTCGGTCCGCAGTGCGATGACCACAGGCTGCCGGATCATGGGTGAGCCGTTGGCGATCCAGCCGGTTCCGATGGATCCGACGAACATCATCAGGGCACCGAGGAAACCCTGCGCGGTGCCGATGTAGGGGCGGCGGCCGGTGTGCGGGGCGCCCTCTTTCGGCGCGCCCGGACGGCTCTCCGAGGTTCCGAGGGGTGAACCGCCTGCCGTCATGATGTGTGTGGTCCCCTACTTTGGTACGGCGCTGGTTGACCAGCAGAGATGGCCGCCTTGCAGGCCGCTATTTTATCAGCCGGTATTTCCCGGGGGCCTGTCTTTCCCGGCGGCCGGCTTTTGTCAGTGCCCCGCACCGAGCTGCCCGCCCAGGCGGTGGCGGATCTGCAGGCTGGCGTCATTGAGGCCGACCACGTCCACGTGCTTGCCGTGGTGGCGGTACTTCCCGATGATGGCGTCCAGCGCGGCAATGGTGGAAGCGTCCCACAGGTGCGAGGCATGCATGTCGATCACCACGTGCTCCGGGTCATGTGCGTACTCAAACTGGGTGTAGAGATCGTTGGAGGAGGCGAAGAACAGCTCCCCGTTGACCACGTACGTGGCGGTTTCCCTGCCTTCCGCCGTATTGACCGTGCGTTCCACGGTGACGAAGTGCGCCACCCGCCGGGCGAAGAGGACCATCGCCACCAGGACACCAACGCCGACGCCGATGGCCAGGTTGTGCGTTGCCACCACCACGATGACGGTGGCCGCCATGACCAGGGTTTCGCTCTTGGGCATCATCCTGAGGGTCCGCGGGTGGATGCTGTGCCAGTCGAACGTGGCCCAGGAAACGAAGATCATCACGGCCACCAACGCGGCCATCGGGATGACGGACACCACCCCGCCGAGCGCCACCACGAGGATGAGCAGGAAGACACCGGCCAGGAACGTGGAAATGCGGGTGCGGGCGCCGGAGGCCCTCACGTTAATCATGGTTTGGCCGATCATGGCGCAGCCGCCCATGCCACCCGTGAAGCCGGTGACGATGTTGGCCACGCCCTGGCCCCAGGCTTCGCGGGACTTGTTGGACCGCGTGTCGGTGACGTCGTCCACCAGTTTGGCGGTCATCAGCGACTCCAGCAGTCCCACGAAGGCCATGGCCAGGGCGTACGGGAAGATGATCTGCAGCGTCTCGAGGTTGAACGGCACGTCGGGAATGAACAGGGACGGCAGCGACTCGGGCAAATCGCCCTTGTCCCCCACGGTGGGAACCGCGACGGCGGCCAGCACGGTGATAAGCGTGAGCACCACGATCGCCACCAGCGGGGCGGGAACGGCCCTGGTGAGCTTCGGCAGCCCGAACACGATGGCCAGGGCCAATGCCGTCAGCGGGTACACCAACCACGGAACGTTGATCAGCTCCGGGACCTGCGCCATGAAAATCAGGATGGCCAGGGCGTTGACGAAGCCCACCATGACGGACCGCGGGATGAAGCGCATGAGCTTTGCGACGCCGGAGACGCCCAGGACGATCTGGAAAGCGCCGGCCAGGATGACGGCGGCGATGAAGTAGTCGATGCCGTGGGACTTCACCAGAGGGGCGATAACCAGGGCGACCGCGCCGGTGGCCGCCGAGATCATTGCGGGGCGCCCGCCCACAAAGGCAATGGTGACTGCCATGGTAAATGAGGCAAACAGGCCCAGCCGGGGATCTACCCCGGCGATGATCGAGAAGGCGATGGCCTCAGGGACCAGGGCCAGCGCGACCACCAGGCCCGCAAGGACCTCGGTCTTGAGCCGCCGCGGCGATTTCAGGGTTTCGCGGACAGACTGTAGCTGTTCCGGTGTGGGCGCCTGGGCGGTCTTGACGGCCATTGCTGGCTCCGTTCATGGTCGGGAGGACGCACTGCAGCGGCCATTGCACTTTGGAAGAATTGCACGTTGGAAGAAGGGGGCGCACCACTGCACCGGAAATGCGGGCAGCGCCCGGGCCGACCGCACCCACAGATTCTACCGCCGGGCTCTTACTGGAGCTGGTCCGGGATGCCGAACCGGAGCACGTCAGCTGTCGCTGCGCGCACTCCTGTTCCGGCCCCGCGACTTAGCCGCGTATAAGGCCCTGTCCGCGGAGGCGATGACATCCTCGAGGCTGGACGTCCCGGCGTCGTACGTGGAAATTCCGTAACTGACCGTCGGCATCTCAAAGCCCTCCGCCTCCGACGCCTCCGCGAGGCGGTCGCTGATGCCGGCAGCAACGGCCTCGGCCCGCTCGGCGCCGGCGCCCTGAATGAAGAGCACGAACTCCTCGCCGCCGTAGCGGCCCACCAGGTCCGACTCCCGGACAGTGGCCGTGCAGGCATCCGCGAAGCGCTGCAGGACCCGGTCCCCCGCGGCATGGCCGTACGTGTCGTTCACGGACTTGAAATGGTCCAGGTCCGCCAGGACCAAAGCACCCCAGGTGCCTGCCGACCGGCGGGAACGGAGCCGGTCGGCGGCCAGGCTGAGGAAAGCCTTGCGGTTCAGCAGCCCCGTGAGGTCATCCCGTGAGGCCACCAGCCGGAGCGCCCGGGTGTGCTGCTCGCTGCTCAGTGCGGGCATACTGTAGGAGGCCACCACCAGCAGCATCATGCTCAACAGGGTGGTTGGTCCGGAACCGAGGATGCCGGTGAAAAGCTTCCCATCCCCGCCCTCTGCCAGGAACGCCACCAGCCGTGCCGCGTAGAAGGCGGAGAGCAGGCCGGCCGCAGAAGCCAAGGGGATCCGGACCCGCGAATATTCCGGCCCAAGTTGCCACAGCTCATGAGCGGAAAGGCCTACGGTAAGGCTCATCGCGGCCAGGAAAACCCCTCCGCCGGCCCAGCTGTTGTTGGCGGGGTCGTCCACCAGGCCGGCAACGAGCACCGCCAACGGGATCGCAGCGGAAATCCAGCCTTTTGGCAGGGTTGTCCGCAGGGAGCGGGCTCCCGCCCATACCGCCACACCGCCGTGCACCAGGAGCGCGTTGCCCACCGGGTTTGCCCACACCTGGTGCGGGGTGCCGTCCAGCAGATAGGCGGCGGATCCGGCCAGGAAAAAACCCAGCGCCACGCACCACCACCCGCTGTAGGGGGAGCGCGTGACGCGGTACGCCGAGAAATAGAAGAGGAACAGCTGAACCACGGCCATCACAACGAAAGCAACGCGGAGCGTGGCAATGTCCAGGATCATGACGGTGAGCCCCCCATAGGCCGTAGTACTGGTATTGCCCCAGTATCCCACCGCAATCCACCCGCCGCAGTGGGTCATGGGTCCTTGCGCGCGCCGCAGGGCCAGCTGTGGCGCGCGCCCTCTGATGCCCTAGAGCTCCCAGGCGTTTTCTTCGGGCAGGGCGCCCTCGTCCTCGGGGTGGCGCTTCAGGTTCAGCAAGGACAGTGCCAGGCCGCCCCACACCGTGAGGATGGCGATGATCATCATGATGATGGCGATGGGGGTCACGGTGCTGCTTCCTTTGCTTCCTCCGCCACCAGGGCGTCGTATTCGGGGTCATCATTCAATTTGGACCGGCTGCTCCACGGGATGAAGGTCAGCGCCAGGGCCAGCACCACCAGTGCCGCCGCCATGCCCCAGCCGAACACGGCCAGGAACCAGTCCGGGTAGCCGCCGTACGGCTCACCGATCTTGCTGATGAACTCGTTGGCCACCATGTAGATCAGGGCAGCGGGGACCACCACTGCGACGAGGGCGATCCAGATCCTCCGCATCTTGATGGTGGAGGTCCGGTTCAGGTGGTCCGCCAGCAGGGGCAGCCTGCGCAGGAACCAGGCCAGGACAACCACCGTGACCAGCGCGCCAAGCGTGATGCCGAAGCTGTTGACGAAGGCGTCAGAGGTGTCCAGCAGGTACAGGCCGGTGGCCGTGGGAAACAGCGCCAGGGAGACAGCGGCCACCAGAACGCTGACCAACACGGAGGTGCGCACCCGGGCCCAGCCGAGCTTGTCCTGCACGGCGGAGACGATGACTTCCAGCACGGAGATCAGCGAAGTGATTCCCGCAAACACCAGCGAGCCGAAGAACAGCACGCCCATGACGGCGCCGAACGGCGCTTGGGACACGATCGTGGGGAAGGCGATGAACGCCAGTCCGATTCCGCCGGTGACCACGTCATCGACCCCGGCCCCTGCGGCCTGCGCCATGAACCCGAGGGCAGCGAACACGCCAATGCCGGCAAGGATCTCGAAGCCGGAGTTGGAGAACGCCACCACCATGCCGGAACCGGTCAGGTCCGTGCGGCGCTTGAGGTAGGAGGAGTACGTGACCATGATGCCGTAGCCCACGGACAGCGAGAAGAAGATGTGGCCGTACGCTGCGGCCCACACGGACGCGTTGCCCAGCGCCGCCCAGTCCGGGGTGAAGAAGGCGTTGAGGCCGAGGGCCGCGCCGGGCAGGAACAGGGACTGGACCACCAGCAGGAGGAACATGACCATCAGCAGTGGCAGCAGGATGGAGTTGGCGCGGGAAATGCCCTTGCGGATGCCGGCCACCATGATGATGATCACCGCAACCCAGGTCAGCAGCAGCGGGAAGAACACGGACGGCACGTAATCGAAGCCCAGCCCGGGAGCCTCGGCCACGGCGAGGAAGTTGCCGAAGAAGAAGCCTTCGGCGTCGTCACCCCACGCCTCGGTGAAGGAGAAAATCATGTACATCAGGGACCACGCGATGATCACCGCGTAGTAGGCAGCGATGACGAAGCAGACCAGTACCTGCCACCAGCCCAGCGGCTCGGCAGCGCGATGCAGGCGGCGGTAGGCCAAGGGCGCTGACCCGCGGAACTTGTGCCCAACGGCATAGTCCAGGAACAGCAGGGGGATGCCCGCGGTGAGCAGCGCCACCAGGTACGGAATGAGGAACGCGCCGCCGCCGTTTTCGTAGGCGATGTACGGAAAGCGCCAGATGTTGCCCAGGCCCACGGCGGAGCCGATGGCGGACAGGATGAAGAGCCGGCGCGTGGAGAACGTCTCACGCTTCACGGGAGCGGGGGAACCTTGCGAAGAGCTCATGCGCGCACGCTCCGGACAGCGGGGATAAGGGCTACGCCGTGCGCGATGCGGCGGCAGGCAGACCGGTTCATTGGATAGCTCTCTCTCAAGTGGAATTAGACACAAAGCGGCCGCCCGGATCAGGGGCCAGCTGGTTGTCTTTCGTCCCACGATAAACCTGTTGCCCCGCACACTCCTCCTGGAAGCGAAAAATCCCGCCTGGCGGACTCGCCCGATACTCTGTAGAGATGAACTTCCCCCTTGCCGCCGTGCCCCTTGCCGCCCTCCTTCTCCTCACGGGGTGCGGTGCCGTGGGGGATGCGGCCGGCAGCGCGGCCAGCGAGGCGGCGTCCAAGGTAGCTTCTGCTGCTGCGGACGAAGTGAACCGCCAGATCTGCGCGGTCATCAAGGACGGCCTGGTCAGCGCCTCAGACAAGCAGGTTTTGGGCGGCCTCGTGGATGCCGCCGCGACGGCAGGGCTCCCCGCCGAAATTACGACGCCGATGCGCCAGATCGCGGAGTCCGGAGACCGGGTGCCGTCAGACTCCGTCAAGGCACTGCAGGACGCCTGCGGCGCATAGCCCCGGGAACGTGACCCCGACCTATGCGCGGGGGCGTCCAAAGCGCCGGTGGTGCGGGTCCGGCCGGTGGGGATGTCCCCGGTCTGCGGGCTGCACCAGCGGGACAACTCCCGCTGTCCTGCCAACGGGCAGGGCCCGGACGAACTTGGAGAGCTCCTCCCGGAGCACCTTCCACGCGATGGAGGGATCGTCCGGGTAGGCGTTGGCTTCCGCCTGGCGCGCCGCTTCGAGTGCTGCCCGGCCGGCGTCGGTCAGCTCAACCTTGAACTGGCGCCGGTCCGTGGGCTGACGGTGCCTGGTGATGTGGCCAGCGGACTCAAGCCGGGCAAGGACCCGTCCCAGGGTCTGGCTCTGGACCCTGACGGCCTCTGCGAGGCGCTCCTGGTTCAATGGTCCGCCGGCAAGCCCTTCGAGGGCGATGACGGCTGCGCGGGTCAGGCCAAGGTGTGCCAGGGCGTCGTCCTGGCGCCGCTGGACCAACCGGGCCGCCACGGTGATCAGGCGATAGCTGTCCCGGGCGTCCGGATCAAGATCGCTGGTCATTCTCCCAGCCTTCCTGTAGGTGGCGGGTTACCCTTCGTCGCTACACCTCTACAATAAGCATGCTTACCATCATGGGTGCAAGTGGAGGTGCCATTCCGGATCCAGATCGGCAAGCCCCTTGCGCATCAAATGGGAAGTGTGCTTAGTATCGGATTAGTAACCTTGCTTACTAACCGCCAGCACTGCTGGTTCTTGATCGCCAGCTGACATTTCCTGAAAGAGAGCCCGATGACAGAGAACCAATGGCCCCAGACCCCCAAGCCCGCCACGACTGACCCCTACGCGGCAGATCCGTACGGGACAGAGACCGGTGTAGCGCCGGAGACCTACGCGGCCCCGGTTGCCGGCACCACGGGAACGTTTGACTCGCCCGGAACCGCCGGCGGATCCAAGAAGGATGCTGCGAAGGAGGAGGCCTCCCAGGTGGCCGGCCAGGCGAAGTCCGCGGCGCAGGATGTGGCATCCACGGCCAAGGAGGAAGCGGCGAA
>NZ_JBIVQB010000005.1:0-229434 GCF_044754945.1 Pseudarthrobacter sp. NPDC092439
CACCACGGGGTGGCGGCACAGCAAATCCAACCAATTCATAAAAAATCGGTATCAATAAACTTGGCACACTATTGAGTTCTCAAACAACAGACACACCCGGCACCACCCAAACCAACGTTCAGGATCGCTCCGGAGCAACTTTTCAAACTTACCCGATCCCCCGCCCCAACGCAAATCCATCTTCCAGGACCCACCAGGACAAGAAACCACCCCGCCAACTTTCCAGCGCCCTAAAGAGCAACCAAAAACTGGCCTTGAAATTCGGGGGATTCGCCACCCGCGGTACCCAGCTCTTCGCTGTCTCCCTCGCGGCGACTTAGAAAACAATACACCCCACCCAACCCCACCGCAAATCCCCCAAATGAGGGGTGCAAAACCCCGGAATTGCGCGGCAGAACGGCCCCTTGAGGCACCCAAGCCGCCCTTCGCCGTCGTACTCAAATTTTGTGTGCTGCAGCACAATGCTCGACGCCCGGGCACTCGTCCGCCACCGGATCCTTAAAAGCACAAAAAGGCCGGCAACCAAATGGTTGCCGGCCTTTTTCAAGCTGCTGGATTCAGCGGAGCTGAATTACCAGGAAGACTTGGTGATGCCCGGAAGTTCACCCTTGTGGGCCATGTCGCGGAAGCGGACACGGGAGATACCGAACTTCTGGAAGGTACCGCGGGGGCGGCCGTCGATGATGTCGCGGTTACGCAGACGGATCGGGGACGCGTTACGGGGCAGCTTCTGCAGGCCCAGGCGGGCTGCTTCGCGTGCTTCGTCGGTTGCGTTTTCGTCAACCAGCGTCTTCTTCAGCTCGAGGCGCTTTGCGGCGTAACGCTCAACGATGACCTTGCGCTGCTCGTTGCGAGCAATCTTGGACTTCTTAGCCATTGTTTAGCGCTCCTCTCGGAATTCGACGTGCTGGCGGATCTTGGGGTCGTACTTCTTCAGAACCATACGGTCCGGGTCGTTACGACGGTTCTTGCGGGTTACGTAGGTGTAACCCGTGCCCGCGGTCGACTTGAGCTTGATGATCGGACGTACGTCCTTGTCCTTAGCCACTAGAGCTTCACCCCACGAGCAAGAATGCTGGCGACGACTGCGTCGATGCCGCGCACGTCGATGGTCTTAATGCCGCGTGCAGAAACCTGCAGCGTGACATTACGGCGCAGGGACGGAACCCAGTAGCGCTTCTTCTGAATGTTCGGATCGAACCGGCGCTTGTTGCGGCGGTGCGAGTGCGAAATGCTGTGCCCAAAGCCCGGCTCGGCCCCGGTCACTTGGCAGTGTGCTGCCATGACTTCTCCTCAAGAATTGAAAGTAATGATCCGCATATCTGCTGCTGGACCATGCTGCTAAGTGCGACCCAAAAGTGAAGAAGGGCAACGGTTAGTCACGCAACTTGAGCCCCTAACTACCGGCCGCCCTGGAGAAATTACCGGACAACCGGAGCAATTGCGCACGCTCCGCGCACTTAGCGCCTACCAAGTCTACGAGTTCGCGCAATTAAAGACCAATCCGGCCGCCGGAGGGTGTATAAGGAGCGCACGACGGCGGCGGCTTCCGGAGGCGCTAGAGCCGGGTCAGTGCAGGGTACCTGGGCAGGAGATTATCCCCCGACGACTTGCCTGTGACCCGCCGCATGACCCATGGCCCGGCGTACTCCCGGACCCACTGGGCGTTGGCGCGCAGCGCTTCGGCGCCGTTCAGTTCCGGGACCGGAGTCATGGGCGGGATGTCGATGGAGTGGTCGTATTTGAGGACCTCCAGCACGCGCTTGGCCATATTCGCATGGCCGGCGGCGGACATGTGCATCCGGTCCCGGGCCCACATTCCCCAGTCGTAGTACTCGCTGAAGCGCCAGTAATCCACCAGCAGCGCGCCATGGTCGCCGGCAATGCCGCGGACCAGCTCGTTGTAGATGGCGGTGCGCCCGCGCATGGTGCCGAAAACCTTGGAACCGCGCGCATCGAACCCCGTGAACATCACGACTGTGGCGCCCGTGGCACTCAACCTGCGGATGCCGTCGTCGTACTCTGCCAGGAGGTCGTCAATGTTGATCCGGGGTCGAAGGATGTCGTTGGCGCCCGCATAGATGCTCACCAGGGTGGGCTTAAGCTCGACGGCGGCGTCCACCTGCTCTGCCAGGATCTGCCGGAGTTTCCTACCGCGGATGGCGAGGTTGGCGTACCCGAAGCCGGGGTCCTCGGCGCCCAGCCGTTCCGCCACGCGGTCAGCCCAGCCGCGGACACCGTTGGGGCGGGCGGGGTCGTCGTCGCCGACCCCTTCGGTGAAGGAATCGCCAAGGGCCACGAACCGGGTAGTGAAGTCCATTCGGCTAGTTTGCCACCCGTTGCCGGGAGCAACCAACCAGCGGGCGCGGAGGCTAGTTTTCCCGCAGGATCCAGTGGTCGTCGTCGAGGCGGCCCACGATCTTTTCACCGATCCGGGCCAGGTCCAGTACGTCCTGTTCGGAAAGGGCATCGAGGAAGAGCTCCCGCACCGTCTCCACGTGGTCCGGCGCGAGCGCGACGATGGTGTCCATTCCCTCGGGGGTGAGGTGCGCGATGGTGACCCGGGCATCGTGCGGGTGCGGCCGGCGCTCCACCCAGCCCCGCTTCTGCAGCTTGGTGACCACGTGCGAAAGCCTCGACAGCGACGCGCTCGTGCGGGCCGCGAGTTCGCTCATCGGCAGGAACCGCTCCTCGGCCTCGGAAAGCATGGCCAGCACGGTGTAGTCGAAGAGGGAGAGCTTCCCCGCGGCGTGCAGCTTGGTATCCAGGGCAGCCGGAAGCAGCGTATTGATGCTGACCAGGGCCAGCCAGGCACGGCGTTCGTCAGCGTTGAGCCAGCGCGGTTCGGTCATCCGCCCATTCTACGATTGATCGTTCAAGCTCCGGGGACGGGCCGGTAGGCTGGGCGCATGTATGTTGTCTCCCTGACCTACCGGGTTCCCCAGGACATCGTCGACTTCCACAATGACGCCCACATCGCGTGGCTGCAGCAGGCTTTCGACGACGGCGTATTCATCGCGGCAGGGCGCAAGATTCCGCGCACGGGCGGGCTGCTCCTGTCCCAGGCGGACCGCGCAGTGCTGGACGCGGCGCTGGCCAGGGATCCGTTCTACGTCAACGGTGTGGCCGAGTTTGAGGTCATGGAGTTCCATGCCGGCCGCGTTGCCCCCGGGTTCGAAAACCTGCTGGACGGCTAGCTTCCGGTTTCCCGGGCCAGCCCTGCCTCCCGCGCCACTTTTTTCATTCCCCCCTTGCGCGGCACCTTCACCGGCTCCGGCCAGCGCGGCGTCAGACCATCCCCCAGCGTGACTCCGCGCAACTTGCGCCCGAACAACGGCAGCACCCAATCGTGCACCCAGCGGCGCTGGTGCCGCTCCCATTCGCGGATGCCCGGTCTGGTGGGCGGCTCCCAGTCCTTCGGCCGGATTTTGTGCGGCACGCCCAGCTGGTCCAGCACCTGGCCGGCGAGGTACTTGTGGCCCGCCTTGGACATGTGCAGGCGGTCCGAATCCCACATCCGCCTGTCCTGGAAGGCGTCCAGGCACCAGTAATCCACCAGGACGGCACCGTATTTTTCCGCAATGCCGCGCACCCGCCGGTTATAGAAGGCATTGCGCTTCTTCAGCGGCTCCAACAGGGCGGACACCTTCACGTCGAAGCCAGTGAACAGCACAAGGACCGCACCGGTTTCCGCCAGCCTGGCCACCAACTGCTCATAATCCGCCATCAGCGCGGCCATGTCGGTTTTCAGGTCCAGGATGTCATTACCGCCGGCATACAGCGTGACCAGCGAGGGGCGCATCCGCAGCGCCGGTTCCAGCTGCTCGTCGATGACGTGCCGGAGCCGCTTGCTGCGGATGGCCAGGTTCGCGTACTTCCAGCCGGGCTGGTGCCGCGCCAGTTTGTCCGCCACCCGGTCCGCCCAGCCCCGCACGCCGTTGGGCATGGCCTCGTTCCGGTCCCCCACGCCCTCCGTGAACGAATCGCCCAAAGCGACAAAAACCCGCCTGCCGGTCTGGGGAAGCAAAGGTTCGGGAGGCACCCGCCCACGGTAGCCAGCCAAACCAAAGGGCGGACGACGGCGGGGTGAACAGTCAGTGCCGGCGGGTCAGGGCTGCGCTTTGCGCAGACCCCAGCCGGTCAGGCCGCGGGGTTTGTAGACCGAAAGCAGCACGGCCAGGACGAGGAGGACGAGGGCGCCGGAGGCGTGAAGAATTGATGAGGACTCCTGCGCGCTGCCGTGAAGGCCTCCACCGGTTTCCGGCCCGCCATGGCCAAACGACTGCATGAACACCAGCAGCACGGCCGTTGCAACGACCGTAATCAGCAGCTTCGCCAGGACCCAGTAGTGGCGAAGGAGGCCCCACGGGGTGACGAGCGACTGGAGGATGCCGGTCGTCAGGGAGGCGAGGCTGAGCGGAACCAGCACTGTCCAGCCGATCAGTTCCAGCGCGGCCTCGGCCGCCTGCGCCGCGTCCGCTGTGGCGCCCTGCCGCGCCCCGGCCGCAACCGCCAGAAAGGCCAGGACGGCACCGATCCAGCCGGCGGATACAGAGATGTGGAGGACCAGCAGGCCCTTGCGGAGCTTCTGTCCTACAGCCATGGCGCTGATGCCTCCCCGGACAACGCCACCGCTGCTGTCTGGGGAAGAACCATCGCGGCAGATCCATGCTGCGCGGGCCTGTGTCCGCTGAGCAGCGCGACTGCCACAAGGACCCCCAAAGCTGCCAGGACGATTATCGTCACCTTGACCCAACGCGGCATCTCCGTGGACAGAGGCCGTTGAGCGGACTGCCGGCGCTGCCCAAGTTTCTGTTGCTCCATGGCGTCTATTCCTCTGTTGATCCGACTGCGCCATCTCCGCCATCGACGCCTATCTAAACAGAGTGTAACCCTCTAGACATAGTGCCGCCTATCGGGCAGCGCGTACACTAGAGCGTGCCCAAGCTGTGGAGTGAAACGATGAGCGCGCACAGGAGTGCCGTGCGCGAGGCCATTCTGGACGCTGCCGTGTCGCTGGCGGCGGAACACGGCATCCTTTCCGTCACCATGTCTGACGTGGCAGCCTCGGCCGGCGTAAGCCGGGCTACGCTCTACAAATACTTTCCGGACGTCCAGTCCATCCTGCAGGCCGCGCACGACCGGCAAACGGCCGGCGAACTGGACGAACTCCATTCGGTCAAAGCCGCAGGTGGAGATGCCCGCCGTCAGCTCGAGCAGGTGCTGCGCATCCACGCCATGATGGTTCATCGGCATCACGACAGCGCCATAGCCGGAGTGCTGCACCAGTCCGGCGCCCTGCAGCACAAGGAACAATTCCTCGAAGTGATCATCCGCAAGGCCGGTGACGACGGGATGCTCCGGACGGATGTTGCGGCTGCCGAGCTGACCAGGTTCTGTCTGCATGCCCTTGCCGCCGCAGGCCAGGCGGACTCAGAGGCGGAGGTTGACCGGCTGGTCCGGCTCACCCTGGACGCGCTGGAAACCCCGGCGCCCCAGCAAACGTGAGCGGGCGCGTCAGAGTTCGGCTTTGCCGCGGCGCCAGTAGCCCATGAACGCAACCTGCTTGCGGTCGATGCCCACGTCGCGGACCAGGTACCGCCGCATGTCCTTGATGACGGCGGCCTCCCCGGCGATCCAGGCGTAGAACGGCATGGCGCCGGCAGGCATGCCGGGGTTCTTGGACGCACCGATCGCCGCCGTATCCATGCGCGCGGGCGTCTCCCAGAGGATGTCCACGTCCACGTTGACGTCCTCTGGCTCGGGCCCCGCACCGCCGTCGGACGCCTTGATCCCCACCCAGCCCGGAACAGGGACGGCCTTGCGCACCGCGGCGGAGAGCAGCTCGCCGTGCGGGCGCGAACGGCCGATCCGGGCGCCGCGGGCCAACCAGGTGATGTCGATGTCGGCGGCAGTCTTCAGTTCCTGGAAGTCCCCGGCTTCGGGAACTTCCAGGAACGCGTGGCCGGTCATGTATGGCGGGAGGCTCTCAAGGATGGCCGAGATGGCGGGAACGGCGGTCTCATCGCCGGCCAACAGGACGCGTTGCGCCAGGCCGGGACGCCATTCGATGCCGGAGTAGATCTCGGCAGTGACGCAGTGCGCGGCGCGGTTGTTGGGTCCGATGATGGTGATGGCGTCGCCGGGCCGGGCGTTGAGGGCCCAGTTGGCGGCCGGCCCCGGTTTCGCCTGGGCATGCCCAGGTTCCTCGAAATGCATCACGAAATCCACGTCGATCTCCGGGTAGACGCCGTCCAGGCGCGCCTCGCGGACCGTGTACGTGCGCATGGAACCGCGTACTGCCGGGTCCATGGCCAGCCACTCGCGGTACCAGCCGGCGTGGGCCATCTCGAACACGGGGAGCGGCAACGCACTGCCATCTTCCGCAAGGGAAGGGATCATCAGCTTGATCCGCAGGTCCAGCGTTCCGCCGTGGACGCCGAAGTCGCGCAGCGAGTAGCCGCCAAACGTAATCCTGCGGAAGTTGGGACTGAGTTCCCGGACCGAGGAAACTGTAACCTCGAAGGCCAGGGTCATCGGCTCGGTGTTGACGGCCTTTGCGGACGCAGCTTCGCGGATCTTCATGAAACGAGCTCCAGTTCAGTGGCAGGGACGTGGTGGCGGCCGATGGGGACAACAAGCGGGGTTCCGGTCACAGGGTCCGGGATCACACGGGATTCGAGTCCGAAGACGCTGCGGACCAGTTCTTCGGTGACCACTTCGCGGGCACTGCCACCGGCCACCACAGCGCCGCCCTTCATGGCAATGACGTGGTCCGCATAGCGCGCGGCGAGGTTGAGGTCGTGCAGCACGATGGCCACAGTGGTGCCGCGCCGGCGGTTCAGGTCCGTGATGAGGTCCAGGACCTCCACCTGGTGCGCCAGGTCCAGGTAGGTGGTGGGCTCATCCAGCAACAGGACCTCGGTCTCCTGCGCAAGGGCCATCGCAATCCACACACGCTGCCGCTGTCCGCCGGACAGTTCGTCCACGTCACGCGCGGCGAGGGCGAGCGTATCGGTGGCTTCCAGCGCCCGCTGCACGGCGTCGTCGTCCTTCTCACTCCAGCTTCGGAAGAAGCCCTGGTGCGGGTACCGGCCGCGGCCCACCAGGTCCCGGACCGTGATGCCGTCCGGCGCCGTGGGATGCTGCGGCAGGAGGCCCAGGCTGCGGGCCAGTTCGCGGGCGGGGCGGGCATGGATGTCCTTGCCGTCCAGGGTCACGGCGCCGCCGGCCGGCTTCAGCAGCCGGGAGAGTCCGCGCAGCAGGGTGGACTTTCCGCAGGCGTTGGCACCCACGATCATGGTCACCTTGCCTTCCGGGATCTCTACGGAGAGCCCGTCCACCACGCAGCGCTGGTCGTACTTCAGCGTCAGGTCCTTGGCGTTGAGAACTGCCACGTCAGGCGTCCTTTCGGTTGGCGGTGACCAGCAGCCACAGCAGGAAGGGGGCACCGAGTGCGCCGGTGACGACGCCCACCGGCAGGACGGTGCCGTTCAGCAGCAGGGGCGCCAGATTGGCGGCGAAGTAGTCTGCGGCGAGGACTATGAGGGCACCCACCAGGGCCGACGCCGGAAGGCTGGCTTGCCCGATGGCGCGGCGGGCGATGGGGCCGGCCAGGAAGGCGACGAATGCGACCGGGCCGGCTGCCGCCGTCGCCACCGCAGCGAGGGCCACCGCGATGACCACCAGGGCCAGCCGCGAGGCGTTGACCCGGATGCCCAGGCCGGCGGCCGTGTCATCGCCCAGCTCCATAATGCGCAGCGGCCCGGCGATCACGGCGACGGCGGGGACCAGGACCAGGAGGGCCAGGGACAGGACGCCGGCGCGGTCCCAGCTGGCGGAGTTCAGCGAGCCGTTCAGCCACACGAGGGCCTCCGCGGCGGTGCGGATATCCGCGCGGGTCATCAGGAAGCTGACCAGCGCGTGCAGCGCCGCTGCGATCCCGACGCCGGCCAGCACCAGCCGGTTGCCGGCGGCGTTTCCGCCGGTTGCGCCGCGCATGGCGCCGCCGCTGGAGATCGCGTAGATGATCGCTGCCACGGCCAGGGCACCACCGAGCGCTGCGCCGGACACCACTGCGCCGGACGCGCCGAACATCACGATGGCAAGAACGGCCGCGGCGCTCGCACCGTAGCTGATCCCGATCACATCGGGGCTGGCCAGCGGGTTGCGGAGCATCGTCTGGAACAGGGCGCCGGCCAGGCCGAAGGCAACCCCGATCATGGTGGCGATGACCGCGCGCGGCAGCTTGTTTTCCATCACGATGAAGCTGGCGCCGGGGATCCTGGGGCCGCCGGTCAGGTGGTTGAAGACGATGGTGAAGAAATCCGGGATGGTCACCGTGTAACTGCCCAGCAGCACGGAAGCGGCGAACAGGAACACGACACCGGCGGCCAGTACGGCGGTCCTTCCCACTCCGCGAGATGGCAGTTCACGGGGGTGTCTGCCCGCCGCACTGCCGTTAAGTGCCATCTCGCGGGGGTGGAGGAGGCTCACAGCCCGGCCCCCTTGCCGCGGCGGACCAGCCATACGAAGACCGGCGCGCCCACCAGTGCGGTCATGATGCCGGCGGGGACCTCGCCCGGGAGCAGGATCACGCGGCCAATGATGTCGGCGGCCAGCAGCAGCACCGGCGCGGCCACCAGGGAGAACGGCAGGATCCAGCGATAGTCAGGGCCGGTCAGGAAACGGACGGCGTGCGGGATAACCAGGCCCACGAAGCCGATGGGACCGGCCAGCGCCGTGGCGGAACCGGCCAGCAGCACAATTCCCAGGGCAGCGACCGTCCGGGCCAGCCCCACGCGCTGGCCAAGCCCCCGGGCGATGTCGTCGCCGAGGGCCAGGCTGTTGAGGACGCGTCCGGTCAGGAGCACAATCAGGGCGCCCAAGGCCAGGAACGGCAATCCGGGGAGGACCACGGACCAGTCGCGCCCGGCCACGCCGCCCACCTGCCAGAAGCGGAAGCGGTCCAGGGTGTCCTGGCTGGAAACGAGAATGACGTTCATGAGCGAGTACAGCCCGGCACTCAGCGCTGCCCCGGCGAGGGCCAGCTTCACAGGCGTGGCGCCTTCCCTGCCCAGGGAGGCCACCAGGTAAACCACGACGGCGGCACCCGCTGCGCCCGCAAAAGCGAACCAGATGTAACCGGAGAGCGAGCCGACGCCGAACACGTAGATTCCGGTCACCACGGCAAGCGCGGCCCCGGCGTTGACGCCCATGATTCCGGGGTCGGCCAGCGGGTTGCGGGCCAGGCCCTGCATGGCAGCGCCCGCAAGCCCCAACGCGCCGCCGGCCAGCAGGCCAAGGACGGTGCGGGGAATGCGGGCGTGGACAACGGCATGGTCCCCGTTGCCCGGATCAAACCGGACCAGCGCCTGCCAGACAGTGGCAAGCGAGAGGTCACGGGCGCCGATGGCAAGGGACGCCCCGGCCAGCAGCGCAAGCACGACGACGGCGGCCAGCAGCCACGCGGCACGCCGCGGCCCTGCAGCCAAGGCACGCGCGGAACCGGGAGGAACCTGCGCCGGCACCTGGGCGCCGGGAACCCCCGCAAGGGGCGCCGCCGTCGTCGTACTCTGCGTCATGAAGGTGCTACTTCACGGCATCCGCTGCGGTGGCCAGCTGCGGCAGGAACGTGTCCAGCGACCACGGCAGGCTCAGCGGGGAGGAAGCCGAGATGGACAGCGTCAGGGTGTTGTCCGAGTCGGCCACCAGGGCGCCGTCCTTGATGGCGGGAATCTGGCTGAGCAGCGGGTCGGACTTGATGGCCTTGGCCGTGGAGGCGTCCGGAACCCAGGTCACGAAGATGTCGGAATCCAGCTCGTTGGCCTTTTCTGCGGACCAGGGCAGGAAGAATTCCTTGGAACCCTTTGACTTCTCCTCCACTACCGGGGCGAGCTCCATGCCGATTTCGCTAAGGAACCGGGGACGGTTGTCGTTGGCGGTGTAGACGTTGACGCCGTCGCCCTTGGCGGGCTCGAGGTTGCCGTAGATGAAGCTCTTGCCCTGGATCTGCGGGTACTCGGCGACCTTTTCCTTGATGGTGGCCTCGGTGTCGGAAATCAGTTTGGCGGCTTCGGCCTCCTTGCCCAGGGCCTTGCCGATGATGGACGTGGAGTCCTGCCAGGACGTGCCGTAGGCCAGCTCAGGGTGCGCCACCACCGGGGCGATCTCGCTGAGCTTCTTGTAGTCCTCTTCGGTCAGGCCGGAGTAGGCGGCCAGGATGACGTCCGGGTTGAGCTTGGCGACCTCGGTGAAGTTGATGCCGTCAGCCTCGGAGTACTGGGCCGGGGCCTTTTCGGACCCGAAGCCGGCGCCGAGTTCCTCGAGGGCTGCGTCCTTCCAGGGCGTGGAGCCCTTGTCATTGCCGCCCCATTCGTTCTTGGGGACGCCTACCGGTACCACGCCCAGGGCAATGGCCACATCGTCATTGACCCAGGAAACGGTGGCAACGCGGGAGGGCTGCTTTTCGATGGTGGTCTCGCCGTACACGTGCTCGATGGTCACGGGGAACCGGGCTGCGCCGCCCGTCTCTGCCGGGGCCGAAGCCGCCGGTCCCGTGGAGCAGGCGGAGAGGGTGAGAGCCGCCGCGGCCAGGACGGCCGATGCCTTGCCGGCCGACTTAAGCAGTGTGCGCCGGGTGGCGCTGAGGCGGGGAAAGAGGGGGGAAGTCACGGAACTCCTTAGGTGAATAATGCGAACCTAAGTAAGGCTAGCCTAGCCTCCAGTGCATTACGCAACGTTCACGTAACTTAATGCCCATAGTGACGAAGCACACACCATCCCGACGCTCTCTCACTTAACGCAGAAAACCCCTGACCCTCTCTCACCAGGTGAGAGAGGGTCAGGGGAAAAGGCACATTAAGTGAGAGAGCGTCCGGGTCAGCGGAGCAGGATGTCCACCGGGTTTGCCTCGGACCGCCACGCGCCCTCTTCGCCGGGGCGCGGCCGGATCACCGGCGCCGTGAGCACGCCGGAGCGGTTGGTGCGCTTGTCGCGGAGGATTTCGGTGACGGAGCCCAGGTGCCGGGAAAGGTCGATGACGTTCTCCGGGGCGGCCAGCAGCAGCTGGAACCCAAACTCGTGCAGCGCCTTGATGCCGGCGCCGGCAAATTCCTCCGACGCCAGCACGAACGCCTCGTCCATCATCACGGTGCCGTAGGTGGTAAACCCCTGCTCGGCGATGCCCAGCTGGTAGCTCAGCGCCGCGGCCATGATGAACGCGGTGAACCGCTGCCGCTCGCCGCCGGACATGGAGCCGGTGTCCGCATGCATGAAGACTTCGGTCCTGCTGCCCACTTCGCGGTGTTCCTTGCACTGGATGAACAGATGTCCGCGCACGTCCAGCACTTCGGCCCGCCACCGCCTGTCCTCCGGAGCCTGCGAGCCCAGCCGCTTGACCAGGGTTTCCAAGGACTTGTACCGGGCGGTGAGCTCGGCGTCCTCGTCACGTTCGGGAGCGGCGCCCTCCGTTTTGGGCGCGCGCGAGTGCCGCGCCTTCAGTGCGTTCTGGATGGCGTCCTTGAACTGCTTGGCCGTGGCGGGCAGCGTCTGCTTGATGTCCAGTTCGAGGTAGCTGCCCTCGTGGAAGTTCACCTCGGACAGGATCCCGTTCAGGGGCAGGATGCGGCTGGTTATGGACCGGCGTTCCTCATCCAGCAGGTGCAGCAGCGTACTGAAGGATTCGTGCGTGCGCTGGTTGAAGAACTGCCGGAACTCGGCCTCCTGCGCGGGCAGTCCGTCATTCACGATCGCGTGGTACCGGGCTTCGAACTCCCCCGCAGCGCCGATTGTGGTGCCGTGGTCCGCGGAAATCGCGCTTCCCCAGTCCCGGACGAACGCTTCGAAGATTCGCGTCAGCCGCTCGGCGGTGCCCTGGCCCCGCGACTCCGCCGCGTGCAGTTCACCCAGGAGCACGGTCCGCACGCGGTTGGCCAGGTTGTCCAGCTCGTGCATCTGCGCCACTTCGCCAAAGTCCGCAAAGTACGGTTCCAGCGCGGCAACCGTGGCGTCCGACGGCGGCGCTTCAGCCAGGCGTCCCCGTGCGGCTTCCAGCAGCGCATCGGCGGTGGTGAGCTCCCGGTCCAGTGCCTTGTACTCGCTCTGCAGGACGGCCGCAGCCTCGGTGCTGGCCTGGTGTTTCTGCCGCACCTCCTCGATGGCGGCGCGCAGGGGTTCCAGGTCGGCCTGGGCCGCCAGGGCGTCCTTCAGCCGCTGTTCGATCCGCGCCAGTTCCTCGGCCGCCACCACGGCGGAGACCTGGTCCCAGGTCCGTTCGTCCTGGGCGATCCGGCGCAGGGCGTCCAGCTGCCGGCTCATGCCCTGGTGTGAGTCTTCGCGGCTCTGCGCCAGCTCGGCGGCCTTGGCCACTTCCTGCCGGAGGTCTTCAACCTGGCCGGCCACGAGTTCCAGCTTGGCGGCATTGTCGAAGCCCAGCACGTAATCCTGCCGGCTGGTGAAGCGGTCGTCCTTCTCCACGGTGTGGCGGTTCCGCTTGACCACGCCGCCGAGGCTCAGGCCGCGGTCCAGCCCGGCGAGCTCGCCGGGGTCCTCCACGCACGGGTATGCGAAGTCCAGGGCGATCCGCTCGCGGACCCAGGCCCCGGCGTCGGCAGCCGAACCGGTGGCGAGGATGTCCAGCTTGGTAAGCAGGTCGCCGTGGTGCGCTTCCTCCACGGCGAGCGCACCGCCTGCGAGCGGCTTGGAGATATCCACCGCCCGCAACGCGCCGCGGATATTGTGGCCGTTCAGGTACCGGGTCACCGCGGCGAAGTGCTCGCCGGGGACCAGCAGCGTGGTGGCCAGGCTGCGGAGCGCGCGCTCGGCGGCGGGGCGCCACCGCTCCTCCCCCTCCGCAAGGTCCATGAGTTCGCCGGCGAAGGGCATCCGGTCCTCCGGGACGCCGGTTGCGGCGGCGATCGCGGCACGGTTTTCGATGCTCGACGGCGGCAGGAGGGATTTGCGCGTCTTCAGCGAGTCGAGTTCCTGCTCAGCCGCGGCAAGTTCGCGCTTTCGGGTCGCGTGCGCGTCGAAGGCTTCGAAGCGGAGCTCCTGGAGCGCGTGCGAGTCGTCCTGAAGTTCGGCGGAGCGCGCGGCGGCCTGTTCGTGGGCCTGTTCCCAGCCTTCCTCCGTCCACTCGAGCTGCAGGCCGGCGTCGGCGAGCGCCTGCTTAGCGGATTCCTCCACCTGCTGGCGCAGCCTGAGCCCTACCCTGGCGTTCTCGAGGGCCTGCTCTATGGCTGAGATGGCGTTGCCGCCCTGGTTGTTGTAGTCCGCCTCGAGCTGACGCAGCTCCTTGGCCAGCCCATCCCGGACTGCGCGCTCGGCACCGAGTTCCTTCGCCTTGGCCTGCGCCAGTTCCTTGAAGCGGGCAAGCGTCTTCTGGTGCACGGATACCGCCAGCTGCTGCCGGTACGCCTCGAACTCTTCACCGGTGAGATCGCGGAGCCGGTTGGCGTCGAGCAGTGCCTGCGCGTATTCACGGTTCAGGCCGGGGACCGGCGCCAGCTGGTCCCGCTGCTGCCGGACGTCTTCCAGCCGCTGCCTGATGGACATGAGGTTGCTGAACTCCTCCACCACGTCATCAGCGGCGGCGAGGGTGGCCGGCGCGTCCAGGACCTGGTCGCGGAAAAACGTGTTGACGCTCCCGCCCAGGCCCTTGCCGGCCTGGATGACGCGCAGCAGAGGCAGCGCCTGGTCCGAGTTGATGCCCAGCAGCCGGCGGAAGCGTTCCGCGAAGGCCTTGTGCACGTCGAACACCTGCGCGTTGGGGAACACCGCCTCCAGGGCCGCGCGGCTGAACCGCTTGTCCGCGATTCCTTCCAGCGTTTCGAGGTCCAGCGGCGCGTTGTCGATCAGGTAGAACCGGCCCACGCTGGATTCGGTGCCGTTCTTGGGCAGGTCGAACAGTGCAGACACGGTAACCCGGGTGCCGGCGGCGTTGTCGAACGTGAGGGCGACGGCGGACCAGGTCGCCCCGGGGCGCTGAAAGGCACTTGCCGATCCCTCGCCCACGGCCTTGTCGCCCACCTTGCCACGCATGTAGGTGAAGGTGGTCCGCTTGTCCTCCACCGCCCCGCCGGCGCGCTGGGCGGCAGCCTCGTTGGACCGGGGGCGCGCGTCGAAGACCCGCAGCATCGCATCGAAAAGCGTGGACTTGCCCACGCCGGAGTTGCCGGTCAGCAGGGTGCCGTTGCGGTCCACGTGCATGGTGTGGGCGCCGTGGAACGTTCCCCAGTTGACCACCTGCACCAACGCCAGGCGCATCTGGCCGGGGTTGGTCAGCTCGCCCAGTGGCAGCATGCTCGCGATCGTCACTTGGTGCCCCTTTCGGTGAGCGCATCCTCAGGTTCGGTGTCCCCGTCAGGTGCCGCATCGCCGTCGAACTCCAGCAGCGGTTCCGTCCCCGACTGGTCTGCCGAGGCGGCAACGAGGGCTGTGATCTGGGCCGGGATGTCGCCGATGTTCTCGAACGGGAGCGCCAGGGGCAGGGCGTTGGAGATGGCGTACACGTCCTCCAGC
Organism: Pseudarthrobacter sp. NPDC092439; assembly: GCF_044754945.1. Taxonomy (NCBI): domain Bacteria; kingdom Bacillati; phylum Actinomycetota; class Actinomycetes; order Micrococcales; family Micrococcaceae; genus Pseudarthrobacter; species Pseudarthrobacter sp. NPDC092439. The sequence continues at coordinate 14,521 of NZ_JBIVQB010000005.1, forward strand.
CCGGTGGGGATGAGGAGCTGGCGGGCAAGGAGCTTGCTGATGGCGCGGGTGACCACGTCCGAATCCCGTAGGGCGTCCTGCTGGCCGGCGGGCTGGTAGTGCGCCACGAGGTCCGTGATCTCCTCGCGGGTCACGGTGGGGTCCGTCTGCGCGGTGACATGGCGGTCCAGGAGCAGCCGCAGTCGGAGCAGGACGATGGTTTCCACCCGGCTCAAGGCGCGCTGCTGGCGCAGGATGCTGGACCGGGCGCTTGCGCCGATTGCTTCGGGGTCCACGGGCCGCAAAACGGCGATCTTCCGTTCATGGTCAAGCTGCATGGTCAGGAACAGCTCCGACAGGCGGCTGCGCAGGATCACCTGGTTGTCCAGCAGCACCGTCCACAGCTTCTCGTCCCGTCCGCCGTCGATGTACGGGCCCTTGAGGAGCCTGACCAGCGCCTGGCGCACCTTCATGGGCAGCACGCCGGTGTCACCCGGAAACAGCGCGGCGCCGTCAACGAAGGTGTCCCGCGGCGCAGGTGCGGCGTGCCGCCCGGGAGCTGCCGCCGTCGTGATCTCTTCAGTCATCAGAATCCTTTGCGAGCGTGACCACCGGAAGGTAGGCCGTGCGGGTGGTGCCGTCTATCTGTTCAAAGTCCACGCCGTCCCAGGCGTCCCTGCTGAAGTCCGCCCCGGCGTGGAGGGCGTGCGAAAGGAGGCCGCGGATGGTGTTGATGTGCTGCTCCTCCCGCGGCAGCTGTGCCCAGGCCTCCGCGAGGGTCCCGGCGCCTGCCATGGCCGCCCGGATCACCTCGGGTTTGGCCTTGGCGGTCCGCGGCGAGCGCACCCGGTCCGAATCGCTGAAGGCGATCGGGTCAGCGAGCCTGGGCGGGGCGGCAAACTCGTCCGGGTCGAAGAGCTTGACCATTGAGAGGGATTCAAACCCGGCGTTGTAGAGGACCGGGCCAGGCACCAGGGCGGGACGTTCCCGTTCGTAGGGAAGGGAGCGGATGGCCTGTTCGGCCTCCCGGAGGACCTGGCGAAGCCGGACGGACTGGCGGAAATCGTCGCTCTGGACGTAGGTGTTCAGGCTCTCGCTGAGCTTGCCGTAGATCCGCTGGATCTGGCTGTGCTGCTGCCGCAGTTCCGCCACCAGGTTCTTGAGGGTTTCCCGGTCCTCCGGCGTAAGGTCGTCCGCGAACTGCCGGCCCAGGACCTCGCTGATGGCGGACCGGAACCTCAGCTGTTGCTGGGGGTCCTCCAGGAAGGCGGCGAAGGAACGGAAAGTCCTGCCTTCCGGGCTTTGCCGGAGCCGCTTGTCCGCCTCCAGCACCTGGGCCATGGTGGCGCCCTTGGTGAGCGACTCCTCGATGATCTGGTTGCGGAGCCCGCCCACCAGTTCCTCGATCCGGTCACGCATCTTCTTGTAGTCCGCCGGGAGGCTCGCGGCGAGGTCCAGGATGTTCCCGGCCGCTTCCACGGCCTCGTCGTCATCGAGCAGGCCGTCAAATTCACCGCTGCTGATGTCCTGGATCAGCTGCTGGCGCTCCTCGATCTCCTCTTCCAGGGATTCAAGGCGGGCGCTTTGGTCGGGGTTGGTTTCGTTGGCCAGCTTCTCCACGTCCCCCAGGAGGGTGCCCAGGCGGGACCCGTTGAGGGTGGAGCGGTCGCTGGAGAGGCTGTCCAGGAACGCGAGCACGCGTGCGGCCGGCTCGGTGACTTCGTAGACGATCTGGCCCGACTGGTTCCGGCGGGTGAGGAACTGCCTGCGCGTCCATTCGTCGCCGAACGCCTTTCCGTTGGCCCCTCCGCCCAGCGCAGGATCCTTGCGCCGGAGCTCCTCAAGGAAGGAGTCGACGTCGGCATGGAACTCCTCGAGCGGAAGCTGCGGCCGGGTGCGGGTAAATGAGGCCTGCAGTACCGCGATCACCCACGGCGCCGAACGCGTGAGGGCCCATGCCGGTCCTTTGGTGAGGAGTTCGAGGTCCCGGAGCCGGGCGCTGATGGCGTCAGCGGATGACCTGGCGGAGCGGGGCACGCACTCTCCTCGGGCTGGTTGGGGATTCTGTGGTCTTGGGCGGCGGAAAACCGCCACCCTCAAGGTTAACGCAGACCGTCTAAGGCAACGCGGGCCGCGACCCGTCCGTGACCTACCCCCGCGTAGTGTTTCGATCCCGTATCAACAGCTCCCGGGGGCCTTTTGGCTCTGGCTGGCGGCCCGGCCCGCACCTACGCTTCAGCTACCGATTCCGGCCAAAAGCAGCCAACAACACGTTTCGCAGCAGGGGGAACCATGCAGTTCGATCTCAGCGCATTTGAAACCGGGACCCTGGTGTTCATCGGAACCCTGGTCTTCGCAGCCGTCCTGGCAGCCTTCGTCCTCACCGCGGCCCTCGCGGCCCTGCTGCTGCTGGGGCTGGGCAAGCTCGCCTGGACGGTGGCCGCCGGCACGGTACTGGCGCTGGTGAACGGGATCAATGCGGGCTGGGAGATCGTGGCGCGTTCCGCCGCCGGGGTGTCCGACCGGGCCGCCACCGGCGACCGCCGGCCGTCACCGGCCCCTGGCACAGGAAGCTACCCGCGGGTAATATAGAAAGACAGCTGAAGGGTTCTCCAACCCGGCGGATCCATGGCTACACCGGCCGGTCCGGCCAAGGAGATGACCCATGAGCTCCGCAACTGACACCCCCGCAACCACTGATGCTCCTGGCGCGGAAACTCCCGTTCCGGCCGGCAACCTCGGTGCGGGAGCCACCGCGGATGACGCCCGCGCCATCGCCGAGGCCGCCCGCGAATCTGCCTGGGAACGGCCCAGCTTCGCCAAGGGCCTGTACCTGGGCAGCTTCGACCTGGGGCTGGTGCACCCGTGGCCCGCCGCGCGCTCCGAGGATGTGGAGCGCGGTGAAGCCTTCATGGCCCGGCTCACCGACTACGCGAAGACCCTGGACGGGAGCGTGATCGAGCGGGAGGCGAAGATCCCGGACGAATACATCCGGGGCCTGGCCGATCTCGGCGTCTTCGGCATGAAGATCCCGCAGGACTACGGCGGGTTGGGCCTCTCCCTGGTTTACTACGGCCGGGCGCTGGCGATGCTGGGCAGCGTGCACCCCAGCCTGGGAGCCCTGCTCTCGGCCCACCAGTCCATCGGCGTCCCCGAACCGGTCAAGGTTTTCGGCACCCCTGAGCAGAAGCGCGAGTACCTGCCGCGCTGCGCCGCCGGGGCCATCACCGCGTTCCTCCTGACGGAGCCGGACGTGGGCAGCGACCCCGCCCGCATGGGCGCCACGGCAACACCAACGGGCGACGGCGATGCGTACCTTTTGGACGGCGTGAAACTTTGGACCACCAATGGGGTGATTGCTGAACTGGTGGTGGTGATGGCGGTGGTCCCGGCCTACACCGGCCCGGACGGAACCGTTCACAAGGGCGGGATCAGCGCTTTCGTGGTGGAGATGGATTCGCCCGGGATCACCGTGGAAAACCGGAACGCCTTCATGGGCCTGCGCGGCATCGAGAACGGCGTCACACGGTTCCACCAGGTCCGGGTGCCTGCCGCCAACCGGCTGGGCCGCGAAGGACAGGGACTGAAGATCGCGCTGACCACCCTTAATACAGGGCGGCTCTCCATCCCCGCGCTGTGCGTGGCATCGGGGCGCTGGAGCCTGAAGATTGCCCGCGAATGGTCCAACGCCCGCACTCAGTGGGGCCGGCCGGTGGGTGAACATGAGGCCGTTGGCAAGAAGATCGCCTTCATCGCCGCCTCCGCGTTTGCCCTGGATGCCGTCTTTGAACTCTCCGCCGAACTCGCCGACGCCGGCCAGAAGGACGTGCGGATCGAAGCCGCGCTGGCCAAGCTGTGGGCAACCGAGATCAGCTGCCGGATCGCGGACGAACTGGTCCAGGTCCGGGGCGGGCGCGGCTTCGAGACGGCGGAATCACTGGCGGCACGCGGTGAACGGGCCGTGCCGGCGGAGCAGCAGCTGCGGGACCTGCGGATCAACCGGATCTTCGAGGGTTCGTCGGAAATCATGCGCCTGCTGATTGCCCGGGAAGCCGTGGACGCGCACTTGGCAGCCGCGGGCGACCTCGCGTCCCTGGATGCGAGCCTGCAGGACAAGGCGCGTGCCGCCGTCGGAGCCTCCGGCTTCTACGCCAAGTGGTTGCCCAGGCTCGTGGCCGGCGCCGGCATGGACCCTCGCTCCTACGGCGAGTTCGGCCGGCTGGCCAAGCACCTGCGGTTCGTGGAGCGCTCGTCCCGGCGGCTGGCCCGGCAAACGTTCTACGCCATGGGCCGCTGGCAGGCGAAGCTCGAGCGGAAGCAGGCATTCCTGGGGCGCGTGGTGGACATCGGCGCCGAACTGTTCGCGATGACCGCCTGCTGCTCCCGGGCCGAGATGCTCATGCGCACATCACCGGAGAAGGGCGCCGGCGCCTACGAATTGGCGGAGGCGTACTGCGAACAGGCGCGCGTGCGGGTGGACGAATACTTCGACCAGCTGTGGCGCAACACGGACGACGCCGACCGGCGCCTCACGCGCAAGGTCCTCGCTGGCGATTACACCTGGCTTGAGGCAGGGGTGCTGGACCAGTCCGAAGGGACCGGCCCATGGATCGCGGACGCTTCCCCCGGGGCCTCCACCAGGGAGAACCTGCACCGGAAGTATCGGTAAAACCGCTGGTCACCGCACCGTAAGCATGCTTGCTATCCGCCGAAGCGGGTGGTTGAGTTGAACCATGAGCAGCTCAACGGACCCAGAGAACCTGCCTTCCCGGCGTGCCCGCGAGGACGACACCCGCGCCTTTGACCGTCCACGGACGGACGACGACGCCACGCGCGCCTACCCGGAAACGTCCGGCGCGTCAGCCACGCGGGACTACGTCCCGGCGGCACCGGTTGCCGATCCCGGCCTGGCGGACCGGGAAACGGCTTTCACCCGCGAAAAGGAGCAGTTCGGCGGCATCAAGGCCGGCTCTGCCTTCTTCGGCTGGCTTACTGCCACGGGCATGGCTGTCCTGCTGACCGCACTGGTCGCAGCGGCCGGAACCGCCGTTGGCCTGGCGAACAACGCGGACGTCGGCGACGCCGTCAGCGAGGTGGCCAACAACGGCACCATCGGACTGGTGGGCATCATCGTGCTGCTGGTCATCCTTCTGGTGTCCTACTATTGCGGCGGCTACGTGGCGGGCCGGATGGCGCGGTTCAACGGCGCCAAGCAGGGGCTCATGGTGTGGATCTGGGCACTCATCGCCGCGATCGTCATGGCCATCCTGGGATTGGTGGCCGGCCAGCGCTTCAACGTGCTGGCAAGCCTGAACAGCTTTCCCCGGATTCCCATCAACGAGGGTGAGCTGACCACCACCAGCATCATCGCGGCAGTGGTGGTTGCCGCGGTGGCACTGCTGGGTGCCATACTCGGCGGGCTGGCCGGCATGCGGTTCCACCGGAAGGTGGACCGCGCGGGCTTCACCCCGGAAAGCGACTACCGGGACGAGTAGCCGGGCCACCTGGCCGCCAGTCCGGGACCGTCAGCCGCGGAACGTGCCGTCCACGTAGTACCAGCGGCCGCCTTCCCGGACAAACCTGCTGGCCTCATGGAGGATGCCGCGTTCATCCCCCTGCCGGTAGTAGGCCTTGAACTCCACCATGCCCTCGGTATCCAGCGGCCCGCCCCGGCTGGTGGACACGATATCCAGGCGCCGCCACTCCATATCCGGCTCCAGCACCAGTTCCGCCGGGACCGTGTCCGGATGGTGCGTCAGCAGCAGGTAATCGGCATCCAGGAGCGCAAACGCGCTGTAGCGGGAACGCATCAACTGCTCCGCCGTGGCGGCCTTGGCACGGCCTGAATGGAACCGCCCGCAGCATGCCCCGTACTGCTCGCCGGACAGGCACGGGCAGTTGGCGTCATCCCGGTTTCCGTTCATAAGCCGATGCTGTCATACCGGGTAACAGCTTTGAAACAACCCGCCCCGGCCGCCCTTCACACCGGCAATCGGCCACAAAAATCCGTATGGTGGAGAAAGAGCTGATGCCCTGGACGAGTGGGCGCCGGCGGGGCCTCGCTGCCGGCAGAGAGGAGAGATGACGTGGAAGATCCGGATACCCTCATCCTCAACCTGACCTTTTTGGGCACCGTGGGCATCGCCGTCCTGATGTTCCTTGTGCTCTTCCTTTTGGGCGTCCTCACCCTGATTCTTGCCGGCGTGGGCCGCCTTACCGCCGTAGTGTTGATGGCCCTCCTGGGCTACCGCCCCAGCCGGGAATCCATTCCCCTGGTGCGGCTCACGGGGGCCGACGGGCGCGCCGGAACTGAGGAACCGGCGGAAGCGTCGACGTCCGACGACGACGCTGCCGCCCCCCGGGTGCGGCGCAGCTGGCGGTCTGCACTCAGCCCGCGACGGCTGGATCCGAGGCGGTTTAAGCCCGCGCGCGTGAAGGCGGCGCTGCGCTCCGCCGTCGTGCATCACCCGGCCGTGGCAGCCGGACACCGTGAGCCGCCCGCCCTCGCCGACGACTGGGCTGCCGCCGTTGCCGAGGCGGACGCCCGCGCCATCGCCCGGGCACGCGCGGCCACCCCGGACATCAGACTCACGGTCCGCGACCTGCCCGACCCCAAGGTGCCGGCGGACAACCTGGCGGAGGTGGCGCCGCTGGTGGAATCAGCCGTGGAGACCAGCCGGCCGGCCGGGGAAGTGCCGCGGTCATTCAAGAAGCCGCCCGAGCCCAAGCCTCTGGCGCCGCTGGACACCGGATCGCTGGTATCGCTCGCCGGACCGGGTCTGCCCGGGAGACCGCTGCCGGAACTGAAAGGCAAACAGCCCTTACCCTGAGCAACCAACTGGGTTAGCGTAAAACCCATGGAATTCAGGTATCTCGGAAACAGCGGTTTCAAAGTCTCGGAAATCACGTTCGGCAACTGGCTGACGCACGGCTCGCAGGTGGAAAACGACGTGGCCGCCCAGTGCGTCCGCGCCGCGCTCGATGCCGGCGTCAGCACCTTTGACACGGCCGACGTCTATGCGAATACGGCCGCGGAAACGGTGCTGGGAGAGGCGCTGAAGGGCGAGCGCCGGGAGTCGCTGGAGATCTTCACGAAGGTCTACGGACCTACCGGGCCCAAGGGCAAGAACGATCTGGGCCTGTCCCGCAAGCACATCATGGAGTCCATCAATGGGTCGCTGCGCCGGCTGCAGACCGACTACGTGGACCTGTACCAGGCGCACCGGTACGACTTCGAAACGCCGCTGGAAGAGACCATGCAGGCGTTCGCAGACATCGTCAGGCAGGGCAAGGCCCTGTATATCGGGGTCAGCGAGTGGACCGCCGATCAGCTGCGCGAAGGCCACAAGCTGTCGAAGGAGCTTGGCTTCCAGCTGATCTCCAACCAGCCGCAGTACTCCATGCTTTGGCGGGTCATCGAGGCCGAGGTAGTGCCGGCGTCGGAGGAGCTGGGTGTATCGCAGATCGTCTGGTCGCCGATGGCCCAAGGCGTACTGAGCGGCAAGTACCTGCCCGGCCAGCCGGCTCCGGAAGGCAGCCGCGCAACGGACCAGAAGGGCGGGGCCAAGATGATCGAGCGCTGGATGCGGGACGACGTCCTGGCCGGCGTGCAGGAGCTGAAGCCGATCGCGGCCGACGCCGGGCTGTCCATGCCGCAGCTTGCCGTGGCGTGGGTGCTGCAGAACCCGAACGTGGCCTCCGCCATCGTGGGGGCTTCCCGGCCGGAGCAAATCGCGGACAGTGTGGCTGCCGCCGGCGTGAAGCTGGAACCGCAGGTTCTGAAGCGGATCGACGACGCCATCGGCTCCCTCGCCGAGCGGGACCCGGCGCAGACCAAATCGCCGGCCCAGCGGGAAGCCTAAACTCCAGACTCCCGCGCCGCCCTCCCCGCGGAGGGCGGCAGAGGGCGGCGGGGCCGTTGACGGCGCGTGCACCCGTGCGTAAACCTGTGAGGAGGGGGAACCAGCCACACCGGGCCCAACAGAACGCCGCGCCATGAAGCAGACCCAGCGGAACCGCAATGCCGCCCCTCCTTCCACGGGACCGCTCACCCGGGAGGAACTCCAGCTCGCCGCGCGGAACCACTCGATGCCGCTGGAGGCGCTCCGGTACGAAGTCACGCCGCCGGGGCTCCACTACGTCCTGACGCACTTCGACATCCCGGACATTGACCCCGACCACTGGCACCTGCGTGTCCATGGCGCCGTGGAAGGCTCCCTCGAGTTGTCGATGGCAGCGCTGCACCGTGAACCGGCCATTACCGTGCCCGTCACGCTTGAATGTGCCGGCAATGGCCGGTCCCTCCTGGAGCCGCGGCCGCTTAGCCAGCCCTGGGTGCTCGAAGGCGTCGGCACCGCCGAGTGGACCGGGGTGCCGCTTGCCTACCTGCTGGGGAAGGCCGGGGTGCGGCCGAATGCCGTCGACGTTGTCTTCACCGGGGCCGACTCCGGGGTTCAGGGCGGCGTCCCCCAGCGGTACGCACGGAGCCTGCCGATCCGGCGAGGCGTTGCGTCCCGACGTCGTGCTTGCCTACGCCATGAATGGTGCGCCGCTGCCGCCCCAGCACGGCTATCCGCTGCGCCTGGTGGTTCCGGGCTGGTACGGCATGGCCAGCGTGAAATGGCTGGAATCGATCGAGGTGGCCACCACCCGTTTCACCGGGTTCCAGCAGGACGTCGCGTACCGGTACCAGGAATCCGCGGACGACGGCGGCACTCCCGTTTCGCGGATCCGGGTGCGTTCGCTGATGGTTCCGCCGGGCGTCCCGGACTTCTTCACGCGGACCCGGATCCTGCCGCACGGTCCCGTTCTGCTGCAGGGCCGCGCGTGGTCCGGGGAAGGTGCGGTGACCGGAGTGGAGGTGGGCATTGACGGCAAATGGGTGCCCGCCCATCTCGAGCCGCCCGCCGGCGGCTTCGCCTGGCGCAAATGGACCCTCCCGTGGGTGGCCGATCCGGGCGAGCATGTCCTGAGCTGCCGCGCCACGGATGTAACCGGCGCTGCCCAGCCCCTGGAGCAGAACTGGAACTACCAGGGGCTGGGCAACAACGTGGTCCAGCGGGTGCGCGTGCTGGTCGAGTGAGGGCAGGGGCGCGGGGCTATACTCGGTCCCAGCCATGACGAGCCTTCCTTCTTCCCCCGCCACCGTCCGCATTGATGCCTGGCTGTGGGCAATCCGCGCCTACAAGACCCGGTCGGCGGCCACAGCGTCCTGCCGCGCGGGCCACGTCCGCCTCAACGGCACCCCGGCCAAGGCCTCGGCCACCCTGGTCACCGGCGACACCGTCACCGTGCGCATGCCGGGGTACGAACGCATTCTCGAGGTTCGCAGGCTGATCGCCAAGCGCGTTGGGGCCGAGGCGGCGTCGCACTGCTTCACGGACCACACCCCTCCACGCCCGCTGGCCCCTGCGCTCGGTATCCCTCAGCGGGACCGCGGCGCCGGCCGGCCCACCAAGAAGGACCGCCGCGAAATGGACCGCCTCCGGGGGCCGGCATGACCGGCCTGGCGCTCAAATCGGTCCGCTTCCCGGGTGACGGTGCTGCATACGACGTCCACATCCGCGACGGTGCCGTGGCCGGGGTCTTTCGTCGGGAAGCGGCCCCCGGCGCCGGCTTGCCTGTGCTGGACTGCGGCGGACGATACCTGATTCCCGGGTTGTGGGACGAGCACGTCCACATGACCCAGTGGGCCATGCACGCGAACCGGCTGGACCTCTCAGGCGCGGCGTCGGCACGCGAGGCGGCGGCCGCCGTCGGCCGTTCCCTTGCCGGCGTGGACACCGGGGAGGGGACCTTCGTGGGCGTCGGCTTCCGGGACGCCCTGTGGAGGGACAGTCCCACGCGTGACCTGCTCGACGCCGCGTCGGGGGAACGCCCCGTCGCGCTGGTGAGCCATGACCTGCACTGCGTGTGGCTCAACAGCGCGGCCGGACGCCGCTATGGCGTGGAACTGGACGCGTCCGGGCTGCTGCGCGAGGATCCCGCGTTCCGCCTCACCCGGGAGCTGGGCCGGCTGCCGGACGCTGTGGTGGACAAGTGGGTGGACTCCGCCGCCCGGGCTGCTGCCGCACGCGGCTTGGTGGGCGTGGTGGACCTGGAGATGACGTGGAACCGGGAGCCGTGGCTGCGGCGGATCGCCGGCGGCTTCGATGCCCTGCGGGTGGAAGCCGGCGTCTATCCGGAGGACCTGGATCGCGCCGTTTCGGGGGGCATGCGGACGGGGCAGGAGGTCGACGGCGGTGGCGGGCTCTTGCGCGTCGGGCCGCTCAAGGTGCTTGTCGACGGCTCGCTCAACACGCGAACCGCCTACTGCGTGGACCCGTACCCGTTCGGCGGGCACGGGCTCCTGACGGTCAGCGCCGGGGAGCTCCTGGCGCTGCTGGAGGCGGCCCGGGATACCGGGTTCCTCCCGGCCGTCCATGCGATTGGCGACGCGGCGAACCAGGTGGCGCTGGATGCTTTCGAGCGGGCGGGAATTGGCGGGCGGATCGAGCACGCGCAGTTTGTGCGGCGGGAGGATTTCCCGCGGTTCGGCGCCCTGGGCGTGGTGGCCAGCGTCCAGCCCCTGCACGCCCTGGACGATCGCGACGCCGCCGAGTCCAACTGGCCGGACGGGACGGACCGTGCGTTTCCCCTGCGCTCCCTTCTCGACGCCGGCGCCACGCTCGCGCTCGGTTCCGACGCCCCGGTGGCGCGCCTCGATCCGTGGGCGGCGATGTCCGCTGCCACCACACGGTCTGCCCTGGACGGGCGGGAGCCGTGGCAGCCGCAGGAGGCCATCACGCGTGAGCAGGCCCTTTCAGCGTCGATCCGGGGGCGGTTTGGGGCGGGAATCCGTGCGGGTGATCCTGCCGATCTGGTGCTCCTGGACGCCGATCCCCTCGCTGTTCCGGAACCTCATTTTGCCGCCATGCCCGTGGCGGCCACGCTGGTGGCAGGACGTTTTACGTACGACGGCGGCTGGGCGGGTTTGTAGGCCGGGCCACCTGGCGCAGTGGTCGAGTTAGAGCCTGGAAACCACTGGTTTTCCACGGAGGGCGGGTTTTCCACATAGGCCTGATGCTTACGGGAAGTTGGCTACACGGGCTGGAAGACTTGGTTCATGGTGATGCTCAGGGAACCAGCAGGGGTGGAGGAGGCCGAAAGCCGCGGCCTCCCCGCGGTTCCAGACGTCCTGGAGCTGTTGGACCGCGTGCCCGTTGCCGCAGAGGGGCCAGGCATGATTGATCAACTGCGCCTACTGGAAGATCTGAAATCCGCCGCCGCCGCGCTCCAGGCCCGGATCGCCGTCACTTTCGATGCTGCTGAGCGTCGCGCCCAGGCCGCTGCAGGCCTCCCTTCCGGTGAGGTGGGACGGGGTGTTGCGGCGCAGATTGCCTTGGCGCGTCGGGAATCCCCGGCCCGGGGCGGAAGGCTGCTGGGCCTGGCCCGGGCGCTGGTCACGGAGATGCCCCACACGCTCGCCGCCCTAGAGGGCGGACAGCTCAATGAATGGCGCACCACCCTTTTTGCGCGGGAAACCGCGTGCCTGCCCGCCGCTGACCGGTGCGCCGTAGACGAGGAACTGGGAGCAGACGCCGGCGGCTTCGCCGGCGCGGGCGACCGCACCATCCTTGCTGCAGTCCGTGCGGCAGCCTACCGGCGGGACCCACGGTCCGTCGCCCAGCGGGCCAGCCATGCCGCATCGGAACGCACCGTGAGAGCCTCCGGCCTGCACCGGACACCATGACCTACCTGACTGCCCTGCTTCCCGTCGCCCAGGGCGTGGCCGTGCATGCCGCGCTCACACGGGAGGCTGATTCGCTGCGCTCGGCCGGAGACGGCCGTTCCAGGGAACAGATCATGGCCGATTCGCTGGTGGAGCGCGTTACCGGCACCCCGGGAGGCGTCACGAGCATCGAGATCCAGCTGGTCATGACTGACCGCACCCTCTTCCAGGGCGACTCCGAGCCCGCCCGGTTGGCCGGTTACGGCATCATTCCGGCGGAAAGAGCACGTGCAGCCGTCACTCGCCGGTGCAGTACCCGGCACGGCGTTTTCCGGCGGTGCATTTTCCGGCGCACAAGGTTTCTCCGCCCGGGAAGAGATCCCGGCGCCGGACGCCATCTCCGCCCCGGCAGTCTTCCTCAGGCGGCTCTACACAGCCCCGGGTGGCGGGGAACTGGTTGCGCTGGATTCCCGGGCCCGGCTCTTTCCGCCGGGTCTCCGGCGCATGCTCCAGGTGCGCGACGACGTCTGCCGCACGCCGTACTGCGACGCGCCCATCCGCCACCACGACCATATCGTGGCGTGGTGCCGGGACGGTGCGACCACTGCCAGGAACGGCCAGGGACTGTGTGCAGCCTGCAACCACGCCAAAGAGTCCCCCGGCTGGTCGGCCGCGGCTGTGCCCGGGCCCCGGCACACAGTGGAGCTGCGCACCCCCACCGGTCACGGCTACCGCTCAACAGCACCACCGCTGCCGGGAACAGCGCCGCCGTCGGGAGCAAGGTCGCGGGAAACAGCAACACCCACGGATCACCAACTGCCGGTTCCCGCCTGACTCTCACGGCAGACGCCGGTTGAGAGGCGGTGCCTCCGGCTTCCCCTGCCCACCTCCAGCAGTGAAAGCGTAGAGTGGCATAAGACGCCTGATTCTGGACGCCTTGCTGCCGAGGGAGACATCGTGACGATTGACTGGGACGAAAAAAAGGCCCTGCTACAGGAACCGAACATCGCGAAGGTAACCCAGCTTTGCGATGAATTGATGGAAAAGAAGCCGGGCTCTACCGTCCCGTACATCGACCCAATCCACGATGAAGACGAATGCCGGATCGTCAGCCTCCACATCAGTCCGGGGAAGGGCACCGAATCAGGTTTTGTCTCCCATAACAACGACGACGAGGCCGCCCGGCGCGCCACCCAGATCTACGAATTAGCAGAACTGGACCCGCGTTACGTCATGCCCTGGAACGCCTACCCGTGGGTGCGGGATCCCGGCACGCCGTCGGCCCTGAGCGTGCAGGAAAAGACAGACGGCTTGCGCCCGTTCCGCCAGTTCCTCAAGATCAACTCCCGTGTCTCGGCAATCATTGCGCACGGTACGGATGCTTCAGCGTTCCTCACGCTTTTCGAGAAGACCTATCACTCGTCGCTGAAGAACAGCGGAATCAAGATCTACAAGGCCAGCGCCCTGGGCGGCCGCGCGTTTGCAGTCTCGGAGGCCAAGCAGGAAGAGCTCCTGACCAAGAACGTGGATATCTACAAGGACGCCATGCAGCGGGCGGGTATCCAGCACCTGTAGCAGCCTCCCAGTCCCTGCTCAACCCTCCAGCAGCCTCCGCCGGTGTTTCAACTCCTTAACCCACGCCCTTGTGACGAGATCGGGAAACGGCGAACCGCCGCCGTCGGAGGCTCCTGCCAGGCCTGCGCCGCCAGCAAAAGCAGCACCGGACTCAAGGTCACCGATGAGCGGGCCGGACGCTTTCAGGGCAGTATCCACCACCTGGGCGGCCGTGCGGTCGGTCAGGCCCAGCTCCGCGGCCCAGCCCAGGAAGTGGCGGCGGGAGATGCCCGTCCGCTTGCCGTTGAGGGCCAGCGCAAGAGTTTTGTCACCGTAGACCACGGTGGAGGGAATGTCGTAGACGGGGGCAATGGTCCATTCGCCGTGCGGCTGCTGGACCATTGAGACGTTCTTGGCATGAAGGTCGCCGTTTCCGGTCAGCCAGGCGAACGCGGCCTGAATTGCAAGGTTCCTGAGCGCAGGCATCGGCGCCGAGCAATAGTCGGCCAGCGCCCGGCAGACCTGGCCGTACCCCACGTTGTACTTGTCAGCCGGATAGAGCTTCAGCACTTGGGCTCCGTCCTCCACCGCCAGCCGCTGCACTCCCTGAAGGCCGCCACCGGGAAGCGGCACCCGGTCGAAGCGTTCCACCAGTAGCCCCGGCCGGCCGGCGACGTCCCGGATCAGCCGGACCCGGCTTAGCGGGATCCTCAGCCTGGCCGCATAGCGAAACATCGCCAGCTCGTTCTCAACCACGTGCGGATACTCGGGGGCGTTGAGTTTGAGGATGAACTGGCGGCCGGTGGCGGACACCGGCACCGAGATCATTCCGGCGGACATCTTGTCCTGAACGCCCGCCAAGGCCACCGGATCGATCAGGTCGGGATCCCCCAGCAGCTGGTCAAAGTCCACGGGCTGCTTTGGATTAAGCCGGACCGCGTGGTCATCGGGATCCAAGGGCTCCCCGTGCCCCACGATCTGCACGTCCCCCACCGGGTTTCCGCCGGCGGCGATGAGCAGGGACAGATCGTCATCAGCGCTGGTCTTGATGGAGCGGCGCAGGGCATTCAGGCGGCGGCCCTCGGGCAGGAGTCCGGTGAAGTACGGCGGGGCGGCACCTGCCGCGGACAGCACCGGTTCGCTGCTGAGCGGCAGGGACGTGGCGACGGCGGGTCCCCCAGTCTCGAGGTACGCGGGCAGGTAGCTGAAGCGGGTGCCGCCGTCGTGCCGTTCCAGGCGCGCGGCAAGGACGCCGGCCTTATAGATGTCCGCTACGCGGTGCCTCATTGCTCGACGCCGTTCTGGGCGGTGTGGTCCGCGTGCGTGCGTGCGGCCTGGCTGGTGCGGGTGCCGAGCGATAATTCCAGGCCCAGCGTGTCCAGCACTGCAAGCAGCGAGTCCAGCTGGACACTCGACTTTCCCTGCTCCACGAAACGGACAAAACGCTCGGAGACGCCTGCCATATCGGCGACATCGTGCTGGGTCAGCCGGAGGACTGCCCGGCGGCCGCGCACCTCGGCAGCGACTTTTTCTGCAAATGAGCCGGTCATGTTGAATTCCTTAGGCACGAACGTACCGATATTGATCTGGCTCAACTCTAGGCCGGACCGTACTTCCCCGCAAAGGGCGGATGCGGTACGAACGTGCCGGAACGGGTCCATAGGGGTTCATGCGCCTCCATATGGGGCACTAAACGCGCTCGGGTGATCACAGGTGAAATCACGTTCCAGGTAGACAAATCGAGTGCGTTAGATGTGCCGGTAGCCGAGGTGCCGGGTGACCTCGAGTGCCGAGCCGGGCGGGGGCGCCGCGTCAGGGCGCCAGGTCTTGCTGGACCTACCTCCGGTGATGAAGGTGCCGAGATGGTTCCCGTCCATGAGGAGTGTGCCGTCCGGTGCCACAACGCGCAGAGCGGTGACGTCCTCACCCCTGCTGGTGATAACAAACACCGTGCCGCTGGCCGTGATCTGCAGTTCAAGGCCAGCGAGTTCCGGGCTGCTGACCGGGCCGGGTTGGAACGGCACGCGTGTCGTGCGCACAATGTCCTCCGCGAGCACCCGGAAATCCACAAAGAGGGATGCGAGACCCCCATCGGCGGCCACACCCCAGTAGCAGGGGTACGCCCCGTCCCCGCTCGAGACCATGACCGCATCCGTTGCCTCGCCGGTGAGGCCGAACATTGCCCCCGGTGTTCCCTTGAGCAGTGCCGCATGATCTTGAAGCAGCTCCTCCATGCGCTGGGCCTGGCATTGCACCAGCGACCCGGCATCCAGGAGCGCAACGCTCCCGACGTCGACGCCAACACTGCGCGTGCCGTCGGTGAACTCGGCTGGATGCCAGCTGACCGCTGGGGCCTCCGAGAGCAGCAGCCGCACGGCGACAGTCGCTTCCGAAACCGTCGCAACTTCCACGGGGTACGCCCCCGGCACTATACGTCGCGCCAACGGCGCAAAGCGGGCGTCAGCAAAACCCAAGTCCAAGACTGCGAGCACGCCCGAGGCGCAGGTGAGCTTGCCCAGGTGGCGTGCTTCGATCGGCGCCTGTTTGCCAAATGATCCAGCCACCCGGCCAGCTGCGAACAACCCCGGCACGTCGAGCTCCAGATGGGCTGGCAGGTCAGGCAGGGCGGCCTCGGCCGTTGCACTGAGCATAAGCGCTTCAGCCCGGGCCGGATCGACGAAGGGGGCGCCCGGCGGATGGAGGAAAGTCGAGAGTTGGGAGATCCGCCAGCCGTCATCACCGCGCAGCAATTGGTACTTGTAGTAGTAGGGGCTGTTCCCTGCACTGTGGATGACTGAGCGCACCGTCGCAGCGTCCCCGTCCACCTCGACGTCGGTGATCAGCTCGGCGTCCGGATGATGCGCGGGATTGGAAGACAGTGCGCCTTCCCGGCCGGTACGCATTCCCGGCGTGCAGTGGGTCGCTAGCAAATCAGCCAGCTCGGCGGCCCAGGTTTCGAACACCCGGGGATCGAAACCGGAAGGGTCCGGCGACTTGCCCGACCGTTGCCATCCTGCGTGGAAATCGGCCACAAATGCCTCTACCCTGCCGCGGGCCTCCTTGCGGGTGACGCTTGACAGTTCCTCCATGGCAGGAGGCTACCGGGCGGGACCTTGAGACGGCACGGTTTTCCGGGATGAATTCTCAAAGTTCACCCCGGACCTTGGGCCCCGGGGAATTGACACGTCCTGTGACCCCTGCCATATTTAAACCCATGAACCTGTCAGACAGCCGGACAGCAGGACAGCCTGTGGCCTCTCCGCTCGCCCGCCTCAGCGCTGCCGAGGCGGTGTTCAACGCGATTCGCAAAGACATCGAAGCGGGCATCGTCCCCGTCGGCGGCAAACTCGGCGCCGAGGCAACGCTGGCCCAGCAGTACGGGGTCAGCCGTTCGGTGATCCGGGAAGCGCTGCGGTCCTGCACTGCGCTCGGCCTGACGGTCACCAAGACGGGCAAGGGCACTTTCGTCGTGGCCAACACGGTGGCCAATGACCTCACATTGGGCCAATACTCCGCCCGCGACCTCACCGAAGCCCGTCCCCACATCGAAGTCCCTGCCGCAGGCCTTGCGGCCGAGCGCCGGTCCGACGAGGAACTGGACACCCTCCGCAGCATTGTTGCCGCCATGGCCACCGAGTCCGATCCTGAATCCTGGGTGGCCCTGGACTCCAGCTTCCACGCTGCCATTGCCTCCGCCAGCGGAAACAAGGTCTTCGCCAGTGTTGTCGCGGAGATCCGCAGCGCCCTGGCCCACCAGTCCGAAACCCTGAACATCGTGGCGGACCGGCAACACGACTCCGACGTTGAACACCAGGAAATCCTCGCCGCCATCGAGTCCGGTTCCGCGGACGACGCACGGGCCGCCATGGCGCGGCACCTGGACGCCGTGGACCGCACCCTCGGAACAATCCTCAACCACAAGTAGCACCCGACAAGGAACCCATGCTCTCCCCCGCACCTTCCCCCGCCCTGGCTGCCGCCGAGCTTCCGCAGCATGCACCCCTCGTCACCGCCACCCGGGACGGCGTCGTGGAAAGCATCCATTACGGCTCCGCGGTCGCCACCGCCCCGGACGGCACCACCTTGGCCGCTGCGGGCGACCCCCTTGCCCCGTTCTACCCCCGCTCCTCGCTCAAGCCGCTCCAGGCGGTGGCCATGCTCCGCGCCGGCCTGCAACTTCCGGCGGACCTGCTGGCCCTCGCCTCGGCAAGCCACTCGGGCGGCACCCGGCACCGCAGCGGCACCCAGCGGATACTCGCCATGCACGGGTTGACCATCCACGACCTGGAAAACAGCACCGACCTGCCCTACGGCATCATCGAGCGCGAAGCGTGGCTGCAGGCGGGCCTCCACGCCACCCGGCTGACCCAGAACTGCTCCGGCAAGCACGCCGCCATGGCTGCCACCTGCGTCATCAACGGCTGGCCCGTGCGCGGCTACCTGGACCCGTCGCATCCATTGCAGCAGCTCATCGCCGCCACCATCACGGAACTGACCGGCGAGGAACCGCTCGCCCGCAGCACGGACGGCTGCGGCACTCCCCTGTTCGCGCTGACCCTGCGCGCGATGGCCCGCGCCTTCGGCCGGATTGCACGCGCCGCCGCAATCCGGAAAGACGCGGACGACGGCGGACCGGCCTCCCTGGGCGCCGAGGCCGCCGTCGGACTCGCCATGCAGCATCACCCCGTGATGGTGGCCGGCGAGCGCCGGGACGTCACCGAGCTGATGCGGCGGCTTCCGGGCGCCGTGGCGAAGGACGGATTCGAAGGTGTCCAGCTGGTGGGGCTCCCGGACGGCCGCGCCACCGCGGTGAAGATTTCCGACGGCGGTGACCGTGCCCGGATGCCCGCGACCGTCGCCCTGCTCGATGCCCTCGGCGTGGATACCGCCCCGCTGGCCGGCATCGCCGCAGCGCCCGTGCTCGGTGGCGGACGCCGCGTCGGCCTGCTGCAGGCCACCGACTTCCTGTCCTAGACCCCAACCCATTTCGTGAGGACCCCATGACCATCACAGACACCGCCGCGGAAACCCGGTCCGAGCACGATCTGCTCGGCGACCGCGATGTACCCGCCGCCGCCTACTGGGGCGTCCACACGCTCCGCGCAGTCGAAAACTTCCCCATCACTGGCCAGCCCCTGGCCTCCAACCTCCACCTGGTCCGCGGACTGGCCGCAGTGAAGCTGGCCGCAGCCCGCGCCAACCGGGACCTGGGCCTGCTCGACGCGGAACGCGCAGCAGCCATCGAACAGGCCTGCCAGGACATCCTGGAAGGACGCCTGGCCGATCAGTTCGTGGTGGACGTGATCCAGGGAGGCGCCGGGACGTCGTCGAACATGAACGCCAACGAGGTCATCGCCAACCGGGCCCTGGAAATCCTCGGCCGGCCGAAGGGCGACTACTCCCTGCTGCACCCCAACGACCACGTCAACCTCAGCCAGTCCACCAACGACGTTTACCCCACTGCGGTGAAGCTCGGCACGATCTTTGCCGCGCGGGAGCTGCTGGCCGCCCTCGAAGAACTCGAAGACGCGTGCGCAGCCAAGGCGGTGGAGTTCCGCACCGTCGTGAAGATGGGCCGCACCCAGCTTCAGGACGCGGTTCCCATGACCCTTGGCCAGGAGTTCGGCTCCTACGCCGTAACCATCGGCGAGGACCGGCTCCGCCTGGCCGAGGCTGAACTGCTCGTCCACGAGATCAACCTGGGCGCCACGGCGATCGGAACGGGGTTGAACGCCCATGCCGGCTACGCCGAGGCGGCCTGCCGGCACCTCGCCGAGGTGACCGGCCTGCCGCTGGTCACGGCACCCGACCTGATCGAAGCCACCCAGGACGTCGGCGCATTCGTGCACCTGTCCGGAGTCCTGAAGCGCGTGGCCGTCAAGCTTTCCAAGATCTGCAACGACCTCCGCCTGCTGTCCTCCGGCCCGCGCGCCGGGTTCGGCGAAATCAACCTGCCGGCCGTCCAGTCCGGCTCCTCCATCATGCCCGGCAAGATCAACCCGGTGATACCGGAAGTGGTCAGCCAGGTGGCCTACGAGGTCATCGGCAACGACGTCACCATCACCATGGCCGCGGAAGCCGGCCAGCTTCAGCTGAACGCCTTCGAGCCCATCATCGTCCACAGCCTCCACAAGAGCATCTCCCACCTGGAAGCCGCGTGCCGCACCCTCACGGCACGCTGCATCCGGGGAATCACCGCCAACACCGCCCATCTTCGGCTCACCGTGGAGCAGTCGATCGGCCTGGTGACGGCGCTCAACCCCCATCTTGGCTACGCCACGGCAACCGCCATTGCCCAGGAGGCGCTCGCCACCGGCAAGGGCGTGGCTGAACTGGTCCTCGAGCGCGGGCTCCTCAGGGATGCCCGGCTCCAGGAACTCCTCAGCCCCGAACGCCTGGCCAACCTGAGCACCACCTAAGGAACTCCCTATGACGAACTCCCCCATCACTGACCACACCATCCCGCCCCAGTCCCATGCGAGCGAAACCGCACTGCACGCCGAGGACAAGGGCTACCACAAGAACCTGAAGCCCCGGCAGATCCAGATGATCGCCATCGGCGGCGCCATCGGCACCGGCCTGTTCCTCGGCGCGGGCGGGCGGCTCAACGCGGCAGGCCCTTCCCTGGTGATCGCCTACGCCGTCTGCGGTTTCTTCGCTTTCCTGATCCTCCGCGCCTTGGGCGAACTGGTGCTGCACCGCCCTTCCTCAGGATCGTTCGTGTCCTACGCCCGGGAGTTCTACGGCGAGAAGGCCGCCTTCGTGTCGGGCTGGTTCTACTGGATCAACTGGGCTACCACCACCATCGTGGACATCACCGCGGCGGCCCTCTACATGAACTTCTTCGGCAACTACATTCCGTGGATGGCCGCGGTCCCGCAGTGGGCGTGGGCCCTCATGGCCCTGGTGGTGGTCCTTGCACTGAACCTCGTGTCCGTTAAGGTCTTCGGTGAAATGGAATTCTGGTTCGCCCTGGTCAAGGTCGCGGCGCTGGTCGCCTTCCTCGTCGTGGGCACCTACTTCGTCATCTTCGGCACGCCGGTGAACGGCCAGGAAGTGGGCTTCAGCCTGCTGACTGACAACGGCGGCATCTTCCCCAACGGTCTGCTGCCCATGATCATCCTCATGCAGGGCGTCCTGTTCGCCTATGCCTCCATTGAACTGGTGGGCACCGCGGCCGGCGAAACGGAGAACCCGGAGAAGATCATGCCGAAGGCCATTAACTCCGTGGTCTTCCGCATCGCCGTGTTCTACGTCGGCTCGGTCATCCTCCTGTCCCTGCTCCTGCCTTTCACCTCGTACCAGAAAGGCGTCAGCCCCTTTGTGACGTTCTTCGGTTCCATCGGCATCCAGGGGGTGGACGTCATCATGAACCTCGTGGTCCTTACGGCGGCCCTGTCCTCCCTCAACGCCGGGCTCTACTCCACCGGCCGGATCCTCCGCTCCATGTCCGTCAACGGCTCCGCCCCGAAATTTGCGTCCCGGATGAACAAAGCCGGCGTGCCCTACGGCGGCATCGCCATCACCGCGGGCGTGTCGCTGCTGGGCGTCCCGCTGAACTACCTGGTCCCTGCAGACGCCTTCGAGATTGTCCTGAACGTCGCGTCCGTAGGCATCATCATGACCTGGGCCACCATCGTGCTCTGCCAGCTGCAGCTCAAGCGCTGGGCGGACAACGGCTGGGTCAAGCGGCCGTCATTCCGGATGTTCGGTGCCCCGTACACCGGCTACCTGTCCTTGCTGTTCCTGGTGGGCGTGCTGGTTATGGTCTTCATCGATTCCCCCCTGGCCATGCTGGTCACGGCCGCCGCGTCCGTCCTGATGGTGTTCGGCTGGTACGCGTGCCGCACCCGGATCCGCGAGATCGCCGAAACGCGCGACGGGCACACCGGCCTCTCCCCCGTGGTCGCCAACCCGCCGGCGGCAACGTTCAAGTAGCGCCGTCACGGCGGAACCCTATGGCGGCAGCGCCCATGCCCGCGGCGACGTGACGTCTGCCCAGTGCAACGCGGGGTCATATCCGGCCCAATATCCGTCCTTTCGGCGGCCGGAAGTGACCCCGCGTTGGGTGCTCGCCTATGCTCGGCAGTATTGGCGCGCTGGCTCAACGACGAACCACGGGAGATACGCATATGACCACCTGGCGGATCAGGGACTTCCACTCGGCTGACCTGGACGGAATCCTGCACCTTTGGGAAACCCTCAAGGCAACCAATGTAGAGCCCGTGTACGCGCTGTCCGAGGTACTGGCATCCTGCGAAAAGGACCATGCCGTGGTGGCGGTGCTCGGCGAGCAGGTGGTGGGTGCCGCCGTCGGACGCGCCGCGCATGACCAGGGCTGGATCGTCTTCCTGGCCACCCTCCCCGAATTCCGCGGCCGCGGGATCGGCACCTCGCTGCTGGCCGCCGTCGAAAACCGGATGGCGCCGCACGGGTTGAACAAGCTGTCCGCGCTGATGCCGGAATCCGAAACCCGCGTGGAGCCTTTCCTTGGCCGCGGTTTCGCCCTGAAGAAGAACCTGCGGTACTTCGAGCGGACCATCCCCGTGCAGCGGCAGGAACTCGGGGCGCTCGGCCAGCTGGGCGGCCGCATCCTGGCACGGGACCTGTGGGAAAACGTGGCCGGCATGCGCCGGGAGAAGGAACTGCTGGAGCGGCGCCTGGTGCTTCCCCTGGCCGAGGCGGACCTGGCCGACGAGTTCGGGGTCGTGCCGCCGCGGGCCGTGGTGCTCTTCGGCCCGCCCGGCACCGGCAAGACCACCTTTGCCAAGGCTATCGCGTCCCGCCTCGAGTGGCCGTTCGTCGAAGTATTCCCCTCCAGGCTCGCCGCGGACCCCCAAGGCCTCGCCGGGGCCCTTCGCGAAACTTTCCTGGAAATCGCGGAGCTGGAACATGCCGTGGTGTTCATAGACGAGGTGGAGGAGATCGCGTCGCAGCGGTCCGGTGAGCCGCCGTCCCCCCTCCAGGGCGTCACCAACGAGCTGCTGAAGATCATCCCGGCGTTCCGTGAGCAGCCCGGCCGCCTCCTGGTGTGCGCCACCAACTTCATCCGCGCGCTGGACTCGGCCTTCCTGCGTCACGGCCGGTTCGACTACGTCATTCCCATCGGCCTGCCCGACCGCCAGGCCCGCGAAGCCATGTGGCAGCGCTTCATCCCAGCCCCCGTGGTGGACGCCGTGGACGTGGCGCTGCTGGTGGAAAAGACCGAAGGATTCTCCCCCGCGGATATCGAGTACGCGGCCCGCAGCGCCTCCCAGCGGGCACTCGAGAAAGCAGTGTACGACGACGGCGGGCTGGCTTCCGGCGGGACGCCTTCCGTCCGCGAGGCGGTGCGGAAGGGGCCCTCCACCCAGGATTACCTGGACGCCATCAGCGAGACCCGGACCACCGTCAGCGCCGAAGTGCATCAGGACTTCCTCGAGGACATCGACGCCCTGGGCCGGGTATAAGGGCCGCTAGGCTCCGCTTCCGCCGTCGTAACGGAGGTTCCCGTAATCCGTGTCGTCCGCCTCATCCAGCTGGGCATCGAACTGCTCCAGCAGCCACGGGTTGGCCCGGGCCAGGATCTTCCGGACCTCTTCCACGTCCACGGCGGCGTAGAGCACCGGCCGGGCATCCCGGTACTTGGTCACAGGCGGCTTGTCCGGCCACTTCGCCGCCAGCGCCTGGACCCGCTCCGGAAGTGAGTTATGCGCATTGTCCGCAATCTTGACCAGGGCTGCGTCGTGGTCCCGCGCGATCTCGGAGATCCCCGCCTGGTAGTCGTCCGGGTTGCTGTGCAGCCGGTTGGTTACCCGCTCAATGATGTCCACGGAACGCTCGGGCACGCCCATCTCCAACAGTGCCTGCCGCGTCATCGGCGTGTCCTCGGCGATGTCATGGAGATAGCCGGCAATCCGGATCTCGTCGTCGAAGTCCTCGAGGGCGTCCCCGACGGCAAGGACGTGCTCACGGTAAGGGCGCTTCAGTTTGTCCTTCTGCCGGTTGTGGGCCACCTCGGCCAGGACCTTGGCGGTCTCCACGGTGAACCGGTACTGCGGGGCGCTTGATTCTTCGGATTCTGGTGCGGACATGGCTCCACCCTACGCGCCGGCCGGGAGGTCAGGATCCGGGCCAGACCCATGGTTCCCGCGGGAGGGCCTCGGGCCGGAACCCCGCAAGCGCCCGTTCCAGTCTTCCGCCGGGGAGGCCCAGCGACTCTAAAAGCCGGTCACGCACTGCCTCTACCGGCACGCCGGCTGCGGCCAGGTCGCCCAGCGTGACGGCACCGTCGCGCTTGGCCAGCCGGGCGCCGTCGTGATTTACCACCAGGGGCACATGCGCATACTCCGGAACCGGAATATCAAGAAGCGCTGCCAAGTAAGCCTGGCGCGGAGTAGAGGAGAGCAGATCGTCCCCTCGAACCACCTGGTCGATGCCTTGGGCAGCGTCGTCCACGACGACGGCCAGGTTGTAGGCCGTCACACCGTCATTGCGGCGCAGCACGAAGTCGTCCACCGCCCCGGTATATGCCCCGCGCAGAACATCCCGGACGGTGTACTCCTGGACCTCCGCCCTGAGTCGGACCGCAGCAGGCCGGATGGACCGCTTGAACTCCAGTTCCGCCGGATCGAGGTTCCGGCAGGTTCCCGGATAGGCGCCCTGTGGCGCGTGCGGCGCCGAAGGGGCTTCCTGGATTTCCCGGCGGGTACAGAAGCACTCGTAGGTGAGACCGGCGGCGCGGAGCCGCCCGATCGCGTCGTCGTAGAGGGAACCGCGGGCGGTCTGGCGTACCGGCTCGCCGTCCCACGTAAGCCCGATCGCGGCAAGATCCCGCAGCTGCAGCGCTTCCGCCCCGGAGCGGGTGCGGTCCAGGTCCTCCACGCGGAGCAGGAACCGGCGGCCGGTGGAACGGGCAAAAAGCCAGGCGAGGATGGCGGTGCGCAGGTTCCCTACGTGCAGTTCACCGGACGGGCTGGGGGCGAAGCGGCCGGCTGGGATCATGGATCCACCCTAAGCCGCAGCAAGGCAAGAGCCCCTCAGCTACCGATAAAGCCGGTGCGTCCGGCGATCGGTGGCTCAGGGGCTCTTGCCATCGTGGTGCGGAATGACGATGCGTGAACAAGAGTCATCAGCGGCAGCCTCCTTGCGGGAAGCGGATCCAGCTGCCGGGTGGTGTACCGGAAAGCCTGTTAGCCCGCGGGCTCCGGCGGTAGCCGTTGCCCTGTTGCCAACATTTCAGCAGCAAGCCTACAGTTGGTGCAACGAGCCCCCACCCGATTGGTCAATTTGACCAATACTACAGCGACCGTTCGGCAGGAAAGTGATCAGATTGCAGCAACTCGAC
Source organism: Pseudarthrobacter sp. NPDC092439 (assembly GCF_044754945.1). Lineage (NCBI taxonomy): Bacteria > Bacillati > Actinomycetota > Actinomycetes > Micrococcales > Micrococcaceae > Pseudarthrobacter > Pseudarthrobacter sp. NPDC092439. The sequence goes on from NZ_JBIVQB010000005.1 coordinate 39,090, forward strand.
GCTACCGACCGTCGTATCCTCAACGCACTGGACGATGACCCGCGCGTACCGATCATGGTGCTGGCCCAGCGCCTGGGACTGGCCCGCGGCACGGTGCAGTCCCGGCTGGAGCGGATGACCGCGTCCGGCGCCCTGCGCCCGCACAGCAGCCGGGTGCTGCCCGCTGCGCTGGGCCGGGGTGTTGCCGCCTCCGTGAGCGCAGAACTGGACCAGAGCCACCTCAACGAGGCCATCGCGGCGCTGCGGAACATCCCGGAGGTACTGGAGTGCCACGCCCCCGCCGGCGACACCGACCTGCTGATCCGGGTGGTGGCCACCAGCCCGGACGACCTCTACCGGGTGTCCGAGGAGATCCGGCTGTGCCCGGGCATCGTGCGGACCTCCACCAGCATGTTCCTCCGCGAGGTCATCCCGTACCGCACCACCGGCCTGCTGCAGGCGTAGGCGCTGTTACACCGGGGGTCCGGAGTTGGATTTCACGGTCTTCATCACCAGCGTGGAGGTGAGCCGTTCCACGCCGGGGAGGGACGTGAGTTCAGAGTCGTAGAACCGCTGGTAGGCGGGAAGATCCTCGGCGATGACCTTCAGCAGGTAGTCTGGCGAGCCGAACAGCCGCTGCGCCTCCACGATGTTGGGATGGCCCGCGACGCGGCCCTCGAAAATTTCCATCGTGGGCCGGTCCACCTGGCGCAGCGTGACAAAGACAATCGCTTCAAACCCGAGGCCGACGGCGGCCGGGTCGATGTCCGCCTTGTAGCCCCGGATCACTCCGGACTGCTCCAGATCGCGCAGCCGGCGGTGGCACGGCGCCACCGTTAAACCCACCTGCGCGGCCAGGGCCGTGGCAGTCATCCGGCCGTCCTCGCGGAGGTGGCGCAAAATATTCCTGTCTACATGGTCAATCACGCAATAATGCTACTGCCCTGCTCGGAAGGGCGGCAAAAAAGGGACAGCACTTTCGCCCCGAAACTTCCTAAGGTTTGTGCAATACGACATCCCGACAGGAGAATCCCATGAACCCCGAGCTGTTCCTGGCCTTTATCGCGGTGGCGGTTGCCTTGGCCTGCACTCCGGGAGTGGACTGGGCGTTCACCATCAGCGCGGGCCTCCGGCAGCGCAGCTTCGTCCCGGCCGTCGCCGGCCTGTGCAGTGGCTACGTCCTGCATACCGTCCTGCTGGTGGCGGGCCTCGCCGCGCTGCTGGCCGGCATGCCCGGCGTGCTCGGCTGGCTCACCATGGCCGGCGCCGTGTACCTGCTGTGGCTGGGCGTCAGCACCCTTCGCTCGTGGCGCGGGGCCACCTTCAGTGCGGGAGCCGGCGACGAACGTTCCCGCACCGGGCGTTCCGGCGGGACCCAACTGAAAGCCTTCCTGCAGGGCGTCGGCACCAGCGGCATCAACCCGAAGGGTCTGTTGTTTTTCGTGGCCCTGGTGCCGCAGTTCGTCAGTGCGGAGGCAGCGCTGCCGGTTCCGGTGCAGTCGGGCCTGCTGGGGCTGACGTTCGTACTGCTGGTCGCGTTCATCTATACGGCGGTGGCACTGCTGTCCCGGACGCTGCTGCAGAGCCGGCCCGGGGCCGCGCGCGCCGTCACCCTCGCCAGCGGGGTGATTATGGTGATCCTTGGCCTGGCGCTGCTGGGCGAACAGATCCTTGCCCGCGCCTAGTCATCGCTGAGCCGGCGCCAGTCCTGTTCCCACATCCGGCGCAGTTCCTGGTCCTTGCGGATGGGCACCGGAGCCTCGATCTCCTTCTGCGGCACGGGATCCGGATGCTTCCTGCGCCAGTCCCGCGGATGGAGCGAGCGTCGGGAGGAGTCCAGGACCAGCAGCGCACGGTCGGTCAGCGCGTCATTCCGGAGCACATAGTGGGTCTTGCGGCGCCGCAATACTTCGGCGATGGCCTGCTGTGCAGCCTCGAACCGGCCTTCCCGGCGCAGTGCACGTCCGCGCACCAGCAGGAGCGCGGCGGAGAGATCGTCCGCGTTCAAAAGCCCGTCGGTCCAGTCAATCACGGTGCGGCTCCGGCCCAGCGAAAGGGCAAGGGTGCAGCGGGCCAGCGCGGTGGGGAGCGACGGCGGCAGCCCGGTCAGTGCCTCCAGCGCCGCTTCCGTCCGGCCGGTCTCGCGGAACGAATGCGCCAGCGCCAGGAAGACTGATTCCTCGCTGAAGAGGACGGGGACGGCCAGGCGTTCGGCGACCTCGACCCGGGTGACCACGCGCGTGAGGTAGGTGGAGGAGTAGCGGTTGGCGTCGTCGTCGTTCCTGGTGGCCAGCCCGCGCTGGAGCAGCTCCGATGCGCGCAGGTAGCCGCCGTGCTGGTAGTCGAGCAGCCCGGCCATCAGGTAGCAGAGGCCTGCCCAGCCGGGGTTGGCGCGTGCCAGCGCGATCAGCGCGCCCGGTTCTCGGCTGGTGAAGATGGCCTGGTGGACTGCCTTGGCGGGCCTGGGGAGAAGGAGCCGGGGGCGCGGGACCGGGCCGTCAACCGCCAGCAGCGCCGGGTGGCGGGTGCCGAGCACGCCCGTCATGAATTCACCCACTCCGCCGGCTAGGTCGTGGACCGGCGTGCGCACCTGCAGCGGGCCGAACGGGGTCAGGTCCCGGCTGTCCCAAAAAATCGGTGCAGTCTCGCCGGCGGTCATCTTCCTATCGTAGCGGCGCCCCCGACTGCGGCCACGGGTCAGCCGTTCAGCGCCGCCACCCATACGCCCGCCACCCACGTGCTCGCGGCGAGGCAGGCCAGTCCAAACTCGGCAAGCATGCCCAGGCCGGTCGCCTTGAGCGCCGCCCAGCTGGACGTGGCCGCCGTGCCAAGGTTCCGCGTCCTGGCCACTTCACTGAGCAGCAGCCCGGCCGCGAAACCGATGAACAGGCCGGCCACGGGAATGATGAACATGCCCACAACACCTGCCACGATGCCCACGACGATGCTGTGCCCGGGAATCGCGTGCTGCTTCAGCTTCCGGCCGGTCAGCACGGCACTGGCGGCCATCCCCGCGGCAACGAACAGCATGCCGACGGCTAACACCACCCACCCGACGGTGCCCGCACCGCCCCAGATGGCCCACGTGAGGAGGGCAGCCCCGATCAGGATGCTGCCGGGCAGGACCGGAATGACGGTACCCGCCACCCCCACCAGGATCGCCAGGCCGCACAGGATAGTCACCACGGTCTCGGAGTTCATGGGCTTCAGTCTAGGGCCGGCGGCGGGTGGCACTTTCCGGTGCTGACGCACGACGGCGGCGCCTCCTTGCGTGAGGAGGCGCCGCCGTCGTACTCATCCCCCTGGAGTGCTTATTCGGCAGCGGCTGCTGCAACCGCCGCGGTGACGGCGGGAGCGACGCGCGGGTCCAGCGGGCTGGGGACGATGTAGTCAGCCGAGAGGTCCTCCGCCGCGAGTTCCGCGATGGCGTTCGCCGCGGCGAGCTTCATGGCCGGGGTGATGCGCCGGGCGCCGGCATCCAGCGCGCCACGGAAGATTCCGGGGAAGGCCAGGACGTTGTTGATCTGGTTGGGGAAGTCGCTGCGGCCCGTGGCCACCACCGCCGCGTACTTGGCGGCGACCTCGGGGAGGACTTCGGGGTCCGGGTTGGACAGCGCGAACACGATGGCGTCCTGGTTCATGAGCTGCAGGTGCTCCTCGGCCAGCTTCGAGGACGAGACACCAATGAAGACGTCAGCCCCGGCCAGTGCCTCGGCCGGTCCGCCGCTGATGCCGCGGGGGTTGCTCCGTCCGGCGATGTCCGCCTTCTTGCTGCCTGCATCGGCGGCAAGATCTGGGCGTCCGCTGTTGATGACACCGCGGGAGTCCAGCAGCACCACATCCGGGATGCCGGCAGCCAGGAGGATTTCGGCTACGGCGACGCCCGCGGCGCCGGCGCCCGAAACAACGATCCTGAGGCCTTCCAGCCCGCGGCCGGTCACCTTGGCGGCGTTGGTGAGGGCAGCCAGGGCAACGACGGCGGTGCCGTGCTGGTCATCGTGCATGACCGGGCAGTCGAGGGCCTCGATGAGCTTTTCTTCGAGCTCGAAGCAGCGCGGGGCGGAGATGTCCTCCAGGTTCACGGCTCCGAAGCTGGGGCGCAGGCGGACGAGGGTTTCCACGATCTCGTCCACATCCGTGGTGTTGAGGACCAGCGGAATGGAGTCGAGATCGCCGAAGGTCTTGAAGAGGGCGGACTTGCCCTCCATGACGGGAAGGGACGCGCTGGCGCCGATGTTGCCCAGGCCCAGGACGGCCGTGCCGTCGCTGACCACGACGACGAGGCGCTCGGCCCAGGTCAGGGTGCGGGCGAGTTCGGGTGTGGCGTGGATGGCCCGGCTGACCTCGGCTACACCCGGCGTGTAGGCGATGGAAAGGTCGCGTTTGTTGGACAGCGGAACGGTGCTGCTGACTGAGAGCTTGCCGCCCTGGTGGGCTTCGAAGATCTCTGCCTCGGTCAACGCGGTGGCTGCGGAATTGTCGGTGGTGCTGATGGCGTCAATGGACACGTCGTTGTCTCCTGGTGCTGGCCGTCTACAGACGGCACGTGGCGGCTGCGGCGCACGGGCGCCGGCGAGGAAAAGTTGCGTCAGGAAACCCAGGGGTGGCGGGTCCGTGGAAGCTGCGGGGATGCGCCCTGTGGCTTCGCTTTCAGCAATCGTAGGCAAGCGAAAAACGGAGGGCTTCCCTCTTGACACGCTTAACCCCAAGCCAAACCGTTTTATCGCGCCCGGATGTGACTTAGGTCATGCGATTATGGCGGATTTATTGCCTGCTTGGTCTAGACCGGTTACGCGCTTTGATGGAGTGTGTAGCCCACGCGGTCTTCCGATGAGAGGTGCGAACACGCCTTCTTGAGGTCCTCTTCGGCCTCAAAGAGGGACAACCGGCGGTTTCGGACGGACTGGACCAGACCAGTGACCGCCAGGAGCAGAATGCGTGCCGAGGTCCGGTCGCCACAGGCTTCCGCAACCGCACGCTCACTGAGCTCGTCGATCTCGCGCAGCAGGGCCGTGGCATCATGGTGCGGCAGGTAGACGCCGCGGCTGAGGCACTGTTCGACGGCCGGCTGCATGACCCGCATGTGGAAGATCTCCATCACCAGCCCCGTGAGCCCGCGGCCCCTGAAACGCGGCGTGAGTACCCGGCTCCCGGCCGCCAGCTCCTCAAGCTGATGGCGGTACAGGGCCAGCATCAGGTGCGTCCGCGTGGGAAAGTAGCGGTACATGGTGCCCAGCGGAACGTCGGCCTGGGCCGCCACGTCGGTAAGCTCCACGTCGCACAGCCCCTTACGGGCGAAACTGCCTGCCACCTCCAGAATGCGGGAGTAGCGCAGCCGCTGCCTCGGAGCGGAGGGTCGGGCGGCCATGGGCGGATGATCTGGAAAAGTCTCAGGCATCGTGTTCCGGGGTTGGTTTCGACGTTTGCAGCAGTCGGGACCTTCGCCATAACGGACCGCCTGCAATCCGGATTAACTATACGGCACGGATCCGTTGCGTAATTAGTCAGGCGCCTTAGCTTCCAGCTGTTCCAGGTCCTTTTGAAGCGGCAAAAAAGATCAGGCCACGCCCTTGATTTTCACCACGAAGACGGCCCCCAGCAGGCCGATGACGGCCGCCGCCAGGAACAGCGTGGCGTAGCCGCCCAGGAACTGGACCGAGAGGAAAGCCAGACCCGGCGCCACTACCTGCGGCAGGGAGTTGGCCACGTTGATCACCCCCATATCCTTGCCGCGGTGGGCAGCCTGCGGCAGCACCTGGGTCAGCAGGGCAAAGTCCACAGCGAGGTAAGCACCAAACCCGATGCCCAACACCGCGGCGCCGGCCAGCGCACCCGGCCAGACGGGAAAGAACGCCATGATGGCGCCCGCCATGGCGATGGTTACCGATGAGCCGATGACGAAGGGCTTCCGCCGTCCCGCCCGATCGCTCCAGGGTCCGGCGAGCACCGCCGTCACCATGACCATCAGCGCGTAGATGCCGGTGAGGATAAGGACTCCGGTGGCCGGATCGTCATGTTTGATGATGTCCCGCAGGAAGAACAGCAGGTAGACGATGGTCATCTGGTTGCCCACGTTGACCAGGAACCGGGTGAGCCAGGCCCAGCCGAAGTCCGGGTAGCGCCGCGGGCTGACATAGAACCCCCGGAGGAAATCCGCCGGCCGGAACGGTTGCAGGGCGCCCGCGGGCAGGACCGGGTCGTTCCGGTGGAACAGGTACGGCAGCACGGACAGCAGCAGCGCCGCCGCGCAGAGCCAGTACCCCACCATAAAGTTTCCGGAGACCACGGCACCGAACACTGCCCCCGTCAGGATGCCCAGCGTCTGCCCCATGGCGGCCAGGCCGCCCACTCCGCCGCGCTGGGGAACCGGAACGCGGTCGGGAACGGCAGCGGTGATGGCGGCGTAGGCCGCATTGGCGCCCAGCTGGACCAGGCACCAGAAGAGCACCATCAGGGCCACTGCCGCGGCGCCGGACATCGCCAGCAGCGCGGCCGCTGCCAGGACGGCGCCGGCCAGCACCCAGGGGGAACGCCGGCCGAAACGGGATGTGGTGCGGTCCGAAAACGCACCGAAAAGCGGGTTGGCCACCAGGGACACCGCAGCGCCGCACGCAGTGACCAGCGACAGGATCGCTTCTTTGCTGGGGGCGTCAATGCTGATGGCCTGTTGGCCGATGAAGACGTTGATGGGGCCGAAGAACGCGGCGTTGATGCCCACGTTGACCAGCACCAGGCCTGCGACCCAGCGGGCCGTGACCCTCCGGGTGGGCTCGGCGAGCGCCGCGGCCGCAGGATCCGCCGGAGCGGGAGTATCGGGCAGACTCATGGCGTGCTTCCCCTGGTGCGGCGGTGATGTTAGGAGTCAGACTATCGTGGGCCGTAAACCGGCCACCGCAGGGACCCGCACTAAGGAGACGCATGAGCCAGCCCATCAACACAGCAGACCTCTACGACGAACGGGGCGGGCAACTGGCCTCGGTGTCGCTGCAGTTCCAGTCCCTTGGCGGGCGGAGCCACTTCAGCGGCAAGGCGCGGACCATCCGCTGCTTCCAGGACAACGCGCTGGTCAAGGCCACGCTCGCCACCCCGGGAAACGGTGCGGTGCTTGTGGTGGACGGCGGCGGCTCGCTGGGCACGGCACTGATGGGGGACATGATCGCGGAGAGCGCCGTGGCCAACGGATGGGCCGGCGTCGTCATCAATGGCGCCATCCGGGACCGCCAGGCAATCGCGGCGCTGGATCTGGGCGTGAAGGCCCTGGGCAGCAACCCGCGCAAGAGTGCCAAGGACGGCGCCGGCGAGGTGGATGTGGACGTGGTGATCGACGGTGTGACCATCCGGGCCGGGGCCATGATCTGGTGCGATCCGGACGGCATCCTGGTGGAGCGCTAAAGGGCCAGCAGGAAGAATCTGCCGACACCGGGAAGAAAACCGGGCCTAAGATAGTTACTGAGAGCAACTATCAACGCTCGATTCCCCTTCTTTCCCTGGAGCACCCATGTCCACACGCTCTGCCGCGCCCGGCGCCGGCGAAACGCTGACCCAGCGCCAAATCGTCACCGTGATGGTGGGCCTGATGCTGGGCATGTTCCTGGCCTCGCTGGACCAGACCATCGTGTCCACTTCCATCTACACCATCGCCAATGACCTGGACGGCCTCTCGCTGCAGGCCTGGGCCACCACGGCTTACCTGATCACCTCCACCGTGAGCACCCCGCTGTACGGAAAGCTGAGCGACATCTTCGGCCGCCGCCCGCTCTACCTCACGGCGATCGGCATCTTCCTGGTGGGCTCGCTGTACGCCGGCTCGGTCAACTCCATGACCGAACTGGCCTTGGCCCGCGGCGTCCAGGGCCTCGGTGCCGGCGGCCTGCTGGCCCTGGCGCTGACCATCATCGGGGACATCGTTTCGCTCAAGGACCGGGCCAAGTACCAGGGCTACTTCATGTCCGTCTTCGGCATCTCCTCCGTGCTCGGCCCCGTGGTGGGCGGCGCGTTCGCCGGTTCCGCCACCATCCTGGGGTTCGACGGCTGGCGCTGGGTGTTCTTCATCAACCTGCCCATCGGCCTGGCCGCGCTGGCAGTGGTCTTCCTCTTCCTTCACCTGCCGGCGAAGCACGTGAAGCAGAAGATCGACTACTGGGGCGCGGCGGCCATCACCCTGGCCATCGTGCCGCTGCTGCTGGTGGCGGAGCAGGGCCGCAGCTGGGGCTGGACCTCCCTGAACTCCTTCCTCTGCTACGGGCTGGGAGTTGCCGGCATTGTCTGGTTCCTGCTGGCCGAGAAGCGTGCGGGCGACTACGCGCTGATCCCGCTGCGGCTCTTCCGGAACAACACCTTCGGGCTGTCCTCGCTGCTGAACTTCATCATCGGCATCGGGATGTTCGGAGCCATCGCGATGCTGCCGCTGTACCTGCAGCTGGTGAAGGGCCTGACCCCCACGGAAGCCGGCCTGATGATGATCACCTTTACCGTGGGCATCCTGGCGGGCTCCATCACTGCCGGCCGCACCATTTCCGCGTCCGGCACCTTCCGGATCTTCCCCATCATGGGCACCGCCCTCCTTACCGCGGCCGCCCTGGTCATGGGCTTCTCGCTGGGCGTGGACACCGGGCTCTGGGTTCCCGGCCTCATTGCCGTTTTCTTCGGCATGGGCCTGGGCTTCTGCATGCAGCCACTCACCCTGGCCATGCAGACCTCCGTCCCGCCGCGGGACATGGGCGTGGGCACATCCTCCGCCGCGTTCTTCCGCTCCATGGGCGGCGCGGTGGGCACGGCGGTGTTCATTTCCATGCTGTTCAGCCTCGCCGCGAACCGCATCGCGGACAGCATGAAGACCGCGATGGCGGACCCCGCCTACCTGGCCGTCCTGCAGGACCCGGCAGTCGCGGCGGACCCGGCCAACGCCAAGCTGTACGAGTTCTTCCGGAACGGGGCGTCCAACGAGTCCCTCAACGACACCAGCTGGCTGCACACCGCCAACAGCACGCTGACGCGGCCCATCACCGAAGGGTTCGCGCACTCGATCGACGTGGTCATGCTGACCGCTTCGGCGCTCACTGCAGTGGCCTTCCTCATCAGCCTGGCACTGCCCAACAAGAAGCTGACGGACCAGAACGCTGCCCCGGAGGGCGAGGACTCCATGCAGGTCCCCGCCCACTAGCGCATCCGCCGGGCGTCACGGGAGGCACCCTTTTGGGCTGCCTCCCGTTGTATTTTCCCTACAATCCGCGGTTTCCCACGTTGAGGCGAGCCAAAAGCGTGCCGGGAGTGACGGATAGGGAGCAGCCTGGGAGAGAAGGCGTACGACGGCGGCGCCTCCCGCCGTCGTACGCATCCGGCTGCCGCGTCCCTGGCCGCCCGAGTGGAACCGCGGGCGGTGACATGCCACACTGTACAGCGCGAGTGCGCCGGCCGGTTGGGCCGGTACCGCAGCCGACGACGTCCGCACCGCATCCATCAACCCCCAGACCCAGGGAGAACCATGCCCACTGCCCAGGAGCCGACAAACGTGCACATTCCGAGGCGGGTGATCTGGCTGGCACTCGCGGGGGCGGTGGGCGGATTCCTGTTCGGCTTCGATTCCTCCGTGGTAAACGGCGCCGTGGATGCGATGAAGGACGAATTTGCGCTGTCCGAGGCCGTCACAGGCTTCGCCGTGGCCATCGCACTCCTGGGCTGCGCCGCCGGTGCATACCTGGCCGGTAAGGTGGCGGACCGCTACGGCCGGATCCCTGCCATGAAGATCGGTGCGCTGCTGTTCCTGGTCAGCGCGCTGGGCACTGGCTTCGCGTTCAGCGTGTGGGACCTGATCTTCTGGCGCCTGGTGGGCGGCCTGGGTATCGGACTGGCTTCCGTGATTGCGCCGGCCTACATTTCCGAGATCTCGCCACGGCAGGTCCGCGGCCGGCTGGCATCGCTGCAGCAGCTGGCCATCACTACCGGTATCTTCGCCGCACTGCTGTCCGACGCGCTGCTGGCCACCGGCGCGGGCGGCGCCGACGAGCCGCTCTGGCTGGGCATCGAGGCCTGGCGCTGGATGTTCCTGGCCGCCGCGCTTCCCGCCGTGGTGTACGGCTGGGTGGCCTACACGCTGCCGGAATCCCCGCGCTTCCTGGTGTTCCAGGGCAAGGAAGACCAGGCCCGGGAGGTGTTCGGCTCCATCGCACCGGCCGGGGACGTGGACCGGCACATCCGCGAAATCCGCGACGCCATCGAAGACGACAAGCTCGCCGGCCAGAAGGGCTCCCTGCGCGGCAAGACGTTTGGCCTGCAGGCCGTGGTTTGGGTGGGCATCACGCTCTCCGTGCTCCAGCAGTTCGTGGGCATCAACGTGATCTTCTACTACTCCACCACGCTGTGGAAGGCGGTGGGTTTCCAGGAAAAGGATTCGCTTGCCATCTCCGTGGCAACGTCCGTGACCAATATCCTGGTGACCCTCGTGGCTATCGCCCTGGTGGACCGGATCGGGCGCCGCCCCATCCTGCTGGCCGGTTCCGTGGGCATGGCAGTGTCCCTGGGCGCCATGGCGCTGGCCTTCTCGTCGGCCACCGGTTCCGGGTCCGGGATTTCGCTGCCCGGCGCGTGGGGCCCCGTGGCACTGGTTGCGGCGAACGTGTTCGTGGTCAGTTTCGGCGCCTCCTGGGGCCCGCTGGTGTGGGTTCTGCTGGGCGAGATCTTCCCGTCCCGGATCCGTGCCCGCGCGCTCGGCCTGGCCGCAGCAGCGCAGTGGGTAGCGAACTTTGCCATCACGCTCAGCTTCCCGGTGATGGCCGCGGGATCACTGCCGCTGACGTACGCCATGTATGCATTGTTCGCCGCGGCGTCCTTCTTCTTCGTCATGTTCAAGGTGCCCGAGACCAACGGGATGTCCCTGGAACAGGCGGAGACGCTGTTCGTGGCGAAGGGCTCGGCCCGGGTTTAGGTGTCCCTGGGCGGTACATCAAGGACCGCGCCCGTCCCCTCTCCGAACGCTCTCTCACTTAATGCGCCATCATTGCCGGCGCTCTCTCACTAACCGGCAACGACGTCAGGGCGGAAACTGCGGCTTCGCCACGTGAGAAAGCGCACGACGCCGGCACTCGGGTGAGTGCCGGCGTCGTGATTGCAGGAGGGTTGCGTCAAAAGCGACATGATCTGCACGAGCGATGCCGAAAAAGCCGCATTAAGTGAGAGAGCGTCCCACCTTGGAGTCAGGCGGAGGCGGCTGCCAGCTCCGCCTGACGCTCCTCCACCAGGGTGGCGACGGCGTTGAACAGCGGGTGCTCCGGCTCCAGTCCGGTGATGCGGGCCGTGGCCCCTGCCGCGCTTTCGGCGGCGAGAATGGCCGCCAAGTCGGTGGCCTCGGAATCCGCGGGATCGGTGAAGCGCAGCGCGGCGGCGATGGCCCCCAGCAGCGCCTCCGGCACCACGCCGCGCTCGGCAAGGTCGGCCGCCGGCCCAATGAACCGTTCGTGCCGGCTCAGCTTCCGCAGCGGCGCGCGGCCCACGCGGGTGACGGTGTCCGGCAGGTAGGGGTTGGCGAAGCGGACCAGGATCTTCTGGACATACGCCTCCTGCTCGCCGTTGCTGAACCCGTGCTTGGCCACCAGAAGCTGCTTGGTCTCCTCCAGAACCGCCCGGACGTCCTCGGCCACGTCCTGGTCCGCCATCGCGTCGGAGATCTTCTCCAGCCCGGCCTCGAACCCGAGATACGCGGCCGAGGCGTGCCCCGTGTTAACGGTGAACAGCTTCCGCTCGATGTACGGGGAGAGCTCGTCCACGAAGGTGGCACCGGGAATCACCGGAGCGGCATCGCCGAACGCGGTGCGGTCGATGACCCACTCGTAGAAAGTCTCCACGGTGACGTCCAGGCCCTGGCCGGGCTCCTGGTTGGGCACGATCCGGTCCACGGCGGTGTTGGCGAACACCACCTTGCCGTCCAGGGAACCCGCGGCGGCGCCCGGCTGGGCGCCCACCTCCTTGGCCAGGATGTCCGTGGCGTTGATAGCGTTCTCGCACGCCATCACCTGCAGCGGTGCCAGGCCGGGCTCCCGCGCAACGATGCCCCGTGCAATGGCGGGCGCCACGAACTTCAGGATGTGCGGGCCCACCGCAGTGGTGACGATATCCGCCGTCGCGATTTCCGCGACGAGCTCCGCCTCCTGCGTGGTGGAATTCAGCGCGCGGAAGTTCTCCACCGTCCGCACGGCCGGGTTCTCCCCCACCTCGTGCACGCTGTAGCTGTCCGCGGCCGCCAGTTGGTTGATCAGCCCCTCTGCGACGTCCGCGAAAACCACCTCGTAGCCGGCGTCGTGCAGCAGCAGGCCTACGAAGCCGCGGCCGATGTTCCCTGCGCCGAAATGAACAGCCTTCACTATGAGTTGACCTTTCCGAAGAGCGACAGGACTTCGTCCACGGTGGTGGCGGCCTCAAGCCGGGCCACCTGCTCCTTGTCCGTGAACACCTTGGCGATGGAGGACAGGATGTGCAGGTGCTCGTTGTTCACACCGGCCACGCCCACCACGAACTTGACCTCCTTGCCGTTCCAGTCGATGCCCTGCGGGTAGCGCACCACGGAGACGGCGGACGAACGGATGTGGTCCTTCGCGGCGTTGGTGCCGTGCGGGATAGCCAGGTAGCTGCCCATGTACGTGGACACGGATTCCTCGCGCTCGTGCATCGCGGCCAGGTAGCCCTCATCCACGGCGCCCCGGGCCAGCAGCAGCTGCCCGGCCTCGTCGATCGCGGCGTCCCGCGTGGTGGCGGAACCTTCCAGGATCACGCTTTCGCGGGCCAGCACCTCGGGGGCTGCACTTGCGGGAGTTGCATCCACCGGAGCGTCGGCGGCGTGCGCGCCGTGGGGGGCGGCAGCACGGTCGTCGCCCGTGGCGTTCTTCTCCCGGACCAGCTCCACGATCTCGTCATAGCGGGGGCTGTTCATGAAGTTGTCCACGGAGTAGTGCAGGGCGCTCCCGGTGGAGTGCCTGGCCCGTTCGGTGAGGTCCTGGTGGGTGACCACAACGTCGTAGGTGTCGCTGAGGTTGGCGATGGAGGCGTTGGTAACCTTCACGTCCGGGAAGCCGGCCGCTTTGATCTTGTTCCGCAGCACGGAGGCGCCCATGGCGCTGGAGCCCATGCCGGCGTCGCACGCGAATACGATGTTGCGCACCGGTCCGGCCACGACAGCCACGCCACCCGCGCCGGCACCGGTCAGGGTGGAGGCAACCGAGCTCTTCTTGCCCTTCATCTGCTCCATCTTCGCGGTAGCGTCGTGGAGGTCCACCTCGTCGCTGTGCTTGGTCGTCTTGAGGATCACCGACGCCACCAGGAAAGACACCGTGGCGGCCAGCAGCACCGAGAGGATGACGCCCACGTAGCTGTCGCGCGAAGTCTGGGCGAGCACCGCGATGATGGAACCCGGCGCTGCCGGGGCAACCAGGCCGGAACCGGTGATGGCAAGCGTGGCAACACCCGTCATGCCGCCGGCGATGGCCGCCAGGATCAGCAGGGGGCGCATCAGCACGTAGGGGAAGTAGATCTCGTGGATGCCGCCCAGGAAGTGGATGATGGCCGCGCCGGGGGCAGAAGCCTTGGCCACGCCGCGGCCAAAGAACATGTAGGCCAGCAGGATGCCCAGGCCGGGTCCGGGATTGGCTTCAAGCAGGAACAGGATGGACTTGCCCTGTTCCAGGGACTGCTGGACACCCAGCGGGGTGAGCACGCCGTGGTTGATGGCGTTGTTCAGGAAGAGTACCTTCGCGGGCTCGATGAAGATGCTGGTCAGCGGCAGCAGGCCGTTGTCCACCAGGAACTGGACAACATTTCCGGCACCCTCGCTGAATGCCTTGACCAGCGGCGAAATGCCGTAGAAGCCCAGCATGGCCAGGAGCGCGCCCCAGATGCCGGCGGAGAAGTTGTTCACCAGCATCTCAAAGCCCGGGCGGATCCTGCCGTCCCAGAGCGCGTCGAGCTTCTTCATGGTCCAGCCGCCCAGCGGGCCCATGATCATGGCGCCGATGAACATCGGGATGCCGGCGCCCACGATCACGCCCATGGTGCCGATGGCGCCCACTACGCCGCCACGGACGTCGTAGACCATACGTCCGCCCGTGTAGGCGATCAGGAGAGGCAGCAGGTAGGTGATCATGGGGCCCACCAGGCCGGTGTTGGGATCGCCGTCGGCGTTGGTGCCGAAGCCGCCCAGTTCCGGCACCGGCAGCCAGCCCTTCTCGATGAACAGGGCCGTGATGATGCCCCAGGCGATAAACGCGCCGATGTTGGGCATGATCATCCCGGAGAGGAAGGTGCCGAACTTCTGGACGTGCACGCGCGCGCTGGTGCGTGGCTTTGCAACTGTCTCTGTTGCCATGTGAATTCCTAACCGTTATTCCTGCAGCTGCGCAGGATGGTCCGATGTTTACGAGCTGGCGCTGATCCGGTGAAGCCATTCGAGGAACAGTTTGAGTTCCGAGCTGGAGAGCTGGTCAGAGTGCGAGGCCTGAAGTGCGGCGTTCAGGGCGATCGCTGCCACCACCACCGAGGACTTTCCGGTGCCGCCGGGGGCCGCGCCGGCGGCCGGCTCTGCGGACACCGCGAAAATCATGGCGTCACGGGTCATGGTGGACAGTTCAAGGTTCCGTTCTGCGGCCGGCTCCGCAATCAGCATCAGCGTCACGCCCACGTTGGCCGCCAGGATGGACCTGGCAGCCTCGCGTGGCTGGACGTTCAGCTGGCCCGCCACCGCTGCCTTGTTCAGCATTTCCTCCATGAGCGCCTCTGCATCAGCCACGATGGCAGGACGGCTTTCCGGGCGGATGTTGCCGAACATCACCAGGTACAGCTCCGGCTGGTTGAGGCCGAACCGGACATGGTTGTCCCACATTCTCCGGATGTCCTCGAGGGGATTGCCGGAAGGTGCGAAATCCCGCTCTCCGGCGACATACTCCTCGAAGCCCGCCGCTACAACGGCGTCGAAGAGGCCTTCCTTGTCACCGAAGTGGTGGTACAGCGTGGGGGCGGTGACGCCCGCCAGCTGGGTGATCTGGCGGGTGGAGACTGGCGCCCCCGCGGATTTGGCCAACAATTCCGCCGCAGCGCGCAGCAGTCGCATTTTGGGGGGAAGCTGGCCATCCAAACTCATAACCGCTACCCTAGCACCTATAGCACCGCTATATGAACTGAATCACATACAATTTTTTTCCGGCACATTTCCGTAGACCTAAGGACCTTCAGTGCAGAACTTCCCAGGAGTTGGCGTCAGCCCCGGCCGCATCATCGGCACCGTCCGGCAGATGCCCAAGCCCATCAGCGAACCGCCCGCAGGCCAGCAGCTGGCAGAAGGCACCACTCCTGAGGAAGCCACGGCAGCACTGAAAGCCGCCGCCACCGCCGTCCATGACGAGCTGAAGGCCCGCGCGGCGCATGCCAGCGGTGACGGCAAGGCGGTCCTCGAGGCTACCGCGCTGATGGCCAAGGACACCATGCTCCTCAAGGGCGCAGCCAAGCTGGTTGCCCGCGGGACCTCGGCAGAACGGGCCATCTGGGAATCCGGCTCCTCCGTCTCGGAGATGCTGCTCAACCTGGGCGGCTACATGGCAGAGCGCGCCACCGATGTCCTGGACGTCCGCGCCCGGATCGTCGCGGAACTGCGCGGCGTTGCAGCGCCCGGTATCCCGGCCTCGGAGACCCCCTTTGTCCTGGTGGCCGACGACCTCGCCCCGGCGGACACCGCGACCCTGGACCCGAACAAGGTCCTGGCACTGGTGACCTCCGGCGGCGGGCCGCAGTCGCACACCGCCATCATCGCCCGCTCGCTGGGACTGCCCGCGGTGGTCGCCGCCGTCGGCGTTGACGAACTGCCGGACGGCACCGACGTGTACGTGGACGGCGCCGCCGGCACCGTCATCGCGGAACCGGACGCGGAGCTCCGCGAAGCCGCTGAGGCCTGGGCGGCCACGGCATCACTGCTGGCCGAGTTCACCGGCACCGGCGTGACGGCGGACGGGCATGAGGTGCCGTTGCTGGCCAACGTGGGCGGTGGCAAGGACGCAGAGGCTGCCGCCAAGTTGGGCGCCCAGGGCGTGGGCTTGTTCCGTACCGAGTTCTGCTTCCTGGAACGGGATACCGAGCCTTCCGTGGAAGAGCAGGCCGCAGCCTACAAAAGCGTCTTCGACGCCTTCCCGGGCAAGAAGGTGGTCCTGCGCACCCTGGACGCCGGCGCCGACAAGCCGCTGCCCTTCCTCACGGACTCCACGGAACCCAACCCGGCCCTCGGCGTGCGCGGTTACCGCACCGACTTCACCACCCCCGGCGTCCTGGACCGCCAGCTGGAGGCCATCGCTCTGGCTGCTGGCCAGTCCCGGGCGGATGTGTGGGTCATGGCCCCGATGATCTCCACCGCGGAGGAGGCCGCCCGCTTCGCGTCCATGTGCGCGGACGCCGGCATCAGGACCCCTGGCGTGATGGTGGAGGTTCCCTCCGCCGCCCTGACGGCCGAGTCCATCCTGCGCGAGGTGGAGTTCGCCAGCCTGGGCACCAACGACCTCACCCAGTACGCCATGGCCGCGGACCGCCAGCTCGGCCCGCTCGCCAACCTGAACACTCCCTGGCAGCCCGCCGTCCTGCGGCTGGTGGGCCTGACCGTGGAAGGTTCGCGGGCCGAAGGCAGCAACAAACCCGTCGGTGTCTGCGGTGAGGCTGCCGCGGACCCCGCCCTCGCCGTCGTCCTAACCGGTCTGGGCGTGACCACCCTGTCCATGACTGCGCGTTCCCTTGCCGCCGTGGCGGCCGTACTCAAGACCGTGACACTGGCCGAGGCCCAGGAGCTGGCCAAGCTGGCCCTCTCAGCCCCGAGCGCCACAGAGGCCCGGGCCTGGGTGCGGGAGAAGCTGCCGGTCCTTGCGGAGCTTGGCCTGTAACTTCCCGCGCTGTGTGTATCGACAGCTAGGCTTCTGCCATGGCATTGATAGCTCCCCGGGTCACGGCCGGCCTGCCCACTGAGGACGCGCACAGCCTCGCCCGCGCGCTGGAGGGCGGGCAGGACATCACGGTTTTCGTTGACGGCACCGTCCACCGCCTGCCAGGGCAGGCGAGGGACGCCGTCGTGGACCTCCTGGCGCGGCTGGGCCGCGGCGAAACCGTGACCGTCAGCAGCGTGGAGGAAATGCTGACCACGTCGCAGGCCGCGGAACTGGCCGGCATCTCGCACACGTACCTGCGCAACATGACGGACCGGGGCGAGATCCCGGTGGAGTACCGCGGCACGCACCGGCGCATCCGGCAGGCCGCCATCATGGCTTGGCTGGAGGGGCAGAAGAGAAAGGCCGACGGGACCGGGGACCAGGCGTGAAGCTGCAGTCGCAGGCCCTCCATGCCCGCGGGCTTACGGGCCGGATCCTCTGGTCCGGCGGGACGCCTGCGCCGCGGGGCGGTGAACCGGCGGCCGCCGCCGTGGCGGCGACAGGTTCAGGCGAGGGACAAGCTGCGTACGTGCTGATCCACGGCATCGGCGTGTCCCACCGGTACCTGGCGCGCCTGCACGTGGTGCTCTCGGCGTCGGCCCCTACATACTCCCTGGACCTGCCCGGGTTCGCCGGCACCCCCAAACCGGAACGGCAGCTGTCCGTTGTTGATTACGGCGCGTTCATCGCCGAGGCACTCGCTGCATGCGGTATCACTTCCTACATCCTGGTGGGCCACTCGATGGGCGCGCAGTTCGCCATTGAGGCGGCCCTCGCAGCGCCCGAACGGGCGGAACAGCTGGTACTGATGGGGCCGGTGGTGGATTCACGCTACCGGAACGTCCGGCGTCAGTCGCTGGCGCTGTTCCTGGACGCGCTGCTGGCTGAGACCCCGTCCTCCAACTGGGCCGTGTTCACCGATTACCTCCGTTGCGGCCCCCGCTGGTACTTCACCGAGCTGCCCGTAATGATGGCCTACCGCACCGAGGAGCGGCTCCGCGCCGTGGCCGCTCCCGTCCTGGTGCTCCGCGGCGAACGCGACCACGTGGCCGGGTCCGGCTGGTCCCGCCACCTGGCCGAGGCAGTTCCCCAGGGCCGCTTCGTGGAGATTCCCGGCGCGGGCCACGTAGCGCAGCACCTCCGCCCGGACGCCGTGGCGTCGGCCATCCGGCACTTTGTCACCGCCACCGCGCGGCGCACCTGAGTCCGGGGGCGCCTGCCTTACTAAGGTAGGAGCCGGCATTAGAGTACGACGCCGGCGGAGCTCCTCAGATGCGCGGCCTCGCCGCCCAGCGTCGCATCTTGAGCGCGGCGTGGAGTTCCAGCCGGGGCATCCCCTTGAGCGGGTCCACGCCCAGGAGCTGCCGAATGCGGCCCAGCCGGTTGTAGATGCTGCTGCGGTGCAGGTGGAGTTTAGCGGCCACGTCCTGCACTGAGCCGTCATTGTCATAGAGCAGTTCCAGGACGGGAATGAGTTCCGCGTTGCGGTCGTGGTCCTCCAGCATCCGGAAGTAGACGGAGCCGGTATCCGCCCACGCGCCGGCCCCTCCCCCGGCGGACGCCAGTAGCTGGTAAACGCCGGTGGCCCGGCAGTCCACCAGTTCGCCCAGCTGAGGGTCCACGGCGGCTGCCTGCGCGGCCTGCTTTGACTGCCGGTACGCTTCAGCCAGTTCACGGGGGCGGGCAAACCCTTCGCTGATGCCCAGGATGATCCGGTGCACCGGACGGCCGGAGCGCTTGGCAAGCTCCAGCTGGTAATGGACCAGGACCTGCGCGTGGCTGGCCCGTCCGGACGTTTCGCGGAACAGCACCACCGAGTGGGTCTCCGTGCCGGCGCTGAAGAGGGCGGAGTCGACGCCGATGGTGGCCTGCAGCGCTGCCGACCGGTGGATCAGGGTGGACGCGATGGGGTCCGGGCCGCCGGACCAGCCGTCAGAGTCCAGCACGGTCACCACCTGCCAAGGCCCGCGGCCCTGCACTTCCTTCCACCCGGCCACCGCCGCCACGGCATTCGGTTCACCGGCGCATGCGGCCAGAAATTCCCGTTCGCGGCTTCGGCGGAACTCGGATTCGGCGGTGTTGGAATCCAAAAGCAGCCCGGACAGCGTCTCCAGCTCATGGCTGACGCCGGGCAACTGGGTGAGGATCGCCGTCGGGCTTTCCTCCGCCGAGTCCTGCTGCACCCAGAGGTACCCCACGCGGAAACCCCGTACGAGGAGGGGCACGCACACCCGGCCCAGCATGCCCAGGTCCGGGTTTCCGGGCACCACCACGGGCCGCACCGCCGTGGCGATGCCATGCGACAGCTGCCACGCACTCACGTCCGCCGGCACCTTTTTGCTCAGCAGGAAATTGACCCGGACACGGTCGGCGTGGGACTGGTTGGAACTGTAGGCCAGCAGCAGCCCGTCCAGGTCCTCAAGCGAAAGGCCCCGGCCCAGCTTCTGCGCCACCTGCTCAACGAGCTGCTCCACATCCTGCTGCATGGGCCAAGAGTACTGCCTGGAAGGGCTCCCCGACGAACGGACATGAGGCGACACCTGACGCTCTCCGACTGAACAAATGTCGCGCCGGCGGGGGAAAAATCCGCGAATTTCCGCGGACGACCTATGCCGGGGCCGGCGGGCCCGTGTCGGGTGGCTCACAACCGGTCCTATCGTGGATTAACGAATCCCCTTCCACCTTTTTCCGGCAAACCGGCCGAGAACTGGAGCCCAAAATGATCATCGGTGTCCCCAAAGAAATCAAGAACAACGAATTCCGGGTGGCCATCACCGCCGCCGGCGTCCACGAGTTCCGCACCCACGGCCACACCGTCCTGGTGGAGCGCGGCGCGGGCCTGGGCTCCGGCATCACCGACGAGGAGTACGCGATCGCCGGCGCCGAGATCGTCAACGAAGCGGACGACGTCTGGGGCCGCGCGGACATGGTCATGAAGGTCAAGGAGCCGGTCAAGGCCGAATACCACCGCTTCCGCAAGGGCCTGATCCTCTTCACCTACCTGCACCTCGCCGCTGAACCCGAGCTGACGCAGGAACTGATCAACTCCGGCGTCACCGCCATCGCCTACGAAACCGTCCAGGACGGCCGCGCCCTGCCGCTGCTGGCCCCGATGTCCGAGGTTGCCGGCCGCCTGTCCGTCCAGGTTGGCGCCACCTCCCTGATGGCCCCCGCCGGCGGCAAGGGCGTCCTGCTGGGCGGCGTCCCCGGCGTCCGTCCCGCGAAGGTTGTTGTCCTCGGTGCGGGCGTGGCCGGCACCAACGCCGCAGCCATGGCCCTTGGCCTCGGCGCCGACGTCACCATCCTGGACATCAACATCAACCGCCTCCGCGAACTCGACGCCCAGTACCAGGGCCGGCTGAAGACCGTGGCCTCGAACAAGTACGAGATCGAGAAGTCCGTGGTGGACGCCGACCTGGTCATCGGCTCGGTGCTGATCCCCGGCGCCAAGGCCCCCAAGCTGGTCACCAACGACCTCGTGGCCCGCATGAAGCCGGGTTCGGTGCTGGTGGACATCGCCGTGGACCAGGGCGGCTGCTTCGAGGACACCCGTCCCACCACGCACCAGGAGCCCACGTACAAGGTGCACAACACCATCTTCTACTGCGTGGCGAACATGCCCGGCGCCGTGCCGAACACGTCCACGTACGCACTGACCAACGTCACCCTGCGCTACGCGGTCTCCCTGGCCAACCTGGGCGTCAAGGCCGCCTTCGACCGCGACCCCGCCCTGGCCGCCGGACTCAACATCGCCGCCGGCCACGTGGCGCACCACTCGGTCTCCGAGGCGCATAACCTGCCCCTCGTCGCCGACTGGCACGAGCTGGTTTCCGCCTGACCTAGGCCAGTGCCCTGGCCTCCTCGATGATCTCGAGGACCCCGACGGCGTCTTCCGGGTTAACCGGGAGGGGCGCCGCCGGGGTGGGGCCGGCCAGGATCCTGTCCGCCAGGATCCGGTAAAACTCGGAGTATGCGCCGCGTTCGGTGGGCAGGGCATCAAGGTGGCCGTCACGGCCCAGCAGCCCTGCCCATTCCGGCGCCTCCAGGCCGAAGTCCGGATCGAGCGGGCTTCCCCCCGCCTCGATGTACGGTTCCTGCGGGTCCACCCCCTTCTTGGTGTAGCCCCCTTCGGATCCCAGCACCCGGAACCGGTGCCCCTGCTGGGCGCACATGAGGTTCATGGTGAGGTGGCTCGACACTCCTGAACCGTGGCGCAGCACCAGGAACGCGTCGTCCTCAGCGCGGGCGTCCGGGCGGCGGGCGTCCAGCTCGGCGTGGACCACGCGGGCCGGACCGAACAGCTGCAGCGCCTGGTCAATCAGGTGGCTGCCCAGATCGAACAGCACACCGCCGCCTTGCTCCGGCGTGGCCGCGGCCTTCCACGGCTTGGACACCACCGGCTGCCACCGCTCAAACCGCGACTCAAACCTCGTGACCGTGCCCAGCACGTCCGCGGCCAGAAGCTTCCGTACCGTCAGGAAATCGCCGTCCCACCGTCGGTTGTGGAAAACGGTGAGCACCCTGCCCAGATCCTTTGCCAGCCTGACCAGTTCCCGGCCCTCGCCGCTGGTCACGGCAAATGGCTTGTCCACCACCACGTCCAGCCCGGCTTCGAGGGCCGCCTTCGCCAACGGGTAGTGCGTGGCCGGCGGGGTACCCAGGACCACCAGGTCCAG
Source organism: Pseudarthrobacter sp. NPDC092439 (assembly GCF_044754945.1). NCBI lineage: Bacteria > Bacillati > Actinomycetota > Actinomycetes > Micrococcales > Micrococcaceae > Pseudarthrobacter > Pseudarthrobacter sp. NPDC092439. The sequence continues at coordinate 60,685 of NZ_JBIVQB010000005.1, forward strand.
TCCGGCGGCGAGCCCGAAAACCGCGGCGGCGTCGGGCACGGTCCTGGCCCCCGGATGGCGCGCCAGGGCGGCTGCCTGCCTGCCGGCGTCGGACGTTGCAATGACCTCCAAGGAGTACCGCGGGTCGGCTGCGATGAAGGGAGCGTGGAAAACGCGCCCGGAGAGCCCATAACCCACGACGGCGGTGCGGATGGTTGGCGGGGAGGCTTCAGTTCGGCTCATCCCGCCAACGCTACCCCCGCACCCTCTCTCACTTAATGCGCATCAAAACCAAACGCTCTCTCACTTCCGGTGGATGTGCGTTCCGGAAGTGAGAGAGCGTTGGTGAAACACCCACACTAAGTGAGAGAGCGTCGCGTGGGGTGTTACTTCTTTTCCCAGCCGATGGTGGTCCAGTCCGGAACCTGGGACAGGCTCTGGAACAGTGACGGGCCGTAGTTGGCCAGGCCGGTGCGGACGAAGGAGATCTGCGGGCCGTTCATGACCGGGCCCATGGAGAAGTACTTCGCCATGTGCTCCTTCTCGACGTCCATTGCTGCCTTGTTGCGTTCCGCGCCATCCTCGATGGAGGCGAGGTCGGCGATCTTCTTGTCCAGTTCCGCGTCGCCCAGGCCGTTTACGTTGGTCTTGGAGTCGTAGTACTGCTTGACCGAGTCCGTGGCGTCGGCGCCCACCGTGTATCCGGAGACGCTGAGGTCGAAGTCCCGGCCGCCAATGACCTTGCCAAAGTCGGCGGAGGCGCGCTGGTCGATGCCCACCTCCATGCCGCCGGCCTGGAGCTGCTTCTGCAGCGTCTGGGTGAAGGCGAGGGTGGTGGGGTCGTCACCGAAGTTGCTGATCCTGAAGGACACGGGTTTGCCGTCCTTCTCCATGATGCCGTCGGCGTTTTCGGTGTAGCCGGCCTCGGTGAGGACCTTCTTGGCTGCCTCCGGACCAGTCTCCGTCACGGGGTAATTGTCCTGGTAGTAGTCGGAGAAGGGCAGGAGCATCATGGAGCCGGAGCTGGGCTCTTCCCAGTTCAGGCCGTTGAAGCGCACCTTGCGGAGGGCCTCGCGGTCCACGGCGCTGAAGATGGCCTTGCGGACCGCCACGTCGGTAATCTTCTGGGCATTCAGGTTCAGGCCGCCGGCGAACAGTCGCTGGCCACGGCGGACTTCGGCGTCCTTGCTGCCTTCGAGCTGCTTGTACAGGGCGATGGTGTTCGCGGAGACGGCGTCGATCTCACCGTTCTTGAAGGCCGCCACCTGCGCACTCGTTTCCAGCTGGCGGAACACGACGCTTTCCAGGACCGGCTTGTTGCCCCACCATTTCTCGTTGGGGACCAGGGTCACCGTCAGGGCAGCGGAGTCGTACTGGTCCAGCTTGAAGGGGCCGGCCATCCATTCGGGGTGCATCTCGCCGACGAATCCCTCGTTGAAGACCTCCGGGGAATTCACTGCCGGGTGGATCAGGCCGAAGAAGAGCGACTCCAGGGGGTACACCGGACGGGATGTCTTGACGATGACTTCCTTGTCATTCGCGCCGGCCTCCACGGACTCAACGAACTCATAGGCGCCCGGGCTGACAATGTCGTACCCGGCGTCCGGGCTCTTCAGGATGTTCCAGGTGTTCTGGAAGGCCTTGACGTCGATGGGCGTGCCGTCGTTGTACGTGGCCTTCTCATTGACCTTGATGGTGATGGTCTGCTTGCCGTCCTCCACCTTGCTGTCCACGGACTCGCAGAAATCGGGGTTGGGCGAGGCCTTGCCCTCGAAGTTCACCTTCCAGCAGCCGCCGATGCCGCCGCTGTTGATGGCAACCGGGTTCATCGGAATCTGCAGTGCGGAATTGTCCGAGCTGTTGCCGTCGTTCGAGAAACCGTTGAAGTTTGGGCCGATGCTGCCCAGCGGCAGGGTGACCTTCCCGCCAGGTTCCAGGTCGGCTGCGGGCTTTTCGTTAACGCTGATGAGCTTGGACAGGTCGCTGCCTGCCTCCTGCCCCTTGCCTGCATCGGGGCCGGTGGAGCCGCCGCCGCATGCCGTCAGCGCCAGGGCAGCAGCTACTGCCGCCACGCCGCCGATCCTGGTCATGTTCCTCATGGTGTTCCCTTCATTGTGCGGGTGTTGGTACGGATGTGAAGCGTGTGAAGTGCCGAAAGAATCCTAGGGCGCAGTGTGCCCGGCGTCGCCATGGCTCACCAGCATGTCGTGGTCGATTTCCCCATCGGGGAAGAAGCAGGCGAACCGCTGGTCAACGGGGGTCTCCGGCGCCCCTTCGAGGGCCTGTACGGCCACGGACGGACCGGCGGGCTCCAGGGGCGGTTCCAGGGTGCGGCACTGCTCCTGCCTGGCCGCCGGAAGCGCCGCGTAAATGGGGCAGCGGGTGGCGAAGTTGCAGCCCTTGGGTGCGTCCAGCGGGGACGGCACGTCGCCCTGGAGGATGATGCGTTCCCGGGTGCGTTCCAGCTGCGGGTCCGGCACCGGGATGGCGGAGAGGAGCGCCCGGGTGTACGGGTGCCGGGGGTTGTCGAAGACCCGGTCCACCTCGCCGATTTCCACGATCTTGCCCAGGTACATGACGGCCACGCGGTTGGAGATGTGCCGCACCACGGACAGGTCATGGGCCACCAGCAGGTAACTGAGGCCCAGCTCTGCCCGCAGCTTGTCCAGGAGGTTGATGACGCCGGCCTGCACGGACACGTCCAGCGCGGAGACGGGCTCGTCCAGGACCACGAGCTTGGGGTTGACCGCCAGCGCGCGGGCAATGCCGATGCGCTGCCGCTGGCCGCCAGAAAACTGGTTCGGAAAGCGGTTCACGTGGTCCGGCTGCAGTCCCACCAGCTTCATCAACTCCATGATGCGGGTCCGGATGGCCTTGCGGTCCAGGCCGGCGTTCTGCAGCGGCTCGGCCAGGACCTCATAGACGGTGAAGCGGGGGTCCAGCGCACCGGTGGGATCCTGGAAGACCATCTGCAGTTCCCGGCGCATGGCGCTCTTGGTTTTGGCATCAGCCGCCTGCTTGTTGCTGATGCCGCCGATCACCACCTCGCCGTCCTGGTCCTTGTGGAACTCCATGATCTCCAGGAGCGTGGTGGTCTTGCCGGAGCCGGATTCACCCACGATGGAGAAGCACTCACCCTCACGGATGTCGAAGCTCAGCCCGTCCACTGCCTTCACCGTGCCGATCCGCCGCTTCATGAGGGCCCCCTTTGTGAGCGGGAAATGCTTTCGCACATCGGTCAGCTGCAACACGGTGGCCCGTTCCCCGCGCGGGATGGCGTCGAAACGCGAAACGGGGACTGGCGGCGCAGCGAAGATGTCATGGACATCCACGCCCCCACCGAGCGCTTCGGACTTGATGCACGCGGCATGGTGCAGCCCGTCGACAGTCACGGGCTGCAGCGGCGGTTCGCCCTGCAGGCACGGCTCCGAGGCCAGGGGACAGCGCGGTGCGAAGGAACAGCCGGTGGGCTCATGGATGAGGTTTGGCGGCATTCCCTCGATGGGCACCAGCGACGCTTTCTCCGCCGCATCCACGCGCGGAACGGCGCCGAGCAGGCCCATGGTGTACGGCATGCGCGGGTTGTAGTAGAGCTCGTCCACCGGCCCGGTTTCCACGGGTTTTCCCGCGTACATCACCATGATCTCGTCCGCCATCCCGGCAACCACGCCAAGGTCGTGGGTGATCATCACGACGGCGGCGCCCGTTTCCTCCTGCGCCGTGTGCAGCACCTCCAGCACCTGCGCCTGGATGGTCACGTCCAGGGCCGTGGTGGGTTCGTCTGCGATGAGGACGCGCGGGTTGTTGGCGATGGCGATGGCGATCATCACTCGCTGGCGCATGCCACCGGAGAATTCGTGCGGGAAAGCCTTGAGCCGGTCCCGCGGACTGGGGATGCCCACCATGGCAAGGAGCTCGACGGCGCGGGCTTCTTTGGCGTGCCTGCTCATGCCGGGGTTGTGGACAGTCAGCGCCTCGACGATCTGGGTTCCCACGGTATAGACGGGCGTCAGGGAGGACAGCGGGTCCTGGAAGACCATGGCCAGCTCGTTGCCGCGGTAGGCGCACATTGCCTTGTCACTGAGACCCAGCAGTTCCTTGCCCCGGAGCCGGACGGAGCCTGTCACATCGGCCGTGGATGGCAGCAGGCCCATGACGGCCAGGGACGTGACGGACTTGCCGGACCCTGACTCTCCCACGATGCCGAGCGTCTTGCCGGGCATGAGGTCGAAGTCAACGCCACGGACCGCGTGCACCACGCCGTTCTCCGAGTTGAAGCGGACGTTCAGCCCGCGGACGGACAGGACGGCATCCCGGTGCGCGGCCAACGGCCCGGCGTGGAGCCCGGCAATCTGCAGCCGTTCCACCGTTGTGGCAGACGGCTCTACGGGGCCGGTGCTGATTTCGCTGCTCATGCTGTCATCTTCTCCACGCCGGGGGTTGCTGTGCTGCCGCCGGCCGGGGACTTACGCTGCCGGCGCTTCCTGGCCCCGCCGATGGAACTGCTGTTCGGATCGAAGGCATCCCGCAACCCGTCGTTCATCATGGCCAGGGAACCGGTCAGCAGGAACATCACCGTCAGCGGCACCCAGAACATCCACGGAAAGGTCTGGACCTGGGACGTGGCGCCACCGATCAGGACGCCCAGGCTCACGTCCGGCACCTTGATGCCGATGCCGATGAACGAGAAGGCCACCTCGGCGAGGATGGCACCGGTGACGCCGCGGGTGATGTCCAGGACCAGGAGCGAGCCGATGTTCGGGACCAGGTGGCGCCAGACGATCCGGCGGGGCGGGACGCCCATGTACTGGGCAGCTTTGACGAAATCACGCTGCATGAGGGACATGGAGAGGGACCGGATAAGCCTGGCAGTCCCCATCCAGCTGAAGACGAGCAGCACCATGATCAACAGGAACCAGGACGGCAGGTCCCGCTTGAGGCCTTCACCGCCGCCGCTGGTGGCCACTGCCACAACGAGCAGGGCGGGCATCATGATGAGCGCCTCGAGGACAAAGAGCATGACCTTGTCCACCTTGCCGCCGAAATAGGCCATGGTGCACCCGTAAACGGCGGCCACGAGGACGGATGCCAGGCCCACTACCAGGCCGATCAGGATGGAGATCCGGGTGCCCTCGACGGTCATGGCATAGAGGTCGATGCCCGCCTGGGACGTTCCCAGGTAATGGTCCCCCGATGGCGGCATGCCGATGTTAAAGGGGTCGATGGTTTCTTTGTCCCAGGGCGTGAAGTAGCCGCCCACCAGGGAGAAGAGGGTCAGTGCAAGGAAGATCGCCAGGCCCGCTACGGCGGTCCGGTTCCGCAGGAACCGCCGGAGGATAATGGTGGATTTTCCAATAACGACGTCGGCGCTTTCCAGGTGCGCCTCCTGCGCCACGGCTGCCGGGTCAACGGCGTTCAGGTTGGTCACGGTTACTGCACCCGCACTCTCGGGTCCACAAGGGTGGTGGCGAAGTCGGCCAGGATTGCTCCCAGCGCGAAGATGACGGAGCCGTAGGCCAGGGTGGCCGTGGCGGCGTTGACGTCCTGGAGCGCAATGGCGTCGATGCTCCAGGAGCCGACGCCCGGCCAGGCGAAGATCTTCTCTGCGAAGAAGCCACCGGCAAAAATGGCGGGGATGGTGAACGCGATGCTTTGGGCCACCGGGATGAAGGACACCCGCAGGGCGTGCCGGGTGATGGCCTGGTTCCGGGTGAGGCCCTTGGCCCTGGCGGTCCGGACAAAGTCGGCGTTGACGTTGTCCAGAAGGTACTGGCGCTGGGCAATTTGGTAGGCACCCCAGCCCACCAGGGTGATGGCCACCGTTGGCACCACGTAGTGGCCCAGCATGTCCAGGAACTGTCCCCACCCCGGTGCGATGCCGGGGGTTGAGATGCCAGTGACGAAGAAGATCCGCTGGCCCACGCCCTCATTGATGTTGATGGCGCCCAGCTGCACCAGGAAGTATGCGATCGGCGCAGGCACAATGTAGGCGAGGTAGCTGTAGGACGTGATGACCCGGTCCTGCAGTTTGTATTGGCGCGCGGCTGAATATACGCCCAGGGCAACACCGATCACCAGGGTGAGGATGATGGAAGCCAGGAAGAGCCGTGTGGAGATCCAGACCCGGTCGCCGAACTCGGCGTTGATGAAGGCGCCGTTGGGGCTGCGGCCCCAGTCCCAGCGGGTCACGATTGCCGTGAGCCACTCGACGTACCGCTCCCACGGGCTCAGGTGGGGATCAAGGCCCTTGAGCCGCATGGAGTTGGCCACCTGCTCCGGGCTGGGCCGGGGAATACGCTCCTGCTCCAGGAGGGCGGGCTTGAGCGAACTGACCGCGAGGAAGTATCCGGCCGACGTCGTCAGGAAGATCATGAAGACGTACGTGATGCCGCGTTTGGCGAGGTACCTGAGCACGGGTTGAATCCTTCCGAATGTTCCCGGCCGGGACGGTTGTGGCGTCGCGCCGGAACTTCCGCCAGCGGGTAGCTGGGCTCCCGCTGCCCATAAGGCCAGTCCTGGCGGACCATGCTGCGGGTCACATTGAGAGGAAAGTATCACAACGCACGCCCCAAACCGCACGCCGTTGCAGGTAAAACTGCCCTGCGGGGCCAGATCGTTATGAATAAGTTTGTGAAGTTGATTTGACTGGACGAACAGCCAAAAAGGTGCATGAGCTAAGCGCCGGCGAGTACCCGTGTGACAAGGTCGCGCCACGACGCAGCCAGCCGCTCCGTACTGACACTGTCCCGCCGAACGAGCCCCAGGATGCGTTCCGGGTCGAGGGTCGCGCTCAGGGCGCCCGCCATCAGCCAAGGCTCCGGTTCAAACCCCGACTGCCGCAGCAGCATGTCGATGTGCCGCTGGCCAAGGACGGCGGCCGGTACCTCGAACCGTCCGGGCGAAGACTTCTCCGCGGCCAACACCAGGTCGCCGAACTCCACGACATACCGGATCCGTTCCGTGCCGTAGGCAACGAGCCGGCTCAACGGAGCGGCGCCGGGACCCAAGGGGGCCGGGCCAAACATGAACCGTGCCTGGAAGGCCGATTCGGAATCGTCGAGGAGCGCGAGCAAGAGTCCGGAGCGGCTGCCGAACCTGCGGAAAACGGTCCCCTTCCCCACGCCGGCGTGCTTGGCGAGCAGGTCCATGGTGAGGCATGCGGTCCCGCCCTCCCGGATGAGCTCGCGGGCGGCACCGAGCAGGCGCTCCCGGTTGCGGGCAGCGTCGCTGCGTTCCGGAGCCGGGCCGGGGGCAATGCCGGGCCCCAATGGGATGGATCTCACAGCTTCCAGTGTAGGTGCCGGGAATAGAAAACGGACTACGGTCCGTTTACTCTGGTGAAAGCCGGTGATAAGCGCCAGCCGCGTTCAGCCCGGAATGCAACCCGATACCAACCCAGGAGTTCCCATGACGAAAAGCACCGTCCTGACCCTCGTCGGCAGCCTGCGCGCTGAGTCCACCAACCAGAAGCTGGCTGAGGCGATCCAGCTCAACGCGCCGGAGCACGTGGATGTCGTCATCCACGAAAGCCTGGGCAACATCCCGTTCTACAACGAGGACATCGACGTGGAAGGCCAGGTCCCGGCCGCGGCCGCTGCGCTCCGCGCCGCCGCCGGCGAGGCGGACACCCTGCTGCTGGTGACCCCCGAGCACAACGGCACCGTCCCCGCCTCCCTGAAAAACGCCATCGACTGGCTGTCCCGCCCGTTCGGCGCCGGCGCCCTCGCGGGCAAGCCGACCGCCGTCGTCGGAACCGCTTTTGGCCAGTACGGCGGCGTATGGGCACAGGATGAGGCCCGCAAGGCCGTTGGCATCGCCGGCGCCGAGGTCCTGGAGGACGTCAAGCTCGCCGTTCCCGGCTCCATGGTCCGCTTTGCTGAGGTCCACCCCAAGGACGACGCCGAAGTCGTTGAGCAGATCCGGGGCATTTTCGACGCCTTGGCCGCAGACCGCGCGGCAGCCTAAGCTCCCGCCCGCCTGAACCCGCAGTGCCCGGTGCGCGTCATGCGCACCGGGCACTGCGGCGTTGGAGCCGCAGTACGGACTCCGGTAAATCAGTACTCAACATCTGTTGCCTTTTTGGCAACAAGAGGCTGTATCCTGATGGTGTGACACACGAAACAATCGACGCCGCAGCAGGGACGCTGCCAGCTGAAGCAATTGATGCCATCGAGAGGGCGGCCACGTCCGCCCACCGCCACGAGGAACTTTTCTCGGAGCGCGCCGCAAACATCCGTCAGTCCGCCGTCCGCGACGTCTTCGACATCTCCATGCGCCCGGGGCTTGTCTCCCTGGCCGGCGGCAGCCCCTACCTGCAGTCACTTCCGCTGGACCGCCTGGCTGCCACCGCGGCGGAGATCATTGCCCGCGACGGCCTCACCGCACTGCAGTATGGCGCCGGACAGGGTACCCCGGAACTACGCGCCCAGATCTGCGAAGTGATGGCCGCCGAGGGCATCCTGGATGCCCGCCCGGAGAACGTGGTGATCACCGCGGGCTCGCAGTCGGCCCAGGACATCGCAACCAAAGTCTTCTGCAACCCGGGGGACGTGGTCCTCGTGGAGGACCCCACGTACGTGGGCGCCCTGAACACCTTCGAGGCCTACCAGGTCCAGGTGGAGACCGTCGAAATGGACCAGTCCGGGCTGGTGCCGGAACTGCTTGAAGCCAGGATTGCCGCACTTCAGTTGGCGGGCAGGAACGTCAAGTTCCTGTACACCATCCCGAACTTCAACAACCCTTCCGGGATCACGCTGGCGAAGGAACGGCGGCAGCAGATTGTCGATATATGCCGTAAGGCGAATATCTTGATCCTGGAGGACAACCCGTACGGTCTCCTCCGTTTCGACGGTGAACCCCTGGCTCCGCTGCGGGCCGCGAACCCGGCCGACGTCATTTACATGGGGTCGTTTTCCAAGATCTTCGCGCCTGGCCTGCGCATCGGCTGGGCCCTGGTTCCGGAGCATCTGCAGCGCCGTTACTACCTCGCAGCCGAGGCTGTCACCCTCTGCCCTCCGGCCCTGAATCAGATGCTCGTTTCGGCGTACCTCCGCGACTTCGACTGGCGCGGACAGATCGAGACGTACCGCGGCCTCTACGCCGAACGGTGCCGGGCCATGCTGGCGGCCCTGGAAGAGCACATGCCCGCCGGAACCAGCTGGACCAGCCCCGAGGGCGGATTCTTCGTCTGGGTGACGCTGCCCGAGGGGCTGGACACCTACCCGCTGCTGCAAAAGGCGATCGACGCCGGAGTGGTGTTTATCCCGGGAGCCGCCTTCACGCCGTCGGACGAGCCGTCGAACAAACTGCGCCTCGCCTTCAGTGCCGTGCCCCCGGAGTCCATCACCGAAGGCGTGCGGCGCCTGGCGCCGGTACTGCGGGAAGCCATCGCCGCGCTGTAGCGTTGGCCTCACACATCGCGTATGACATGAGCAAAGGAGCACACACATGAGCGGAACCATCGTTGTAGGCGTGGACGGCAGCGCCACGGCCAAGAAGGCAGCAGAGTCTGCGAGGGACCTCGCGGCGGCACTGGGTGCATCGCTGCACGTGGTCTCGGCCTTCGACAGCGACCGCACCGAGGTGTTCGGCAGCGGCAGCGACCGCTGGATCGTCTCCGACGCAGATGCTGCCGAGCACGTGGCCCGCACCGTCGCGGAGTCGCTGGGCCGGGACGTCAAGGTGACCTACTCCTCCGCCCGCGGCCGCCCGGCCGACGCCCTCATCAAGGAAGCGCTGCGCATGGATGCCCGGATCATAGTGGTGGGTAACCGCCGGATGCACGGGATCGGCCGGGTGCTGGGCAGCGTCGCCAACAGCGTCGCGCACAACGCCCCCTGCGACGTGTACATCGCCAACACGTACGACGCCGACTAGCGCCACCGGCGCACGACCCGGAACAGAACCCTCCTGCGATCCCGCAGGAGGGTTCTGTTCTCAGGACGGCGCAGGGACTTAGTCCAGCAGCAGCGCCGGTTCCTCCAGGATCGCGGCCACGTCAGCCATGAAGCGGGCCGACAGGTCGCCGTCCACCACCCGGTGGTCGAAGGATCCGCCCAAAGTGGTGATCCAGCGCGGAATCACCTCGCCGTCCAGCACCCACGGCTTCTGCTTGATGGTGCCGAAGGCCACGATTGCCACCTCGCCCGGGTTGATGATGGGAGTTCCGGTGTCAATGCCCAGGGCGCCGATGTTGGTGATGGTCAGCGTCCCGCCCTGCATCTCCGCCGGCTGCGTCTTGCCGGCCCGCGCTGTGGTGGCCAGGCTGTTGAGCGCCTGTGCGAGTTCCTTGAGGGACAGGTCCTGGGCGTTCTTGATGTTGGGCACCATCAGGCCGCGGGGGGTGGCGGCCGCGATGCCAAGGTTCATGAAGTGCTTCACCTGGATCTCGGCGGTTCCGTCAGCGTTGTCCACCCAGCTGGCGTTGACGCTGGGGTTCCGCGCCGCGGCCCAGATGACGGCCTTGGCCAGGATGAGCAGGGGCGAGACCCGGATGCCTTCGAAGTCCCGTGACGCCTTGAGCCGCTTGACGAATTCCATGGTCCGGCTGGCGTCGACGTCCACGAAAATGCTCACATGCGGGGCGGAAAACGCGGAGTCCACCATCGCCTTCGCCGTGGCTTTGCGGACACCCTTGACGGGGACCCGTTCAATCCGCTGGTCCTGCGGCTTCCCCGCGGCACCCCAAAAACCGGTCGCCTTGTCCAGTTCGGCGTCACGCTGGGCCTGGTAGCTCACCAGGTCCTCGCGCGTGACCTCGCCGCGGGAACCGGTGGCCACCACATCGGCAAGGTCGATGCCCAGGTCCCGGGCGATCTTCCGGACAGGCGGCTTGGCCAGCACCTTGCTGACCAGGCCGGTGATGGTACCGCCGAGGGTGGGCCGGGGGTCGACGGCGGCGGCTTTCGCGGACACCTCGGCAGGCGTGTGCGGCTGGATCGGCTCCACCTCCGGGGCGTTGACCGTCACCGAGGCGGACGGCGACGTTTTGCGCGGGCGGCGCTTGACGGCGTCGGCCTTGGGACCCGAACCCACCAGCGGTCCGGCCTCCGGGCTGTCCGCTTCCGCTCCCGGAAGCGTGCCGTAGAGCGGCTGGGCCGGCTTTTCCGGTGCCCGGGCCGGCTGCCCGCGATTTTCGGGGGCGCGGACATCCGCAGGGGTGGGGTCGCCCGCGATGTCGTCGCTGACGCTAATGATGGGCGTGCCAACGTCCACCGTGACGCCTTCCGGCACCAGCAGTTCGCTGATGGTGCCGGCGTACGGCGACGGCAGCTCCACCAGGGACTTGGCCGTTTCGATCTCGCACAGGACGTCATTGACGGCCACGGCGTCTCCCGGCTTGACCTTCCAGGAAACGATCTCCGCCTCGGTCAGGCCCTCGCCGACATCCGGCAGGTTGAACTTGTTCAGTGTCATGGTGTCCTCGGGTTGGGCAGGAATCAGTACGCGAGGGCGCGGTCCAGCGCCTCAAGGATGCGGTCGATGTCCGGAAGGTAGTCTTCCTCCACCTTGGCCACTGGATACGGCATGTGGAAGCCGCCCACGCGGATGACGGGCGCTTCCAGCGAGTGGAAGGCCCGCTCGCTGACGCGGGCTGCGATTTCGCCACCGATCCCGCCGAAAGTGGGCGCCTCGTGGGCAATGATCAGGCGTCCGGTCTTCTGCACCGAAGCGGTCACCGTCTCGAAGTCGATCGGCGAGATGGAACGGAGGTCGATTACCTCCACGCTGCGGCCGTCCTCCTGGGCAGCGTCAGCGGCGGCGAGGGCGACGGGAACCAACGGGCCATAGGCCAGGATGGTGGCGTCGTTACCAGTGCGCAGGACGTGGGCCCGGAACGGATCCGCGGACGGTCCCGGGGTGGCCGTGTCCACCTCGCCCTTGAGCCAGTAGCGCCGCTTGGGCTCGAACACGATGACCGGGTCCTGGCAGGCGACGGCCTGCTGGATCATCCAGTAGGCATCGTGCGGGTTCGACGGGGTGATGATGCGCAGCCCGGCCGTGTGGGCAAAAAGCGCCTCGGGCGATTCGGAGTGGTGCTCCACTGAACCGATGCCGCCGCCGTACGGAATGCGGATCACCACTGGAACTGTGAGGTTGCCGTTGCTGCGGGCGTGCATCTTGGCCAGTTGCGTGGTGATCTGGTTGAAACCGGGGAAGACAAAGCCGTCGAACTGGATTTCGCACACCGGGTAGTAGCCGCGCAACGCAAGGCCGATTGCGGTGCCGATGATGCCGGATTCCGCCAACGGGGTGTCCACCACCCGGTCCGGGCCGAACTCGCCAATCAGGCCGTCGGTGACCCGGTAGACGCCGCCCAGCGGGCCGATGTCCTCGCCCATCAGCAGCGACTTTGGGTTGGCGGCCAGCGTGGCCCGGAGGCCCTCGTTGATGGCCTTGGCGATGGTCATGGTGGTCATCAGTGGCCTGCCTCTGCTGCTGCGCCGGATTCTTCGCTTGCCGCGTCACCGGCAAACCCGGCGCTGTAGTCCTCAAACCAGGCCAGTTCCTCGGCCACCAGCGGATGGGCCTCCGCGTAGGTATTGGCGAAGGCGGAACGGATGTCCGGGCTTTCCAGGTCGTGGGTGGTGCGCCGTACGTAGGCGGCGAGCTCATCGCCGTCCGCCTTGACCTGGTCGAAAAACACGTCGTCCGCCAGTCCCTCGGCGCGCAGGTACTTCTCGAGCCGCATCAGGGGATCCTTGGCGCGCCAGGCGTCCTCTTCAGCCGATTCGCGGTACTTTGTGGGGTCGTCCGCCGTGGTGTGGGCGCCGACCCGGTAGGTGAAGGCCTCAATCAGCACCGGGCCCTTGCCTTGGCGGGCGTGCTCCAGCGCCCATTCGGTGACGGCGTGGACAGCGATGACATCGTTGCCGTCCACCCGGATACCCGGGAAGCCGTAGCCCTTGGCCCGGTCGGACAGCGGAACCTTGGTCTGGACGTTGGTCGGGACGGAGATGGCCCAATGGTTGTTCTGGCAGAAGAACACCACAGGCGCGTTGTAGGAGGAGGCGAACACCATGGATTCGTGGACGTCGCCCTCGGAGCTGGCGCCGTCGCCGAAGTAGGCAATCACGGCCGCATCAGCGGCTTCCTGCCCGCCGGCCCCGGCGAGCTTCCGGTCCCGCTGGATGCCCATGGCGTAGCCCACCGCATGGAGGGTCTGGGCGGCCAGGACAAGGGTGTACAGGTGGAAGTTCGTATCTCTGGGGTTCCAGCCGCCATTGGACACGCCGCGGAACTGGCGCAGAAGTTCGGCCAGGTCCACGTTGCGGGTCAGCGCTACGCCGTGTTCGCGGTAGGTGGGGAAGATGTAGTCCTGCGGACGGCTGGCCCGGCCGGAGCCGATCTGTGCGGCTTCCTGGCCGGTCAGGGGCACCCAGAGAGCCAGTTGGCCCTGGCGCTGCAGTGCGGTTGCCTCGACGTCGAACCGGCGGATGGAGGCCATGTCCGCGTACAGGCCGCGGAGAGCTTCCGGAGTCAGTTTTTCCGCGTACGGGCTATAGACGGGGTCGTGGCCGAGCTTTCCATCCGCGGCCAGCAACTGGACCATCTTTACCGGGGGCTCGCCCATAACCGCTTCGGCATCAGCTTCACGCTGGTCCTCAACCGCTGTTCCGTCGAACTCGGTGGCAGGCAGATGTGTGCCCATACCGTCTCCTCGCTTGCCGCGTCCGGAAGGACCGCAATATAGCTGGGATATATGCCGCGCGGGGCATAGATTCCCCACGCGGCATATACATTGGCTTACTGATCCTAACTTTATCCGCAGCACCAGGCGGCAGGGCTACTTGTTAAGCGCTAGGAACCTCCGGGCGCGTTTGTATAGTCCGCACATAGGCCCAGGAAGCGGGTATTCGCCTCTTCCTCGCCGATGCTGACCCGGACACCCTCACCCGGGAAGGCCCGCACGGACAGCGCGCGTTCCCCGGCCAGCTCAGCGAACCGGGCGCTTTCCGCACCAAGTTCCAGCCACACGAAGTTGCCCTGCGCGTCAGGGACGCGCCAGCCAAGGTCACGCAGTCCAGCCACCACCCGGGAGCGTTCGTCCACAAGGCTTTGTACCCTTTCTACAACCTGGTCATAGTTCTGCACCGAAACCATGGCGGCTCTTTCGGCGATCTGCGACACGGCGAAAGGCGTGGCCGCCACCCTCAGGTGCCGGGTAAGTTCCGGGCCGGACACGCTGTAACCCACCCGGAGCCCGGCCAGGCCATGGGCCTTGGAGAACGTCCGGAGCACCACCACATTGGGATACTTCCGGTACATGGCGATGCCGTCCACCGCATCTCCAGCGCGGACGAACTCCTGGTAGGCCTCGTCGATCACCACCACCACGTGAGAGGGCACGGAGCGGATAAAGCGCTCGGTTTCTGCCGCGGTCAGCGCCGGGCCGGTTGGGTTGTTGGGCGTGCAGAGCAGGATGACCTTGGTCCGGGCGCTGACGGCACCGGCCATGGCGTCGAGGTCGTGGCGGCCGTCGGCGGTGACGGGAACGCGGACGCTCTCGGCTCCGGCCAGGCCCACGCTGATGGGGTAGGCCTCGAAGGACCGCCACGCATAGATGACTTCGTCGGCCTTGCCGTCGTCATTCTGCCCGGCGAAGGTGGCCAGGATCTGGTTGAGCGCGCCCAGGCTGCCGGCGCCGGTGACAATGTCATCGGCCGGGACGTCGAGGAATTCCGCCAGCGTGGCCCGCAGCCGGCTGCTGAGCGGATCCGGATACCTGTTGAAGTCGGTTTGCAGTGCAATTGCGTCCACGACGGCGGGGAGCGGAGGCAGCGGATTTTCGTTGGAGGACAGCTTGTAGCTTGCCAGTCCCTCGACGGTGACGGGGGGCTTGCCGGCGGCGTACCGGGGCAGCCTGTTCACCACGGGACGGGGCGGGATTCCGCCAGCCAGGGCATCAGAAGGAGTCATGGGGCTTAGCCTACTTCCCGGCAATCATCTTCCGCGGGGGCCGGTACGGTTCACCAATTCTTTGCCCCGGCGTCACGTTGCACTGATGGACTGGCAGCCCACGAGGACCAACAGGAAAGACACCACAATGATGATGCGAAAGTTTGCCGCGGCGCTCACAGCTGCAGCACTGGCGGTCGCCGGTGTGCTGGCCGCACATGCGCCAGCGCACGCCGAGGAGGATATTAAGACAACTGGCCACAGCGAGATCCGGGTCATGTCCTACAACATCCACCACGGCGCCAGTGGCGAAGACGTGCTTGACCTGGAACGGATTGCGCAGGAAATCGAGGCCACCGGGGCCCGGCTTGTCGGCCTGCAGGAGGTGGACCGTCACTGGTCCGCACGCAGCAATTACCAAGACCAGGCCGCGTGGTTGGCTGAGCGGCTGGACATGCACTACGTGTTTGCGGCAAACCTCGACCTGGACCCGGAACCGGGACGGACCGAGCGCCGCCAGTACGGAACGGCGGTACTCAGCAAATATCCGATCCTCAGCTCAGAGAACCACCTGCTCACCAACATTCAATACGCGGAGAAGCCGACGGAGCAGCGCGGGCTCCTTGAGACGGTCATCAACGTTGCGGGCAACCACATCAGCTTCTACAACACCCATCTTGATCACCGCCGGAGCGAACAGCGCCAGCTGCAGGTCAAGGAAATGATGGCGATCACTGCCGAATCCCACAGACCGTCCCTGCTGGTGGGCGACCTCAACGCAGTTCCGGAGTCGATCGAAATGCAGCAACTCATGACGCGCTTCCATGATGTCTTCGCCGCGCTCGGCCAAAGCAGTGACTACACGATGCCGGTGGAGAACCCCACCCGCCGCATCGACTACATCCTCAGTGAAGGGGAAATCGAACCTCGCTTCGCTGAGGTGATCAACACGGCGGCATCCGACCACCTGCCCATCGTTGCCGACGTTTCGGTGGCACAAAAGCCAAACGGCCAGATGCGCTAGCTGAAGCGTTTGACGGGTCACCCGGCGGAGCTCAGCCCTCCGTCGGGTGACTTTTCGGAAGGCAACCCTCAGATGCGCGGACTGTGTGGAAACATTGGTCCATGCGCATCATCCTGCGGGTCATCATCAACGCTGCCGCCCTCTGGGTTGCCAGCTGGATCCTGCCGGGACTGGACATCACCACCTCCGCCGCGTCCGAGGCCGTGGCAAAGACCGGGGTCACGCAGGGAAGTGAGACCACGGGCGTAGTACTTGCCTACCTGTTCATCGGGGCGATTTTCGGGGTTGTCAACGCGCTGGTCCGCCCCGTGGTGAGCTTCCTGGCGCTTCCCCTCACCGTCCTCACGCTGGGCCTGTTCACCATCGTCATCAATGCGGCGATGCTGTACCTGACAGCCTGGATCAGCAGCTACACGCCGGTAAAATTCACCATTGACTCCTTCTTCTGGACCGCTGTGCTGGCGGCCATCATCATCACCCTCATCTCCCTGGTGACCGGCCGGCTTGCCGGTGCCGGCCGGCGCTGACGTCCGGGCCGTAGCTGACATCCGAACGGTGCACGCGGGGAGAGAACGGCCGGAACGGACTGCCCGACTGCGGTTCCGCCCTGGTCAGGGAAAACCGCGTGGCCGTTGCCGTGCCTCCCGCACCCAGGACACCCGTGAGCACAGCGGATGAGGCCGCAAGCGCGGGATCTGTGCTGGCGGAGACCGCGCGGGCACCGTCTTCATAGTTGGCCAGCGCATGTCCCGGCCCCAGGGCACCGCGCTCATAACCGGACACGTCGTTGGTGAGAGTGACCGTGACCCGATGGCCGGTATCGGGGTTAGGCGTCCCGTCTCCCCCGGGCACTCCGTCCGCCTGGTGCTCAAGGTGGAGCAACTCGACACCCGGCCCCGGTTCGATGCGCCCCACCGGCGAACCCGCCGTAAGGACATAGCGGACGTCGAACTTCTCCAGGACCTGTGGGTCTGCCGCGAAGTTCATGGCGTGGATCCCGCCCTGGCTGTATCCCACCGCCACTACCGGGTCGCCTTCGTGGGCTCCGGCCGCCTTCAGGGCCTGCAGGGTCGCAGCCGTGACGTGCCCGGAATCCCAGGCCATGGACTCGTGGATGCCGCCCAGGTCAAAAGGGTTGTCCTGGCCGACGGCCACCGACTGCGTCCCCGGCACCACAACGACATAGGCCTTGCGGCCGGCGTCGTCGACTTCGATGACCTCGATGTACCCGGCTCCGCGCGCCTCGATGGCGCGGATGCGCTCCAACAGTCCTGCCGGGCTGGCATCAAGCTGTACCTGCAGCGTTTCCGCCCGCCGCGCATCAAGAGGACGGGAGAGGAAGTCCGGAGGGACGCCCTCGACCGCCTGGGTCAGTGATGATGCCAGCACCGCCCCCGCGCCAACCACCCCGACCGCCATCGTCTGATCCAGAGTGTCGCGGTCCGGCACCCAAGTGGCCAGGAAATTCGTTACCCGCTGGGACACCTCACCCCAAGTAAGGAATCCCAGCGTCCGCCGGGCCACCGCTCCCGCCTCGGCCAACTGGTAGTCACGGATGCAGTCCCTGATCCGGGCGCCGGTGCCCTCCATGTCCGCCGCAACGCGGCCGACAATTCCGTGCCCGGCCCGCACGGCATCAGCTGCCGGCGCAGTGGACCATGGCGGCAGGCGCTCAAGCCGGCAAAGTTCCTGCAGGATCCGCCCGGCCTCTGCTTGGACCGCCTGCAGCTCATCTGCCAGGGCATCCAGCTTTTCCGCGCCTCCCGTCAGCTCGGCAGACTGGACGCTGATGCCGCCGGTGCCGCCCCTGATCACCAGGCTGCCGTCCACGGCAGGCCCATGGATGCGCAGCGAGTCGTCCCCGGAGTCCACGCGCATCATTACGGCCATCGGGGTGGAGCCGCGGCCCCGTACTCAGGCGCCTCCCGGGCGCGGTTCCTGATGGCAACGCCCCCCTCATGGAGCCGGTCCAACGCGTTCCGCAGAACCGCAGCGTGTTCTGCGACCCTGCGCCGGTAGGCATTGCCCGCCGGTGACTGCCAATTGAGCAGCTGGATTTCGCCGCAGCGCCGCAGGACCTCCTCCACCCTGGCGGCGCAGGCCTCAGCACGGAGTGCCAGGTGCTCCAGCTCCACGGCGCGAGGTGGCTCCGTTCTGATCCCCGACATTGGATCATGGCCCATAGTGTGTTCCCCTTTGCCCCGTTCCGGACACCACGGTAGGGACGGTCCGCCGCGAAGGTAACTGCCGCCGTCGTCTATGTGGATAAAAGGGCGGCGGCCGGTAATGCAGGCCGCCCCGCTTAGAGGGGTGGGGGAGTTCGTGAAAGAATCAGCACATGCCTCAGACTGCCGCCACAGACACCCGTACGCCCTCAGGACGCCTGGCCCTCGCCGCGTCCCAGGAACAGATCGCGCTGGGCCCGCTGGACGGCCGTTACCAGGCCGCCGTCGCGCCGCTGGTGGACTACCTGTCCGAAGCCGCGCTGAACCGCGACCGCGTGGCCGTTGAAGTTGAGTGGCTCATCCACCTGACCAGCAACAACGTCCTCCCGGGCGCGGGTCCCCTGAGCCCGGAACAGCAGGACCGGCTCCGTGCCATCGTCACCGAATTCGACGCCGCCTCCGTTGCCGAGCTCGCGGAGATCGAGGCCGTGACCGTCCACGACGTGAAGGCAGTGGAGTACTACATCGGACGCCGCCTGCCCGCCATCGGCATCGAAAACCTGACCGCGATGGTCCACTTTGGCTGCACGTCCGAGGACATCAACAACCTCTCCTACGCCCTGGGCGTCAAGGGAGCTGTGGAGGACGTGTGGCTCCCGGCCGCCCGCAACCTCGTGGCCCAGATCAGCAGGATGGCGGAGGACAACCGTGCCGTCCCCATGCTCTCCCGCACCCACGGCCAGCCCGCCACCCCCACCACGCTGGGCAAGGAACTCGCGGTCATCGCGCACCGCCTGCATCGCCAGCTGGACCGGATCGCCAGGACTGAGTACCTGGGCAAGATCAACGGCGCCACCGGCACCTACGCCGCCCACGTCGCATCGGTCCCCACCGCTGACTGGCAGCGGGTCTCGAAGTCGTTCGTGGAAGGCCTGGGGCTCACCTGGAACCCGCTCACCACGCAGATCGAAAGCCACGACTGGCAGGCTGAGCTTTACGCCGACGTGGCACGCTTCAACCGCATCCTGCACAACGTCTGCACGGACATCTGGAGCTACATTTCCATCGGCTACTTCGCGCAGATCCCGGTGGCCGGCGCCACGGGCTCTTCCACCATGCCGCACAAAGTGAACCCCATCCGGTTCGAGAACGCCGAAGCCAACCTGGAAATCTCCTCCGGCCTGCTGGACGTGCTGGGTTCCACCCTGGTCACCTCCCGCTGGCAGCGTGACCTCACGGACTCCTCCAGCCAGCGCAACATCGGTGTGGCGTTCGGCCACTCCCTGCTGGCCATCTCCAACGTGGCCAAGGGCCTGGAGCGCCTGGACGTCGCGGAAGAGGTGCTGGCCGGGGACCTGGACACCAACTGGGAAGTCCTGGGCGAGGCCATCCAGATGGTCATGCGCGCCGAGGCGATTGCCGGCGTCGAAGGCATGGAGAACCCGTATGAGCGCCTCAAGGACCTGACCCGCGGCCAGCGCGTGGACGCGGCCCGCATGCAGGAATTCGTGCAGGGCCTGGGCCTCTCGCCCGAGGCCGAGGCGCGCCTGCTGGCGCTCACCCCGGGCAAGTACACGGGCATCGCGGACCAGCTGGTGGACCACCTCAAATAGGCGGCTCCCCCCACTGCAGCGTACGACGGCGGCGCCGGGCTCTTCGGGGCCCGGCGCGTTCGCGTTAACGCAGCGGCGCCGGGCCGGGAGGGTGCGAAACTGGGAGAATGAAGCTCCTCCTCATCCGGCACGGCCAGACTCCCGGGAACGTCCTGGGCCAGCTGGACACCGCCCACCCCGGGCCCGGGCTCACCGAACTCGGAGAGCGGCAGGCCGAGGCGATGGCGCGTTCACTGGCGCATGAGCCGATCGGAGCACTCTATGCCTCCACCCTGGTCCGCACACGGATGACTGCAGCTCCGCTGGGCCGGCTGCACAACCTGGACGTGGAAGTCCTGGAGGGCGTGCAGGAAATCGAAGCGGGTGCGCTGGAACTTCTGACGGACCACGAGTCCATCCGCCGCTATCTGGGAACAGTGTTTTCCTGGGCTGCGGGCGAGCTGGACCGCAGGATGCCCGCGGGGCCGGACGGACACGAGTTCTTTGGCCGCTTCGATGCCGCCATTGCGGAGGTGGCCGGGCGGGCCGCAGCCCGGGAGCACGCCGCAGCCGCCGTTGTCAGCCACGGCGCAGCCATCCGGACCTGGGCCGGCTACCGGGCCAGGGACGTGGACCACGAGTTCGCCGCCCGCCACATGCTGTCCAACACCGGCATCGTTGCCCTGGAAGGCGATCCTGACAGAGGCTGGACCCTCATTCACTGGGACGGCAGCCCTATCGGCGGACTCGCGCTGGCCGATCCCGCCGCGCAGGACCCGGCCGGCCGCGGCGGCGTCCGGCCGTAACTGGGGAGGCTGCCAGCAGACCGGTCCTGCCCGCTGATCTAGCGGCGCATCAGGCGCGCCGCCGTGACGGCGGCCTCCGCCGCCGTCGGCCGTTCTGCACTGTCCATGGCAGTGAGGGAGCGGAGAAAGGACCGCCACTCCGGATCCAGCGAATCCGGGACATGGGGGCTGCGGAAGGTCCGTGCCACCAGTGACTCGACGGCCGTTCCCGGGAAGGCCTTCGCGCCGGTATGCAGTTCGAGAAGCACCAGGCCCATGGAGTAGACGTCCCACGAATGCCGGGCCGCGCCCCCGGAGGCCTGTTCCGGGCTCATGTAGTGCACTGTGCCGGAGGAAATGCCGGGCTCCGGGGAAGCTCCCGAGCGGGCGGTGATGCCGAAGTCGATGATGCGTACGGGGCTGCGCCGAAGTCCGCTGAGCATCAGGTTGGAAGGCTTGATGTCCCTGTGGACCAGCCCGTGGGAGTGCAGGTGGGCGAGCGCCTCAAAGAGGCAGTGCGCCCAGGCCGCCAGCTCCCGTTCGGGGCAGCACCCCAGCGCCGCCACCCGGGCCAGGCTCTGACCGAGCGCAAGCTCTTCCACCAGGTAGGGCCGGCCGGCGTGGGTGCCGTCCCCGGGAGTGGTTCCGGAGGCGATGAAACGAATGATCGAGGGGTGGTCCAGGGTTGCCAGGACGGCCGCTTCGTTGAGAATCACGTTGCGGTTCTTCGGCTCGCCCGCCACCGCGATCTTCACGGCAGCATCCGGGCCTCCGGCCAGGTCGACAGCACGGTATACCTCGGCTGCAGAACCCCTGCCTACGCGTTCCCGCAGTTCATAGCGGCCTGCCAGGACGGCGTCTCTCGCATGCCCGACGGCGTGCCGGCCGATGGATGCACCGGAGGCAGCCGGCGCCGCGGGGCAAGTTGGTCCGGCGAAGCCGGCCGGCGTGGCGAGGGTCGCGGACATTACGCGCAGAGTGCGGACACGTAGGCGGACGCGGGTTCCAGCAGCCCCTCCGGGGCGGTGGCCCCGGCGTCCAGCTGGAAGCCGCAGCTGCAGCGCCAGACCGGCGGGAGGTGGACGGGTTCACCCTCTTCCGGCTCGAAAGAGTACTCCACGGCCTGTGGCCCTACCGCCGGAACCACCAATTCCATGGGCTCGCCACAGTGCATGGCAAGGCTGTCATCGGTCGTTGGCATGCCGGCGAAAGAATTCGACGGTGAAAACTCTGCGAAGGTAACCAAAATGCTCACGACTCCATCTGGATGTAAACTCAGGACTGATCGTAAGCATACATATTACTAGCCGCACTAGCTAGTCCGCCTAGCTATTTGCTTCGGACGCTTCCTCCAAGGCCCTGGTCATGCGGTGCAGGAAGTCCACCACCACGCGGGCTTCATCCGGACTCAGGCTTTCGGCCACGGCCATCATGCGCCGGTGCATGGCGCCCAGCGTCACCCGCACCTCCTTGTCCGACTCCACGGTGGGGACCACCACCACCGAACGCCGGTCAGTGGGGTGCGCCTCGCGCCGGACATGGCCGCTGGCCACCAGACGGTCAATCAGGGATGTGGTGGAGGCGCTGGTGATGCCGAGGAATTGGCTCAGGTCCTTGGGGACAACAGCCCGCCCGGACGCCTGGGCGCGCAGGAGGTAGCGAAGGGCGAGGATATCGGTCTCGCCCATGCCCATCGAGTCGCGGGTGGAGCGGCGGACGGCCGTTTCGGCACTTCGGTAGTCGCGCAGGGATTTCAGGATCGCGGCGCTGTTGTCCAGTTGCCCGTCCTGCCCGTACCAGTACCCCGAGCCCTCGTTCAGCGAAGCAGCCATGCAAAACATCTTAGGCCAACTGATAACTAGCCCACCAAGAAACTTGATTTTCATCGCTGAAGCGGGCGGGTGTTTGCGCCTGGCGGCTGTTCTCCAGCCGCTTACGGGGCGGAAACACCAGCGTAACCGGGTCCTCCTAGCCTTGAGAGGCATAACCCTTCGGCGAATCGAGGCAAACATGCAGACCAACCCGCGGCTGAACATCCGGCAGGTAGCCTGGTCCAACCCGGTGGGCGCGGATCTGCGCAGGGCCCAGCAGGCGGAGCTGGACGCCCGCTTCGGCGCCCCGGACCACGAACCCGGCCCGCCGCCGTCGGGCGCCGACTGCGCGGTATTCCTGGTGGCGTACGACAAGGGATCCGGGCAGCCCGTGGGATGCGGCGGGCTGCGGCTGCTCGACCCGGTCACTGCTGAAATCAAGCGCCTCTACGTCGTGCCGTACATGCGGGGATCCGGGGTGGCCAGTTCCATCCTCGCTGCCGTGGAAGCCGAGGCCTACCGGCAGGGCATCACGCACATCAAGGCGGAGGCCGGCTCCGCGCAGCCTGACGGCAGGAACTTTTATGCCAACGCAGGGTTCAAGCAGGTCCCGAATTTTGGCCCCTACGTCGGCCTGGAACATTCCGCCTGCTACGCCAAGACCATCGACTGCCACAGCGCTGCCCACACCGCCATGGCGTGACGGCCGCGAATCCCGTCACGCTCCGGTCCCAACCCGGGGCCCCCGTCCCCTAATCGGAACCCGGGGGCAACACCGCTGAAACAGCATCGGGGAATCCTTGGAACCATGAAGCCCAGTAAAAGGAACATCCCGGCCGTGGACCTAAGCTGCGAAGTGTGCGGAATGATGCCCGAGCCTCCAAAGGGACGGCTGACCTTGGCAAACGTGGCTGCGATGCTGCCAATAGAACTGATAGTGCACGCCCTGGTGGTGGACACCCCTCTCCCCTACGCAGCCAAGGTTCTGGTGCTGACGGTGACAGCCACTGTCCTGGTGATCTGGGTGGCGGAACCCTCAGCCGCCAGGGTGCTGCGCGGCTGGCTCCATGCACCGGCGGTCCGCCACCGCCGCCGCCTGGCTGCCGCGCCGGCGCTGTGGCGGGCACGTGCCGTGCTGCGCGACCAGCCGGGCTCCCTGGAACGCGTCACCCGGGCGCTGGCCCGGATGAACGCCAACATCCTGAGTATCCACGTCCATCAGGTCCCGGGGGGCGTACTGGACGAGTTCGTCCTGTCCGCCCCCGGCAGCGTTCGTGAAGCGGAACTCCTCGGGGCACTGCACGACGGCGGGGCGTCGGCTGTGCACGTCTGGCCCACCACCGCGCTGGCCATGGCTGACGGCCAGACCCGTGCCCTGAGCCTGGCAGCCCGGCTGGCGCACGCGCCGGATGAGCTTCCACTCGCCGTTGCCGAACTGCTGCGGGCCCGGATCCTGGATCCGGCCGGCTCTGCCCTGGAGAAGCACGAAACCGGCGACAGCCTAAAGATCCCGACGGCCTGGCATGGACCCATAACGTTTGTCCGGCCCGGTGAGCCGTTCACCCCTGCCGAGTCGGCACGGGCGCACCGGCTCGCGGAGCTCGCGGAAATCCTC
The DNA here is from genome assembly GCF_044754945.1 of Pseudarthrobacter sp. NPDC092439. Taxonomy (NCBI): domain Bacteria; kingdom Bacillati; phylum Actinomycetota; class Actinomycetes; order Micrococcales; family Micrococcaceae; genus Pseudarthrobacter; species Pseudarthrobacter sp. NPDC092439. The sequence continues at coordinate 84,554 of NZ_JBIVQB010000005.1, forward strand.
ACGCACCGCTTCGGGCCTATCCAGCCAAACAGCGCGAAGTGCCGGTGTTAGGCGCTCAAAACAGGACGCGCTCCCTGTGGGGTCACATTCGCAGGGTGAGGGCGCCCGGGTCGATGGTCATCCGGACGTGCTTGCCCTCGCCTTCATGGTCCCCGTCAAGCTGGTAGTCGTCGTTGTGTTCCAGGGTGATCTCCACGGACTTGCCCTGGAAGTACTCAACCGAGGTGTCCTTGTTCCGGCCCTTGCCCATGATCCCGGCCAGCACGGAGAGCCAGCCCAGCTTGCCGTGGTGCGGGGCAAGGACGGCGACATCCAGGAGACCGTCGTCGATCTTGGCATCCGGGAAGATCTCCAGACCGCCCTGGACCTTCCCGCAATTGCCCACCATCACGCTGCGCACGCCGCGGCGCACCACGGTCCTGCCGTCCACCACCACGGTGGCCTTAACCGGCTTGCCGGGCAGGTTCCTGATGCCTGCATCCACGTACGCCAGCCAACCCACCTTGTCCTTGAGGTCCTCGTTGGTGTCCGCCATTATCGTGGCGTCGTACCCCACTCCGGCCATCACCAGGAACATTTGTTCCTGGTCCGGCTCGCGGCGGAGGGCCCGGACCACGTCGATCCTGCGCTCAGTGCCGATCAGCGCGCCGGCCATGGCGCCGTCGTAGTCCGTCACGTCCATGCCCAGATTCCGGGCCAGCAGGTTGCCGGTGCCCAGCGGAAGCAGGCCCATCGGGATCTCCCCGCCGGCGAGTACCTCTGCCACGCACCGCACGGTTCCGTCGCCGCCGGCGGCGATCACGAGGTCCGCTCCCTGGGCCAATGCCTCCTTGGCCTGCCCCACTCCGGGATCCTCCTTGGTGGTTTCCAGCCAGATCGCCTCGCCCCACCCGTTTTCGACGCAGTGTTTGGCCACCAGGCCGCGCACGTCGATGTCCACCGGCTTGGCAGGGTTGACGATAATGGCAGCGCGCGGGGGCGACGCGGGGTTCTTGGCAGTCATGGCGCCAGCCTACAGTGCCTTGACCGCTCCCAGGACCTGCGCCAACGACTCTTTGGCGTCACCGAAGAGCAGCGACGTCTGGGGTTCGTACAGCAGCTCATTCTCGATGCCGGCGAACCCCGGGCGCATGGACCGTTTGAGGAACACCACCTGCCGGGCCTCGGCCACTTCGAGGATGGGCATGCCGTAGATCGGCGACCCGGAGGACGTCTTGGCCGCAGGGTTGACCACGTCGTTGGCGCCCACCACCAGCGCCACGTCGGCGGTCTTGAAGGCCGGGTTGATCTCCGCCATCTCCTTCAATGACTCGTACGGCACGTTGGCCTCGGCAAGCAGCACGTTCATGTGCCCGGGCATGCGGCCTGCCACCGGGTGGATGGCAAAGTCCACCTCGATCCCCCGCGCCTCCAGGGCCTGCGCCAGTTCCGCCGCCGTATGCTGCCCCTGCGCCACCGCCAGGCCGTACCCCGGCACGATGATCACCCGCTGTGCATAGCCCAGCAGCACCGCCACGTCTTCCGGGCTGGAAGACCTTACGGGACGGTCGCTCACGGCGGTGGAACCCGCCGTCGAACCTCCGCGGAAAGCCCCGAACAGGATGCCCGCAACGCTGCGGCCCATCGCGGCCGCCATGGCCCGGGTGAGGATCGTACCCGAGGCGCCCACCAGCGTGCCGGCCACCACGAGCAGGACGTTGCCCAGGACCACGCCGGACGCCGCAACGGCCAGGCCGGTGAACGCGTTCAGGAGTGAGATGACAATCGGCACGTCCGCACCGCCGACGGGCAGCACCAGCAGGATGCCGGCGGCCAGGCCCAGGATAAGCAGACCCACCGCGAGCGCCGGGGACCCCGTCAGGATGATTCCGACGGCGGCGCCCACCGCCCCGAGCAGGACGAGCGCCATCACCACCGGAAGGCCGGGGAAGACGACGGGGCGGGTGGTCATCAGTTCCTGCAGCTTGGCGAACGTGACGCCGGAGCCGGCGAAGGAGACGGCACCCACCAGCAGCGTGAACACAATGGCCAGGCGCACCCAGGGATTCTCCGTGTGGCTCAGCTCCAGCAGTGCCACCAGCGCTGCCGCGCCGCCGCCCACGCCGTTGAACAGGGCCACCAGCTGCGGCATCTGCGTCATCTTCACCCGGCGCGCCACGGGGGCAGCCACGGCGCTGCCCACCGCGATGGCCGCCAGGATCCAGGGGATGTTGTCCAGCCGTGCGGACAGGAACACGGTGACGACGGCGACCAGCGCACCGAATGCGCCGATCAGGTTGCCCCGGCGCGCGGTCCGCGGTGAGCTGAGGCCCCGCAGCGCCAGGATGAAGAAGACTGCGGCGGCCAGGTACAGGAGGGAGGTCCAGACGGGATCGAGGAGGCTCATTTGCTGGCCGCCTTCGGTGCTGCCTTCTTCGCGTGGAACATGTGCAGCATCCGGTCAGTAACCACAAACCCGCCCACCAGGTTCGCCGTAGCCAGGACCACGGCCAGCAGCGCCACCGCGAGGACCCACGGATCCCCGGCCTGGCCGGCCACAATGATGGCGCCCACCAGGATGATCCCGTGGATGGCGTTGGCACCGGACATCAGCGGCGTGTGCAGCGTGCTGGAGACCTTGGAGACCACCTCGAAGCCCACGAAAACGGCCAGCACCGTGATGGTCAGCAGGCTCATTCCATCCATCACTGCGCCCCCTCCTGCCATGCGTCAATACGTTGTGCCAAGAGCTCGGCTGTCGGCTGGTGCCGCACCGCGCCGCCATGGGTGAGGCACGCGCCGGCCACCACCTCGTCGTCGAAATCCAGTGTGAGCGCGCCGTCCCTGACCAGAAGGGCCAGCAGGTTCGCCACGTTCTTGGCATACAGCCTCGAGGCGTCGGCCGCCATCGCCGATGCCGGATCCTTCAGCCCCACCAAAGTGACGTAGCCGGAACCGTCCGTGGCGGGAACCAGGATGTCCTGGCCCGGGACCGATCCCTCCACGTTGCCGCCGGACTCCGCGGCGAGGTCGATGACGACCGAGCCGGAGCGCATGTCCTGCACCATTTCGCGCGTCACCAGGAGGGGCGCAGGGCGGCCGGGGACCGCCGCCGTCGTAATTAATACGTCCGACTGCGCCACATGCGGTGCCAGCAGCTGGCGTTGGCGGGTGCCGGCGTCGGAACTCAATTGGCGGGCGTACCCGCCGGCCGCCTCCGCGGTCTCCAGGTCGAGCCGGATGAAGGTGCCGCCCATGGATGCGACTTCGTCGGCGGAGGCGGGGCGGATGTCATTGGCGAAGACGCGGGCGCCCAGGCGTTTGGCGGTGCCGATCGCCTGCAGGCCGGCCACGCCCGCGCCGAGGACCAGGACCCGCGCCGGAGGCACCGTGCCCGCAGCGGTCATATAGAGCGGGAAAAATCGCGGCAGGCGGATGGCCGCCTCGAGGACGCAGCGGTAGCCTGCAACCAGCGCCTGGGAGCTGAGCGCGTCCATCGACTGCGCCCGGGAAATTCGGGGCACCAGCTCGAGCGCGAATGACGTGACGCCTGCGTCCGCCAGCGCCTGCACCGTGGGAAGCGCGGACGACGGCGACGCGAGCCCCACCGTCACGGCGCCCGTTTTCAGGGCGGCGGCTTCGCCCGGGTGCAGTGGGCGGACGTGGGCCAGGATGTCCAGGGCGGCCGGGTCGAGTTCATTGGCGATCTCCGCGCCCGCCTGGCGGTACTCCCGGTCCGGATGCCCGGCGAACTCCCCGGCACCGGCCTCGACGATGACGTCCAGGCCCAGCCCGGCCAGCTGCTTCACCGTCTCCGGCGTGGCGGCCACGCGCCGTTCACCGTCCGTCCGGTCCCGCGGTACGCCCAGTTTCACCCGCGACTCCCTTCCTGCTGCACATGGAACAAGGTCCGCGGGCAGCGGCACTGCAGCGCGCGGTTGGCTAGAGTCTATGGCCCACACTGCCGTGGCGGGAGTAGGACGGAGTCCGTGGGGGCAAAGAGGTGCCGGGAGCCCGGCCCCGGGTCCCCGCGCAGTGGCAGCTGCCCTGAGGCCGCTGCCGGGCCGGACCCGGGTCAGCCGCGGGCCGTGAGGTCCGCCGAGATCAGCTTGGCCGTGGCTACGGTTTCCTTTGCCACGGAGGCCAGGTAGGCGTCAGGGTCCGGCTGCGCGGCCACCGACTGCGCCTGCAGGGAAACGTTCACCGCCGCCACCACTTTGGGCCCGTCAAACACCGGCGCCGCCACGGACATGAGTCCGAGTTCCAGTTCCTGGTCCAGCACGCACCAGCCCTGCGCCCGGACGGTGTCCAGGACGGCGAGCAGTTCCGGGACGGTTCCCAGTGCGCGGGGCGTCAGGGGTTTGATCTCCGCGGCCTCAAGGTACGCCGCCAGGGCGTCCGGCGGCAGGTTTGCCAGCAGCACCCGGCCCATCGAAGTGGCGTAGGCCGGGAAACGGGTCCCCACGGTGATGCCGATGGTCATGATCCGGCGCGTGGTCACCCGCGCAATGTAGGCGATGTCGGTGCCGTCCAGCACGGCCGCGGAGGTGGACTCCCCCAGTTTCAGGGACAGTTCCTCCAGGTGCGGCTGCGCCAACTGCGGCAGTGAGAGTCCGGACAGGTAGGCATATCCCAACTGCAGGACCTTGGCCGTCAGCGCGAATGTCTTCCCGTCCGTCCGCACGTAGCCCAGCTCCACGAGCGTGTGCAGGAAGCGCCGCGCGGTGGCACGCGTCAGCCCGGTCCGCGCCGCCACCTCGGTGAGCGTCATCACCGGGTGCTCCGCCCCGAACGCGCGGATCACCGCCAGGCCGCGCGCCAGCGACTGCACGTACTGGTCGCTGGCCTGCGGGGTTTCTGTAAGGGCGGCGTCGGTCATGGTTACCAATCCTAGCCCCGGCGCCTTTGCCTAATTCCCGACGGCGGGCGCGGCCTTCAGCGGCACCGGCACCAGTTCCTGGAGTTCTTCAAGGGTGCAGCCGAAGGTTTCGCGGACGCTGACGCCCTCGGGTCCCGTGAGGAAGACGGCCTTGTCCGTGTAGACCCGCGTCACGCAGCCCACCCCGGTGAGCGGGTAGGTGCAGGACTCCACGATCTTGGATGCACCCTCGCGGGTCAGGAGCGTCATCATGACGAACACGTCCCGGGCGCCGGTGGCAAGGTCCATCGCACCCCCGACGGCCGGAATGGCACCGGGCGCACCGGTATGCCAGTTCGCCAGGTCGCCGGTCACAGAGACCTGGAAAGCTCCGAGCACGCAGATGTCCAGGTGCCCGCCGCGCATCATCGCGAACGAGTCGGCGTGGTGGAAGTAGGACGCACCGGGGAGTTCCGTCACGGGGATCTTGCCGGCGTTGATCAGGTCCTCGTCAATCTCCTCCCCCTTTGCTTCGGGGCCCATGCCCAACATGCCGTTCTCGGTGTGGAGGGTGATGTTCTGTTCCTCGGTGAGGTAGTTCGACACGAGGGTGGGCTGGCCGATGCCGAGGTTCACGAAGGAGCCCGGGGCGATATCGCGGGCCACGAGTCGTGCCAGGTCTTCACGTCCCAACGGGGTGTCAGAGGTCCGGAGGGACTGCTCATTGGACTGGATGGTCATGCTAGGCCGCCTTTTCTGCCGTGTTGCCGCTGCCGGCCACCTGGACGATGGTGTTGACGTAGATTCCCGGGGTTACGACCTCCTCCGGGTCCAGGGCGCCGGTGGGCACGATCCCGGAGACCTGGACGATGGTCTGCTTTGCCGCGGCGGCCATGATGGGGCCGAAGTTCCGGGCGGTCTTGCGGTAGACCAGGTTGCCCTTGCCGTCCGCCTTCAGTGCCTTGATCAGCGCGACGTCGGCGTGGATGGGCGTCTCGAACACCTGGCCGCGGCCGTCAATGATCCGGGTTTCCTTGCCCTCGGCGAGCATGGTCCCGTACCCGGTGGGCGTGAAGAACCCGCCGATACCGGCGCCGGCGGCCCGGATCCGCTCGGCCAGGTTGCCCTGCGGGACGAGTTCCAGCTCGATCTCGCCGGCCTTGTACTTGGCGTCAAAGTGCCACGAGTCGGACTGGCGCGGGAAGGAACAGATCATCTTCTTCACCCGCCCCTCCTTGATCAGCAACGCCAGGCCCTGGTCGCCCTGTCCCGCGTTGTTGTTGACCACGGTGAGGTCCGTGGCGCCGCAGTCCAGCAGCGCGTCGATCAGTTCGAACGGCTGCCCGGCGTTGCCGAACCCGCCGATCATCACCGTGGAACCGTCCTTGATTCCGGCGACGGCCGCCTGGACCGAATCTACGAAGTTCAACATTGCCTATCCCTTTCCAGCAGTTACGTTCTCGAGGACCACGGCGAGGCCCTGGCCCACGCCGATGCAGATTGCCGCGACGCCCCAGCGTTCCCCGGAGGCCTGCAGGGAGCGGGCCAGCGTGCCGAGGATCCGGGTGCCGGAAGCCCCCAGGGGGTGCCCCATGGCAATCGCGCCGCCGTGCCGGTTCACGATCCAGGGATCGATGCCCCAGGCGTTGACGCACGCCAGGGACTGCGCGGCGAACGCTTCGTTAAGCTCGACGGCGCCTACCTGGTCCCAGCCGATCCCCGCCTTCGCGAGGGCCTTGTTCGCCGCCTCCACCGGTGCGTAGCCAAAGTACTGGGGGTCGTTCGCGTGCGCGCCGCGCCCCGCGATCCGGGCGAGCGGGTCCAGCCCGAGCAGCCCGGCGGCAGTCTCGGATCCAATCCAGGCCGCGGAGGCGCCGTCGGACAGCGGGGACGCGTTGCCCGCCGTGACCGTGCCGTTTTCCGTCCGGAACACCGTCTTGAGGCCGGCCAGCTTCTCGGCGGAAGAGCCGGGCCGGACTCCTTCGTCCCGGACCAGGTCGGTGCCGGGGACCGGCGCCACCAGGTTGTCGTAGAAGCCCTCGTCCCAGGCGGCGGCGGAGAGGTTGTGGGAGTTCGCGGCGAACTCGTCCTGGGCCTCCCGCGTCACCTTGTACTTCTCGCGGAGCCGTTCGGTGGCCTCGCCAAGGGAGATGGTCCATTCCTTCGGCATCGCCTTGTTCACCAGGCGCCACCCCAGCGTGGTGGAGGCCAGCGTCATGTCCCCCGCCGGGTAGGGCTTCTCCGTCTTCGGCAGCACCCAGGGTGCCCGGGACATCGACTCCGCACCGCCGACCAGCATCAGGTCCGCGTCGCCGGCGTTGATCTGCCGCGAGGCGATAATTGCAGCGTCCAGCGACGAGCCGCAGAGCCGGTTCACCGTGGTGCCCGGGATGGAAACCGGCAGCCCCGCCAGCAGCGTGCCCATGCGGGCGATGTTGCGGTTCTCCTCGCCGGCACCGTTGGCGTTGCCGAACACCACCTCATCGATCCGTTCGGAATCAAGTCCAGGGGCGCGCTTCACGGACTCCCTGATCACGTGCGCGGCCAGGTCATCCGGCCGGACTGCAGCCAGTCCGGAACCGAACTTGCCAAACGGGGTGCGCACGGCGTCGTACACAAAAGCCTGGTTCATCAGGAGGCATCCATTTCTTTGAAGACGTTCTGGGCAGTTTTGAAAGCCGTGTTGGCGGAGGGGACGCCGCAGTAGATGGCGGTCTGGAGGAGGATCTCCTTGATCTCGTCCCGGGTCAGGCCGTTGCGGAGGGCTGCGCGGACGTGCATGGCCAGCTCTTCCCAATGGCCGTGGGCCACCATGGCCGTCAGGGTCACGGCGGAGCGCATCTGCCGGGAGAGTCCGGGCCTGGTCCAGATGCCACCCCAGGCGATCCTGGTGATCATGTCCTGGAAGTCGTCGGTGAACGCATCCTTATTGGCGTTGGCACGGTCCACATGGGCGTCACCGAGCACCTCGCGCCGGACCACCATCCCGCCGTCGTAAATCTCCTGGCTCGTGGCCTCCGGCTGAACGACGCCGTGGCGCGGGTCGCTGGTGTTCATGCCTGTGCTCCGTTCGTCTCGGCCCAGGCGATGAGGCTGCGCATCAGGTCCGCCACGTGTGCCGGGGCCTCGGCAGGGGCGAGGTGGGCCACGCCTTCGAGGCTCACGGCCGTGGCGGTGCCGCCGCCCGCGGTGATCCCGGCCGCCACCTCTTCGGCCATTGACGGCGGCGCCACACCATCCAGGACGCCGGCAATGATCTGGGTAGGGACGCGGATGCTGCCCAGTTCGCCGCGCACGTCAAAGGCGGCCAGCGCCTCGCAGCAGAACGCGTAACTGAAGCGGTCGGCGTCGCGCAGGGCGTGCAGGAGACGGCTGCTGAAGTCGGGTTCGCGGTCCATGAAGCCGGCGGCGAACCAGCGTTCGGCGGAACCCTGGATCATCACGGCTGTCCCCTGGGTGCGGACGGTCTCGGCACGTTCCAGCCAGGCCTCCGGGGTGCCCAGCTTGGCGCCGCTGCACTGGACGGAAAGGCTCTTGAGCCGCTCCCCGTGCTTGATGCCCAGCTGCAGTCCGGCGGCTCCGCCCAGGGAGACCCCGGCGTAGTGGAACCCCGCGCCCGGCGCAATGGAATCCACCAGGTCCACCACGGCGTCGGCCAGGTCAGCGACGTCGAAAGCTTCGGCCGCAGAAGGCGACAGGCCGTGGCCGGGCAGGTCCCACGCCACCACGTCATAGTCGTTGCCCAGCAGGGAGGCGGCCCGGTTCCACAGGAGGATGGAGGTTCCCAGCGAGGGCCCCACCACCAGCAGGGGGTGGTCTCCGAGGGGTCGCTGGGGGGAAAGCAGTGCGGCTTTCAGGGCGGGCTTAACCACGGGGGGCTCCGTTCGCATCGGTGCTGGATGGGGCAAAGTCGGGATAGGCGGCCAGGATGCGGCGCGCGACCTCCTGCGCCTGGCCCAGGTAGCTGGCCGGGTCCAGTAGTTCTGTGAGCCGCAGGTCCGTGAGGGTCCCGGCCGGGACGGCCCCACGCAGCAGCCTGCGGTAGGCCGCGGGCTGGTCTGCGGGCGGGGCTTCCAGGGTTTGGTCCACCACAGCCTGGAGCTGCTGCCTGCCGTTCAGGCCGTCCCGTTCCGGAAGCAGGGGGGCCACGGCGGCGGCCACGCCTTCGGCCAGCAGCAGCGGACCGGCGAGGTCCAGGTTGCGCCGCATGCCCCCGGGGAACGCCTGCAGCCCTTCGGCCAGCTCCCGTGCGTGGCCCGCAGCGCCCAGGGCCAACGCCAACAGCTGCCGGAGTGCCGGCCATTCGGCATGCCAGGCGCCGTCCGGGCGTTCGTCATTGAAGTTGGCGGCCGCGAGGTGTAGTTGCGCGGACAACCCGGGGGCCTGCAGCGCGGCGCTGCGCACCAGGACGGACAGGACCGGGTTCTGCTTCTGAGGCATTGCGGAGGACACACCGCGGCCGGCAGCCCGCGGTTCCGCCACCTCGGCCACCTCCGGACGGCTCAGGAACAGCACGTCCGAGGCGACCTTGCCGAACGCGTCCAGCACGGAGGCCAGGGCGTGGCCGAGCGCTGTTATGGGCAGCCGGTTTGTGTGCCACGGGCCGGGGGCGGCTGCCAGTCCCAGCTGGACGGCCAGCCCATCCGCCAGGCTGAACGGAGTGGACGGGGAATCTGCGGTGAGGACCGTTGCGGCGGCCAGTGTCCCGGCGGCCCCGCCGGACTGCACCGGAAACTCCAGCGCAGCGAGCTGCCGCCCTGCCGCGGCCACGCCGTGGAACCACTGCGCGGCCCGGAGCCCGAAGGTATAGGGAAGCGAATGCTGCGTCAGGCTCCTGCCGACGCACAGCGTGTCCGCATACCGCTCCGCCAGGGCGGCGAGCGCCGCCGTCGTGCCTTTCAGGTCCCCCAGCACCGCCTCAACGGTGTTCCGGGCCAGGAGCATCAAGGCGGTGTCCAGGACATCCTGGCTGGTCAGCGACGTGTGGACGGCGCTGGACGCACCAATGCCTCCGTGGTCCAGTGCCTGGACGTTCTTCCGGAGGTCCGCCAGCAGCGGGATGACGGGGTTGCCTCCGCCCTGGGCGCGCCGGGCGATATCTGCCGCGTCGTAGCGGCCGGGGTCGGCGGCAGCGCTGACGACGGCAGCCGACCCCGCGGGCGCCAGGCCCGCCTTTTCGAGCACGGCAGCCCAGCCGGACTCGACGGCGAGGATCGCCGCGAGCACCGCACCGTCACCTGCCAGCGACGCCACCACGGGTGATGCGGAGACGGGGCTGAGCAGGCCGGCGTCACCCGCTGCCGGAAAGGCGCCTCCCGCGCCGGCGGCGCGGCTCACTGGAAGTCCAGGAAGACTGTCTCGCCCTCGCCCTGCAGACGGATGTCCCAGGTGAGGCCGCCGTCCGGGTCGCGGCGGGCGACGAGGGTGCTGCGCCGCTCCGGCTCCAGCGAACGGAGCAGCGCGTCCTTGGCCAGCGCCTCCTGGTCCTCCGGCAGGTAGACCCGGGTGAAGAGCCGGTTCATCAGGCCGCGGGCAAAGATCGCCACAGAGATGAACGGCGCAGCACCCGGCTCCGTCGGGCCGGGGTTGACCGTAGTGAAGGTGAACTGTCCCGTGTTGCCAACGGCGGAGCGGCCCCACCCGGTGAAGGTGTAACCGTCGCGGACCAGGGAACCGGTCCGCTGGACCACATTGCCTTCGGCGTCGGGCTGCCAGATTTCGAGGATGGCGTCCGGGATTGGCTCGCCGGCGCCGTCGTAAACGGTGCCCTGGAGGCGGACGGAGCCTGGCGAGCCGGGCGCCAGCAGCTCCCTGTCCTTGGCGAACGGCAGTGCGTAGCCGTAGAAGGGTCCCACGGTCTGGCCGGGGGTGGGAACGGGCTTATTCATGGTCATCTCCGTCTGCTCCCATCGCTTCATTCTCGGTCCAGGTCCGCTTGGGGCCGGTCAGGACGATGTCCCAGTTGTAGCCCAGCGCCCATTCGGGGCTGGTGAGGCTGTGGTCGTAGGTGGCCACCAGCCGGTCCCGGGCATCCTGGTCCACGATGGACTGGTAGATGGGGTCCAGCGGGAAAAGCTGGTCGCCCGGGAAGTACATCTGGGTGACGATGCGCTGGGTGAACTCCTGCCCGAACAGGGAAAAGTGGATGTGCGCCGGACGCCACGCGTTCAGGTGGTTCTTCCATGGGTAGGCGCCGGGTTTGATGGTGGTGAACCGGTACGAACCGTCCGGTCCGGTGATGCAGCGGCCCACGCCGGTGAAGTTGGGGTCCAGCGGCGCGGGGTGCTGGTCCCGCTTGTGGATGTAGCGGCCGGCGGAGTTCGCCTGCCAGATCTCCACCAGTTGCCCGGCCACCGGGCGGCCGTCGCCGTCCAGGACGCGGCCGGTGACGATGATCCGCTCGCCCAGGGGTTCGCCGTTGTGCTGGATGGTCAAGTCCGACTCCAGCGCGTGCACGTCCTGGTGGCCGAAGGCCGGCGAGTACAGCTCGATGGTCTCCGGGTCCGCATGGTGCAGGCTCTTGGTGGGGTGGCGCAGGATGCTGCTGCGGTACGGGGCGTAATCCAGCCGCGGCTGTGTTTCCACGGCGGCTCCGTCCTTGACGGCCCGGGCGTAGGCCTCGCCGAGGGCGGCCATCTCGGCGCTGAGGTCCGCCTGGCTTTCTGCGGCAGCGTCGAGGGGTGCGTGGCCTGCCTTGGGTTCGGCGGGAGGTACGAGCTCGTCTGATTCAGCGTTGATCTCTTCCGGCACGGCTGGCTCCTTTCTGGTGCTCTGGTTATCTGCTGGGCGGGTGGGGTTGGCGGTGGTCGTACTGGACTGCATGGCGGACCGGGGCGTTGGGGGCGCCGTAGCCGTCATAGCCGCCGCGGCGCTCCACCATTTCGAAGAACACGCTGCCCACGGTGGCCGTGTAGAAGTGCAGGAATTCGCCGTCGGCGTCGCGGTCATACAGGAGGTTCAGTTCCCTGAGCGTCGCCAGGAAACCGGGTTCGAGATCGAACCGGGCATCCAGGTCCTCGTAGTAGTTGGCCGGGATCTGCAGGAACTCCAGGCCTCGGCGGCGGGCCTCCCGGGCGGTTGACACCAGGTCTTCCACCGCGAAGGCGATGTGTTCCTGGTAGGCCCGGCGGACCTCGCTCTGTGCCTGCTGCACGGGTGCGAGGTTGAGCACCAGCCGGACGGCGGCGTCGGACGTCTGCATGACCTGCGAGCGGACCAGGCCGCTGGGGCTGGGAACCTCGGCGAACGGCTGCGGTTCCAGGGCCAGCGCACTGGTATAGAAGAGGACGGCCTCGTCGAAGTGCTGCCACGGCTGGGCCAGGTTGACGTGATCGATGATGGCGCTGACTCCGCCCGAGGGGTGCTCCAGGCCCTCCCCGAACTCGCGGGTCCACGCGGCGGTGCCGTCGGGGCTGCCCTGGCACAGGAAGATCTCGGTGGAGTCCGGGGCGCAGATGCCCTGGAACACTTCCTCGTCCGCCTGCACCTTCCGGGCCACCACGGGGGCCTTGAGCTGCTGGGCCCGGGCGGAGGCAATCACGGGCGATTCGACGTCGAATCCCAGGGCCGCGATGGCAGGTTCTGCGTGCCGCGCGGCCTGTTCGTTGATGATGACGCGCGCCTGGCCCATGGTCCACAGCTGGACGTCCTTGGTCCGGTGCCGGCCTTCGAAGGCGAAGCCCAGCTGGCCCAGGAGCTTCTCCAGCTGCGCGGTATCGTCCGCCTTGACCTCGGCGAAGTTGAAGCCGGCGGGTTCGTTCACCTTGGGCAGCGTGGCCAGTTCCATGGGATAACGACGGCGGGAGTCGGCGGAGCCCCGGGTTTCCGCTGCGTTCCCGGCGAGCCACTTGGCGCTCTGCTCTTCCAGCCAGATGAGCGAGCGCATGGCGTCCACGGCCGTCCGCTCCACGTCCGCCTGGCGGAAGACGTCATTGAAGACCTCCAGCGAAACCGGTCCGCTGTAACCGGCGCGGATCACGTGGCCCATGAACTTGGCCAGCTCGAACTGCCCCTCGCCGGGGAACACCCGGTAGTGGCGGCTCCAGGACAGGACGTCCATGGAGAGCTTGGGGGCGTCGGCCACCTGGACGAAGAAGATCTTCTCCGCGTTGATGGCTTCGATGGGTGCGGTGTCCCAGTCGCGCGAAAGGATGTGGAACGAGTCCAGGCACGTGCCCAGATTGGGGTGGGCCACCTTTTCTACGAGCCGGTGGGCGTGCTCGTAGTCGTTGACGTACTTGCCCCAGGCCAGGGCCTCGTAGGCGACTTTGACCCCGTGTTCCCCTGCCAGTTCCGCCAGCCGGGACAACTGCTCGGCACGGAAGTCGTCGTCATCGATGGTGGCCGTGGCCACGTTGGAGCAGACCAGGATGGTGTCCATCCCCAGGCGGGACATCAGCGTGAACTTTGCCGCGGCCCGGCGGAGGTTGGCCTTGAGCAGGTCCGGGGTGACGCCGTCGAAATCGCGGAACGGCTGGTAAAGGTCCAGGCCCAGGCCCAGGTCCGCGGCCATTTTCCGGATGTCCTCGGGGCTCAGCGGCGACGTGACCAGGTCCTGCTCGAAGATCTCGATGCCGTCGAACCCGGCGACGGCGCAGGCCTGCATCTTTTCCTTCAGGGTGCCGGACAGGCAGACTGTGGCGATTCCGGTGCGCATCAGGCGGCCACCTCCTCGGCGGCGACGAGCTCCAGGAAGTGCGAGCGCATGCGGTCCGGGTCGGCGTCCAGGCCGGTGAAGATCCGGAACGCGTCTGCGGCCTGGCCCACAGCCATGCGGCCGCCGTCCAGGACGTCGCAGCCCTTGGCGCGGGCGGCACGGACAAGCTCAGTGTCGATGGGCCGGTAGACGATGTCCGCCACCCAGTGGCGCGGTGCCAGCAGGTCAAGGTCAAGGGGTACGCCGGGATGGGCGGCCATGCCCACCGGCGTACAGTGCACCAGGCCGTCGGCGGCGCGCATCAGCTGCGGCAGCTCCGCCGTCGTACGGGCTGTAACGGTGCTTGCGGGGAAGAAGCCGGCCAGCTCGGCGGCGCGCGCTTCGGCGCGCATGGGGTCCACGTCCACCAGGTCCAGGACGCGCACGCCGGCGGTCAGCAGGGCGTAGGCGACGGCGGACCCGGCACCGCCGGCACCCAGCTGGACTACGCGGTCCAGCGCCGCGCCGGGGAGGCCGGAAGCGAGCGCCGAGGCGAAGCCGGAGAAGTCGGTGTTGTGGCCGATGAAGCGGCCATCCCGGATGAGGACCGTGTTCACCGCACCCAGCCGGCGCGCGTCCGGGGTGATCTCATCCAGATGTTCCAGTACCAACTGCTTACACGGGTGGGTGATGTTCAGGCCGTTAAAGCCCAGGACGCGGGCGCTCTGCAGGATGCCGCCGACGGCTTCGCCGTGCAGTCCAAGCTCGAGGAGGTCGATGGGCCGGTAGAGATAGCGCAGGCCCTGCACATCCCCTTCGCGCTCGTGCATGGGAGGCGTGAGTGAGGGCATGACGCCCTCGCCGACCAGTCCCACAAGGCAAGACTCAGTCTGATTACTCATCCGCGCAGCTCCTTTGGTTACGGCACCGGAAGCCGGATGCGGGCCTGCCGCATGGCCAGTTTTCAGTGATGGTGATTACGGTACAGGAAAAGTTTACTCTGCGCACTATGGTTCGTCATGCGAACTCTAGCGCTGCGGAAGTCGGGCAGCCAACTCAGCGGCGGCATCCTGAAGGAGCGGCACGTGGGCTATCAGCTCCGGGAGCGTGAGGCGGAAGACCGGGACCGCCGTGGCCAGGGAGGCGAACGCGAAGCCTTGCGCGTTCAGGAGGGGTACGGCCACCGCCCTCATGCCCGCTTCGTTTTCCTCATCCATCAGCGCATAGCCTTGCCGCCGCACCTGCTCGATCTCCGCCCGGAAGGCTTCGCGGCTGGTGATGGACTTTTCGGTCAACGCCTCCAGCGGCAGGTCCGCCAGCAATTCCTCCCGCTCCGCGTCCTCGGCGAAGGCCACCAGCGCCTTGCCGACGGCGGTGGTGGACAGCGAGCCCAGGTGGCCGGGGTCGCTGGTCACCCGGAACATCTGTGGGCCGTCCACCTTGTTCACGGTCAGGTGATGCCGGCCGTCCCGCACGCTGAGGATGGTGGCCTCGCCGGTCTGTTCGGTGACCCGACGCAGGACCGGCATGGCGGCCCCGGCGAATCCGTGGTGGTTCGAGACCCGCTGGCCCAGCTGGAACACGCGCAGGCCAAGGTGGTAGCGCCGGCCGTCCGGCTCATAGTCGACGAATCCGTCGCGGGCCAGGGAGCCGAGCAGGCGGTACGTGGTGCTGAAGGGCAGCCCGGCGCGCCGGGAGACCTCCGCGGCACTTGCGCCACGCGGCTCGTCACCCAGGAGGACCAGCAGGCCCAAGGCCTTACCCACCATGTCCGTGCGGTCCGGACTCTTGCCCGCAGGCTGCCCCTCATCGTGGGCGGGGGCATCGTTGGCCGCTGTGGCTTGTTTCACACTCATGCCTTGATATTGCCACAATGTGAGAGCTATTTCTAGATTGTGGGTAATTTCTTGACAGGTGATGAGGTTCACAGACATCATTGCTGTATCGCACAAGTAGCTCTCACCATGTGGCTACTCGTCCCGGGTGTTCCCCGACTCCAGCCGCGTACCGCACCCCTGCCCGCACCAAGGCACCAGCGGCTGCGGACCCCAGATCCATCCGCGACAATGTCGTCACACTAAGGAATTCCATGAGCCAGACAACCTCCCAGGCCGTACAGGCCACAACCGGGAACGGCGGCACCCCCAAGAAGGCTGCCCTTGCCAGCTTCCTGGGCAGCGCCGTCGAATACTACGACTTCTTCATCTTCGGTTCGGCCGCGGCGCTGATCTTCCCCACAGTCTTCTTTCCCAGTGCAGATGCCAACGCCGCCATCATGTCGTTTGCCACCTTCGGGTTCGCCTACGTGGCCCGGCCGGTAGGCGCCGTCATCCTGGGCCACTTCGGCGACCGCGTGGGCAGGCAGAAGGTCCTGATGTTCACGCTCCTGCTCATGGGTGCCTCGACGTTCCTCATCGGCTGCCTTCCGGACTTCAACACCGTGGGATGGTGGGCACCGGCCCTCCTGGTACTGGCCCGGCTCTGCCAGGGACTCTCCGCTGCCGGCGAGCAGGCAGGTGCTTCCTCCATGACGCTCGAGCACGCACCGGACAACCGCCGCTCCTTCTTCACGTCCTGGACGCTCACCGGCACCCAGGGTGGCCAGATCCTCGCGGCCCTGGTCTTCATTCCCGTCCTGGCACTGCCGGACGAAATCAAATACGGCATCGGCTGGCGCGTTCCGTTCTGGCTCAGTGCCCTGGTGGTTGTAGTGGCGTTCTTCATTCGCCGCACCCTGCACGAACCCCCGGCCTTCGAAGAAGCGCAGAAGTCGGCCCAGATCTCCAAGCTCCCGGTCGCCGACCTTCTGAAAGGCCACTGGCGCGACGTGCTCCGCGTGATCTGCTGCGCCTTCATCGCCGCCGTCTCCACCGTGTTCGGCACCCTTGCCATCAGCTACGCCAAGACTGTTGCCGGCGTGGACGGCACCACCACGCTATGGCTGGTGGTGGGCGCGAACCTCGTGGCCCTGGGCACCCAGCCGCTGTTTGGCATGCTGGCTGACCGGATCGGCCGCAAGCCCGTCTTCATCTACGGCGCGCTGGCCAGCGCCGTGCTGACCCCCGTGTTCCTGCTCAGCCTGGAATCCGGCAGCGTCCCCCTGATGTTCCTTGCCGCCATCGGCTTCTTCTCCTGCGGCTACGCAGCCTCCAACGCCGTCTGGCCGTCCTTCTACGCGGAGATGTTCAGCACCAAGGTGCGCTTCTCCGGCCTGGCCATCGGCACGCAGCTCGGGTTCCTGATGGCAGGATTCGCTCCGGCAATCGTTGCCGCCATGGGTGGCATCAAGCCCGGCGGCTGGGTCCAGATCAGCATCTTCACCGCCGTCATCTGCTCTGTTGCAGCCATCTCGGCCCTCACAGCCAAGGAATCCTTCAAGATCCCCACCAAGGAGCTCGGCCTCAAGTAGCCCTGGTCTCAGGTAACGGGCTGGCCCGTCTTTGGCGAGAGCCCGCCGTCCACTGTGGATGGCGGGCTCTCGGCGTCTGAACAGGGCCGGCCCGGCAGCCTACGGCCGGCCCGTTGCCAGGACCGAGGCCAGGTTGAAATTCACCGGTTCCTCGAGCTGCGCGTAGGTGCAGGACTCCGGGTCGCGGTCGGGCCGCCAGCGGTTGAACTGCGCCGTATGCCGGAACCGGTCGCCTTCCATGTGGTCGTACCGGACCTCCACCACCAGTTCCGGGCGGAGCGGGACAAAGGAGAGATCCTTCCCTGCGCTCCAGCGGCTGCCCTCGGCGTTGCGCGGTGTGCGCCCGCCTTCCTCCTGTTTGGCCCAGGACCAGGGGTGGTCCTCGAAATCCGTCACCAGGGGCTGCAGCTGTTCATGGAGCTCCCTGCGCCGGGCCACGGGGAAGGCTCCGATCACGCCGACGCTGGCCAGGGCGCCGTCGTCCTTGTACAGGCCCAGCAGCAGCGAGCCGATGGCGTCCGGGCCGCTCTTGTGCAGCCGGTAGCCGGCCACCACGCAATCGGCGGTTCGCTCGTGTTTGACCTTGAACATCACGCGCTTGTCCGGCTCGTAGCGGCCGTCCAGCCGCTTGGCCACAATGCCGTCCAGCCCGGCGCCCTCGAACTGCTCGAACCACTGCCCTGCTGTGTATTGGTCGGTTGTGGCTGCCGTGAGGTGGATAGGGGCGGCGCTGGCTGCGAGCGCTTTCTCCAGGGCCGCCCGGCGTTCTGAAAAAGGCCTGGCGGTGTAGTCATCGTCCCCCAGCCCCAGCAGGTCGAAGGCCACAAAGGCTGCCGGGGTCTTCTGGGAGAGCAGTTTCACCCGGCTGGCCGCGGGGTGGATACGCTGCTGGAGGGCATCGAAATCGAGCCTGTCCCCGGATGCTCCCACCAGGATGATCTCGCCATCCACCACACAGCGCGGCGGAAGGTTCTCTTTGACCGCGGCCACCAGCTCCGGGAAGTAGCGGGTCAGGGGCTTCTCGTTGCGGCTGCCGATTTCCACTTCGTCCCCGTCGCGAAAAATGATGGACCGGAAGCCATCCCATTTGGGCTCGTAGCTGAGGCCGCCGCCGGCCGGAAGACTTCCGATCCCGCTGACGGCCTTGGCAAGCATGGGCGGGACGGGCGGCATCACGGGAAGTTCCATGGTGCCCATTCTTGCCCGTCAGGCGCAGACGGGAAAGGGCCCCGTCCGGATTGGACGGGGCCCTTCACGTGGGAACGGACCTCGGTGACGCCGGGAAACTAGGCGGCGGGAACGGCGGCCGGGTCGGTGACGGGTGCTTCCTCGACCGGCGCTTCAACCACGGCGTTCTGTGCTTCGTACTGCTCGGCCAGAGCCTGGTAGGCGGCCTTCGCCTGGTCCACGGCAACCTGGTTGGCGGCCTTCAGGGACTTCAGCG
This sequence comes from Pseudarthrobacter sp. NPDC092439, assembly GCF_044754945.1. Lineage (NCBI taxonomy): Bacteria > Bacillati > Actinomycetota > Actinomycetes > Micrococcales > Micrococcaceae > Pseudarthrobacter > Pseudarthrobacter sp. NPDC092439. The sequence continues at coordinate 102,879 of NZ_JBIVQB010000005.1, forward strand.
CCTCGAGGTTGGCGGCGCGGAGGGCCTGGACCTGGTCCTGGGCCGCCTTCTTGGCGGTGCCCTTGGCCGACTTGGTGGCCTCGAGGGCAGCCTTTTCGGCGGCCTGGTAGTCGGCGTGTGCCTGCTTCTCGGCAGCGAGAGCATCGGCCTGGACGGTCTTGAAGGCTGCGAATGCCGCCTCCACCTCTTCGAGGGTGACCGGTGCAGCCACAATTTCCTCCACGGCCACGTAGCCGCTGTCCACGGTGGCGTCAGAAGCGAACGCGGCCCCTGCGCCTGCGCCTGCCATGAGACCGGACGCGAAAACTACTGCTGCCACTTTGGTGATTGCTGACATGTAAAGACTCCATTGGTTTGGGAAGTGTCGCAGCTGGCCCAGCACCAGCCGTCCATTCCAAGGTAGCCAGCCGAAATCGGCGTAGGGGAAACCTTGGGCTGATCCTTGCCAAACCTTTTCCGGGCTGGCTTTTTCCTGCGGGAAAGCTGCACGCATGCTTGCCTTAGCCGGTACAAGCTCGACAGAACACCGCACGGGACGGTAGAGGTTAACGATGGTTACTGTCGGGTTTCACGCATCGCATGAACAGATCAGTCCGGGCCGCCTGCTCCAGGACGTCCAGCACGCAGAGCGGGCCGGCTTCGACGCCGCCATGTGCTCGGACCACATCGAACCGTGGTCCGCGCGGCAGGGCCACTCCGGCTTCGCCTGGTCCTGGCTGGGCGCCGCGCTGGCCACCACGGACCTGCGCTTCGGCGTGGTCACCGCGCCGGGCCAGCGATACCACCCGGCGATCATTGCCCACGCCTCGGCCACCTTGGCCAGCATGTTTCCGGACCGGTTCTGGATGGCGCCCGGCAGCGGTGAGAACATGAACGAGCACGTGACCGGGGACGCCTGGCCGCCCAAGGAAACCCGGCAGCAGAGACTTGAAGAATGCGTGGACGTAATCCGCCGGCTGCACCGGGGTGAGGATGTGACCCACCACGGCCTGGTGACGGTAGAGCAGGCCCGGATCTGGGATGTCCCCGATTCTCCCCCGCCGCTGATTGCCCCGGCCATCAGCGTGGAAACGGCACGCCGGGCGGCCGCGTGGGCTGACGGCCTGGTCACCGTGAACCAGCCGGCTGCGAAGCTCACGGAGATGCTGGCCGCCTACCGGGACAACGGCGGGCGCGGCAAGGCCGTCCTCCAGGTCCACCTGTCCTGGGCGCCCAGCGAGGAGGAGGCCGTGGCGATTGCGCTGGACCAGTGGCGGACCAACACCTTCGCTCCCCCCGTCCCATGGGACCTTCCCACCGCAGGGCATTTCGACGGCGTGAGCGCCACCGTGGGCGAGGAACAGGTGAGGAAGTCGGTTAACGTGTCCGCCGATCCTGCCCGGCACGCCGAATGGCTGGCCGGGTATGCGGACCTGGGCTTCGACGAGCTGTACCTGCACTTCGTGGGGCAGGAGCAGGCCCCGTTCATCGACAAGTTCGCGGACCAGGTCCTGCCTCAGCTCAGGACTGCGGGGGCGTACGCATGAGGATCGCGGAAACCTCGGATCTGTGGTGGAAGAACGCGGTCATATACTGCCTGGACGTGGAGACGTTCTTTGATCACGACGGCGACGGTACCGGTGACTTTGCCGGCCTCACCCAGCGCGTGGACTACCTGGCGGCCCTGGGGGTGACCTGCATCTGGCTGATGCCGTTCTATCCGTCTCCTGACCGGGATGACGGATACGACGTGACGGACTTCTTCGGCGTGGATCCGCGCTTGGGCACGCTGGGCGATGTGGTGGAGTTCATCCGGGCGGCCAAGGACCGCGGCATGCGGGTCATCGCGGACTTCGTGGTAAACCACACCTCGGACCAGCACCCCTGGTTTGTGGAGGCCCGCAAGTCAACGGACAACCCCTACCGGGACTTCTATGTGTGGCGCCCGGATTCTCCGCCGGACACGTCCGACGAAGTGGTGTTCCCCGGTGAGGAGACCTCGCTGTGGACGAGGGACGAGGCCACGGGCGAGTGGTACCTGCACATGTTCGCCAAGCACCAGCCTGACCTGAACGTAGTCAATCCGAAGGTCCGGGACCAGATCGCCAAGGCCATGGGCTTGTGGCTGGAGCTCGGCCTGGACGGGTTCCGCCTCGACGCGGTGCCCTTCTTCCTGGAAACCCGGGGCCAGCCCAAGGACGAGGCCGCCAACCTGGATCCGCACGAATACCTGGCGGCACTGCGGAGTTTCGTGAGCCGCCGCAACGGGAGCGCGGTCCTGCTGGGCGAGGTGAACCTGCCCTACAAGGAGCAGCTGGAGTACTTCGGCGGCCCCGAGGGCAACGAGCTGAACCTGCAGTTCGACTTCATGTCGATGCAGAACATCTACCTGTCCCTGGCCCGCCAGGACGCCCGCCACCTCGGGGAAACGCTGAAAAGCCGGCCGGCCATCCACCCGGACAACCAGTGGGCCATGTTCGTGCGCAACCATGACGAGTTGACGCTGGACAAGCTCAGCGACGGGGAGCGGCAGGAGGTCTTCGACGCCTTCGGGCCGGAGAAGAACATGCAGATTTACGGCCGTGGCCTGCGCCGCCGCCTGCCCCCGATGCTCGGCGGCGATGCTGAACGCCTGCGCATGGTGTATTCACTGATGTTCTCGCTGCCCGGCACCCCCGTGCTGTTCTACGGCGAGGAACTGGGCATGGGCGAGGACCTGAGGCAAAAGAGCCGCGCCGCGGTCCGCACCCCAATGCAATGGACCAGCGAAAAGAATGGCGGTTTTTCCACCGCCAAGGCCTCGGACCTGGTGGCCCCGCTGGTCCGCGGAGAGTACGGCCCGGAGAACGTCAACGCCGCAGCGGCCAAACGGGACCCCGAGTCGCTGTTCAGCTTCATGTCGGCGCTGATCAGCCGCTACCGCGAATCCCCGGAGCTGGGGTGGGGCGAATTCAGCATCATCGACCAGCCCGAACCCGCTGTCTTCGCCCACACCTGCACTTCCGACGGCGGCACCCTGGTGCTGCTGCACAACTTCAGCGAAAAGAAGGTGAAGGCTGCAGGTTCCGTGGCGCCGGAGAACTCTCCGGCCGGAGCCTTCCGGAACTGCCAGCTGCTGGACCTGTTCGACGGCGAGAACGCGGCCGTGGAACCGGACGGCACCTTCAGCGTGGAGCTGGGGCGCTATGGTCACCGGTGGTTCCGCCTGCACCGCAAGGGCGACCGGCTGGCGCCGTGAAACCCGCAGGGTGCCAAGAACTAACAGCCGCCTAACCGCGGGGAAACAGGGACGCAACATCGCCGGGCCACACTGGAGGTGCAGGCAAGAGCCGGCACCCGCTCCAGCCAGGAGGTCCCGCCATGTTGAAGAAAGCGACCCCGCAGGTTACCCGCATCCGCGCCCTGGACCAGTTGCACCGCGGCGACGAAATTGAAGCACGCCTCTCAGTGGGCCCGTCTTACGATGACGTGGTGGTGCGCCGCGGCAGCGTCCAGGAAACGGCGCCGGGCATCGGCGTGGTCTGGATCCTGGACCGCATTACCGGCCTGCGGAAAGCCATCAATACGGACGAGTGCAGCGTGTGGCGCGTTGCCTGACCGGCGCCCCCTCGCGACGCTCTCTCACGCAATGCGCTTAAACTCCCAACCCTCTCTCACTTGATGCGCCTGAAACCCAAACGCTCTCTCACCTTCCGGTGGACAGGTGGCGGTAGGTGAGAGAGCGTCGCCCCGGCAGCGGCATTAAGTGAGAGAGCGTCGCCCCGGCAGCGGCATTAAGTGAGAGAGCGTCGCCCGGGCAGCGGCATTAAGTGAGAGAGGGTCGGCAGGCAGCGGGGGCAGGCGTACGACGGCGGCCCACCCGGCCGTGGCGCGGGCGCAGTCAGCAAGGACTGCCCGCAGCCGCGGCGGCTCCGGGGGTCAGCCGCCGGCCACGGACTGGATGACCAGCACTTCCTGCCCCGGAACGACCTCGGTGTCCAGGCCCTGCAGCCGCCGCACCTCGTCGCCGTCCACGTAGATATTCACGAAGCGCCGCAGTGTTCCGGTCTCGTCCCGCAGCCGCCGGCCGAGCACCGTGAAGTCAGCGGTGACCGCGTCAAGGAGCTTCGCCACCGTCAGCGGACCGTCGGCGGGCGCAGTCAGCACGGACTGCCCGCCGGCGAGGGGCTGCAGGACGCCGGGAAGGACCACCCTGATCTCAGCCACCGGCCACCACGGCGGCACGGACGCAGAGGACGTCCGGCAGGTGGGCCGCCACCTCGGTAAACGTTTCGCCTTGGTCCGCACTGGCATAGACGGAGCCGCCCCGGGTCCCGAAATAGACGCCGGCCGGTTCCGCAGTGTCCACGGAAGCGGCGTCACGAAGCACGCTGTTGTACTCCCGGTCGGGCAGCCCGGAATCGTGCCTCTGCCAGGTGGTCCCGGCGTCGTCCGTCCGGTGCACGGCGAGCTCGCCCCCTGGCGGGATGCGTTCGCCGTCGGCCTTCAGCGGAACCACCCATGCCGTGCCTGCCCGCCGGGGGTGGGCCAGCATCACGAAGCCGAAGTCCGCCGGCAGGCCATCAGCGATGGATTCCCAGGTGTCACCGTTGTTCTCCGTGCGGTAGACGCCGTGGTGGTTCTGGGCATAGAGGCGGCCGGGGACGGCGGCATCGGCGGCGATCTTGTGCACGCACTGGCCGAACTCGGGCTGGGGATCAGGCATGAAGTACGCCGAGATGCCGCGGTTCCGGGGCTCCCAGGACGCGCCGCCGTCGGACGAGCGGTAGACGCCGCCCGTGCTCATGGCCACATGCATGGTGTCCCCGTCCGGCTGCACCGCGATGGAGTGCGCCGCTGCGCCGCCGTACCCGGCGCCCCACTCGGGGCGGTGTGGATGGTCCCAGAGACCGCGGTTGAGCTCGAAGTGTTCGCCGCCGTCCGTGGATTTCCAGAGCGAAATGGGCTCCGCGCCCGCCCAGACGACACCCGGCCGGGACGCAGCATCCGGATGGATCTGCCAGATCCGCTCCACCGCCGTCTCCGTGTCCGCGGGGAAGCTGATGGCGCCCTCTATCGGTTCGGACCACGTGGACCCGAGATCGTCCGAGTGGGCTACGGTGGGTCCCCAGTGTTCGCTGCGCACGCCCACCATGATCCGGGTGCGGCCTTCCCGCGTGTCGATTCCGATACTGGGAATCTCGTTCATCAGGAAGTGCGGGCCGGTGAAGGACCATTCACGGCGGTCACTGCTGGTGGCCAGCCACAGGCCTTTCTTGGTGCCGATCGCCAGGAGGTAGCTCTCTGCTGCCGTCACGGCTAATCAACGAATTCCGATTGCGTTTCGATGAAATCCCAGTCGGCCTCCGTCAGCACGGCAGCCGGGTGCTCCGGGGACGGTCCGCCTGCCTGCGCGATGCCCTGCAGCACGGACTGCGGGATCTCCGCGGCCCGGAGGTTCTCCCGCAGCCATTCCTTGCTGGCGAGGTCCAGGTCCAGCCACCACATGAAGATTTCCATGCCTTCACGCCCTTTCGTCAGTTTCAACGTTAGGCGCGGGAGCTGGGCCCGACAAGGGAGGGCTGAACTCCCGGACGGAGGGCCGGAAGGTGGCGCGGCCGCGTTTTCCGCGTAGCTCTGCGGCCGTCCCGGTACCCGCTTCGGAAAAAGACGGGTACCGCCCACCCGGGACCGGCCGCCGCGGTGTTCCTAGCCTGAGAATTACCAACCTTGCCCGATTCCCCGCAGCGCACCAGGAGCATCATGCGCATGGAACGCAGCCGCCATACCGCCCCGCGCGGGGTGCCCTGGTGGCGGTGGGACCGTGCCGACGCGGCCATCCTGATGTGCGGCGTCCTGGCCTTCCTGGCCATCACCTTCGGCGGGCCGCTCTTTCAGTACGGCAGCAGCCTGACGCTGGGCGAAGGCGTTCCGGACGGCACGGCGGCAACGCCACCCGCTCCGCTGCCCGCCGCCGTCGTGCCTTCCCCCACGCCCGCCGCCGCGCCGTCACCCACCGCTGCACAAAGTACGACGCCGGCTCCCGCGTCCGCCTCCGCGTCCCCGCCCGGGCCGGTGCTTCCGGCCGCCGCGGCGCCGCTGCGGGTCCGGTACCCCGCCGCCGGCTTCGACGTTCCGGTGCACCCGCTGAAGCCGGACAGCCGGGCCAGGACCATCGAACCGCCGCCCACCAGGGACGGGTACTGGCTCAGCCCGTACGGTTCCCCGGGCGCAGGATCAACCAACACCACGTACGTGATCGGGCACAGCTGGGACGGTGCGGACGCCCCCTTCAACCACCTCAGCTCGCAGGCGGCGAAAGGCGACCGGTTCGCCGTCGACACCCGGTCCGGGACCATCACCTACCGCGTGGAAACCGTCACCACCTACCTGAAGTCCACCCTGGCGGACAGCTCCATCTGGGACGTGGTGCCTAACCGGCTGGTGCTCATCAGCTGCTACACGCAGGACCTGTGGGGAAAGAACGTGGTGGTCATCGCCTCGCCGGCACCCGCGTGACGGGACCACGGCCTGTTCAACGATCACGGCCGGGCAGACAATAAGGGTATGGCCGCTGAAGAGTCCCGTTTGCCTCCACTGCTGGTGGGGGTGGTCCCCGGGCAGCATCCTGAGGTCCTGGCCACGGCAGCCTCGCTGGCAGTACGCCTGCGGGTCCCGCTTGCCTGCGCCTACGTGGACGAGGCCAGCTATGTGGTGGAGTGGGACCCGGCACGCTCAGCCCACCGGCTGTCCCCGCATCCTGACGCGGACGACGCGGACATGGCCGTGCTCACCGCGGGGTTGAAGGAGGAGATTACCGGCGCAGTATCCGCTGCCGGCGGGAACGCCCCGTCCCCGCAGTGGACGCTGCAGACACTGACAGGGGACGCTGCACGCGCCCTGGGCCGGCAGGCCGCAGAACTGGGCGCGTCAATGATCATCGTGGGCACCTCGGAACGCGGCCTCGCCCACCGCATCTCGGAGGCACTGAACGGTTCCGTGGGGACGTGGCTGAGCCACCACCAGGACCGACCTGTCCTGGTGGTTCCGCCGCGCCGTCCCGCGGGCCCGGGCCCGGCAGACCGGCGCGGAAAATAAAGCGAAAGAAGTTATTCGCGGTAGTGGCGGAGCACCGCACCAGCCCGTAAGCTGGACCAAGCAGGCCGGATCCCCAGGGCTTCCGGAACTGCCCAAAAGCTGCTCCGGAGTGCGTATCCCCCAATAACGCACTCCGGAGCTTTTTTGCGTTCCGGCTGCCTTTGGGTGCCGGGCTGTCCATGCGTCGCCGCCCGAGGCCATACCCCCTGGGGGTACTTGCGTGGATACCCCTCAGGGGTATATGTTGTGGCTATGGAGCATACGGAAGAGACGCTGGCCGGCGTCGGGGGCCCAGCCCCGCAGCACGGTTATTCCGGCAACAAGGACGCCTACCTCCGCCGGCTCAAGCGGATTGAGGGCCAGGTGCGCGGCATCGCGCGCATGGTGGATGAGGACAAGTACTGCATCGACATCCTCACACAGGTGTCCGCTGTGACCAAGGCGCTGCATGCGGTCAGCCTGGGGCTCATGGAGGAGCACATCGGCCACTGCGTGGTCGGCGCAGCTGCCGAGCCGGACCCGGAGGCCCGCGCCGAAGCCATCGACGCCAAAGTCAAGGAAGCGGCGGACGCGATCGGCCGCCTGCTCCGCTGAGCACCCCCACCAAGCCCCCGGCCACCGCCGGCACACCGCGAAGGAGCACGCCATGAGCACCACCTCCCCCACCACCACCCGGGTCAGCGTTTCCGGCATGACCTGCGGCCACTGCATCTCAGCCGTTACCGAGGAACTTGAGGCCCTTGAGGGCGTCCAGGACGTTGACGTGGACCTTAACGCCGGCGGCGTGTCCACCGTAACCATCACCTCCGCCAAGGAACTCTCCCCTGCCGAAATCGGCGAGGCAGTGGCGGAAGCCGGCTACCTCGTCGTCGCCAACGAAGCCTAGGAAAACCCGCCGCTGGGCGACCCCCTCGGCGGACCCCGGACCGTCCCAAGGAGACGCCATGAGCAGCCAGGAACTCCTCAACCAGCCGGGCAGCCGGGTGGTAGAGCTCGACATCGAGGGCATGACCTGCGCCTCCTGCGTGGCGCGGGTGGAGAAGAAGCTCGGCAAGCTGGACGGTGTGGCGGCCTCGGTCAACCTCCCGCTGGAATCGGCCCACGTCACAGTACCGGCCGGCATCACGGATGAACAGATCACGGCAACCGTAGCGGCGGCCGGCTACAAGGCACGGGTCCGGGTGCCTCAGGAGTCGGCCATCGATGCCGGGGACCTGCCCACGGAACCAACCGCGCACGGCGAATCCCACGCCGCCGGCACCCTCCGCCCGCGCCTGATCCTCGCGGCTGTACTGACACTGCCGGTCTTCCTGATCTCGATGGTCCCGGGCTTCCAGTTTCCGCACTGGGGCTGGGCCGCGGCGGCACTCTCGCTGCCGGTGGTCACGTGGGCGGCCTGGCCGTTCCACCGCGCGGCCGCAGTGAATGCCCGGCACCTTGCCTCCACCATGGACACGCTGGTCTCCATCGGCGTGACCGCCGCCTACCTTTTCTCCGCCTGGCAGCTGCTCGCCGATCCGCGAATGACGGAGCACCCGGGCATGGAAGGGATGGACACCGGCGGCCTGTACTTCGAGGTGGCCGCCGTGGTCACCACCTTCCTCCTGCTGGGCCGCTACCTGGAGGCCAACGCCAAGCAGAAGGCCGGTGATGCCCTCAAGGCCCTCCTGAACCTGGGCGCGAGGGATGCCACCGTGCTGCGGGACGGTACCGAGCTGCGGGTGCCCGCGGAGACCCTGCAGGTGGGCGACGTCCTGGTGGTCCGGCCCGGCGAGAAAATCGCCACGGACGGTGTGGTGGTCGACGGGAATTCCGCAGTTGACGCCTCCCTGGTCACCGGCGAATCGGTGCCGGTGGAAGTGGGACCGGACAGCCGCGTCACCGGCGCCACCATCAACACCTCCGGCCGGCTGCTGGTCCGGGCAACCCGGGTGGGCAGCGAAACCACGCTGGCGCAGATGGCCCGGCTGGTGTCCCAGGCGCAGACGGGCAAGGCACCCATCGCACGGCTGGCGGACCGGATCAGCGCCGTCTTCGTTCCGGTGGTCCTGGCCATCGCCGTGGTGACCTTCGCGGCATGGCTGGTCACGGCAGGGCCGGACATCACCTCCGGTGAGCTGCGCGCGGCCTTCACCGCCGCCGTCGCGGTTTTGGTCATTGCCTGCCCCTGCGCCCTGGGGCTGGCCACGCCGGTTGGCCTGCTGACGGGTACCGGGCGCGGCGCCCAGCTGGGCATCCTGATCAAGGGCCCGCAGGTCCTGGAGGACACCCGGACGGTGGACACCATCCTGCTGGACAAGACCGGCACCGTGACCACCGGGGTGCTCGCGGTGGACTCCACCATCGCGTTCGGGGGCCTCGATGCCGCCCGGGTGCTGCGCCTGGCGGGCGCGGTGGAAGCCGCCTCCGAGCACCCCATTGCGCACGCCATTGCGGCTGCAGCACGGGATGCGGCCGACGACGGACGCCTGCCTTCCGTGGAAAAGTTCAGTTCCGCGCCGGGGGGCGGAGTTACCGGAACCGTGGACGGGCAGCTGGTCATCGCCGGCCGGACCGGGTGGCTGGAGCAGAACGGCGTGGCCATCAGGGCGGAGCAGCGCAAGGCCCTGGCGGCGGCTGAGGATGCCGGCGCAACCGCCATCTGGGTGGCCGTCGACGGGGAGGTGGCCGGGATCGTGAGCCTCCGGGACTCCATTAAGGACGGGTCCGCGCAGGCAGTGTCCCGCCTCCGGGAACTCGGGCTGCGGCCCATCCTGCTGACCGGCGACAACGCCGCCGTGGCCGCCCAGGTGGCTGCCGCCGTCGGAATCGCTGCGGCGGATGTCTACGCGGGCGTCCTGCCGGAGGGGAAAGTGGACGCCGTCCGGAAGCTGCAGGCCGCCGGCGCCACCGTGGCCATGGCCGGGGACGGCGTGAACGACGCCGCGGCGCTGGCTCAGGCGGACCTTGGCATTGCGATGGGGTCGGGAACGGATGTGGCCATCGAGGCCGCGGACCTGACCGTGATGGGCAACGACCTTGCCCAGGTGGCGCAGGCCATCGAGCTGTCCCGGCGCACGCTGGCCACCATCAAGACCAACCTGTTCTGGGCGTTCTTCTACAACGCCGTGGGCATTCCGGTGGCGGCCCTGGGGCTGCTCAACCCGATGATTGCCGGCGCCGCGATGGCCGCGAGTTCGGTGCTGGTGGTGACCAACTCGCTGCGGCTGCGGAGCTTCGGCAAGTAGCCACGTCCGCCGCTGCCGGCCGGCGCGTCAGGCCGTGCCGTAGCGTACCGCGGCGCGCGCCTTGGCCTTGGCGGCCTCGGTGTCGCGGTCCTTGGGCGGCGCCTGGGTGACGAGGGCGTCCAGGAGGTGCTGGGTGATGTGCGCGATCTCATGGACGGCATGGTCGAACGCATCCTGGTTGGCCTTGGACGGCTTGGTGCTGCCGCTGATCTTGCGGACATGTTGCAGGGCCGCGGCGTGGACCTCCTCGGAGGTGGCGTGCGGCTCGAAGTTGTGGAGGGTTCGGATGTTCCGGCACATAACCCCATGCTAGGCCCGCGCCGGTGGATGCGTCAGGGGACGGGTTCGACGTCGTTCGCGTGCTCCAGCGGTGAGGGCTGCCCGGGTGCCGCCCGCCGGAGTTCATCCAGCCGGACCAGGACCACGCCGCCCACGATCAGGACGCCGCCCAGCAGCTGGATGGGACCGGGCAGTTCGCCCAGCAGGAGCCAAGCCCAGAGGACGGCGAACAGCACCTCGGTGAGGGAGACGAAGGACGCCACCTTGGAGCCCAGGGCACGGGCGGCCATGATTCCGGAAACGTAGGCGAACACGGTGGCCAGGACCACGAGCCCGGCCACGGAGACCCACCAGGGCGTGACCCATGGACCGAGCCGGGTATCGGCTGTGCTGAAGGCCATGGGGAGCAGGCCGGTGGCTGCGGCCAGCCACATCACGGCGGCGCCCACCAGGAGCCCGCCGGAGGCCAGGACCAGAGGCGGAAGGGTGTCGTTCTCCTTGGCCGTGATGAAGAAGTAGATGGCCAGGCAGACGGCGGCCGCCATGCCCCAGAGGACGCCCACCAGGTCGATCCGGATGGCGCCGGTCAGGTCCAGCACCAGCACCAGGCCGCCAAGGGACAGCAGCGTGCCGCCGAACGTCAGGGCGCTGGGCCGACGCCGGCTCGCAGCCCAGAGCCACAGGACGATGAGGACGGGCGCCAGGTATTCGAGGAGGAGGGCCACCCCCACGGAGAGCCGGGCCACGGCGTTGAAGTAGAACAGCTGGCAGGCCGCGACGCCAATCAGGCCGAACAGCACGATGGTGAGCCAGTTGTCCCGCAGCTGGTGCCACCTGCCGCGCAGGGCGGGGAGGGCGGGCACGGCCAGGATCAGCGCCGCACCCGTAAGCCGTGCGGTGACCGCCGCCCCGGGGGACCAGCCGGTCTCCAGCAGCGCCTTTCCGAAGGACCCGGAGATCCCAAAGACTGCGGAAGAGAACAGCGCGATGCCCAGGCCGGACGCCAGGAAGCCGCCGCCTGGCTGCTGCAGCCGGGCGGAAGTGGACTTGTTAACGGCTGGCACCGCGGCCTCCTGTCAGGAGTAAAGTGGGGTAATGCCCCTGACATTACGCCTGCAGCCTGTAAGGAGTCAAGATGGTCTTTGCCCCTGACACTGAAGTGGCACTGCGCACGGTGGTGAACCTGATCAACTCCGCGGCCAACGGCACCGAAGGGCTTGCTTCCGCGGCCGATCTTGACGCGTTCCTGGCGGCGGAGGGGTTTACCGGTTCCCGGACGCACGACGCCACGGAACTGGCCAGCGTGCACGGGCTCCGCAGCCAACTGGCGGAGCTGTGGACCGCGAACCAGGATGCCGCGGTGGAGATCATCAACCGGCTGCTCCGGGAGGCCAATGCACTCCCGCAGCTGGTCCGGCACGACGGCTGGGACTGGCACCTGCACGCCACCACGCACGAGGCGCCGCTGGCGGACCGGATGGGCACGGAAGCGGCGATGGCCCTGGCGGACGTGGTCCGCGGCAAAGAGATGGACCGGCTGCGAAGGTGCGAGGCGGAGGACTGCAACGCGGCGGTGCTGGATCTCACCAGGAACCGGTCAAAGCGCTACTGCGACACCGGGAATTGCGCCAACCGCGTGCACGTCGCGGCCTATCGAGCCCGTCAGGCCGCCGGGGGCGGGGGGCTGGCGGATTGAAAACCGTCCCCTCGGGCCGCCAAGGGGCAGCGAAGTAAGGGCTAGCGGCCGGCGGGACCTGCGGGGCCGCCGTCGGACGCTGCCGGCGGCTCCTGGCCATCCTGAAGGCCTTGGTTGTCCCGGGTACCCTGCGCGCCGAATCCGTGGGACGGACGCTTGGCGGAGGAGAGGTTCACGCCGGAGCCCTTGCCCAGGTGCTCGGCATTTTCCTTGTAGCTCATGGATAACATCGCGGCAATCACCAGGGTGACGATGAAGGCAATGCCCGCTCCGGTGAACGCAAGGTCGAAGCGCGGCTCGCGGGCGCTTCCGCCAGACGCGAAGATCAGGACCGCCACGAAGGCCACAACGGCCCAAAAGGCGGAGAACATCAGCGGCCCCTTCACCGAGGTCCGCAGGTTGCGCGGTTTGCCTGGATGCTGGTCTGCCACGGTGGTTCCTCCCTGCAGGCGGCGCACGGCCAACCTGGATTGCGTGATGTGGTGGTGTTTCCCGGCGGTGTTTCTACAGGAAGTAGAACCGGTCCCCTCCTAGTTTACGGGTTACCCGCGGCGCCGCGGGCATCGTGCCGGAGGGTCAGGCCGGCCAGGATCCACAGGACGCCCGAAATGATTGCCCCGCCGCCGGTAACCCCCAGCAGCGCATGGGCGCCCAAGGCGGTAAAGAAGGGCAGGGCAGCAGCCGTTCCGAGTCCGATGACGCCGGAGGCGATCCAGTCGCGCGCCAGGACATGCCGGCCGCGGAACCTAAGGCCACACGCCAGTTCCAGGGCGCCGGCAACGCCCAGGCCGAGCGCGGCGATCACAGCGTAGAGCAGGTCACCATTCAGGAGTACGACGGCGAAGCCCGCTCCGGCGAGCACGGAACCGGTGGCGGACAGCAGCTTCCCCGGGGTGGACTTCGGGGCGAATCCCGCCGCCGGGACGCCCCGCAGGACGGTCAGGCCGGTGGCCAGCAGGTAGAGCCCCCCGACCCAGCCCATCACTTCGATGGAGGGAGAGGGCCAGAAGATCGTCACCGCGCCGAACACCAGTGCCGCTGCGGAGCGGAGCACGACGGGCTTCCAGAGGTCCGGGCGGGGGTCGGTGCCGGCTGCCATGCCTGCCGGGGTCAGTGGTTGTGTCACCGGTTCAGTTTAGTGCGCCCTCACCGGGCACCCACGCCTTGAAACTTTCCCCTGGCTTTGCGTGGTATTCACTTGGGCTCTCACTTCCGTTGGTGCGTTCTGGTTTTTCTTGATGGAAATGGGAGGTTTTGATGGTTTTGGAAATACCCGCACTACGGCTTGAGCGGTTGAAGGAACTGATTACCGACGGGGGTGCACTGTCCGTGCGGACGGCCATGTCCGTCCTCGATGTTTCCGAGATGACCGTCCGCCGGGATTTCGCCGCGCTGGAAGACCAAGGACTGGTGCAGCGCACCCGCGGAGGGGTGGTCGCGACCGGGCGTATCGCGGCCGACGTCTCCTACAGCCAGCGTGAGCAGCATGAAGCTGCCGCCAAGATGGACATCGGCGTCAAGGCGCTGGGCCTGGTCAAGGACGGGGACATCCTCTTTATCAGCGGCGGAACCACCTGCCTGGCCTTCGCACGGGCACTGCGTGGCAGGCGGCGCGTGACGGTGATCACCAATGCCGTCACGGTACTTACGTACCTGATGACAGACCCTGGCATGACGGTGCTGGCCACCGGCGGTGTGGTTTCCGCTCAGGACCAGGACATGACTGGACCGGTGGCCGCGGCTGCCCTGGCCCGGTTCCGCGTAAACAAGGCGTTCATCGGCGCCTCGGGCGTCAGCGCGGAGGGTGTCTTCAACTCCAACCAGGCCAGGGCCGCCACGGATGAGCTCATGGTCAAAGCCGCGCGGCACGCGTATGTCCTCGCGGACCGAACCAAGCTCGAAGCCGTAGCACTTGCGCTGGTTGCGGGACTGGAGTCAATCGACGGGCTTGTAACCGACTCAATCCCCGCGGACGCCACCCTTGAATGGCTGGACGACGCAGGCGTGCAAACACTCATCGCGGGCGGGGAGGGTGCCACCCCAAGCGAGGGAACCAACCCATGAGCGTGTTTGAACAGTCGAAGCGTATGAACGTCCAAAGTTCCGTTGACTTCTCCACAGCAGTTCGGCTCTCGGCGGAGGAGGCGGCCCTCAACGTCAGGGAGCTGCTCTGCGAAGGATTCCGCAGTCCGGGATCCCCCGACCTCAAGGGCGATCCCCACGACCTTGTCACCAAATATGACCGGCTGGCCGAGGAATCAATTAGGGCCACGATACTCAACGCGTTTCCCGAAAGCCGCGTCGTCGGCGAGGAAGGCGGCTCACGGGGCGGAGGCGACCTCACCTGGCACGTTGACCCCATCGACGGTACATCGAACTTTGCCGGCGGAGTGCCCTTCTTTTGTGTCTCCATAGGCGTCGAATACCACGGATCCCTCATTGCCGCCGTCGTTTTTGATCCGCTGCGGCAGGATCTCTTTTCCGCTGATCTGGCCGGCGCGTACCGCAACGGCGTCACCATGAAGTCCTCGGGAGCCGGCAGGGACCGCGACGCCGTCCTTGCCACGGACTATCCCGACCCGCGGCAGCGGGGTTTCGATACGAATGGGCGTCCCGAGACTGAGATCTTTGGTGAGCTCACCCACGCTTTCAGGACAGTGCGGCGCCTGGGTTCAGGAGCGCTGACCCTGGCCTACGTGGCCGCCGGCCAACTTGACGCGACCTTGGGGGTCAATGCCAAGTCCTGGGACGTAGCCGGCGGGATCATGCTGGTCCGGGCCGCCGGAGGCCAGTTCCATCCCGCTTCCCTCCCTGCTCTGCCCGCCGCGCCTGCATGGGCGTGCGAGGCATACGTCGCAACTGTCCAGGAGCTGGACATTAACACCTCCATCCTCAACACCGTCCTCGGGGGCCTCCATGCCTAGTCAGCTCTTCAACCGCCACAGCGGCACCGAACGACCATTACTGGTCGCGCACCGCGGCGATCAGTACGGGGCTCCCGAAAACACGATGGCCGCGTTTAGGCAGGCCACGGCTCTTGGCGCGGATGTCATAGAACTGGATGTCCAGCTTTCGCGGGACGGCGTCCCCGTCGTCATCCATGACGACACCTTAGACCGCACGACTAACGGTTCGGGAGCGGTCAGGTGCATGGACTGGGACCAGCTGGTGCAGCTCGACGCGGGCAGCTGGTTTGGAAGCGGCTTTGCGGGAGAGGGCATCCCCGCACTGGGGGACGTCCTTGCGTGGGCCGCGGACTGCGGGGTTGGGCTCCTGATCGAAATCAAGACCCATCCGGTTCACGATCCCGACGCCGCGGAGCTGCTGGCCGCGTTCTTCGGGGCCCGGCAGCTTCCCAATTGTGCGATTTACAGCAGCGACCACGTCCTTCTCCAGGACCTGGCCACCGCTGTTCCGGAACTGGCGAGGGGCGCCCTCGTGAATGAACGAACACCCTTCCTGCCGCAAATCCTCCGCATCACGGAATCGAAATTGTTGAGCCAGTCCGTCTGGGTCCTCACGCCGGACACCGTGCGGGATGCCCAGGAGGCGGGCGCCGTCGTCTGTTCGGAAGCCCGCTATCCCGCTGACGTTCGCATGCTCGCCGGCTGGGGAGTCGACCTCATCGTTTCCAACCGCATCCCGTTGGTCCACCTCGCCGGGGAACTCCGGCGTGTCAATGAAATGAGGCACCATGACACTGCCCGCCTTTAAGGTTCCGGTCGACGGCCCTCCGCTGATCTCCGCGCATCGGGGAGCCGGCAACATGGCGCCGGAAAATACGCTCGCCGCATTTGAAGCAGCCCTGGAAAAGGGGGCGACGATGATCGAGCTCGATGTGCACCTGAGCTCGGACGGCGTCCCCATGGTCATCCACGACGTCACCACGGCACGAACGACCGGAAAGAACGGATACGTTTCTGAGCAGGCCCGCGCGGAACTGCAAGGTTTGGATGCAGGCTCATGGTTCGGGCCCGGCCACGCCGGGCAGCGGATCCCCTCATTTGAGGACATCCTCGACTGGGCCAAGGACCGTGTCTACCTGAACGTGGACGTCCGCAACTACCCCGGACTCAGTTCCTACGACACGGGTCTGACGGCCCGCGCCGTTACCGACGCAGTGGCACGCACAGGGATGCTGGAGCAGGCCGTCATCCAGTGCCTCGACCACCAACTGGCAGTTGAAGTCCGGCGGAGGCGCCCGGATGCCATCACGGGCATAACCTTTCATGGCCGGGCCGCCGATCTCGCGGGAATGGCCCGGACTGCCGGCGCCACCCTCATTAGTGGTGATGCGGCATTCAGCACCGGGGAGGTGGTCGCCGGCCTGCATGCAGCCGGTATCGGCTGGATGACCACTGCCGAGCTTCGGCTCCCGGGCCTCGCCGACAACCCCGACCTGATTGCCGCTTCTTCGCGGAGGTTGCGGGATATCGGCACCGACATCATTGTGACGGACGACGTTGACGCCACGCTGGCGGCCCTGCGGGAGGGCACGGCGTGACGCTCATGAAGGCTCCCGGCGCAATGCATGGAAGCGGAAATGCAGCCCCGTCCGCGCCGGCCAGGCGCAGAAAGCCGCGGACGGACTGGAGCGCGTACCTCTACGTGTTCCCTGCCACCGTCCTGCTGCTGGTATTCAGCATCTGGCCGCTCTTCTTTGGCTTTTGGATCAGCCTGTGGAAGTGGGGGATCGGGCCGCAGAAATTCGTCGGATTCGCCAATTACGCGGCCATCTTCACCCGCGACCTGGTCCAGGACAATGGTGCGGGCACCCTGGCTCCCGGCCCCATCGGCCAGGCACTCCTGAACACTGCGTACTACGTTGCCGGATCGGTCGCGGTTTCCATCGTGCTCGCCTTCGTACTCGCTTATCTCCTCTTTCGCATCAAGACGTTCCGGAACACGCTGCAGTCGCTGTTCTTCCTGCCGTACGCCACGACCATCGTGGCGAGCGCGCTTGTCTTCATCTGGATCTTCGACCCGCAGCTCGGCATCGCCAATGCCGTCCTCAAGGGCCTTGGCCTGCCTGCCCAGACCTGGCTGCTGGACCCAACCCCGGCAGCTGCCCGGTTCATCAGCCTCGTCACCGGAACTCCCGCCGCGGAGGTGACCAATCCCTATATGGGACCCAGTGTGGCCATGTGCGTGGTCATCCTGTTCAACATTTGGAACACGCTGGGCTTCAGCATCATGATCTACCTCTCCGGGCTGGCATCACTGCCGGCCGAACTTCTCGACGCGTGTGCACTGGATGGTGCCGGCGAGCGGCAGACCATCCGACACATCGTGCTCCCGCTCATGAAGCCCACAACGCTCTTCCTGCTCATGTACAGCACCGTCCACTCGTTCAAATCCTTCACGCCAATTTTCTCCCTGACCCAAGGGGGCTTCAGCGGGGGCAACGGCACCCAGGAAGCGGGCGGTCCGTTAGGAACCACCAACGTCCTGACCACAGAGATCTTCAACAATTTCTACCAACGGCAGGACCAGGTGGGATACGCCTCAGCGGTGTCGTTCCTCCTCCTCGCGCTTCTCATCACGCTCACCCTCGTTCAATTCCGCCTTCTCGGCCGGAGGTCCGACTTTGACTAGTTCACCAACGCGGCGCAGGCCCCTTACGTCGCCGACCCTGATCCCACTGCTCATTCTGGTGCCGGCCGCCATCATCATGGTGTTCCCGTTCATGTGGATGGTGCTCTCTTCACTGAAATCCAGCTCCGAACTCACCCAGGTGCCACAAGCCCTGTTCCCCGAGACTCTCCTCTGGTCCAACTTCGCTGAAGTCTGGAATCAGCCGCCCCTTACCTTCGGGAGGTTCTATGTAAATTCCTTCGTCCTTGCCTTTGTTGGCACCATCCTTAAAGTCACGACGTCGGTGCTTGCCGCCTACGCA
The DNA here is from genome assembly GCF_044754945.1 of Pseudarthrobacter sp. NPDC092439. Taxonomy (NCBI): domain Bacteria; kingdom Bacillati; phylum Actinomycetota; class Actinomycetes; order Micrococcales; family Micrococcaceae; genus Pseudarthrobacter; species Pseudarthrobacter sp. NPDC092439. Next base: position 121,033 of record NZ_JBIVQB010000005.1, read on the forward strand.
TTTGCAACGATGCGCTTCCCAGGCAGAAACGTACTGTTCGTACTCTTCCTGGCCACCACGATGATTCCCGGGGAAGTAACCCTGATTCCGAACTTCATCACCATTCGGCACCTGCCGTTCCTGGGCGGGAACGACTGGACGGGCGCCGGCGGCCAGGGCCTGTACAACAGCTACGCCGGCATGATCGTGCCAGGCGCAGCGGACGCCTTCAGCATCTTCCTGCTTCGCCAGGCCTTCTTGTCCATCCCGGGCGACTACTGGGAAGCGGCGCGGCTGGATAACTGCGGACGGTTCCGCTACCTGGTCTCCATCGCACTGCCGATGATCCGGCCTGCCCTGGCGGTGGTCATCATCCTCTCCGTCTTTGAGTACTGGAACTCGCTGCTGTGGCCCTTGGTCTCCACCGACAGCGATGAAATCCGCCCAGTGCAGGTCGGAATCCTGTACCTCCAGGGCCAATTCAACGCCCAGCCCAACCTGGTGATGGCGGCGGCTGCGCTCAGCATCATCCCAATTCTTGTCCTCTACCTCTTCGTCCAACGGCAGTTCCGCGAGTCTGTGGCGCATTCAGGCCTTCGCGGCTAAACAACAATCAAAGGAAAATCGATGCGATCCCCAAAATCCAAAACTATTGCCCTGGCTCTCACGGGCCTCCTGGCCCTCACAAGCGCAGGCTGCAGCATGGTGTCACCGGTTGCCCAGGAATCCGCCAGCGCTGCGGCCATCCCGTCCGAATTAACCGAACCGGTGACGGTCACGTTCTGGGAGCGGTACTGCGACGACGGCGTCAAGCAGGCCGTTGAGCGCTTCAATGAGATCCACAAGGGCAAGATCACCGTGGACAGCGTCTGCGTAGGCGGCGGAGAAAGCAACCTGGCCTCCAAGATCCAGGCAGCTGCGGCGGGCGGCGGCCTTCCCGATGTCGCCACAGCATCCGAGCAGTACGTTACCCAGTACCGCAAAGCCGACCTGCTGGTGCCGTTGGACCCCTACATCGAATCATCCAAGTGGGGCATTGGAACCCCGGAAAAGGATGATTTCCTCCCGGCCTCGCTGGCCAGAACGTCTCTTCCCGCGTACGGGGGACAAACGCTTACCTGGCCATTCGGGAACACCGCGAACGCCCTCTACGTCAACATGGACCTGCTCAACAAAGCCGGTGTCACGAAGGCTCCCACCACGTGGGATGAATTCGCCGCCGCAGCATCAGCCATCAAGACCAAGACCGGCATGGCAGGCTGGGCAGCGGGCCCCGGTGACGGCCCGGACCTGTTGAACGCTGTCTGGTCTTCTGGTGTCCCCTGGGTCAGCGAAGACGGAACCAAGGCGCAACTGGACAGCCCGGAAACAGTCAGCGTCCTGACGCAGTGGAAGGACCTGTTCGCCGCGGGCCACGCGGAGGTTTCGAGCAACTACAAGTCCATGTTCACCAGCGGCAACGCGGGGATGGTCTTCGCCAGCACCGGATACACCACCACGTGGGCCAAGGACCTTGGCAAGACGGAATGGGACATCGCCATGTTCCCCCACGGAAAGGGCCAGGAACCCCTCACTGAAATGTTCGGGTCAGTCACGGAAATGTTCCGCAGCACTCCCGAGAAGCAGCTCGCCAGCTGGCTCTTCATGAAGTATCTCGCGTCAGCTGAGAACCAGGCAGCGATGTGCCCGGTGGAAGGCTGCCTTCCGGCAACAAAGTCCAGCACGGACTCCGGCGAGATCGCCAAAGCGGCGCAGGCGGTTCCACAGTTCGGAGCAGCCATCACCGAGATCGCCCCGCATGCCCGGCTGCTGCCGCAAAGCCCCGCGTTGTCCGAAGTGCGCGGCAAGATCGCTGGAGACATCCTGGACCAGGTCCTTGCGGGAACACTGACTCCGGAACAGGCCAGCCGGCAGCTCCAGGCTAAAGCCCAACAGGCCATCGACAGGAACAACGGCTGACGCCAGATTGACCCGGCCGCGAATTCAGTTCGCTCCGGAACCGAGCACCATCCACCGGTCCGACCGGGCCCTGAATCCCAGGGTCAGGGCCCGGGCCGCCATGTAGCCCAGTGCGAAGGCGGCCCAGAGCCAGCCCAGCCCGGCCGGGCCGGTGGTGCCGGCCAGGGCGACGGCGCCCAGCAGCGGAGCGTACGCGGCAACGTTGGCCAGGCCTGCAAGGGCAAGGTAGCGGGCGTCGCCCGCGCCAATGAGCACCCCGTCCAGCACAAAGACATACCCGGCCATCGGCTGGCCCGCGGCTACGGCCCACAGCGCCACCGCGAGGGCCCACTGCACCTGTGGGTCCGGCGTGAAGAGGCGGCCCAGCCACGGGGCCGCGGCGGCCAGCAGCAGCCCCGTTGCCACGCCCAGGCCGATGCCCCAGCGGGTCATGGTCCGGGTTAGCAGCCCGGCACGGGCCGGGCGGCCGGCACCCAGCTCCTTGCCGATCAGCGCCTGCGCGGCGATGGCCAGGGCATCCAGGCCGAAGGCCAGGAAGGAGAAGATCGTCATGGCCAGCTGGTGGGCCGCAAGGTTGACTGGACCCTGCGCGGTGGCAACCAGGACGGTGGCCAGAATGGCCACGCGCAGGCTGAGCGTGCGGAGCATCAGCCACGATCCCACCTTCGCCATTGCCCGGATGCCGCGCCATGAGGGGCGCAGCGGCACTCCATGGCCGGCAGCGTAACGCCTCACCATCAGCACATACACGAGGGCCATGGCCCACTGGGCCACGCTGGTCCCCGCCGCGGAGCCCGCCACGGACCAGCCCAGGCCGTAGACCAGCCAGAAGTTCAGGACAATGTTCAGTCCGAACCCGGCGGTGGCCACCACCAGCGGAGTCCGGGTGTCCTGCAGCCCCCGAAGCACGCCGGTCCCTGCGAAGACCAGCAGCATGGCCGCCAGGCCGGGCATGGACCAGCGGAGGTACTCCACTGCGAAGGTACGCACCTCCCCCTCGGCTCCGAGGAGGTCCACGAGCGGTCCCGCAGCGGCAAAGCCGGCCACGGCGAGGGCCGAGCCCAGGACCAGCGCCAGCCATACGCCGTCGCGCCCTGCAGCCAGTGCCTTGCCCGGCTGCCCCTCCCCCACGGCGCGCGCCACGGCGGGGGTGGTGGAGTAGGCGAGGAACACCATGAGTCCGACGGCGGTGTGCAGCACCGCGGATGCCAGGCCCACGCCTGCCAGTTGAGCCACGCCGAGGTGTCCCACGATGGCCGAATCCGCGAGCAGGAACAGCGGCTCGGCCACCAGTGCTCCGAACGCCGGAACGGCCAGGCGCAGGATTTCCCGCGCGTGCCCACGGGTGGACTGCGAGGCGGTAGCGGGAGGGATTGGCACGGTGCCAGCCTAAACCGTGCCGGCTGCCGGCGCGGCGGAAGGTGAGAGAGCGTTCCGGTTCAGGGCGCATTAAGTGAGAGAGCGTCACAAGTGGGGCGGAGCGGGGCCACGTCCTACAGTGGGCACCATGACTGCGACCGGCCCCGCCAACTCCGTGACCCTCCGCTTCCTGGCAGCGCCCATGGACGTGGGACACAGCGGATCCGTCGACGCCGGGACCGTTCTCGAATGGGTGGACAAGGCCGCCTATGCCGCCGCCGTCGGCTGGGCCAAGTCCTACTGCGTCACCGCCTACGTGGGCAACATCCACTTCGCCGACCCCGTAAACAGCGGCGACATGGTGGAGGTGGAGGCAACCATCGTCTACACGGGCCGGTCCTCGATGCACATCCGCACCGTGGTCTCGTCCGGGGATCCCAAGGGCGGTCCGGCCAGGATGCGCAGCCAATGCCTGGTGATCTTCGTGGCCGTCGGCGAGGACGGCAAGCCCATCCCCGTCACCCAGTTTGAACCGCGCACTCCGCAGGAGATCGAGGAGCGCGACCATGCCCTGGCGCGCATCAAGGTGCGCGAGCAGATCGTCGAAGCCATGAACCGTCAGGAATATACCGGCGCCGGGACCGCCGAGCGGGTGACCCTGCGGTTCATGGCCGCCCCCACCGATGTGAACTGGGGCGGCAAGGTCCACGGCGGCATCGTGATGAAGTGGATCGACGAGGCCGCCTATGTCTGCGCCTCCCGCTATTGCGGCCGGGACACGGTAGCGGTCTTCTCCGGCGGCGTCCGCTTCTACCGTCCACTGCTGATCGGCCACGTGGTGGAGGTGGAGGCGCGCCTGGTCTACACCGGCACCAAGGGGATGCACATCGCCGTCCATGTCCGCTCGGGCGACCCCAAGGGCGGGGAACTTCAGCTCACCACGTACTGCCTCACCGTGATGGTGGCGCGCGACGACGACGGGAACTCCGTGCCGGTCCCGGCCTGGGTACCGGTCACCGAGGAGGACAAGCGGTTGCACGCCCATGCCCGCGAACTGCTCGAAATCCGCGGCACCGCGCCGGGAAACAGGCTGCCCAACCACCTGCTGGCGCAGGCGGGCGAGCCCTAGAAGCCGCCTCCGCCGGCGTCTCCGGCCATGTTGGCGAACCGGGAGTAGTGGCCCTGGAACGCCACCACGATGTCCTTGGTGGGGCCGTTACGGTGCTTGGCCACCAGGATGTCCGCCTCCCCGGCGCGCGGAGACTCCTTGTCATACACATCTTCGCGGTGCAGCAGGATGACCATGTCCGCGTCCTGCTCGATGGAGCCGGACTCACGAAGGTCCGACACCATGGGGCGCTTGTCCTGGCGCTGCTCCGACCCACGGTTCAGCTGTGACAGCGCGATGACCGGCACCTGAAGTTCCTTGGCGAGCAGCTTGAGGGCACGCGAGAATTCGGAGACTTCCTGCTGGCGGGATTCAACCTTCTTGCCGGAGCTCATCAGCTGCAGGTAGTCGAGGATGACCAGCTTGAGGTCGTGCTGCTGCTTGAGCCGGCGGCACTTGGCCCGGATCTCCATGAGCGACATGTTGGGGCTGTCGTCGATAAACAGCGGCGCATCGTTCATCCGGCCCATGGTGGTGGCGATCTTGGACCACTGCTCGTCCTTGATGGTGCCTTTCCGGAGGTCCTGGAGCCCGATGGTGGCCTCGGCGGACAACAGGCGCATGGCGATCTCGTTCCGGCCCATTTCGAGCGAGAACATAACCGTGGACAGGTTGTTCCTGATGGCCGCGGAGCGTGCGAAGTCCAGCGCAAACGTGGACTTACCGACGGCAGGGCGGGCGGCGATGACGATCATCTGGCCGGGGTGCAGGCCGTGGGTCAGCTCATCGAGCTCGTAGAAGCCGGTGGGCACACCGGTCATGCCCTCACCCCGGTGGCCGGACGCTTCGATCTCATCGACCGTCGATTCCATGACGTCCTTGAGGACCACATAGTCCTCCGCGGTGCGTCGCTCCGCCACGGCGTAGACCTCAGCCTGGGCCTGGTTGACCAGATCCTCGACTTCGCCGTCGGAGCCGTAGCCCAGTTGGACGATCTTGGTGCCGGCATTCACCAGGCGGCGCAGCACCGCGCGTTCGGCCACGATCTCGGCGTAGTAGCCGGCATTGGCGGCGGTGGGAACGGTCTGGATAAGTTCGTGGAGGTAAGCCGGGCCGCCGATCCGGTTGATCTCGGCCCGCTTGGTCAGCTCATCGGAAACCGTGACGGCGTCGGCGGGCTCACCGCGGCCGTAGAGGTCGATGATCGCTTCGTAGATCGTTTCGTGTGCCGGCCGGTAGAAGTCCTGGCCGCGGAGGATTTCCACCACGTCCGCGATGGCGTCCTTGGAGAGCATCATGCCGCCCAGCACGGACTGCTCGGCGGCGATATCCTGGGGAGGCTTCCGGCCCGAGTCCGATCCCCGGGTGGTCTCGACCGTATCCAAGTGCGCGATTGACAATGCTGCCGTCCTCAATTTGTACCGGCCCCGGAGGCGCCGATGGTTGTCCATCCTGCCGGGCCGGCCCTGGTTTCCCGCCTCCGGTTCACCGCGCCAGCCCTACATGCACAGCTATACCCGCCTCCACCGACAACGGCCGCTGCCTGCCGGCGGGCCAGTTATCCCCAGTCTCCACAGGTTTTCCACAGAGGCTGCTTCGGCGGTCCGCAGGGGGTGCCCAAGACCGCCTTTCGGCAGCGGGGGCGGCAGTGTAAAACGAGTACCCCGCAACGGTAGCCGCCCTACAGTCCCCTGCAAAGCCGGGAAGCCGGGCAACGTGTGGATAACCTGTGCACTACAGGGCATACCTTGTGCACAGTCTGTGGGAAAGGCTGTGGACAAAGAAAAACTTTCATCGCAAAATCGGCGCTGACCTGCGGAAACGTTCCCTCCAGCATGTGGAGTAAATATTTCTTTTGTGGAATTTCATCCACAGACCGGGGGCGCCAGGAGCGCGCCGCGAGGGCAGCCTCATCGCCCTGACCCGCTGCCCGGAGGGGGCAGGCAGCCCTATATGCTTTCCATCGACCACATGGATGCGGGCCGGCACATGAAGGAGCCGCATCCATGCAGCGCGGCGAATATTGCTGTGGAAAACCCTCACTGGCTTAAGCTTGGAGTATGGGTGAAACGCTTGTAGTCCCTGTCCTGATCCTCCTGGCAGTGGCTGCGGGGGTACTTCTTGTTGCCCGCGCCGCGGCGAGGCGGAAGCCGGCGGCGGGACCTCCGGCACCTGCCCCCAATACCGCGGAACTGGCCCGCAGCGCCGCCGCCAAACTGTCAGAAGATGAACACCGCCGGCTGTACGCCCTGATCGCGCAGGGACAGGCCATGGCTGCCATCAAGCTGTACTACGAAATCAGCGGAGCCGGCCTGCGCGCCTCGCGGGACGCCGTCGGCGCCCTCGCGGCCCATCCCCAGCCGTACCGGAGCCCCGAAACGGCCCCACCCGCCGTCGACGATGACGCGGACGAACCCGAGCGGTTCCCCTACCGGTACCGGGCCATCGCCAGCAAGGGCGACGTGACCCGCGAAGTGAGCAGCAACATGCTCAATGACGAGATCTACGGCAGGATCCGCACCCTGGCCCGCAGCGGCGACCTTGAGGCCGCCGCTGCTGCCCTCAGCCGGCACTCGGACATCACGCTGGTCCAGGCGCGCGAGTTCATCTCGCTGCTGGAGGACTAAAAGAACGGCCACGGCCCCCGGAACTGGTGCAGTTCCGGGGGCCGTGGCGTTAGGGCCGGTTTGCTTAGCCCATCACCAGGTTGAGGATGAACAGCAGCGGAATCGAGCCCGCCCACACGGCCGTGGTGATGCCGGACCAGCCGCGCAGCGCCGCTGTCCCGTCCAGGCCGGTGAACCGGGTGACCACCCAGAAGTAGGAGTCGTTGAAGTAGCTCAGGATCATGGATCCGGCGGTGCAGGCGACTGCCGCCACCAGCGGGTCGATGCCAAGCGTTCCCACCAGGGGTGCGGTGACGGAAGCAGCGGTAATCATGGCGACCGTACCCGAGCCCTGTGCCAGCCGGACCAGCGTGGCCACGAGGAACGGTACCAGGAATGCCGGCAGGGCAGTCGCGGCAATGGCCTCGGCCAGCGCATCGCCCACCCCGGAGGTGCGCAGCACCTGGCCAAGGGCGCCGCCGGCACCGGTGATCAGCAGGATGAGGCCGGCGGAGGCGGCGGCATCGGCGAACCAGTGCTGCACCTTGTTGCGCGGGGTCCAGCGGGGCAGCAGGACATAGACGGCCAGCAGCACACCGATGGTCAGCGCGATGACGGGGTTGCCGATGAACGCGAAGGGGACCACCCAGTCGGAGGGCTCGTACTTGCCGCCCACAACACCCTGGGCGTTCTGGTCAATGGCGCCGGTCACCGTGTTGAGGATGATCAGCAGTAGCGGCACCAGCAGCGGCAGCGAGGCCAGGAAGGCGCCTACGCGGTGCGGCTTGGCACCTGCCGGCGGCGTGCCGAGCTCCAGCTCGGGATCGTCGGGGAGATCGGCAGCGTTATCCGCGTCGACGTCGTGATCTGCGATATCGACGGAACCTCCGCGGTGCGAACCTTCAGCGGCACCAACCAGCGCCGCACGGCCATAAACTGCGGCGCGCACTTCTTCGCTGACCGAGGATTCCAGCTTGGGGCCAATCCACTTGGCGTAAACAACCACGATGGGCAGCAGCAGGACCGTGAAGGCAAGGCCCGTAAGAATGACCGCACCGAGGTCAGCGCCGAGGAGGCCGGAGACGGCGAGCGGGCCCGGCGTCGGCGGCACCAGGTGGTGCGTCAGGGTCATGCCGCAGCCGAGTGCCAGCGCCAGGGTCACGTAGCCGGCGCGCTTAACCCGTGCGATGGAGCGTGCCAGCGGGTTCATGATGACGTAGCCGGAGTCGCAGAACACCGGGATGGACACCAGCGCGCCCACCGTTCCCAGCGCCCACGGTTCGCGTCCCTTGCCAAAGAGGCGCAGGAAGGCGAGGGCAAGTGCGTTGGCGGCACCGGAGACCTCCAGGATCTTGCCGATGGCAACGCCCAGGCCGATCACGATGCCGATGGAGGCAAGCGTGTTCCCGAATCCGGTGGTGATGGCCTTGGTGATGTCCAGTGCGGACTGACCGGCCACGAGGCCTGTGACCAGTGATGCGATGAGCAATGCCACGAAGGCATCCAGGCGGGTGCGCAGGACCAGGACGACGATCGTCGCGATGCCCAGAACCAGCGCCAGTAAGAGTTGTAGATCCACGTTGATTTACTCCTTGGGGAAAGACCGACGGGCGACGTGCCCGGCCGCTCCTCGAAGGTGCCGCGACGTTTCGGCAACGAATTGACTCCATCGAGTGACTGGTGCCACACTACTTGCACATAAGACATCTGACAAGTGCAGCGATGGAGGTGCGTCGATGAGCCGGAATACGCTGGCAGTTGCGGTGTTTGAGGACCTTCTGGAGCGGATACTGAACGGGGAGCTCAAGCCCCGCGAGCCTCTGCCGTCCGAGCCGGAGATCGCCCGGGAGGCGGATGTCAGCCGCCTGACCGTGCGGGAGGCCCTGAAGACCCTTCAGGCGCAGAACATCGTCACGGTGCGCCGCGGCCTGGGCACATTCGTGAATCCCGTGGAAGAGTGGACTGGCCTGGAAGCCATCCTCCGGGCCGCCTCCCGCGGGACCGGCGGGGACGAGGTGGCGCTGCGCCTGCTTGAGGTGCGCCGAATGGTGGAAACGGGCTCTGCAGAACTCGCCGCCAAGAACGCCCGCCCGGAACACCTGGCGGCCATGCACGAATCGATCCGCGAACTGGAGGACGCCCACGCGGCCGGAGACCTGGACCGCGTCACGGTGGCCGACCTCGCGTTCCATGACATCGTGTTGCGCGCCTCGGCCAACCCTTTCCTGCCAGCACTTCTGGGGCAGCTGGGAAACCTGCTCTACTCCACGCGACGAGAGACCTCCGCCTTCGTGGAGGTGCAGCGCCACGCCATCGAGCACCACCACCTGGTACTGGCCGCGATCGAGACCGGAAACCCGGAGACGGCGCGCAAGGCCATGGAAGACCACATCAACCAGACATACGACGACTACGAACGTTTTATCAACAACCAGGAACCCGACACAGGAGCTGAATAGCATGACCGAAACGGCAACTTTCCCCGCCCAGCGCACCGCGGTACTCACCGGTGCGGCCTCGGAGCGCGGCATCGGCCGCGCCACTGCGGACCGCCTGGCCAGCGAAGGCTGGAGCATCGCCATCCTCGATATCGACGGCGAAGCTGCCGCGCAGGCGGCGAAGGAAATTGCGGAACGCCACGGCGTCCAGGCCCTTGGACTCCGCACCGACGTCTCCGACGAGGCGTCCATTGACGCAGCCGTCAGCCGCGTTGAGGCCGAGCTTCCGCCGATCGTTGGCCTGGCCAACATCGCCGGCATCAGCTCCCCGCGCCCATTCATGGAGGAAACCAAGGAGGGCTGGGAGCGGGTCTTCGCCATCAACATGACGGGCACGTTCCTGGTGACCCAGCGCGTCCTGGGCGGCATGATCGACCGGAAGCTCGGCCGCGTTGTGAGCATCTCCTCGATCTCCGCGCAGCGCGGCGGCGGAACCTACTCCAAGGTGGCCTACAGCTCCGCCAAGGCCGGCATCATCGGCTTCACCCGCGCGCTGGCCCGGGAGATGGGCGAGCACGGCATCACCGTAAACGCCATCGCACCGGGTCCGGTGGATACCGACATCATGGGCGGCACCCTCACGGACGAGCGCAAGAAGGAAATGTCCCGCGACATCCTGGTGGGCCGGGTGGGCACTGTGGGCGAGATGGCCGCCCTCATGTCCTTCCTCATGGGCGAGGACGCCGGTTTCATCACCGCCGCCACTTACGACATCAACGGCGGGCTGCAGGTTTCCTAGCGTCCATACAGCCTGCGCCGCTTACCGGCCTCCGCTGATTCCCGCCAGGAGTTCTTCGAACGGCAGGGATCCGGCGGGGGCCGGTTTGCGGTTCGGCTGGACACCTTCCAGCAGCCGGGAAAACTCCCCGGCGGCCCGGTCGATGCGCGCTGAAAGCGAGGAGCCGCCGTCGCCCGCGGTGCCCCAGTCCTGCGGCCCCGCGAAGACAGACGTGGCAGCCATCCTGGTGCGCAGGTAGGTGAACAGCGGCCGCATGGCATAGTCAAGCACCATCTGGTGGCGTTCCGTTCCGCCGGTTGCACCCAGCAGCGCTGCCTTACCGTCCAGCGACGTCGGATCGAGGACATCGATGAAGGACTTGAAGAGGCCGCTGTAGGAGGCGCTGAAGACCGGGCTTACGGCGATGATGCCGTCCGATGCCTCGACGCCGGCGATGACCTCGGCTAACCGGGGCGCGGCGTAACCGGTCACGAAGTTGTTGGCGATGTCCACGGCAAGATCGCGTAGTTCGACCGTCTCCACCTGCACGGCGTAGCCTGCTGCCGACAGCTGCCTTTCAGCTGCCGCGGCGAGCTGGTCGGCCAGCAGGCGGCTCGACGACGGGACGCCGAGGCCGGCGGACAGTACGGTGATGCGGCGGGTTTCCATGGGGCGCTCCTGGTGCTTGCTCTGCCTTATATGCATATGCATCTACGTGGAGAACCCGCGCTCCGCCGGAAGTATTCCCGGCCATGAGAAAACCCCCGCCGCCGGAGTCCGGCGACAGGGGTTTTCGCGTGCAGCAGTAAAAACTACTTGCCAGCAACCACGTTGAGGTCGATCACAGCGGAAACGTCCTCGTGGAGACGGACGTTGGCCTGGTAGGAACCAACCGACTTGATGTGAGCCGGCAGTTCAACCTTGCGCTTGTCGATGCGGCCGAGGCCAGCGGCCTCAACAGCGTCAGCAACGTCGGCCTGCTTGACGGTGCCGAACAGGCGGCCCGTCTCACCGGCCTTGACAACCAGCTGGACCGGCTTGGCGGAGAGTGCAGCGGCCTGCTTCTGAGCGTCTTCCAGGGAAGCGTGCTCGCGGGCGGCGCGGGCGGCCTTGATGGACTCAACCTGCTTCTCGCCACCCTTCGACCAGGTCAGGGCGAAGTTGCGGGGCAGCAGGTAGTTACGTGCGTAACCGTCCTTGACCTCGACAATGTCGCCAGCAGCACCGAGACCGGTAACTTCGTGGGTCAGAATGAGCTTTGCCATGTTAGTTAATCCCTTTCCTTAACCGCGGCCAGCGCCGGAGTAAGGCAGCAGAGCAACTTCGCGGGCGTTCTTGATTGCCTGTGCGATCTTGCGCTGTTCCTGGACCGTAACGCCGGTGACGCGACGGGCGCGGATCTTGCCGCGGTCGGAGATGAACTTGCGCAGCAATGCTACGTCCTTGTAGTCGATGACAGTGATGTCAGCGGCCTTCAAGGGGTTGGACTTTGGTTTGGGCTTACGGAGTTCAGCCTTAGCCATCGTGGAGCTCCTATTCTAGGGAGCCCGTGGATGTTGATCCACGGGATGGTGGTGGTCCGACGGCGGCAGTCACCTTGGGCGCCTCAGGCACCCGGGCGGTCCCGGCGTCGGGCCTTAATAATGGTTTTTAGAAGGGAGGTTCGGAGTCGGGGCCGTTGCCCCAGCCGCCGGCGTTGGAGACACCGGGCGTGGCCCAGGGATCGTCCTGGCCGGACTGCTGGCTGTTGCCGCCGCCCCACCCGCCGGAGTTGCCGCCCTGGTTTCCGCCAGGGTTGCCGCCTCCGAAGCCACCGCCGCCGTTACCGCCACCGAAGCCGCCGCCACCCTGTCCGCCGGAGCGCTGGGTACGGTTGACCTTGGCATTGGCATAGCGCAGGCTGGGGCCGATTTCGTCGACCTCAAGCTCGATTACGGTGCGCTTTTCGCCTTCTTTGGTTTCGTAGGAGCGGCTCTTCAGCCGGCCGGTCACAATCACGCGCATCCCCTTGGTCAGGGATTCGGCGACGTTCTCGGCTGCTTCGCGCCAGACGGACGCGCGGAGGAACAGGGTTTCCCCGTCCTTCCACTCGTTGGACTGGCGGTCAAAGGTACGCGGGGTGGAAGCAATGGTGAAGTTCGCTACTGCCGAACCGGACGGTGTGAACCGCAATTCCGGGTCATTGGTGAGATTACCGACGACCGTGATAGTGGTTTCGCCTGCCATCTACTGCCTCCTTGGTTCCTGGGTGAAGAGTACGTTTCCTGCGGGGTAAAGAATGAAGATGGCGCTGAATTACTCAGCAACAACCTTCTGCTCTTCGGGGCGGGTGATCTTGGTGCGCATGATGGTCTCGTTAAGAGACAGCTGGCGGTCAAGTTCCTTGGCGGTTTCCGGCGTAGCGGTGAAGTTCACCACGGCGTAGATACCTTCGGACTTCTTCTTGATGTCGTAAGCCAGGCGACGACGGCCCCAGATGTCAACCTTTTCGATGGTTCCACCATCGTTGGTGATGACGTTCAGGAACTTCTGAAGCGACGGCTCAACGGTACGCTCTTCGACCTCGGGGTCGATGATTACCATCAATTCGTAAGGACGCATATGTGAACCCACCTCCTTTGGGCTAAGCGGTTACGGCATTTCCGTAACAGGAGGTTCATTTGCGATTCCGTGCCATGGCCGGCCACCGGAACGGAAGCAGGACGCAGCACAGACTTCAATATCTTAGTCCATTTGGACCCCATAACGCGATTCGCGCTTGACTCGAGCCTAGCCTCCGTGCCACACAGCCGCCCGCCGAGGCTCCGGCTATGTGGATAACGTGACGCAAGCCATGCCGGCGTCCGCTTCCCGCGGCCCACCCCAGCGTCCCCGGTCGCGCAGGAATCCAAGTAGTAGGGCGCCGAAAATAGAGTACTCGGGGGCCAGGAGTTCGCTGGTGCGCCCGATGATTGCCCACTATATTGACGTGACGGCTGGGTACCGCGCTGGACGCAACGAGGCGGCCAGGAACAATTAGGCCCGAACGGCCAGACCAGTGGCAGCAAGGGTCATAACAACGTACGAAGACAGCATCGGTCTCCTTCTTCGATGAGTGGGGGCCCCATGCCGTTGGTAGGTCGAAGCAAGGAACTGGACCGCATTCTTGCCGTGATTCGAGGGCCGCGGGATTCAGCTCTCGCCGTGGTGGGGCCGCGCGGCGCCGGAAAATCCGCCCTGCTCGCCGAGATCCCCTCGGTATGCGATTACCGGACCGTATTCCTTAACGCCAGCGCCTCTGAGTCCGAGTGGCCACTGTCCGGTCTTACCGCTCTGCTCAACGGCCTGGATGACCCCGTCCTGAACCGGGTTGCCGAGGAAGTTCTCAACGATGCCACGGGCTCAATGGACCTGGCGACTGTTTCCACCATGCTCCTCAACGCAGTCCACCAGCGGTCGTCGTGCCGGACGGTCATCGTGATCGATGATGCCGATCAGCTGGACCCGGGCAGCCAGGCCGTGATCGGATACCTGGCCCGCCGCCTGGCCGGCACGGACATCGCATTATTCGTCGGGCTCCGCACCGACGCTCCGGGCAGCGCGTTCAGCGGCTTGCCGGTCATGCAGCTCGAGGCGCTCGGCCACAGCGACTTGGTCCTGATGCTGGAAGCGATCCCCGCACACCACGCAACGCCGGCATCGGCCCATGCAGTTGCCGCAGTGGCTCAAGGGAACCCCCTTGCCGCCGTCGAGCTTTATCAGCGGCTGCTGGAACGGCAGGCGGAGGGGGAGTATGCGCTGCCCGTGCCACTGCCCGGCAAGGGCTGTTTCGAAGGGGAGTTCGCGTTGGTGGTGGGCCGCCTTTCCCCCATCGCCCGCCGGGTGCTGGAGCTCCTGTCGCTTTCCTACCGAAGCGAGATCACCACGCTCGAGAAGATCTGCCCCGACGTGTGGGCGGGCGTGGAAGAGTTGCTCACCAGCGGCGCGGTGAGCCGATCCGGGTCCTGCCTTCAGATATCCAACCAGCTGCTGCGGGGGCATGTATTTGCCGAAACGCCGCCGGCATCCCGGACTGCGGATCATCGCGCACTGGCCGAGGCTGCTGAAGACACAGACCCCTACGGCAGGCGGTGGCATCTTAGCTTCACCGCCCTCGAACGGCAGACAGCTTTTGGCCTCCTGCGCTACGCCATTGAGCTGATTCGCGCCGGAGAAGTGCCGTTCGCGCTGGAATATGTCGAACGCGCCCTGACGATCAACCCCTGGGAAGCGGAGACGGCTGCCCGTCTGACAACCGTGGCGGAACTGCTCTTTAACCGTGGCCACCTCGCCTACGCCCAGCGCTACCTTGAATGGGCGCAGCGGGTCACCCGCAATCCGGCGCTGGTCCTGAGGTTGACAGGCCTGTCCTTCGAAATCGCCTTTATGCAGGGCGCTCCGGTGCGCTCCAGCATGGTACTGCGCCTCGTGAAGGAGTTCGGCCGGCACGACCCGTCCTATGCCGCCACCCTGCTGGCCCTTGCGGCCCTTTATTTCGCTGAGCGTTGGGAATTAATGGATGCGGTTGAGCTTCTCCGCTACCCCGAATTCCAAGTCTCGGCGTCGCCTGAATGCCTGGCAATCACCGAACGGGCAAAACTGATTGTCGAGTCCATCAGGGGCGAAATGGGAGCATTCGGCCGGGTGCATGAACCGCCCGGGAATGCGATCCTGCCCAGTCTCCTGGTCCAGGGTCGTGCCCTCAGCTACGCGGAGCGCTACGCCCCGGCGAACGAGGCGTTCACGATGGTTCTCAACTCCACCGAAGCGCATGGCGTCAACTGGCGGGAGACGGCTGCCCTCCTTGCAGCGGACAATGAAATCCGGGCCGGCCACGTCCGCACCGCCGTCAACCTGATCGGAGAGATCGAACGCCGCGACGATGGGATCACGTATCACCGCGGGCTCCGGCACGTCTTCCGGCTCTGGCGGGCCCATGCAATGGGAGACGAGGCATCGGCACAGATCTGCGCTGCAGACGCTCAGCGCTACATAGGCGCCGCCAGCCACCCTGCCCTCACCGCCCAATTGGCTGCCTGGCAGGGCCACTTTGCACTCCTGCGGGGAGACCTGGCCGAGGCCTTGGCCCAGTTGTCCCGGGCGACGGAGATCGGGATGGGCTTCGGCAATCCTACGCTGTTGAGGTGTGAGCCCGACCTGGTGGAGGTGCTGATCCGGCTGGGTCGGCACCGCGAGGCTACACAGACCCTCCGCCGCCTGGAAAGCCGGTCGGTAGGGTTGCGCTCACCGTGGCTCATCATGGCAATAACCCGGAGCCGGGCCATGCTCGCGGACGGCGAACAGTCCCTGCAGCTCTTCACGCAGGCCCTCGAGTCCAGGCCAGGCCGCGAGTCTGTACTCGAACGTGCCCGGACTCTCATGTGCTACGCGGAGCGTTTGAACGCCTTCGGACGGGTCCGGGAAGCGCGTGACGCGCTGATGCGGGCCAAAGTGATGTTCGACGAAATAGGGGCGCATGCCTGGGTCCAGCACATCGACGCGCTGTTGCTCGACGAACGGGTGGAACCTGCCAACCCTCAGGGAAATCCAGCCCTGCTGATCCTTGCCGACCATGAACGGGCGCTTGCAAAGATGGTGGCGCGTGGAATGCGCAACAAAGAGATCGCGGCCACGCTTTTCGTTTCCGTCAGGACGGTCGAGGTGCGGCTGACCGCGATCTACCGCAAGCTCGGAGTTGAATCGCGGGCGCAACTGACCGCCCTGGCGGCAAACAAACAGCAGAGCTCCCCGGAGCCCTACGCACTACCTATCTACTAGAGTTCGCCAGCGGCTTCGGCGGGCACCCGCATTTTCCACAATGATGCGTATACGGACCCACAGCCTCCCTCCGGTATTGGACCCCTAATACGGCGCTGCCGCTAAGTTTGCTTCACGGTGCCAGTGCCGGCAGACACTCGGGAAGGGGTCAGGATGACAGGCGTATCTGTGGCACGGAGCCAGCAAGGGGTTCTCCGCCGGGAGATACGTCCGGTCCAGTCTGTACAGGCGGAAACACCGCCAGCGCTAAGTCGAAAAGAATCAGCGGAATGGATCTCCACCCACATCAGCCTGCTGCGCCTCGCCGACTCTGTGCTGGTCGCGCTGGCGGTCTTGGCCGGCTACCTGTCTGCCGGCCCGGTGTCCTTTCCCGCCGGCTCCACGGGCGCCGGAACGGGAACCATGGATGTCGGGATCGCTGCCAGCGCCGGAGTTGCCCTGCTGTGGATGGCAGCGCTGGGGGTCCACCGCACCCGTGACTCGAAGGTGCTCGGTGTCGGCGCGCACGAGTACAAGCTCGTCGGCACCGCGACATTCCGGACGTTTGCAGCCGTGGCCATTGCCTCCGTCGTTTTTTCCGTCGACGGCGGAGCAGCCCTCGTCACGGTTTCTCTTCCACTGGGCATCTGCGCTCTCACTGCGAACCGCTGGGTCTTCCGGCGGAGGCTCGCTATGGAAAAGGCCAAGGGCCACCACCTCTCACGGGCCATCGTGGTAGGCGAACCCGAAGACGTCCGCTACGTCGTCCACCAGATCGAGAAAAAGTCCGGCGTGGTCTATGAGGTACTCGGTGTATGCCTTCCCGGGGCACGCCGGGGGGCGAAGTTCCGAGTTGATGATCATCACGTGTCGGTTCTGTCATCCACCGACGACATCGCCCGGACGGCAGGCACGGTTCAGGCCGACGCCGTTATCGTCGCCGGACCGCTGCCGGGCGGGAATAACTTCATCCGCGAACTGGGCTGGAAGTTGGAAGAATGCGCGGCGGAAATGGTTCTGGCGGCCACCCTCACCAATGTCGCGGGCCCTCGCATCCACTGGCGGCCGGTGGAAGGCCTGCCGCTTATGCACGTGGACATACCGCAGTACTCCGGTGCGAAGCACAGCCTGAAAAGGGTCATGGACATAGCCACGGCGGGCTGTGCACTAGTGGCTTTGGCTCCCTTGTTCCTGGTTCTGGCCGTCATTGTCCGGCTGGACAGCCCGGGCCCCGTCATCTTCCGGCAGGACCGCGTGGGAAAGAACGGCCGGACGTTCGGGATGTTCAAATTTCGGTCCATGGTCGCCGATGCGGAAGCCCTCAGGCCCGGCCTGGAGAAGGAAAACGAAGGAGCAGGAGTCCTGTTCAAGATGCGTCACGATCCACGGGTTACCCGGTGCGGCCGGTGGATGCGAAAGTACTCGCTGGACGAACTGCCGCAGCTGTGGAACGTCGTCATGGGCGACATGAGCATGGTTGGTCCGCGTCCTCCGCTCGCCAGCGAAGTCGAAGGCTACGGGCGGCACGCTCTTCGCCGCCTGTTGATCAAGCCCGGCCTCACCGGGCTGTGGCAGATCAATGGCCGCTCGGACTTGGACTGGGACGAAGCGGTCCGCCTGGACCTGTACTACGTGGAAAACTGGTCGATCGCCGGTGACCTGCTGATCGTCTGGCGGACGTTCCGCGTCATACTCCGGCCCGCCGGCGCCTACTGACCATGGAGCAGGAGGACGAACGATGAATGCGGACACAGGAAAGTCCATGGGGAGGGCCACCGATCCCGGCAAACTCGGCATCGCCGTCATCGGGGCGGGCGTGCGGGGAAGCAGGCTTGCCCGGACGCTGCAGGAGAGCAGTGACTGGAACCTGGCCGCTATCTGCGATCCGGACGTCCTGCGGGCCACAGCGCTTTCCAGGAAGCTCGGCGGCGCCCCGCGCTTCGGAACCATCGACGAAGCCTTGGACTGCGTGCCGCTGGACACGGTTGCCGTTGCCACACCGCTTCGTTTCGTCCACGGAACGGCAATGACAGCGCTGCGGGCCGGTAAGCATGCCCTGGTTGAAAGACCGTTGGGAGACAGCCTGGAACGCGGTCTTGAACTGGTTGCAGAGGCAGAGTCCAACAGCGTCGTCCTCATGGCCAACCATGCCCATTCCTTCACCCCTGCGGTCCAACACATGAGAACGCTCGTCCTCAACGGCTCCCTTGGGGAACTGCTGTTCGTCGATGTCGTGCGGACAGGGCCACTTTCCGACCACGCACAACGGGATGTGTTTTGGGACTTGGCGCCGGAGAGCCTGGCCATCCTGGATCGCGTGCTTCCCGAGGGCTTGAATTCCCGGGAAGTCTCGGCATTTGGAGGAGATCCTCTCGGAACGGGCCGTGACTGCGTGGGCCACGTCAATTTCAGGCTTGGCAATGATGCCCTGGTCCATTTGTATGTGAACAGGCTGAGTTGCGTTACAAGGCACCAGGTGGTCATCGCAGGTTCCCGGCTGACTGTTTTGTGGGATGGCATGCGGCCCGGGAACCAGCTCTCCGTGATCGCCTCTACGCCGGGGCGGGATACAGGCATGCTTCCCGGTCACCGGTGTGAATCCGGGCAGCCCTGTGACATGGAAATATTTCCTGACGCGGTCCATGGACAGGAGACCCATCTTGTAGCCGAGTTCGCCCGGCGTATTCGCGAAGCGGACGGACTCGCATCACCTGACGCGTCAGCACTGCGCGTGCTCGCCATGCTGGACGCGGTGGCAGTCAGCTGCAGCAGGGAGGGCACGGCGTCGCCTGTTAAACCGCCGGCCGCTGCCGGGAAGGCCGTGGAACCATGACGGTGGAAACAGCACTCGCCCACATCGATGTCACGAAACCTTGGCTCGGACATGAAGAGAGCCTTGCCCTCGCTTCCGTCATCGCCTCGGGGCGCCTCAGCCAGGGCCCCCGGGTAAAAGAATTCGAAGACGCTTTCGCTGTGGCACAGGAAGCCCGCCATGCAGTCGCCACCTCGAGCTGCACCGCTGCCCTGCACTTGGCGCTGCTAATCGCCGGTGTTGGCCGGGGGGATCACGTGGTGGTGCCATCCCTCTCCTCTATCGCCGCGGCAAACGCGGTGACCTACGTAGGGGCCCGACCAATCTTCTGCGACGTTGATCCTGCCACCGGCAACGTGACGGCTGAAACCATCCATGCCGCAATCACAATCGAGACGCGCGCAGTCATCGTGGCGGACCACGGTGGAGTTCCGGCTGACCTTGAGCAGATCCGCCTGGTCTGCGACAGGCACGAAATAACCGTCATTGAAGACGCAGCCTGCGCTGCGGGCTCCAGGTACCGGAACCGGCCCGCCGGATCCGGTTCCGAAGTAGCCGTCTGGTCTTTTCATCGCACCAGCATCCTTACAACGGGTGAAGGCGGAATGCTCACCACGAACCGGTCGGACTGGGCAGCCCGGGCACGCATGCTGCGCGAACATGCAATCAGCGTTCCAGGCTCCTCCCGTGACGCCTTCCTCTCCCCCCGGAAAGTTTGCGTGGAGGTCGGGTATGACTACCGGATGACGGACCTTCAGGCGGCCGTTGGGACTGTCCAGCTCAAGCGGCTCCCGGAGATGGTGGACAGGCGACGGACCATTGCGGCGGCTTACTCAAGAGCCCTCGAGAACCTCAAGTTCCTCCGACTGGTGACCGACCCACCCTACGGCACCACTAATTTCCAGACACTGTGGCTGGAACTTCTGCCCGGCTTCCCTGCCAGCAGGGAGCGCCTGTTGGCGAAGCTTGCCGATGCCGGCATATCGGCACGGCGCGGCACCGCTGCCTGCCATCGGCAGCCTGCCTTCCGCTGGCGGAGTACTGATAACGTCCGGCTCCCACACACCGAACGGCTCAGCGAGCACACCCTGTCCCTGCCGGTGTTCCATGAGCTTGATTCCGCCAGTATCAACCGCGTGGTCAACGTCATCCGAAACACGGCGACGCCGGTGACGCCATGAGTGAACTGATCCTGATCTCAGCGAGCGGGCTTGCCCGGGAAGTGCTGGCCATGGTGCGGAGCAGTGGACAGTACGACATTGTGGGGCTGCTGGACGACGACAAGGAATTGGCCGGCGTGACGGTGGACGGGGCACCGGTCCTGGGCGGCATCGACGATGCGGTCAGCTTCAGTCATGCCTTCCTGCTCGTGTGCATGAGTTCCGGCCGGCGAAGGCAGGCTGTAGTCGAGCGGCTTGCGCGGCTGGGGCTCCAGGAATCCCGGTATGCGACGGCGATTGACCCCTCTGTCCAATACCCTGAGGGATGCCGTGTAGGGCGGGGCAGCATCCTCCTCCGCAACGTAACCCTCACCGCAGGTGTGACGCTGGGTGCCCATGTTGTCGCGATGCCGTCGGTGACCTTCTCGCATGATGACGACGTAGCGGATTTCGCAACCTTCGCCGCCGGCGTTTCCTTGGGCGGCGGCGTCCGGATAGGCCGTGCCGCCTGTCTGGGCATGCATTCCAGTGTGCGTGACCGCACGTCCGTGGGCGACTACGCCTCGGTGGGGATGGGTGCAGCCGTTCTAAGCAACGTGCCGGATGGTGAAACGTGGGTGGGCGTTCCAGCCCACGAAAACGACGTACAGGTTTTCGCGCAGGGCAATCACTGAGGAGGGACCGTCATCAATGGCACGCGCAGCTACGGTCCCTTCGCAAAGGAAGCAACCGCGGGCCGTTCCCCTGGGGAACGGCCCGCCGCTTCGTAAACCCTATGCGGGCAAGAGCCTCCGGCCCAGGGCGGTTGACCTGAACTCGTTGAAATCGCGCACCACCAGCTCGGCGCCCGCTTCGACAAGCCGTTCCTCCGGGCAGTAACCGCTAAGCACGCCCACGGGGACGCAGCCGGCTTCGGCCGCACAGCGCATGTCGTACTCCGTGTCGCCGAAGTAGAGGGCTTCGCCCCCATCCCTCAGCTCCGCCAGTACCTGGGCTTTGTCCGCAGCCTCTGTGACAACAGCACCAAAGCGCTCCTCCATGTCAAAGGACCGCAGTTCGGCCAGCAGATAATCAGGGCCAGCGGCCGAAATGACGGCACAGGCCTCACCGGCTGCGGCCAGGTCAGCCAGGAACCCGGCCGCCCCGGTCCGGAGCGGGGCGGCGTGCGCAGCCATCGCTGCGTTCCATTCCGCAATCGCCGCCGCAACGTCGCCGGCCCCCACCCCAAGCCTCAGGAACATCTCATCCATCGGCAGCAGGAATGTCCGGTCGAACAGGTCCGGGCTGATTTCCGGCAGCCCCACCAGCCTCAGGGCCGCGTTGGTGGCATTACAAGCCCGGCCGGCGTCGTCCGCGATGGTGCCATTCCAGTCGAACAGATACTTCATACGGCAGCCGACAATGCTGCTGCAGCCAGTCCCAGCCCGGACGCCATGCCGGCCCGCAGCCCGTTGGGACCGTGGAAGACATGAATGCTCTCCGGAGAGGCCCAAATGGAGACACGGGAATGCAGCTGCGGGCGCTCAGCCGAGCGGCAGGACAGCAGCAGCACAGAGCCGCCCAGATCGACATGCACGGTACGCAGCGGACCGTTGGGTTCCACCAGGATCACTTCACCCTCCGCCGTCCAGGCATCGCCGCGCCCGCCGGCTCCGAGGCGGACGTCCTCCGGCCGGACTCCCAGGACAACGTCACTTTCAAGGATGGTGCCGCCCGCAGCCTGCGATACCTGGCCGAACGGCGTCTCCAACAGTCCTGATTTCGTGCGGGCCGAGGCCAGCAAATTCATTGGCGGAGCCCCGATGAACCCGGCCACGAAGGCTGAGACCGGTGCATCGTAGAGCTCATCCGGCGTCCCCAGCTGGACGATGCGCCCCCTGTCCATCACGGCGATCCGGTCTGCCATGGACATGGCGTCCTGCTGGTCGTGGGTGACAGTCACGCCGGTGGCTCCCTCCTGGCTGATGAGCTGGTGGATTTCCGCCCGCAGTGAGATATGGAGCTGGGCATCAAGCCCGGACATGGGCTCATCCAGGAGTACGACGCCGGCGTGCCGGGCGAGTGCCCGCGCCAGGGCAATGCGCTGGCGCTGGCCGCCCGACATCGCCTTGGGGCGCCGTTCCAGCAATTCCTCCACCCGCATCCGTGAAGCAACCTCGCGTGCCCGCTTTTCGGCTTCCTGCCGGGACAGACCCAGGCCGTGGCGAAGTCCCAGGGTGATGTTGCCCAGGGAGGTCAGGTGCGGGTACAGGGCGAAGTTCTGGAATACGATCGACACGTCGCGCTGATGGGCCGGAACGCCCGCCTGGTCCTTGCCGTCCAGTTCCACAGTGCCTTCGTCGGGATCCTCAAGCCCCGCGATGATTCGCAGCAGGGAAGACTTACCCGATCCGGAGGGCCCCAGGATAGACAGGCTCTCACCGTCGCGGATGGAGAGGCTCACGCCGTCGAGCGCCACAACCTCCCCAAAGCGCTTGGTGATGTTCGTCAGTTCAATGGCTGTCATTGCTACTTGCCCAGCATCGAGTTGATCGACTTGGCCGTGGCCGGCACGACCTCGTCGGCCGGCTTTCCGGTAGCAAGCTGCTCCATCATGTTCCGGACGGTGTCGATGATCTGGGCGGTCTGCGCGCCCTCGAATCCGCCCCATACGGTGAGCGGCTTGTCGTAGGTCCAGGCGTAGCGCATCTGGGGAGCAATGTTGTCGCCCTTGAGAAGCTCTTCCGTGGCGAGCTTGTTGACCGGAATGTAGCTGTAGTCCTTGCCGCTGCTCAGCAGCGAGGCTTCCTTGGTGAGCATCTCGGTGACCATGGCCTGCGAGAACGCGGCCTTGCAGGAGTCCTCGGAGATGACAACCCAGCCGTTGCCGCCTGCGGGCAGTTCACCCTCGGGCCCATTCAGTCCGGGAAGGTCGATGGGCATCCAGTCCAGGTCCTTCGGAGCCTCCTTGACGACCTTGACGATGCGGGACGTCGTGGCCATGTGGAAGGCCAGGTTGCCGGCGACGAACTGCGCCTGGCCGTCGTCCATGCGCACGTTCAGGGACGTCTTGTCCTTGGCAAGGCGGGCGAGCAGCCCAATGGCTTCCCGGCCCTTGGGGGTGTCAAAGCCGAACGAGCCGTCCTCGGCCACGTACTTTTCGCCGGAGGACTGCACCAGTGCCTGCGAGAACCAGTCCGGCAGGTCGTCCGAGGAGATGTTGATGCTGGGCTTGCCGGTCTTTGCCGTCACCTTGCGGGCCGCGTCCTCGAGGGCTGCAAAGTCCTTAATGGAGGACGGGTCGGTGATGCCGGCCTCGGCCAGGAGTTTCTTGTTGACCAGCATGGTAGGTGTGGAGATCTGGAACGGAGCCAGGTACGTGGTGCCGTCCACCTCCCCTGCGGTCAGGAACTGCTTCTGGTATCCCTCCGGCAGGGTGGCCGGGTCAAGCGGTGCGGGGTTGTAGCTGTCGGTCCAGAACCGGAGCTGGCCCAGGCCGGTCATGATGAGGTCAGGCCGCTTTCCCACGGCCGTGTCTGCCACGACCTGTTTGGTGAGATCCGAATAGTTGCCGCTCTGGGCAGCAACCGCGTCGATTTTGAGGCCGGGGTACTTTTCCTCCATGATCTTCTTCGCATGCTCCACCGCGGGTGTGCCCTGGGGTGCGAACGCCAGCTTGAGCGTGGTTCCCTCCGGCTTGCACTGGTCGATGGCGGCAGCACTGGCCACGGCACCGCCGGAACCGGATTCGGCGCCGCCGCAAGCGGACAGGCTTAGGGCTGTAACGGTGGCCAGGGCAGCCGCTGCAAGGATTTTGGAACGCATTGGGGATTCCTTCGTTTGATTGGTTCTGCAGTTAGGGGAGGGGGGAGGATTCGGGGTTAGCCGGCCACTTCAGTTCCGGCCATACCGCGGACGAAGTGCCGCTGTGCAAGGAGGAAGAGGATGACCACCGGCCCGGTGACTACGACGGCGGCAGCTGCCAGGGCGGGGTAATCGAAGCCCGTATCGGCGTTCTGGAAAATGGCCAGGCTCAGCGGCGGCGTCATGATGTCCGGGCTGCGTGCCACCAGGAGCGGCCACAGGTAGTCATTCCAGTGCGTAAAGACCGAAAGAAGGGAGAAGGCTGCAATTGACGGCGCGGAGATCGGGACCACCACTGAGACCAGCGTCCGCAGCGGTCCGAGCCCATCTGTCCTGGCGGCTTCCATAATGGCGTCGGGTACAGCCATCATCTGCTGGCGCAGCATGAAGATGCCGATGGCACTGGTAACAAACGGGAGGACAAGCCCCAGCCGCGTGTCGCCCAGTCCCAGGAGGTTCAGGCCGACGAATGTGGGGATCATGGTGGCCTGGTGGGGAATCAGAAGGCACGCCAGAACCAGGCTGAGAATGACGCCGGCACCGCGGAAGCGGAACTTGGACAGCGCATAGGCCGCCGGAATGCAGGTGAGCAGCTGAAGGACCAGAATCCCCAGCGTCACGGCGATTCCGTTCAGGACGGCCTGGCCCAGGTTGGCCTTCTCCCACGCCCGGCCAAAGTTTGAGAAGTCGAACTCGGTTGGGATCAGGCTCAGCCCTGTGGTCGTCAGGCCCTCAGCGGGGGCAACAGCCGTCCGCATCATCCAATAGAAGGGAAACAGCGCCAGCGCGGCCGCCAGGATGCCGAGTGCGGTGACCAGGGCTGTGCGGATTTTGTTCGGTGATGTCATTGGTTTTCCTTGGTACGCCGCTGACGGCCGATGATGCCGACAATCAGCAGCAGAGCGATCAGGATGAAGGAGATGGCGGATGCCTCGCCGATCCGGAAGTACTCGAAACCCACCTTGTGGGCGGCCGTCATGGCGGTTTCCGAACTTCCCAGGGGCCCGCCCTTGGTCATGACGTTGACGATTTCGAAGACCTGGACTGCCCCGGTGATGGACAGGACCGTCACAAAGACGAGGGTGGGCCGGAGCATGGGCAGAGTGATGGTCCGAAGCTTGGTGAAGCCCCTGATGCCTTCGACCGACGCTGCTTCGTGAATGGAGGAGGGGATAGTGGTCAGTCCGGCCATGAAGAGGAGCATGCACAAGGATGTGGCCCGCCACAGCCCCAGCAGGATGACGGTGAACAGGGACGTCTCCGCTTCACCGAGCCAGTTCACCGGGGCCAGCCCGGCCAAGCCAAGGATCTGGTTGGTGAACCCGCCCTGGAAGGCGAAGATCCATTTGAAGACCACGGCCATGGCCACCATGTTTGCCGTCATTGGAAGGATGAGCGCCGTCTTGGCGAGCCAGCTTCCACGGCCCATCTTTTCCATCAGGAGTGCCAGGAGCAGTCCCAGGACCATGGACGGCAGGATGGTCGCCAGGGCGTAAACCAGCGTGTTCATGGCGGCCTGATGGATCAGCGGATCGGCAAACACCTTGAGGTAGTTGTTGAAGCCGGCGTACTTCCACTGCCCTCCGGACAGCGGAATGATGAAAAAGCTCCCAATCAGGGAAAGCAGTGCGGGACCATAGACGAACGCCAGCAGGGCCGCCAGGGCGGGCAGCAGGAGCAAGTAAGGAGTCAGGGACAGCCGCGGCCGGACCTTTGCCGGAGCAGCTGTTTTCTGCGCCGGGCGCGTCAGCAGGCTCATGATCCGGCCCCCAGGTCAAGCGAAAGCAACCCGCCGTCGACACCCACGGTGAGGTAGCTGCCACCTCCGGCGGCGACCAGGGGCGCGGCGAGGGGAACCCCGACGTCGTATGTCCCCGCCTGGGTGCCGTCCAAGCGGAAACGGCGGAGGACGCCATCGAGCCCCGGCAGCAACAGCGTTGCGCTGGATTCTTCATAGGAAGGCGCCGCCATGACGGGGTTGGCCCTCATGCGGTAGGCGGTCATGGGGAAGGGTGCCACTCCTTCCACCGGCACGTCCCAGAGCTGCGCGCCGCTGTCCTTGGCCAGCATGCGCAGGCCCTTGCCGGTCACCGTGACGACGTATCCATCGGGGGTGATGACCGGCGTGGAGGGACTGTAGCCACCCTCATGCTGCACGGCCCATTGCACGGCTCCGGTTTTCCGGTCCAGCTTGGCGGTGCTGGTGATCGCAGGCACCAGGAAACTGTCCTGGCCGGCGTCGTAAGCTGCCGTTCCGGTGACCCGGAGGTTCCGGGCTGTGTCCCAGGGGTCATCCTGCAGTTCAGGCATGTGCCAAATGGACTTCCCGGTGTGAAGGTCGACGGCGATGGGCGAGTTGGGCGTTGGCCAGAACCCCACCATGACCAAGGCGCCGACGATTGCCGGGCTCGAGTGGGTGACGATGTTGTGATGCGGGGAAAGATCCGTGCGCCGCCAGAGGACTTCCCCGGTGGCCGCGTCCAGTGCCCGAAGGTCGCTCTGGTCCCCGAGCACCACGATGCCTTCGGATTCCACCGGCGACTGCCATGCGAACCGCCGGTAGGGGTCGGTAGAGGGCGTCGTCCACAGCCTGTTTCCGGATGTGGCGTCCAGCCCCGTGACCGCGCCGTTCACTTCAGCCACCACCACAACGCCGCCAGCCAGGACGGGCCGTGTTTTGACGGCGGACGAGGTTGGGGCGGACCACAGGAGCTCGCCGGTGACGGCCTCGACAGCTTCTACCGTGCCTGACGGGCGGTCCTCGATCTGTGAGCCGGCGTAAATCCGGTCCCCGGCAAGGGTGGGACCCGCACGGTGGCCAGCGCCCGCAAGCTGGTGGCGCCAGCGGATCAGGGAACTGCCGGACTTGGCGTCGTAACCGGTAATAGTGGCTTTGTCGACGTCGAATGCGTGGTCCGGATTATGCAGGTAGCGGGCGGGCATGGTTCGGGAGTTCAGCTCCAGGCCGCTGCCGTCCCACGTGACTTCCCGGAACATCGGCGGCGAGTAGTCCAGGCCGGCGAAAAACGGCGTGGGGCTATTGACGTGCAGGACGCCGTCAATGTCCACCACCCGGGACGTGTGCCAGTGGCCGGAGAAAGTAGCCAGCGGCTTGCGCGGAAGCCGGTTCATGATCGGGTGCCCGGGCTGGTCGTGCATGCACAGGATGTATGGCGTTTCCTCCCCCGCTGCCGCGAGGTCGTTACGGAGCCATTCCTCCTGGACAGCGTGGTCCAGCCCGAGCTCGTGGGTGTGCCAGTCCATCACTACGACATGCAGTCCCGCCACATCGTACGAGAACCACCGGGGGCCCACGAGCTCCTCGTAAAGTTCCGGGTTGCCGTCGTTGACGATGTAGTTGTTTCTGGAAATTCGACCGGACCGGCCGGCATGCATGTGGTCATGGTTCCCCGGCACCAGGTTGACGGGCACTGGAGCATCAGCCACCGCGTCCAGCAGGCCGGCGAATTCTTCGGCGGTTCCGTTGTCCACCAGGTCGCCGGTCACGATCACGGACCGGCTTGCCGGAGACAGCTGCGGGAGGTCCTGGATGAACTCCTTCAGCTGGTCAGGCGTCGTCAGGCGGCCTTTGTCGAACGCCCATTCGTCCGGTGCCGCCATGTCGATGTGCGTGTCCGTGATGTGCATGAACTGATATGGAAGCGGCTGCTCCACGGCCTGGAGTTCGAAGACAAGCTCCGTTCCGCCCGCTGCGCCGACTGCCGGAAGCCGCTTGAACCAATGGTCCGTGTGCCAGCCGGTGGGGCGGGTCAGGGTGATGAAGGCACCGTGAGGTTCGACGGCAAAACGGCCGTCGCCTCCTGTTGCCACGACATCGCGGCCGTTTGTAACAGCGATGCCCGGGAGGGGCAATCCGTCAGCCGTGATGACACGTCCGGTGATGATTTTGGGCATGAGGTCTCCAGGATTGGGTCAAACAGTGTCGGGCAGGGTGGGAAGTCCGCTTAGCTGCGGTGGAGCTTGGTGAGAATGTCGTTGCTGGCGGAGAGGGCAGCCATGCGGCGCGGCGACCCATGGGTCAGGAGAACCACGATCGCGTCCAACACAGCCAGGTGCACGACGCGGCTGATCATGGCGTCCACCCGGTACGCCGTTTCCTGGCTGCCCGCCACGATGGACAGGCCGGCCAGATCCGTCAGGGGAGTTCCGGTAAAACTGGTCACCGCCACCGTGGCGGCCCCGGCGGCCTTTGCCGCACCGGCTGCGGCCAAGGTTTCGGTGGTGGCTCCGGTGTGGCTGATAATCAGGCAGACGTCTTCACTGGTCAGACGGCTTGCCATGATGTTCTGGACATGGGCATCTCCGGCGAAGACAGCGTCCACGCCAACGAGCGCCAACCGATAGGCAACATCCGCGGCCAGTGGAGCCGACGTTCCGACGCCCAGCACCAGGGTCCGCCTCGCAGCGCCGATCCGTGCGGCCGCGGACGCTACGTTCTCGTGATCGATGTTCTCCGCCGCAGCCTGGAGCGCCTGGGCGGAGCCCAGGACGACCTTTCGGCTTACGGTTGCGCTGCTGTCGCCCGCTTCAATGTCGGCCAGCTGCACCGTCGTCGAGGGCGATTCACGTGTCAGCACGAGCTTCAGAGCTTGAAAACCGGCCAGGCCCATGCTTTGGCAGAACCGAACCGCCGACGCGGAGGAGACCCCGGTTTCAGCGGCGAACTGGCCGATTGAGCTGTTGATGATGCTCTGCGGCCCGGCCAGGACGGCGCGGGCGATGCGGAGCTCCACTCCTGAAAACGACGCAAGATTTTCGCGGACCGCCTCGAGGAACTCTGCCCTGTGTTGGGGCGCTGGTTTGAACGGTTGCGTGGTCACAACTTGAAATTAGCGGCCCGGTTAAACGGGAGAGAGCCTAAAAGGTTAACGAAGAAACAACTTTTCATAGCAATGTGCGCCATGAAACTCACATTCATCCCGGGGGCCGGCGCCCCCCTACGCAGCCGTCCGGAAGAACAACTCCGCCACTGCCGCGAGATAAGCCGGGTCCTGCACACCGCACATCTCGCGCGCGGAGTGCATGGACAGCAGCGGGATGCCCACGTCCACTGTGCGGATGCCAAGCCGGGTGGCGGTGAGCGGGCCGATTGTGGACCCGCACGGCATCACGTTGTTGGACACGAACTCCTGGTACGGCACCCCGGACTCCGCGCACAGCCGGGCCCAGAAGGCCGCGCCCGGGCCGTCCGTGGCGTACCGCTGGTTCGCGTTGATCTTCAGCAGCGGCCCGCCGTTGAGGACGGGGTGGTTGGCGGGGTCGTGCCGCTCGGGGTAGTTGGGGTGCACGGCATGGCCGGCATCGGCGGAAATACAGAACGACGCCGATATCGCCTGCCGCCGCTGGCCCGCCGTCGCGCCGAGGCCGTCGGAGATGCGGACCAGGACGTCCTCCAGGAACGGCCCACAGGCGCCCGAGCGCGAGTTCGAGCCGATTTCCTCGTGGTCGAAGGCAGCAAGGACAGCGATGGGCGCACCCGGGGAACGAAGCAGGGACCCCGCGTGTGCGATCAGCGCCGCCAGGCCGGCGTGCGTGGAGGAAAGGTTGTCCAGCCGCCCTGACGCGAAGAACTCCCCTTCGCCGCCGAAAACCGCTGGCGCCTGCGTGTCCGCCATGACGACGTCGAACCCTCCGATGTCCGCCGGGTCCACTGTGGCGCCCTGCACGTGCGAGGCGAGCACGGCCAGCACGTCCGACCCGCCCGGGCTGCCCAGCCCCCACACCGGATTCATGTGCCGCTGCTTATCCAGCACGAGGCCCTCGTTGGCGGCCCGGTCCAGGTGGATCGCCAGCTGCGGGAAGCGGAGCATTGGCCCGGTGGCGGTCAGGTGCTCGGTGCCGTCGCGCAGCACCAGCCGGCCGGCCAGCTGCAGCTCACGGTCCAGCCACGAGTTCAGCAGCGGCCCGCCGTAAACCTCCACGCCCGCCTGCAGCCAGCCGAACGCGCCCGTAGTGGGCCTGGGCTTGAGCTTGAAGGACGGCGAATCGGTGTGGGCGCCCACGATGTTGAAGCCCGTGGTGGCGCCGGCGCCCCGCGGCACCACCCATGCCACCAGCGCACCGTCGCGGACCACGAAGAAGGAGCCCTCGCCGGCCTCCCACGGCTCCAGCTCATCGAGCCGGGTGAACCCGGCGTCAGTGAGCCGCCTGGCGGCCTCATGAACGGCGTGAAAGCTCGACGGCGACGCGCTGACATACGCCCCGAGGTCCTGGATGTGGGCGGCGGCTGAGCTGTGAAGAGGCATGCTGTCGAGTCTAGCCAGCCGCCTACACGTCCCGGCGTTTCAGGAGCACCGCGGCGAGCACCAGCGGAACCACCACCCACGTGCCCAGGACGAGTCCGGCCTGCCACGCCTCCAATGTTTCCGGCACATGCTCCACGGCCGTCAACGGTTCAACCGTGTTGCCGGGCAGATACTTGCGGGTCTCCTCGAAGAACTCGCCGGGGATCAGCTGGAAGGCAATGGGCGCCACGAAGAAAAGGCCTACCAGGCTCATGATGCCGCCGGCGGAGTTCCTGAGCAGCGTGCCCAGCGCCAGGCCGATCGCTGCAACAGCCGCAACGTAAACGCTGCTCACCAGAAGGAGCTTCAGGGACTGGGAACTGCCCAGGTCCAGCTTGAGCCCGTAGTTGTCCAGGATGGGCACGGCCACCAGGCCGGCCACCCAGGTGGATGCGGCGGTGACCGCGAAGGACGTCACTGTGACGACCAGCAGCTTGGCTGCGAACGCGGGAAGCCGCTTCGGCACGGCGGAAAAGGTGGACCGGGCCATGCCGGTGGAAAACTCGGAACTCATAAGGAGTACGCCCAGGGACCCGAGGATCAGCTGGGCAAAGGCGATCCCTGAAGTGGGCACGCTGACTGCCAGGTCGCCGCCCTGGGCCGCCAGCCGGGCGGCCGCCTGCGGGTCCTCGGCCGCTGCATCGGCGAACTGGCCCGTGCCCCAGGCGGACAGTGCGCCGAAGCCCACCATCACCGCCGCCGTGGAAGCGATCAGGACCAAAGTGGAAAGAAGGGTGCGGAACTTGATGCCTTCAGACCTGAGCACGCGGAAGAAGCTGGGGCCGGTCAGGGCACGTTCAGGGGCAGTAGTGCTCATTTGCTGACCTCCGCAGCGGGAAGGGAGTGGTATTCGACGTCATCCTTGGTCAGTTCCATGTAAGCCTCCTCGAGGCTCGCAACCAGGGGCGTTAGCTCGTAGACCATAACCTGGTGGCCGAGCGCCACGCCCGCGATCTCCTTGGAATCCAAGCCCTTCACTTCGAGCAATTCACGCTCCGGAGATTCAACCGTTGCACCCCCCGCTGTGAGCAGCTGCGCCAGCCGCTCCGGCTCCTCGGTCCGCACCCGGACCCGTGCCTGGCCTTTGCCCGTAATGATGTCCCGGATGGGGGCATCGGCGATCACCCGGCCGCGGCCGATCACAATCAGGTGATCGGCAGTCTGCGCCATTTCGCTCATCAGGTGGCTCGAGAGGAACACCGTGCGCCCCTGTCCGGCCAGGTACCGAACCAGGTTACGGACCCACACCACTCCTTCGGGGTCCAGGCCATTCACCGGCTCATCCAGGATCAGGACCTGCGGGTCCCCCAGCAGGGCACCGGCAATGCCCAGCCGTTGGCCCATGCCCAGCGAAAACCCGCCGGCCTTCTTCCGCGCCACCGCCTCCAGCCCGGTCATCCCGATCACTTCGTGCACCCCCGCTTTGGAAATACCGTGCGTGGCGGCCATGGCCAGGAGGTGGTTGTAGGCGCTGCGGCTGGTGTGCACCGCTTTGGCCTCCAGGAGCGCGCCCACCTCACGCAGCGGGGCCCTATGCCGGACGTAGGGCACGCCGTTGATGGTCACGGAGCCCGACGTCGGCCGGTCCAGCCCCATGATCATCCGCATCGTGGTGGATTTCCCGGCGCCGTTCGGTCCCAGAAAGCCTGTAACCCGCCCCGGTTCAACCGTGAAACTCACTCCGGCCACGGCGGTCTTGCTGCCGTAAACCTTCGTCAGGCCCTGTGCCTCAATCATGGATAAGTTCCTTTGGACGGCAGCGCGGGGCTGCGGGGGTGGGCAGTGCAGGTTCAGTCCCTACGCTACCCACCAACAGACAGCTTGAGCGCCGGTTTCGCCACGATTCAGGGGTGATTCAGGGACTGTTCAGGGGGCAACCCCCTTCACGGCCGCGGCGAGTAGTACGTGAGCGACCTCGGCGCCACCCGGTACCGGACCCTTCGCACGCCGGCCAGCGCTTCACCGTCCACCGCCAGCGCCATAGGTGCGCCTCCGGCGTCGATCTCCACCTCGGTGGCCTCCCGCAGATGGGTGATGCGGGAGCTTGCCACGGTGCCTGTCAGCACGGACCACAGCAGCCGCACCCTGGCGAACCGCTCATCGGCGGTGATGAGCCGGACGTCCAGCACCCCGTCGTCGAGGACCGGCCGGAGCAGTGGCGCATGGTCCCTCGGATAGTAGCGGCCACGCCCCAAGTACGCGATCCACACCCGGTGCCGGACGCCATCCACTGCCAGGGTCACCGGAGTTCCCGCGGCGAATGTCCGGAACATGGCTACGACGCCGGCCAGCGGCTTGCCCAATGCCGGCGTCAGCTGCTCGCGGCGCCTCACGAGGTTGGGATAAAGCCCGATGCTGGAGGTGTTCAGCATCAGCAGCTCCGTCGTCTCCGTCCCGTCCGGCAGGCCCCGCTCCACCTCCACTACCCCCGTGTCCGCCAGCGCCGCCTCACCTTTTCCGGCGGCCACCACGGCGTCCTTGAGGCTCCCGGTGCCGGCGTCGCGGGCAAAGTGATTGAGCGTTCCGCCGGGCAGGACCAGCAGGGGCAGTGAATGTTCGACGGCGGCCGCAGCGGCAGCGCCCACGGTCCCGTCGCCGCCCCACACACCCAGGGCTTTGGTACCTGGGTGCTTCAGCGTTAGCTCGATTTGCTCCCTCAGATCCGCCTCAGGCCGGACAGCATTTATATACGCATTGGGGAATACTTCGCGGAGGGCGTTCGCGGTTTCCTCCTTGAACGACCCGCCCAAGGTGTTGACTACGATGCTGAGACCGCCACCGCCGGGGAGTTCGGGAGCCTGGGTCCAGGTCCTTGCCGTTTCAGGCGTGGGCGGCTTGACCGGCCACCAGTGGCGCGTCACCAGCGCGGCGCCGGCGCCCAGTGCCGATCCGAACACCACGTCGGACGGCCAGTGCGCACCAGTATGCACGCGGGAGTATGCGACCCCCGCAGCGACCGGCGCCAAGGCGGCCCCGAGGCCAGGATGCACCAGGCCCGCTCCCGTGGCAAAGGCGACGGCAGAGGCCGAGTGGCCGGACGGCATGGACGAACTGGTGGGCTGGGGGTGGACGAACCTGAAAACTGGCAGGTGCTCCGGAAGCGGTCGGGCCCGGGGAAGCAGTGTCTTGAACCCCATGTTGGTTACCGCGGACGCCACGGCCTGCGCTATCAGGCCGTGGAGCGCGGCGCGGCGCGGCTTCCCGGGGAAGGCAGCCATGACGGCCGCCGCCGCCATCCACAGCTTTCCATGGTTGGCCGAGGCGGAGAGCCGCCGGAAGAAGCCGTCGTGCCCGCCTCCTGGGAAACGGGAAACATGCCGGACCAGGTATCTGTCCAGCCTGGCGATCCTCCGATGGCTCCGGCGCCACATGCTCTGCATGCGATCACCCTACTCCCACCGCCGGAGCCGGCTACCTTCCGGTGCCGGTTTCCGCGGTTTTCAGTTCTACGGGAAGCGGCCGGGCTGCGCCCGCCAGCAGCAGTGCGAGGAGGATGGGTGCCAGGATGGCCAGCAGCGCGAGGTGGATCCCGGTGAGATCGCCCAAGTAGCCCAGCAGGGGAGGCCCGGCAAGAAACGACACGTATCCCAAGGTGGAGACAACGGATACCCGGGCCGCCGCATGCTGGGGGTCGTCTGCCGCGGCGGACATTCCCATGGGGAACGCCAGTGCTGCGCCCACGCCCCAGAGGGCGGCTCCCACTGCAGCAAGCCCCACATTGCCTGCGAGGACGAACAGGCAGAGTCCGGCCGCGGCTGCCGCCATGCTGGCCCGGAGAACCGCCACCCGGCCGTATGCGTCGATGACGCGTCCCCCCAGGAAGCGCATGGCTGTCATGGCCAGGACGAACAGGGCAAACATCAGCGCCCCTGTGGAGTCCGAGGTGCCCAGGCCGTCAACGGAGGCCTTGGCGATCCAGTCGTTGCCGGCGCCTTCGGTGAGCGTCGCGCCCAGGACCACGACGCCGACCAGCAGGGTCCGGCCATCGCGCCAGGCCGTGGGGCCGCTGGCAGGCTTCGGTTCACCCGCCGTAACGGTCCGGGCAAGGTGGGGGAGGAAGTAGCGGGGAGCCACCAGTGTGGACAGCAGCACGACTCCCGCAATGGCCAATAAATGTACCGGCAGGCCGACGCCCAGGTTGGACAGGCCCGCGCCGACGATCGCCCCGATGAACGCGCCGCCGCTGAACGCCGCATGGAACTGGGGCATGATGGTCCGGTTCATTTTGTGTTCCACGTCGGCGCCCTCGATGTTCTGGGAGACATCCCAGAGGCCCACCGCGATCCCGAAGAAGAAGAGGGAAACCGCCGTCCCGGGAATGTATGCCGCGAAAAGCGACCCCGCGACCCCCACCGCCGCTGCAGCAGCGAGGATGCCGCCGGTACGCACCGCGTTGGCAGTGCCGATCCTGCCCACCACGAACCCCGCCGTCGGAAGCGCCAGAAGCGATCCAACCGCGGTGCACAGCAGCAGTGTCCCCATCTGTCCGGAACTGATGCGCAGCGTTTCCGTCACAGCGGGGATGCGCGCGGCCCAGCTGGCAAACGCCAGTCCGTTGATTCCAAAGACCACGAAGGTGGCCGCCGCCGCGGCCTTCAGCCCCTGGTGCCGGCCGGTTCCGATGCTCATGCTTTGTCTACTTCCACTGGGAGATTGCGGGTGGCGTCCTGCAGACGCTCTCTCACTTAATGGAGGAAAACAACCAACCCTCTCTCACCCGGCGAGAGAGCGTGCGGCCAAAACGTGCATTAAGTGAGAGAGCGTGGGGTCAACGGGCGCGTTCCACGCGCTTTTCGTCCCAGACCGGTCCGGCAGATTCATAGACCTTCCCGTCCGAGCCGAACACCAGGAACCGGTCAAAGGTCCGCGCGAACCAGCGGTCATGTGTGACGGCCAGGACGGTGCCTTCAAAGTGGTCGATGGCCCGCTCCAGCGCCTCGGCCGAGTGCAGGTCCAGGTTATCCGTGGGCTCGTCCAGCAGCAGCAGCGTGGCGCCGGAGAGCTGGAGCAGCAGGATCTGGAAACGCGCCTGCTGCCCGCCGGACAGGGACTCATATTTCTGTTCCGACTGCCCCGCAAGGCCGTACCCGTCCAGCGCTCCGGCGGCGGCCTCACGGCCCAGGCCGGAGCGGTGCTCGTCGCCGCGGTGCAGGATCTCAAGCAGGGTCTTGCCCAGCAGGTCCGGGCGGACGTGCGTCTGCGCGAAGAAGCCCGGCCGGATGCGCGCCCCCAGCTTCACGGTGCCCTCGTGCGGGACTTCGGCGATTTCGACGTCGGAAACGGGCAGGTGCTCACGCTCCGGGTCGGTGCCTCCCGTGGCCAGGAGCCGCAGGAAGTGTGACTTGCCTGAGCCGTTGGAGCCCAGCACGCCAACCCGGTCGCCGAACCAGACTTCGGTGGAGAACGGCTTCATCAGCCCGGTCAACTCGAGCTTCTCCGCGACGATCGCGCGCTTGGCGGTCCGCCCGCCTTTGAGCCGCATCTGCACGTTCTGTTCGACGGGCAGCGCCTCAGGCGGACCAATCTCCAGGAACTTGGCCAGGCGGGTCTGGGCTGCGTGGTACCGGTTGGCCATGTCGGAGCGGAACGCGGCCTTGTTCTTGTACATGTTCACGAGCTCTTTGAGTTTCACGTGCTCCTCGTCCCAGCGCTTGCGCAGCTCCTCGAACCGGGCGTTGCGGTCTGCGCGGGCCTCGACGTAGGAGCCGAAGCCGCCGCCGTGGATCCAGGCGGACGCCCCGTTGATGCCGGGCTCCAGCGTTACGATCCGGCCGGCGGCGTTGTTCAGCAGCTCGCGGTCGTGGCTGATGAAGAACACGGTCTTTCTGGACTCGTTGAGCTTCTCTTCGAGCCAGCGCTTGCCAGGGACGTCCAGGTAGTTGTCCGGTTCATCCAGCAGCAGGAGCTCGTCCGGGCCGGCGAAGAGCGCCTCCAGCACCAGGCGCTTCTGCTCACCGCCGGAAAGCGTCGACGCCGCGCGGTGCTGGGCGCGGTCGTACGGCAGTCCCAGCGCGGCCATGCAGACTTCGTCCCAGACGGTCTCGACGTCATAGCCTCCCGCGTCTCCCCAGTCCACGATTGCCTGGGCGTACCGCATCTGGCTTGGCTCGTCGTCGTGCTCCACCATGGCAAGCTCCGCGTCGTCCACCTCGCGCGCCGCGGCCGCAAGGGCGGGCGGCGCCGCCGAGACCAGCAGGTCCCGCACCGTGGACCCGTCCCGGACCTGGCCCACGAACTGGCGCATGATGCCCATGTTTCCCGAGCGTCCGACCACCCCTTCGTCCGGGACGAGGTCGCCGGCGATGATGCGGAACAACGTGGTCTTGCCGGTGCCGTTGGGGCCGATCAGCGCGGTCTTGGTGCCGTCCGGGACCTTGAAGGTCACCCCGTTCAGCAGCTGGGTGCCGTCGGAGAGGAAGTAATCTATGCCGGAAACGTCGATATGGGCCACACGTTCAATACTCCCACGAACCCCTCCCTACAACGGGGGGCGGCGGGTCCACGGCAGCACGGCTTCCAGCGCTGCCCCCACCCGGAAGACCGTCGCGTCCTCGAAGGGATGCCCCACGATCTGGACGCCGGTGGGAATTCCGCAGTCGGCCATGCCACTGGGGACGGCAAGCACCGGGCACCGGTTTGCAATGTTGAAAGGCGCCGTCATGTGCCCTTCCCAGTAATGCTCGAGGTGCACCGTGCCGGCGTCTATGCCGTCAAGGTACTGTCCTTCCGCCTCCAGGGCCGGAACTGCGGACACCGGGCAGACCATCGCGTCAAACCCTGCCATCGCCGCCGCCAGCCCGGCCTGCAGCCGGGACTCGGCGCGGATGCCGTCGAGGTAGCGGTTCTCCCCGGCTGCCCGGCGGGCGTCCGCCATGAACCGCCGTGTGTAGGGAGCCAGCTGGTCCACCGATTCCGCTGTCTCGTCCTCCATTGCCGGTCCCAGAAGGTAGCCGAAGTGGGTGAAAATGGTCCGCCTGATGCTCTCCGTGGTCCACGGGAGCTCGATTTCCTCCACCGCCGCGCCGGCCTGGCGAAGTGCCTCTGCGGCGGTGCGGGTATTGGCCTCGATATCTGCCGCCACCGGATAATTGCCCAGCCGGACGCACAAGGCGATCCTCATGCCGGCCACGGTACTCCCGCCGCCGGCCATGCCCTGTCCTGGCCAGCCCGCCGGGAGATCCGCCAGCGATGCATGGTCCGCGGGAGACTTCCCCGCCATGATCCCGGCCAGCAGTGCCGTGTCCGCTACTGTCCTGGCCATGGGCCCGTCTCCGCGATAGTGGTCCGCGGCGAGCGGCCCCAGCCCCGGGATGCGTCCGTAGGAGGCCTTGAACCCCACGGTCCCCGTGAACGACGCCGGCAGCCTGGTTGAGCCTGCGATGTCCGAAGCCGTAGCCAGCGGGGCCAGGCCGGCTGCCAGTGCCGCCCCCGAGCCGCCGGAGGATCCGCCGGGAGAATAGGTCAGGTTCCATGGATTCCGCGTTACGCCCCACAGCGGGCTGTGGGTCACGGTGGCGCAGCTGTACTCTGGGGTCGTTGTGCGGGCGTGGATGATGCCGCCCGCGTTCCTGATGCGTTCGATCACCGGATGGTCGGCCGCCGCAATGTCGCCTTTCCGCGCCAGGAGCCCCTGCGACAGGGTGCGGCCGCGGAGCCCGTGCTTTTCCTTGGCGGCCACCGGAAGGCCCAGGAGCGGGGCAAGGTCCCTGCCGCGCGCGTACCGGGTGGCGGCCTGCCGGGCGGCCAGCCTTGCTTCGGCGAAGAGCGTTTCGGTGAGTGCGTTGATGGCGCCGTTGACGGCTTCCGTCCGCGCAATTAACGCGTC
Organism: Pseudarthrobacter sp. NPDC092439; assembly: GCF_044754945.1. Lineage (NCBI taxonomy): Bacteria > Bacillati > Actinomycetota > Actinomycetes > Micrococcales > Micrococcaceae > Pseudarthrobacter > Pseudarthrobacter sp. NPDC092439. The sequence continues at coordinate 158,980 of NZ_JBIVQB010000005.1, forward strand.
CAGGAACTCCACCGGCGAAAGCTCCCGGCTCCGGAACAATCTCAGCGCGCCGGTGGCATCAAGGTAGTGCAGGTCCGTCATGCCAGCGCCGCCACGGCCGGCGCCGCAGTCCCGGCCAAGGCCCCCGCCACGAGCTCGCGGGCAACGCCGGTGAGCATGTCCACCCCGGCCACCATGTCGGCGTCGGTGGTGAACTCCCGCTCGCAGTGCGAAACGCCGTCCACGCTGGGAATGAACAGCATGACGGAAGGAGCCACGGTGTTCATGGCAACCGAGTCGTGGCCTGCCATGGTCTGGATGCGCCGGGCTGAGAGACCCAGGTTCGCCGCCACCTTGTCCGCGAGTTCCAGGCCGGCCTCCGGAAAGCGCCGGATGGGGCGGATATCGAAGTCCTTGACGTTCACTTTGATGTCGTGTTCACGGGCCAGGGTGTCGATGTCCTTCAGGAGTTTCGCCCGCGCCTGCTTGACGATGTCCGGATCGGCCGAGCGCAGGTCCGCGACGAGGTGCACCCGGCGGGCCACCACGATCGGTGAGTTCGGCTCCAGCGTCAGCTGTCCCACAGAGGAAACAATGGCCTCGTCCGCAAACTCCTTGGTGACATCGTGCACCATGAGGATGATCTTGGAGGCAGCCACCAGGGCGTCGTGCCGGTCAGCCATGGCCGTGGCTCCGGTGTGCGACTGTTCGCCCAGTACTTCGATATCCAGCTTCTGGGTGTACCAGCTGCTGTCCACCAGGCCGATGGTGATCCCCTCGCGCTCCAGGATGCGGCCCTGCTCGATGTGGATTTCAGCGTAGGCGGCGGCATCGGGCGCCTCGGCCGTGCCGAGGTACCCGATGCCGGCCAAAGCATCGCGGACAGTAACACCCTGCAGGTCGGCGACGTCGAGCATCTGCCCCCGGTCGAGCAGGCCCGCGTACACCGAGCTGCCCATGATGCTCGGGGCAAAGCGCCCGCCCTCTTCGTTGAACCAGTTGACCACCGCCAGGTTGAAGCGGGGCCGTGCCCTGCCGGCGGCAACCTCCGCTTGCAGCCGCCGGGCGGCGTGCAGCGCGGCGATGACACCGTAGGCGCCGTCGAAACGGCCTCCCAGCGGCTGGCTGTCCAGGTGCGATCCGATGATGACGTACGGAGCCCCGGGCACCCACTCCACCAGCCCGAACATGTTTCCGATTCCGTCCACCCGGAGTTCCCACCCGGCGTCGTTCACCCAGGCCGCGAACCACTGGCGGGTGAGCGCGTCCTCGGCGGTTGCGGCCTGCCGGTCCACACCGTTGTTCGCTGTGGCGCCGATGGTGGCAACGTGGTGGAAGTCGGACAGGAAAGCTGCTGAATTCATGGGGGAAGTCCTTAGGTCTGGCTGTGGAGAGGAAAGAGGGCGGGGGCTTCTAGCCCATCCGGCCGCGCGTCTCCGGCACCCGGGTGAAGAGGACCAGGAGAAGGACGACGGCGGCCGCCGCGGCCATGTAGAAGCCGGGGGCGTGCGGTACACCGCTGCCTCCCACCAGGGCGGTGCCGATGAACGGTGCGGTCCCGCCAAAGAGCGCGTACGCGCCGTTGTAGCTGATCGCGGCCGACGTGAAACGCGTCTTCGTCGTGAAGATCTCCACAAAGAACGTGTAACAGCCGCCGCCGTAGATGCACAGCGCCACAACGAACAGTGCCTGGCCCAGCAGTGCGAGCGGCAGGCTGCCGCTGGTGACCAGCATGAAGCACGGTACGGAAACGGCGGCCAGGACGGCAGAGCCCGCGATCAGCATCGGCTTGCGTCCCACGCGGTCGCCGACCCGGCCGCCAAGCGGCAACAGCACGGCGTAGAGCGCCAAGGCGGCTGCGTTGACCAGCAGGGACTGTTCGCGGCTGAGCCCGCCCGAGGTCTGGACGTAGGACACGAAGTAGGCGGAGAGGAAGTAGAAGCCCATGGCGGTCAGGCCCATGACGAAGATGACCTGGACCATCCGCAGCTTGTTTTCGCGGAAGGCCTCGCGGACGGGACTGAATTCCTTCGTCCGGCTTGCCTTGGCCTCGTTAAAGGCTTCACTCTCCACGGTGCGGCTGCGGATCCAGACTCCGAAGAGTGCAAGCGGCAGGGCCAGCAGGAACGGGATGCGCCAGCCCCAGGCCATGAAGGACTCGTTGGACATGGACTGGCTGAGGATGAGGATCATGGTTCCGGCAGTCACAGAAGGCAGCGCGGTTGCGGCGATAGTGATGTTCAGCCAGAACCCGCGGCTCTTGACCGGGGCGTGCTCGAAGACGAAGGACGGGGCACCTACGGACTCGCCGCCTGCCGAAAAGCCCTGGACGAGCCGGCAGAGGACCAGGAGGGCCGGTGCCCATGCGCCGATCTGGCCATAGGTGGGCAGGAGGCCCATGAGGGCGGTGGCTGCGCCGATCGCGACGAGCGTGATGGTGAGGACCCGCCGGCGGCCGATCCTGTCACCAAGCGCGCCGAAGAAGAGGCCGCCAATGGGCCGCACTACAAACGCGACGCCGAACGTGGCAAAGGTGGCCAGCATCGCTGCAACGGGGTTGGCCGCGGGGAAGAAGAGCTGCGAGAAGATCACCGCGGTGAGGCCGTAGAGCGTGAAATCGTAGAACTCGATGAACTGGCCGATGCTTCCGCCCGCCAGCACGCGCTTCTGCATCTTCGTAACGCCGGGGCGTGCGTTGACGGCCGCCGCCGTTTCACGAACGGGAACGTCCGGCGCAGGGGTCTGTACAACGTCAGGTGCCTGCTGGGGTTGGGGATGGATCTGAACCACAGAATCTCCTTTGATCAACATGGTTGTCCCGCCGGGGAGGTGGGGCGAGCGGTGTGGCTGGAGGGGCTTTCCCTTCCAGGAACCCCGCTGACATCCGCGCTGGAACAACCATGTGTGATCTGCCACACATGTGTCCAATTGATTGATTTGCTGCCATCAATAGATTTCGCCAATGCCCGTGCCAGTCAGGTGTCAGGGCATTCACCCGCCTGCAGGTGCGTGGCCTGCGGCGGCTGCCGTGTAGATGCGGCGGCACGTCTCTTCGAAGGCGAGGGCACGGCGCGTAGGCTGCACCCCCTCCGGCCGGACCAGCATCACCTCGATGGGCGGGAAATTGTCCGTCAGCGCCAGCGCCACCACCTTTCCGCCGGAATACGTCATGTCACTGTTCAGCCGCTGATTGAGCATGGCGTAACCATGGCCCTTCGCAACGAAGGACCGGACCGTCTCGTAACCCGCGAAGCGGTGCCGGACGTTGGGGACAATGCCGGCGAGTGCATAGAGCTGCTCGTAATATTCGCGGCTGTGGGGGAGATCCAGCACCACGGACGGTTCGCCGTCGAGCTCTTTGAGCGCAATGCTGCGGCCGGGGCGTGCTGCGGCCGGATGCCCGGCATGTACCAGGACGTGAGGCGGCACGCGTTCCAGCACCTTGTAGGTAAAGCCGCGCCCAAGGCCAAGGCCATACATCAACGCAACGTCGCACCGCCCGTCCAGCAGGGCGCTCTGGAGTGTGGCGAGATCGGCCTCCAGGAATGACACCTCCACGCCGGGGTGCTGGACTTCGAAGGTCTGGAGAATTGCCGGCAGCCTGAAGGGAGCCAGGGGCGCAAAGACCCCCACTTTCAGCTCACCCACGAGGCCAGCGGACAGACCGTGGGCAGATTCGTACAGGGCGTCCGCGTGCTCAAGCAGCACCTTGATGTCCTGCGAAAGCTGCCTGCCGGATGGCGTGAGCCTCAGCCCCCGGGTTGGCAGCCGCACGAACAGCTGCGTTGACAGGCTTGATTCCAGCTGGGCAACCGCGGTTGACAGGGTTGACTGGGTGACCAGCAGCCGTTCGGCGGCCGCCGTCATGTTCTCGAGTTCCGCAACCACGGCGAAGTAGCGCAGCTGCGTAAGGGTGAAGGGCTTTGCCATCGGTCAAAAACCACTCTCTACGGCACGTGCCGTTACGGAAGTCCGGTCGGTTCTGTGCTCATCGGACTCAAAGAGCCTGGAGCCTGTGGAGCAGGAGCGCCACGTGCAGCGAAGTCCGGGATTCGGCGTCATCGAGGTCCACGCCCAGGAGTTCCTCAAGCCGCCCGAGCCGGGCGTACAGCGTGGGTCTGCTGAGGTAGCCGCTGCGCGCCATGGCTGCCTTGTTGCCGCCCGACTCCAGGTACCGGGCGAGAAGTTCGAGGTGACCACCCCGGCCCTGGGCTTCATCCTGCAGCAGGACCTCCAGCTCCGACTCCACGAACTGCTGGACGCGCGGATCGTTCCGCAGCAGGGCCAGCAGTCCACGCAGCCGGACGTCCGTGGCCCGGTAGAACGGCTTGCGGACGCCGCGCAGGGTGGCCGAGGTTTCCGCCACGTGTGCGGCCTCGTCAACTCCGGCCGCGGCCTCGAGCAGGCTCCCCCGCGCGTGGCCCACGCCGACGGTCCATTCCGCGGACACGCTGTCGGGCTCCCGGTCCAGGGCATTGGTAAGCCGGTGCAGCATAGGGTCCTCCAGCTGCCTTGCCGGCAACGCCAGGATCATACCCACCGAGCCGGACTGGATACTTGCTGTCAGGGCGGTACTGGAGACCGTTTTTAGGACGCGACCCAGCTGTTCGAGCAGGATCCGCTCCTCCTCCTGGCCGGCGAGCGGATCGCGGGAGGGTCCGCCCGGCCGCTGTCCGGAGCGTGCCGCGGCGCCGGCTGACTGACCGATCCTTCGGAATACCACCGGTACGTAGAACGGTGACCGTTTCAGCCCCAGGGCTCCGGCACGCGCCAGCGCTTCCGCCTCGTCAAGACCGCGGGGTTGGCGCAGGGCGTTCAGCAGGCCCGCCTGGGCCTGCTGGCTGAGTTCGCGCCGATCGCGTTCGGCGAGCCGGTTGATCGCCAGCGCCTGTGCGGCCCGCTCCAGGACCATAGCCGCAGGGCCGTCGTCGTCCACGCCCAGGGGAACCACCAGCCTTCCCCACAGCTGGCGCCGCACCCCCACGGGAGTCTGGAGCCAGCCCTCGGCCCCGGCCCGGGCCGTTCCGGCAGGTGACGGGGTGGTCCGGGACCGGCGCTCCCAGTCCTCGAGCAGCTCCGCGGTGGGCCGCCCTTGGGCTGAGAATGCGAGCACCAGGTGGGACAGGTCTTCCAGGACGACCGGGGCCCCGATCATTTCGGCCGCCTTTTCCACCACTAGTTGGGTGCCGGCATTCTCCAGGCTGAGGAGCGTGAAAGCCTCGTGGACGTCCCGCGCGTGTTCCACGCGTTCCAGCTGCTCCGCAACGATCATGCGATGCACAATCTCGGTGACCTGCACGAACCGCACCCGCCGCTGGACCACGGCGACCGGAAGGGCGGTCCGCTGCGCCGCGGTGCGAAGCGCAGCGAGGCTGCGTTCACGGTTGCCGGTGAGCTCGACCACCAGGCCCGCTGCCCCTGCCTGCTCCAGCGACGCGACGAAACCGGCCGTGAGGCCCGGCTGCTTTTCCAGCTCCAGGCCCGTAGTAAGCACCAGTTCCCCCCCGGCCAGAAGGCCTGAGATGTCCAACACTTCGCTCACATGCACCCAGCGGACGGGAGCGTCCAAACCCGCGAAACCGCCCAGCAGCTGCGGTGCAGCTGCTTGCAGCACGGGAAGACCAAGAACGTCGCGGACCGAGGGAAGCATTTACAGAGTGTAAACGACTGTGTGATTTACCTTACACATCGGCCCTAACGGTGGTCCTTTGTGACGGCGAGACTGGACACAAATGCACCGACCTCAAGGAGAAACTTTGAACATCATCGAGCACTGGATCAACGGCAGCTACCTCCCCGTCGGAGACCACACGGCGCCAGTCACCAACCCCGCCACGGGGAAGGTCACCGGGCAGGTTGCCCTGGCCACCGCGCAGGAGAGCGACGCGGCTGTGGCTGCAGCCAAGGCCGCTTTCCCCGCCTGGCGGGACACGTCCCTTGCCCGCCGCACCCAGATCCTGTTCACGTTCCGTGAACTGCTCAATGCCCGCAAGGAGGAGCTCGCAGCGATCATCACGTCCGAACACGGCAAGGTCCTGTCCGACGCCCTGGGGGAGGTCACCCGCGGCCAGGAAGTGGTCGAGTTCGCCTGCGGCATCCCGCACCTGCTCAAGGGCAGCTACACGGAGAACGCCTCCACCAGCGTCGATGTCCACTCCATGCGCCAGCCCCTGGGTCCTGTCGCCGTCATCAGCCCCTTCAACTTCCCGGCCATGGTCCCCATGTGGTTCTTCCCGCTCGCCATCGCGGCCGGAAACACGGTGATCATCAAGCCGAGCGAAAAAGACCCCACAGCCGTCAACTGGATGGCTGAACTTTGGAAGGAAGCCGGTCTTCCTGACGGCGTCTTCAACGTCCTGCACGGTGACAAGGTGGCCGTTGACGCCCTTCTGAACCACCCGGACGTCAAGGCTGTTTCCTTCGTCGGCTCCACCCCGATCGCCAAGTACGTCTACCAGACGGCCACAGCGGCCGGTAAACGTGTCCAGGCCCTCGGCGGCGCAAAGAACCACATGATTGTCCTCCCTGACGCCGATCTCGACCTGGCGGCCGACGCGGCAATCAACGCCGGCTTCGGTTCCGCCGGCGAGCGTTGCATGGCCATTTCGGCACTCCTGGCCGTGGGGGACATCGCAGACGAACTGGTCGCCAAGATCGCCGAACGGGCCGCCGAACTGCGCACCGGCGACGGACTTCGCGGCTGCGACATGGGACCGCTGGTTACCGCCCAGCACCGGGACAAGGTGGCCGGGTACATCGACGCGGGCGAAGCAGCCGGCGCCACTGTCGTGGTGGACGGCCGAAACATCGCGGCCGACGCCGAGGGTGACGGTTTCTTCGTCGGGCCGACGCTCTTCGACAACGTCACGCCGGACATGTCGATCTACAAGGACGAGATCTTCGGCCCCGTTCTGTCGGTGGTGCGCGTGGACACCTACGACCAGGCGCTGAACCTCATCAACGGCAACCCATACGGCAACGGCACCGCCATCTTCACCAATGACGGAGGCGCTGCACGGCGCTTCGAGAACGAAGTGGAAGTGGGGATGGTGGGCATCAACGTCCCAGTCCCTGTCCCCATGGCCTACTACTCCTTCGGCGGCTGGAAGAACTCGCTCTTCGGCGATACCCACGCGCACGGCACGGAAGGGGTTGGCTTCTTCACCCGGGGCAAGGCCGTCACCTCCCGGTGGCTGGACCCCAGCCACGGAGGCATCAACCTCGGCTTCCCGCAGAACGCCTAGGACCGGAACCACGAAAGGAAAATGCCATGACCTCCACCGTTGAGTCCGGACCGGTTCCGGCGATTGACGCCGAAAGCGCCCGTCGGGCGTATGAGCTGGACCGCAAGCACGTCTTCCACTCCTGGTCAGCACAGGACCTGCTCGACCCCATGGTCATCACGGCTGCCCAGGGCTCCTACGTCTGGGACGGGGACGGGAACAAATACCTGGACTTCACGTCCCAGCTGGTGAACACCAACATCGGCCACCAGCACCCCGCCGTGGTTTCCGCCATTGCGGCGCAGGCCACGAAGCTGTGCACCATTGCGCCCAGCTACGCCAACGACGCCCGCTCGGAGGCGGCACGCCTGATCTCCGCGCGGACCCCGGGAGAACTGGACAAAATCTTTTTCACCAACGGCGGGGCCGACGCCAACGAACACGCCGTCCGCATGGCCAGGCTCCACACCGGCCGTCACAAGGTCCTCTCCGCCTACCGCTCCTACCACGGCGGAACCCACCTGGCGGTCAATCTGACAGGGGATCCACGGCGCTGGGCCAGCGACAGCGGCAGCACCGGCACCATTCACTTCTTCCCGCCATACCTGTACCGCTCGGCCTTCCATGCCAGCACCCCGGAAGAGGAAAGCGAGCGTGCACTTGCCCATCTGGAGCAGCTGATCAGCCTGGAGGGACCGTCCACCATTGCAGCGCTCATCCTGGAATCCATCCCGGGAACTGCAGGCATCTATATGGCCCCGCCGGGGTACTTCGAAGGGGTTCGGGAGCTTTGCACCCGGTTCGGCATCGTCCTGATCGCGGACGAAGTGATGGCAGGCTTCGGCCGGACCGGCAAATGGTTCGCCGTGGAACACTTCAACGTGGTTCCGGACCTGCTCACCTTCGCCAAGGGCGTCAATTCCGGCTACGTCCCGCTGGGCGGAGTGGCAATCAACCCCGAAATCGCGGCCACATTCGGGCAGCGGGCCTACCCGGGCGGCCTGACGTACTCCGGCCATCCACTGGCCGCCGCGGCTGCCGTGGCCACCCTCAATGCCATGGAAGATGAACGAATGGTGGAGCATGCAGCGGCCCTGGGCGAAACCGTCATCGGTCCGGCACTCGACGGCTTCGCGGAGCGGCACCGGTCCGTTGGTGAAGTCAGGGGCGTCGGCGTGTTCTGGGCCATCGAGCTTGTCCGAAACCGCGAGACGCGCGAACCGCTGGCTCCGTACGGGGGTTCCAGCCGGGAAATGAACCAACTGGTCGCCGCCTGCAAGTCCAGGGGACTCCTGCCGTTCGCCAACTTCAACCGGATCCACGTGGTGCCGCCCTGCAACACCAGCGTGGCGGACACCAAGGCCGGCCTCGCCATCCTGGACGAGGTGCTGGACATCGCCGACGGATTCGCGGACTGATTCCGGAAGCCGCCGGCCGGGCTTCCCGGGGGGGCTCAGCCGGCGGCCGTGAGGAACTGCTTCAGCAGCGGGCCCGAGGTGGTGGCCCCCAGGCCGCCGTCTTCCACGAACACAGCGACGGCGAGGTCCCCCTGCACCGCCACGATCCATGCATGCGTCTTGGGCGGGTTCTCGTCCCCGAACTCGGCGGTTCCGGTCTTGGCACCAACGGGCTTTCCGGGGACTTCGGCCAGGAACCCTGCATGGCCCGAGGTGACCACGGCGCGCATCATGTCGGCAAGCAGGGCCGCCTCCTTGGCCGTCACAGGCTCGCCGGCCGACGGCGCGGAAGACGCTGGCGGAGACGTGGCACCGGCGCTGGTTCCGCCGTCGGACGAGATGACCAGCTGCGGCGATACGGGGGCGCCCTTCGCCACCGAGCCCGCCATCACGGCCGCCGCCAGGGGCGAGAGGAGAACCCTGCCCTGCCCGATCATGGATGCCGCGTGCTCCGTGCCCGCGGCCTCACCGGGCACCGAGCCGAGGAAGGCGTCCGCACCGAGTGCCGGCGCGTCCACGGCAACGCCCAGCGCCGTCGCCGCCGACTCCAGCTGTGCCTGGGACACGGCGTCGCGCGCGGCAATGAAGGCAGTGTTGCAGGAATGCGCGAAGGCGTCACGGAGTGTCACGGATCCCAGCGACCCCTCCGGATACCCTTCGGCATTCTTGAAGCGGCGGCCGTCCACCGTGAGCGTCGGGGTGCACTGGACCTTTGAATCCGGCGTGAGCCCGTTGCGGAACATGGCCAGCGAATCCACAATCTTGAAGATGGATCCCGGCGCGTATTGCCCCAGCATCGCCGTGTTGTAGCCGTTGCTGCCCGGACCCGAGGCGGCCGCAAGGACGGCCCCGGTGGACGGGCGCAGGGCCACGATGGCGGAGGCCGGGGCCACCTTCTCCAGGGTCGTCTCGGCCAGCGTCTGCAGGGCAGGGTCGAGCGTCGTCTTCAGGGGCTTGCCGGGAGTGGGTTCGACTTCGAACAGCACCCGCCGCGGGTCCGTGCCGGCGGACTCGATTTCTTCCCGCGTCAGGTCTGCACGCTGCGCCCGGATGACGACGGCGTCAGTTCCCCGCAGCTGTTCGTCGTACCTCTGCTGAAGGCCGCCTTTCCCGATGACATCTCCCGCCGTGAGGGCGCCTTCGGAGGCTTCGATCTCTTCGGCGGACGCCTCACCCACGGTGCCCAGCACCGCGCGGGCGAAGGTCCGGGTGGGTGCCAGTGGAATGGAGTCCGGGATGGCGCGGGCTCCTTGGATCGCTGCAATCTGCTGGTCCGTTACGGTGCGGCCATCCTCACGCAGCGTGATGGCCGGAACGAACGCCTCCGGGCCGGCCGCCTCCACCTGCTTTGCGTAGTCTCCCGGATCAACGCCCACCAGCGCGGCGAGCTTCGTGGCTGAAGCAGCGGGATCCGCCGCTCCGAGGCGCGGCTTGTCGATGCCTACATTTACGACCGGGCGATAAGTGACCAGGGGCGCGTCACCGGCGCCAAGGATGTCCGCCCTGGGCGGTGTCTGCGTGCCTTTGGTGAGGATCTCATTGTCCGAGAGCCCGGGTGCAAGCGTGCCCGGATCCCACACAGCCAGCCACCCGTCCCCGGACTTCCTGAAGTTCACGGTCGAGGCATATTTCCATTCGGCATCCCCGAACGCCCACGTGAAGTTCATCGGCGCGGCGGCCTTGTCGCCGTCGCGAGTGAGCTCCCCGGCTTCCACAGCCGGCTTTTGTGGCTCGAGCGCCGCGAATACGGCCTTGACCTGCTCGTTGGCCGCGGCCGCATCCTTGCCGTCAAATGCCACGGAACCTACGTCCAGCCGGGAGAGGGCGGAGGCAAATTCCTGTGCCGCGGCTTCGGCCTCGCCGCGTCCGTCGTCGCAGGACACGAGTGACGCTCCAAGAACCAGTGCAACAGCCACGGCGGAAAGCTTTTGTTTTATCCCCATGGCGACATTATCGCCTGCCCGCCAGGCGCTTTATGACTGGAGTCCGAGGTCTGGAACATCCAGGCTGAATATGTCTTTCAGTGCATATCTTGCGGCATGGAGCCCGGGCATACCCGTGACCCCCGGACCTGGAGGCGTGGAGGACGAACAGAGGTACAGTCCCTGGGCCGGGGTCCGCCACGGGACCGGGGAAACCACCGGACGCTGCACGAGGCCCCTGAGGTCCATGGTGCCCGCCGAAAAGTCCCCACCCACGTAGTTCCGGTTGTACTCGGCCAGTCCCGCCGCGGTGACCGCGTGTGATTCCAGCACGAGGTCGCGGAAGCCGGGCGCGAAGCGTTCAAGCTGGGCCGTCACGGCCTCGGTCATGTCCACGGTGGAACCTGCGGGGACGTGGCAGTAGGTCCACAGCGTGTGCCGGCCGGCCGGCGCCCGGGAAGGGTCGAAGCGGGACGGCTGTGCCACCAGGACATAGGGCTTTTCAGGATGCCGCCCGGCACTGACGTCGTTCTCGGCGCGGGCAAGTTCGGCACGGGTACCGCCCACATGGACCGTGCCGGCGTCCAAAAGCTCCGCCGCCTGCCAAGGCACCGGACCGGACAGGATGAAGTCCACTTTGCAGGACCCGTTGCCATACCGGAACCGCTCCAGTGCGCGTCGGTAGCGGGGCGGGAAGGCATTCCCGGCCATGGCCAGGAGCCCGCGGGGCGCCACGTCGAGCAGGGTGGCCCGGGCGCGCGGCAGTTCCGCCAGCCGGTCAATGGGCGTGCCCGTGTGAATCAGTCCGCCGTGGTCGATGATGTCCCTGGCCAGGGCACCGGCTATGGAGGCTGAGCCACCCACGGGGATGGGCCAGCCCTTGGCGTGGCCCAAGGCGCCCAGCATCAGCCCTGCGCCGGAGGCAGCCAGTGAGGGCAGGTGGGAGACAGCATGCGCGGCTACCCCGCTGAGCATGGCCGGCGCCGCGTCTTCGCGGAACCGGACGTTCCACAGCCCTGTTCCCTGTTCCAGCGTCCGCAGGCCAAAGATGCCTGCCGCGAAGGGGCTCCGCGGCAGGCGCAGCAGCTGGTTCTGGGTCAGATCCATGATCCCGCTGACGTGGCGGACCAGCGGAGCCATCAGCCGGCGGTACGCCGCCCCATCCCGCCCCAGTCCTGCAGCGGTCCGCTCCAGTGAAGTGAAGGATAACGCGGCCCGTCCACCGTCCAGGGGCGAGCCATAGGAAAGGTCCGGCGTAATCAGCTCCAGCCGGCGGTCCAGTTCGAACGCGCGGAAGAAGGGTGACGCCACGGCCATCGGATGGACGGCGGAACAAACGTCATGAAAATGCCCGGGTCGCATCAGCTCCGTGGTCCGCGTCCCGCCGCCGATGGCTTCCGAGGCTTCGAACACCTCGACGGACAGCCCGGCGCGCGCCATGACGGCAGCTGCGGCAAGCCCGTTTGGGCCTGCTCCCACGACGACGGCGTCAGGCATTTGCGCCAGCTCCCGCCCGTGAATGTGGCCCGCCCAGCCTGAACGCATCGGGCACCTGGTCGAAGGGCCCGCCATGGGGGTCGTCGGCGTGTTGCCGCCGGAGCTGGTCGCGGGCGGGCTCGTAAATGTCGCCGGCCACGCGCACCACGAGATATGCCACGGCGAGCATATGAGCAACGACAGCGAGGACGTAGTAGAGCATGTCCAGGTTGTGCTGGGTGGAACCGGCGCTGGTCACCTGTCCAAGGTACATCCAGACGGCCCCCCAGTGGAGGCCCTCGATGCCCTGCCACACCAGGAACTCACGCCAGTGCGGCCGGACCAGGGCGAACAGCGGAATCAACCACACCACGTACTGCGGCGAATAAGCCTTCCCCGTGAGGATGAACGCCGCCACGAGCAGGAAGAGCAACTGCGCCAACCGGGGCCGCCGTGGTGCAGAGAGGGCCACCAGCGCAATGGCTGCGCACGCCAGGAGGAACAGCCCGGAGGACAGCACGTTGACGGCTTCAGCGCTCAGGGCAGGCCGATTGAGCCGTTCTGCCAGGAGATTGTAGGCAAACCAGGGAGAACCGTAGCCGGCCGGCCGATCCGCCAGGGAGGTGAAGTAGTAGCCCCAACCGGCTGCGTTGGCCGCCATGAACGGAACGTTCACGGCCAGCCACCCGGCCCCCGCTGCGGCCGACGACACGGCCAGGGGACGGAAGCGCCCGGTCCGCACGCTCAACAGCGCCACGGCCACGAGGAACATCAGCGGATACAGGTTCGTGGCCGCTGCCAGACCCACCAGCAGCCCGGAGGCCACCAGGCGTCCCGTCGCGAAGAAGTACATGCCCACGGCCAGCAGGGCCACGGTCCACAGGTCCCAGTTGATGGTTCCCGCCAGGATGATGCCCGGTGCCAGCGCCACGAAGGATGCGTCCCACGCACGGCGCCCCGCCAGCCGGGCGGTGGCCAGGACTGCCACCATGGCCGCCGCGGCCAGCAGCACGGCGTTAAGGTCGAAATAGGCCAGGATCCGGGCGTCCGTCGCACCGGAGCCCGGCACCAGCCAGGCGGTGATTCCAGCGATGAGCCCGGTAAGGGCCGGGTACTCGAATTGGCCGGCGGCAATGGGGAAGGCCCCGTCCGCGAGTCCGCGGTTACGGAAAATGTCCGGCAGGTCCGAATAGCAGGTGGAATAGAACTGTGACGGCGTGTCCCAGCCGTTGACCCGGCAATAGCCCTTGACCAGGAGTCCGGCGAAGGCGGCCAGGATGGTCAGCAGGACCAACACCCGGTCCACGCTGAAAAAGCCGGGGGAGACCACCCCCGGCTCGGCCCGGGCTCCCAGTGGCCCGCCCACCACTTCCGTGAAGTTCCGCAGCAGGTGGTCACTGCGGCTGGGTACCATCAGGCGGGCGCGCGGAAGATGTTCCTGCGGCTGCGTCTCCTGCATGGCTTGAGCTTACCCGGGCTATAGGCCCCACCGGACGATGGCGGGTGTCCTCTTATCCCAGCCCAACGTGCAGATTTTCGCCGTCCCCAGGATGAAATGGCGGCCTTCCACCGCGGGCAACTCGAGCCAGCGCGCGGTCAGGATCCGGGAGAAATGCCCGTGGGCCACGATCAGGACGTTGTCCATTCCGGATTCCAGGACGCGCGCGATGATCTTGTCCGCCCGTGCCGCGACCTCGTCCAGCGTCTCGCCGTTGGGCACCCCATCGGTCCAGATCAGGTAGTCGGGGTTGTCCTTGCGGATAAGGTCCGAACTGATGCCTTCGTAGTCGCCGTAGTTCCATTCCACGGCGAGGGGTTCGTGCCGGGCATCCGGGAATCCGGCCAGTTCCGCGGTGCGGCGGGCACGGCGCAGCGGCGAGGTGAGGACCAGGTCGAAATCGACGGTGTCCAGCAGCTTGCGTGCTTCGACGGCCTGCTGCTCGCCTTCGACGGTCAGCGGCAGGTCCGTCAGCCCCGTGTACTGCCCGCTTTTGGACCATTCGGTTTCGCCGTGGCGCAGGATCCACAGCTGCGGGCGGGGGGCAAAAGCGGAACTGGTCATTGGGACTCCTCTGACGGGGGACGGTCGACGGCGGCCGGCGGCGTTTCCGCCGGGGCTTCGGCAGGTACGGATTCAGGCTGTTCTGCCCACCAGCGCAGGAGCTTCGCCTCGGCCTCCTCGGGCGGCAGCGGGCCGTGCTCCATCCGCTCGTTCAGGAGGAACTTGTAGGCGCGCCCCACCACCGGGCCGGGCCTGAGACCCAGGAGGGCCATGATGCGGGCGCCGTCCAGGTCGGGTCGGACCGCATCAAGCGATTCCTGCTCACGGATCGCGGCGATCCGGGCCTCGAGGTCGTCGTACGCGAACGCCAGGCGTTCGGCCTTGCGCTGGTTGCGGGTGGTGACGTCGGACCGGGTGAGCCGGTGCAGCCGCTCCAGGAGCGGTCCGGCGTCGGTGACGTAGCGGCGCACGGCGGAATCGCTCCAGCCGGCGTCGCCATATCCGTAAAAACGCATATGGAGTTCCACCAGGCGCGCCACGGCCTTGGTGGTGTCCTTGTCGAACCGCAGGGCTTTCATGCGCTTTGAGGTCAGTTTCGCGCCCACCATGTCGTGGTGCCGGAAACTCACCGCGCCGCCCGGTTCGAAGCGGCGCGTAGCCGGCTTGCCGACGTCGTGCATTAACGCTGCGAAACGCAACACGAAATCGGGACCCGGAACGGGGCCATCCGGGTCCGTCTCCAGCTCCGCTGCCTGTTCCAGGACCTGCAGCGAGTGCTGGTAGACGTCCTTGTGCCGGTGATGCTCGTCGGATTCCAGCCGGAGGGCCGACACTTCGGGCAGCACGTGGTCTGCCAGGCCGGTGTCCACCAGCAGGTCCACTCCAACGCGGGGATGGGCGCCGCAGATCAGCTTGACCAGTTCCTCCCGGACACGTTCGGCGGAGATGATGTTGATCCGTTCGGCCATGCGTTCCATGGCGGAACGGACGTCCGGGTGCACCGAAACGCCCAGTTGAGCGGCGAACCGGGCGGCGCGCATCATGCGCAGCGGGTCATCGGAGAAGGAGGCCTCCGGAGCGCCGGGGGTGGCCAGGACCGAAGCGTGCAGGTCCCGGACACCGCCAAAGGGGTCCACCAGTTCCAGCGACGGCAGCTTCAGCGCCATCGCGTTAATGGTGAAGTCCCGGCGGAGCAGGTCATCGGTCAGCGAGGATCCGAACGCCACCACGGGCTTGCGGGAATCGGGGTCGTACGCCTCGGCGCGGTAGGTGGTTATCTCGATCTGGAAGCCGGCTTTGCGCATGCCGATGGTCCCGAAAGCGCGGCCGATCTCCCAGAAATTGTCAGCCCACTTCTTGATCAGCGCCACGGTCTGGTCCGGCGTCGCATCCGTGGTGAAGTCCAGGTCCGGAGAGGTGCGGCCCAGGAAGAGGTCACGCACGGGGCCGCCCACCAAGGACAACTCGTGCCCGGCGTCCACGAAGCGCTGTCCGAGCTCCAGGACCACCGGGTCCACCTGGAAATCGACGGTGTGGGATTCAATCTTGTGATGTGCGTGCGCCATAGTTTCTTAAGCTTGTCAGAAACCGGGCGGACGTCAGGCCAAAATGTGCGGAAGATCCGGTCTTATCCGCCGGGTCCCGGCTATCGGCGTCATATGCCGTCCATGTTGGTGTCATGTTCCGGTCATCACGAACGGGCAACAGTCGTTAGAGTGGACTGCATGGCCCATCCAGTACCGAGCGCTCCAGGCAGGAGGACAAACGCACCGTTGCCGTCGGCAATCGGTGCGCATGTTGCCCCTGCCGCGCACTCGGCGCCGGCGTCCCTGCCTACGGTGGAGGAGGTTTCGGCCGGCGGCGTGGTGGTTGATACGTCCGACGCCGTACTGCGGGTTGCGATTATCGCCCGCTTCAACCGCGGAGGGCGCCTCGAGTGGTGCCTGCCGAAAGGTCATCCGGAGGGCAAGGAAACCAACGAACAGGCCGCGGTGCGCGAAATCGCCGAGGAAACCGGCATCGAGGGCGACATCCTGGCCCCGCTGGGCAGCATCGATTACTGGTTCACAGTCAGCGGGCACCGCGTCCACAAGACCGTCCACCATTACCTGCTCCGCGCTACTGGCGGCGAACTCACCATCGAGAACGATCCGGACCAGGAAGCCGTGGACGTGGCTTGGGTGCCCATCCACGAGCTGGCCCGGAAACTGTCCTTTCCCAACGAGCGGCGCATCGCGGACCTGGCCCGGGAAGTCCTTCCCGGCCACCTCTAGCCAGCAGATTTCGTCCGCTTGCAGGGCCTAAAACCTCGTTATCAGCACTCCAAGTGGACAAAAATGCGCGGGGGGAGTGAGACGATGAAGTCGATGTCAGCTACCAACTCTTCCCCGGGCAACTCCGGTCCGGCCTCCCAGCCTGCGCCCCAGCCCGGCACAGCCAGCGAAACCCGTTCCAGTGCCATCATGGCCGCAGGCACACTGGTGTCCCGTTTCCTGGGCTTTGGCAAGACCTGGATGCTCGGCACGGCCCTTGGCCTCGGTTCCACGGTCAATGACACGTTCATCAACGCGAACAACTTGCCTAACCTGATCTTCCTGCTGGTGGCCGGCGGCGTGTTCAACGCCGTCCTGGTGCCGCAGATCATCAAAGCAAGCAAGGCCCCGGACAGGGGAGCAGACTACATCAGCCGCCTGCTGACGCTTGCGGTACTGCTGCTCCTCGGACTGACGGCCGTCGTGACCCTCGCGGCGCCGTGGGTGATCGAGCTGACCACGCAGGGTTATTCGGGCCAGCAAAAGGCCCTCGCGGTGACATTCGCCTTCTGGTGCCTGCCGCAGATCTTCTTCTACGGGCTGTATGCCCTCCTCACCCAGGTCCTGAACGCCAACGGAGCTTTTGGCCCGGCGATGTGGGCGCCTATCCTGAACAACCTGGTGGCCATCGCCGGACTGGGCATGTTCATCTGGATCTTCGGCACCAACGAGCTCACGCCCCACACCCTGGACAGCTGGGGACCCACCCAGACCCTCTTCGTGGCGGGGTTCTCCACCATTGGTGTGGTGTCCCAGACGGCAATCCTCCTGATCCCGGTCTTCCGGCTCCGGCTGGGACTGCGTCCGCGTTTCGGATGGCGCGGCGTCGGCCTGGGCCAGGCAGCCCGCCTGAGCGTCTGGACGCTGTTGACTGCCGCCGTCGGGCAGCTGGCGTTCCTGTATGTCATGCGCATCGCCACCATTCCCGGCGCCGCGCGCCTCCGGCTGCAGCAGGCGGGCGATCCGGCCGCCGCCATGCTGCCCGGCAACGCTGTACTCGAAGTAGCCAGCCAGCTGTACCTGCTGCCGCACTCCATCATTGCGCTCTCGCTGGCCACCGTCCTGTTCAACCGGATGACGCGCGCTTCCCAGGACGGTGACCGGGATGAGCTTCGGGACGCCCTCTCGCACGGCCTGCGGACCATGGCCGTGGCCACCGTTTTCGGGGCGCTGGCACTGTTTGCGCTTGCCGGGCCCCTGGGCATGTTTTTCTCGGGCGGCCTGCGCCAGGACGGCGTCATGCTGGCCCAGACGCTCACCATCCTGGCTCTCAGCACGCCGTTCATGAGTGCCAACTTCATGATGTCCCGTGTCTTCTACGCCAACGAGGACGCTCGCACCCCGTTCTACATCCAGCTTTTGCTGGCCGTGGTGTACGTTGCCGGTGCGTTTGCCATCCAGTTCCTGCCGGTGGACCAGATCATTTACGCCATCGCCGTCCTGTACATGGTGGGCAACGTCCTGTCCGTAGTTATCAGCGCGTACTTCCTGCGGCGGCTTCTGGGGCACCTGGACGGTCCGCGGATCGCCAGCTCCTATATCCGCATGGGTTACGCGGCGCTGGGCTCGGCCGTCGCCGGTGCCGGTGCGCTCTGGCTCCTGGGAAGTTACAGCCCGGACGGCTTCGCCTGGCGGGACCGCGTCACCGCACTGGTCACTGTGATCGTGGCGGGCCCCGTCATGCTGGTGGCCTACCTGCTGCTGCTGAGGCTGTTCCGGGTCAGCGAACTCCGGGATCTCCTCCAGCCGCTTTTGGGCCGGTTTGGCCGCGGCGGCGGGTCGGACGATGAGGACGGGCAGCCTCCCCAGCGGCAGCCGGGGGAGGCATATCCCGGCGACCCGGACTCCAGTACCGCCGACGTTCCGGAACCCGCAGGCGCGGGGGTGGGGACGCCGTCGTCGGACGCTTCCCGGTACACGCCTGAGCGTGCCACTACGTCCGTGGACACCGGACTCATCCCCCGGATTTCCGGGGAGTTCGACGCCGTTTCGTTCCGGGCGGGACCGGATCCGGCGCGTCGTTCGGGGCGCAGAAACGCGGACGACGGCGGAACGAACGTTCCGTCCAAGGGCGCCTACCTGCCGGCGGAGGACCAACCGGGCACCGCCCGCGGCGGCCTGCTGCGTGAGCAGATCCCGCTGCCGGGCCGGCGCACCTTCCAGGGCAAGGCCGGCGAAAACCCGTATTTCAAGCCGCGGCGGCCGCGCAAAAAGTGACGCAGGCGCGCGTTCTGGCCCAGGTTCTTCAAGGCGCGGCGGGCTCGATCGGCTAGGATCGGAAAGGTACAGGGGTAGTTGCAGTCGCGAGTCGGCCGCCGGCCAGCCCGCGAATGAAAGCCGGCAATCCCGGACAGCATGAGGAGGAACACGTGTCCAACCCGATCGATGTCGGATCAGTACTGGGCGGCCGCTACAAGGTCACGGCCACCGTATTGACCTCGCACGACCACGATCTGGTGCTGGACGGTGTGGATCAGGTTCTGAACCGGCCTGTCAGCATCCTCGTTGCAGGCCCGGAGAACACCGAGCAGGTTGCCCAAAGCGCCCGCGAGGTGGCCACCGGAGAGCGGCCGGGTTCGGTCCAGGTGCTGGACCTTGGCGTGACCGAGGATGCCACCTACCTGATCACCAACCACACGTCCGCCGCGGACCTGTTGGACCTGGTGGTTGCCGCCAATCCGCCCTACGTGGAACCGTTTTTCACGGACACCCTTGGCAGCGAGATCTTCGGCCAGGCGCGCTCCCACGAGCCGGAACCGTATGACGATGACGAAGACGTCGACGCCGGCTACATCGACTACTCAAGCGGCCAGCCGCGCCAGGTGAGCCCGCCACGGGTTCCGCAGCCGCGCGTGTCGCCGCCCGTTCCCCCCAAGCCTCCTGCGCGTCCGACGGCGGCGCCCGCCGCAGGAGGTGCCGCCGGTGTTGCCGGGGCGGCCGGAGCAGGCGCTGCGGCCGGTGCTGCTGCGGCTTCCGCGTCGGCGATTGGCCGGACCGATGCACACACCCGTCCCGTAGAACGCACGGATGTCCCCTCGTCAGTTCCCTCGTCCGGGGCGCGTGACGGTGAGGCAGGAAAACCGAAGGTTTCGCTGTGGTCCGGCGACGATTTCGACCAGGCGGGCATCCGCAGCGACGCGGACGATGAACCGCAGGAGCGGAACCGGCCAGGAATCCTGGCCCGTGCTGCCGCTCCGGCAGCAGCTGCGCGCGCGGCCTTTGAGAACCAGGGCGACTACGAGGACGACGAACCCCAGCGTGAACCGCGCTCCATGCGTTGGCTGGTCGGGGGACTGCTTGCCGTAGTCCTCATCGCCGGACTCATCTTTGCCCTTACCAACCTTGGCGGGTTGTTCACTCCCGAGCCGCGGGCCGTGGCTCCGGCGGGTTCTGCGGGGGCCACCACGGGGGAGGGCTCGCCCAGTGCCACCGCCACCGAAGAGCCCACCACTGCCGCACCCACCGTGCCGCCGGCCATTGATTCCATCAGCCGCCAGGGCGACTTCGAATTCGCAGCGAATTTCGACGGCGACCTCGTGAAGGCTCATGACGGCAACGATGCGAGCTACTGGTCAGACATGGAATTCGCCACGGACGCCTGGGGTGGCCTGGCACCGGACGGCGTTCCGCTGGTCGTCAAGCTCAAGAACCCGGCGACGGTTTCGTCCATAACGCTGACCCAGCTGGGCGGCTCGGGCGGAAACATCACTGTCTACACCAACGACCGCCCCTCCCTGGACGGTGCCAAGGCTGTGGGCACCAACAGCTTCACCTCCACTGATCTGAACATGCCGCTCGCTGAACCCGTCGAAGCCCAGTATGTGATTGTGTCCATCAATTCGCTGCCGAAGCTCGCGGCGCCCAAGACCCGGTACGGTTACGGCCTGCGACTGGCCGAGGTCAAGGTCCAGTAGTTTTCCGGTATTGACTGAGCAGCCGTCCAACCCTTCCCATGGCTGGGCGGCTGCTTGCGGATCCACCCGGAATAATCAGGGTGGGGTAATAGTTGTGCCATGTGGCCGGCCTCTAAAGGGAGGCGAGTCGAATAAGGAAGAGGTTCACCGTCAGTGACCACTGCAGAAAACACCGCGTCTGAAGTACGTGATGTCATCATTGTCGGCTCGGGCCCGGCAGGTTACACGGCAGCCGTCTACACGGCCCGCGCCAACCTGAAGCCGCTGCTGCTTGCAGGTTCGGTCACCGCAGGGGGTGAGCTCATGAACACCACCGATGTGGAGAACTACCCTGGTTTTCCGGAAGGCATCATGGGTCCGGACCTCATGGAGAACTTCGAAAAGCAGGCAGTGCGCTTTGGGACGGAAATCCAGTTCGAGGACGTCACAAAGCTCGATCTCAACGGCCCGGTCAAGACCGTGACCATTGCTTCCGGGGAGTCCTTCCAGGCCAAGGCCGTGATCCTCTCCACCGGCTCCGCGTACCGTGAGCTGGGCCTGCCGAATGAGAAGCGGCTTTCCGGCCACGGCGTGAGCTGGTGTGCAACCTGCGATGGTTTCTTTTTCAAGGACCAGGACATCGCCGTTATTGGCGGCGGGGACTCCGCCATGGAGGAGGCGCTTTTCCTCACCAAGTTCGCCAAGTCTGTCACCGTGGTGCACCGGCGGGACACCCTGAAGGCCTCCAAGATCATGGCTGACCGCGCACTGGCCCACGAGAAGATTAATTTCATCTGGAACAGCACCGTTGAAGATGTTCTCGGCGAGGACAAGGTTGCCGGCCTGACGCTGAAGAACCTGGTGGATGGCACCACCTCCACCCTGGACGTCACCGGCGTTTTCGTCGCTATCGGCAACGATCCCCGGACCGACCTGGTAAAGGATGTCCTGGAGATCACCGATGAGGGAACCATCGCCGTTCAGGGGAGGAGCTCCAAGACCAGCATCCCGGGCGTCTTCGCTGCCGGCGACGTAGTGGATCCCACCTACCGTCAAGCCATCACGGCATCCGGCTCCGGTTGCGTTGCAGCCATCGACGTCGAACACTACCTGGCAGATCTTGCTGCCTGAGCCTTCCCAGACACCCTTAGGAGAAAGACAAAGGATATGAGCAACGCGAAAGACGTAACTGACGCAAGTTTTGGTACTGATGTCCTGGCGGCGGATAAGCCTGTCATCGTGGACTTCTGGGCAGAATGGTGCGGCCCCTGCCGCAAGCTGGGTCCCATCCTGGACGAGATCTCGGTGGAGTACTCGGAAAAGGTCGACGTCGTCAAGGTCAACGTAGACGACAACCCGTCCATCGCTGCCCAATACGGGATTACCTCCATTCCCGCCGTTTACCTTTTTGAAGGTGGGGAAGTGAAGAACACCGTCATCGGCGCCAAGCCGAAGCAGTTCTTTGAGAAGGAGTTCGCGGACGTTCTGTCCTGACGCGCTTTTCGAATCATTCCGTGTGAGGCCATCACCCCTGTGGGTGGTGGCCTCACTCGTTTGTGGGCTAAGTTCTGCGTGTTTCACGTGAAACGCTGCGTACGGGTCGGGCTGGCGCGTCGCTGAATAAGGTAGCCGCGTAAAAGCTGCCTCGCCGACGCCCTGGATGCGCATAAGCGAAGGCATCGTTTCACGTGAAACATCGTTTCAATGACCGCGCATCCGTCCCTCATCCCTTGGATCTGGGGCGGTTAGGACAACTGTGTTCGCGTATGCCGTGACGCAGGCTAGGACGTGCGAGGCCTATCCCGAAGCGGCTCACGAAGTAGCGAACGCCCTCGGCGATCATGTGGACAAGAGTCCGCGCTCAGCAGCATCTCCCTGCGCACCATGAGAAGACCCGGTCGGGAGAAGATGCACGCGAGTCAGCCGTCTTGAGTCCGGATTTCGTTCCTCGCACGGGTCCGAAGGTCGTGGCGCCAAACGATCAGGCACTCCGGGTGAGCCTTGGCCCGCACGTGGGCCAAGTCGTTCCCCGCCAACATTCGGCAACGCCGGGCGGGGGTAGGCGTCGTCCGCGCACCTTGCCGCGAGAGCATGAGGGCCAGCACGGTCCACGCACTCACGTTTCACGTGAAACAGCGCCCCTAACCGAGTCCACCCTGGCTTGCCAAGAAAGCGGGTACAACGGCAGTCTCCACAACGGTAGCCATGCAGCGTTTGCAGGGAGGAACAAACCACGAAGAGCCTGCACCATGCCCCACCGTCCGCTACAGGGTTGTAAACCGCCCCTGGCATCGACCGCTCTGCCACCGACGCCACCGACGCCACCGAAACCATCACAACCACCAAGCATCGCATCATAACCCAAGCGGAGGATTTCAATTTCGATGAGCGCAGTCGCCTGGCCGGTCAAAGGCGCTCGAGGGGGCTTGAACTCACAAACCACATTCCCGGGCAGCTGACGATGCGGCCGCTAAGGATATCGACCGGCATGACCGG
The DNA here is from genome assembly GCF_044754945.1 of Pseudarthrobacter sp. NPDC092439. NCBI lineage: Bacteria > Bacillati > Actinomycetota > Actinomycetes > Micrococcales > Micrococcaceae > Pseudarthrobacter > Pseudarthrobacter sp. NPDC092439. The sequence continues at coordinate 181,740 of NZ_JBIVQB010000005.1, forward strand.
ACAGACTGCGCATCTGTTACCTTTTCCAACGGGGACGGAACAGCCGGAGGCGCATCCGGGCGACAGCGTCCCGTCGTACCAAAGGATGCGAGGAGTGTGGTCCGGACCCACCGAGGGAGTGTTGCGTGGGACGGAGGACCCAGCCGTCCGTACCAAGGAGAGCAAGTGCGCCTTCGAGCCGTCCCGGGAAGACGCTCCATACTGCTGGCCTCGCCGACCCACTATACAAAGGTCTGGGAAGCCACATCACAGCAGCTGCATTAGCCAACGGCACACCAGCGCTCTCGGGGGACCGATTAGGACCGCCTGAAGGCGCTTCGCAGACATTCCAAAGGTGCAGACCTTTCCATAGACCGGCGAGGGCTGGATTGTCCTTTGAATGCATACGACCTCCTTCGTCATGGCGACTTCTATCCGAAAGCGCGGCGCGGCTAACAGCCATGCGTCCCTACAGCAGGGCCCGGCCGTTGACTGCGCTCCGCCACCGCATTCTGTTCTCCACAGCGATCCGCGTAGGCCGCCAGGGCTGACCGGGCACGGGACCAACGGCAGCATTCTCCACAATTTATCCACAGGGGCGGGCGCCCTTTATGCACATCGTTATCCACAGGGTGTCGGCACTATTCGTGTGTAAAGCCGGGCCGCCGACTCCGAGTCCCACGAGAAGTTCCGCCGTCCATGCGTCGGCCCTCATGAGGGAGGAGCCATGAGCGTGCCACGGGACACCTCCAGTTGTACCTGAAGGGAGAACAGAAGCAGGTGATTTCCCTGTCCACAGTGCAAACTCGGAGGTCGACAGGGGCGCTGGGGCTGCGTTAGGTTTCACGTGAAACCGCGCAAGGCTATTTGCACCTTGGACGAGGAAGCGAAGTACTGTCTGGGCAGGCCCAGTCCTTCCTAGCTAGCGGTGAGGGGGGGCCGCAATATCCACATAGTTATCCACAGCGTTATCCACTGCTTCGATGGCCCCTGTGGATGTCGGCTGAGCCGGATTTGGGAGTGTCAAACTAGTGGACCTATTCAATGACGGCACTGAGTACCATGCCTGGCGTCGCGGCCGCGGCCCCCGGCAGCGGCAACCCCGCCCCCTCATGCCGGCATCTCAACGTCGTGCAGAGCATGGCGAGGGGCCTGGCACGACGACAAGGGCACGTGCCGGATATCCTGCCCCGTCGAGGACTTTATGCCCGGACGCACTCGGTGACTTTATGCCCGGACGCATTCGGTAAGGTACAAGTGTTTCGGGGCGGGTTAGCAGCCAGACTCCGCCATCGGGCGGGCGGCAGCCAGGAAGCTAAGAAGTTGGACGCCAGTTCAGGGCCGGCCGCGGCTCGAGGGGCCGGCCCCAAGGCCCATGCACGGCATGTCTGGGTTGGGCCTGCAGAGCCATTGGAGCTAGCCTACGCCGTCCTCCGGAGCCTTCGCTGAGGAGCAGGGGAGCGAAGGGCCTCCATCAGCTCACAGCATTCAGTCGGGAGCGCGGATGGCCGCTTACCATCCAGTCGCGCTATCACGTCAACTGCGCCGGGGAGCAGTCTTCCGAGCTCCCGCACTTCAGGTGTGTCTCACTGGGATGGCCGCCGTCGTTCGCGCCGTCTTCGCAGGGCGCGGGTTGCGCCCGTGTGTTACCGCACCGGCTCCAGACGACCGGTGAGGCGGGGACCGTCCTCCCAGGCCCTCAGAGTACGGCCCATTCGCCCATACCCACGAGGCGCGTCGGGTTTTCCTTGCGAATCAGAACTAGCCGCTGATCTATCCATGGCCCTGGGCGTGGAATTACGTCGCCGGTATGGTCGCCCCAGACCAGCCTTATAGAAAAGCCTGCATTGCATGCCGGGGCGTCTATCTCTGCGAAGCCGCCCGTCCTAGGCCCACTGCCAGAAATACTTCAGTGTTTCACGTGAAACACCCAAGTCTGGTGCCCATTCGCGAGCCGCTAGCAGGCGGCGGAGGAGCCCCGCCACTTGATTCAGCCTTTCACCCTGGTTGTTTCTTGTTCGGCCCGCACGTGAACGGACTTCGCCATGCGGTTGCCTATCTCCAGCCTGCACTATCACTGCTCCCTAATGGGGCTTAGCCGGCCCGATCCTGCAGCATTCCCCAAAGTGAGGGACAGAGAAGACAACGGCGACGTTTCGGACGCCGTACGTCGGAACGGCAGGTAAGGAAAGCACGTGCTTGCGAGCTTCGACATTCTTCGCCTAGCCACACCGCAGAGCCTGGTTCCAATAGGCTCGGTGCGAAGCAAATGCTGGCTCGTCAAATGTGGCGCGGCGCTATCCGGATCTCTTGGAAGGCTGCCTGGCCGACAGGAGTCGGGGAAGGATGTCGCCTGCTCGGCAACGTTTCACGTGAAACACACCGGCAGCATTTCAGCGGATGGTTACGGTCGCTGTGACTACCGGCCTCACGGGACCTTTCCCGGTCCCATTTTGGGCCCAACGTGAGCCCGATGTCGCCTTTGCACACCTCAATGTGGCATGTTTCAGCTCTTCCGGCATTTCACGTGAAATCGCTACCATCCAGGTCCGCTGCGCGCGAAGTAATCAATACTGCACGAACGCTGGGTGCTTTCGCCGGGAAGCACCCGCTTCTACGACGTGCGGTGAGTAGCACTGCCATTGGGTCTGGAGATTTGCAATTCGAGAATGAAAAAGGCCCGACCCCCAGGGGGTCGGGCCCTTTTCGGGTGCGCAAACACAGTGGTTTCGGATAGCTAGTTGCTGGATCCCGGTGCAAGGACATCCATAATGCGATTGAGGTCCTCAACGCTGGCAAACTCGATGCTCACCTTGCCCTTACGGACGCCCAGCGAAATCTTGACGTTGGTATCGAGTCGGTCCGACAGCGAGGATGCCAGGTAGTCCAGCCGCTCATGACGGGCTCCGGGCCTGGGTATATTGTTCTTGCTCGGCTTGGCAGGGTCCTGATGCAACGTCACCGCCTCTTCAGTAGCGCGCACTGACATACCCTCTGCGACGATCTTTTGGGCCAGCTTCTCCATGGCTGCCGCGTCGGGCAGGGAGAGCAACGCCCGTGCGTGGCCGGCAGACAGAACACCAGCAGCCACACGCCGCTGAACCAGGGGAGGCAGCTTCAGCAGGCGCAGGGTGTTGGAGACCTGCGGACGCGATCGGCCAATCCTGTCGGCCAACTGCTCATGGGTAGTGCCAAAGTCTTCCAGCAGCTGCTGGTACGCCGCAGCCTCTTCCAGCGGGTTAAGTTGGCTGCGGTGGAGGTTCTCCAGCAGGGCATCCCGCAGGAGGTCATCATCGGTGGTTTCACGGACGATGGCGGGGATCGTGTCAAGACCCGCAGCCTGCACGGCACGCCAACGGCGCTCACCCATGACCAGCTCGAACGGTTCTCCACCGTTCTCAGTTGACTTTCGCACCACGATTGGCTGAAGGACGCCGATTTCACGGACCGAGTGCACCAGCTCGGCCATGTCGTCTTCATCGAATACCGACCGCGGCTGCTTTCGGTTCGGGTGGATGTCCGTTACCGGAATCTCAGCAAAGTGCACGCCCGGAACTTCTACGAGCTCGACGCCAGTTTCCGCACCGCTAAGTTCGTCCCTGTCCTTCGCCTTCAGACCCTTCCCATGGGACGCCGGGACGTCAGGCCCTGCAGCAGCCGCGGAAGCCTCAGCCGCAGGTGTGGCGTCCGCTTCCGGTCGATCGGTGTCCCGCTTGGACCGGTTCTGCGAATCCGCATTCTTCGAATCGCCAGTGGCTGCAGGTTTCGCCTTTGCAGCAGTTTTCGGTTTAGCGACGGCAGCAGCAGGCTTGGCAGTGCCCTGCGATGAAGAATTCACGGTATCGGATGCCTTCGGCCCCGGACCCGGTTGGGTCTCCCCGGACATCGCCGGTTCAGACTTCTTCCGGCCTTCAGGAAAGAAGAGATCCACTGGGCGCGATGCAGTGACAGGAGCCGCAGCACCATTGCCGGCTGCGGAACTTGGAATCAGCGCGCCAAGACCGCGGCCCAGGCCCCGTCGCTTCTCACTCATGCAGTAATCCCCTTAGTGATGGAGCAAGGACATGCCAAGCTCCGGTCGTTGCAGTTTCCAAGATTCTAGCGTTCAGCTATTTCGGCGGCGGCTTCCAGATAAGACAGCGCGCCGCTGGAAGAAGGGTCGTAGGTCATGACGGTCTGCTGGTAGCTGGGCGCCTCTGAAATACGGACTGAACGCGGCACCACTGCGGAAAGGACCTTTTCCGGGAAGTGCTGGCGCACCTCGGCAGCAACTTGCGCCGCCAGATTGGTGCGGCCATCGTACATCGTCAGCAGGATGGTGGAGACTTCCAGTTCGGCATTGAGGTGCTTCTGGATCATCTCGATATTCTTCAGGAGCTGGCTTAGGCCTTCCAGGGCGTAGTACTCGCACTGGATGGGGATAAGTACCTCACCCGCGGCGCAGAAGGCGTTGACCGTGAGGAGGCCAAGGCTCGGCGGGCAGTCGATGAAGATATAGTCCAGTCGCTCCTCGCCGTTCTTCTCCCGCTCTTTGGCGTAGACGTCAATGGCACGGCGGAGGCGCTGTTCCCGGGCGACCAGAGACACAAGTTCGATTTCCGCGCCGGCCAGGTGGATCGTGGCTGGCGCGCACACCAGGTTTGCAATGTCCGGGCACTGGGCCACAACATCCGCCAAGGGAACGTCATTGATCAGCACGTCATAGATGCTGTCCACGTCAGCGTGGTGCTCAATGCCCAATGCAGTCGAGGCGTTTCCCTGAGGATCGATGTCAATGACAAGGACATTCAGCCCGGCAGCCGCCAGTGCCGCCGCAATGTTGACGGTAGTGGTGGTCTTGCCTACACCGCCCTTTTGGTTGGAGACAGTGAAAATACGGGTCTTCTCCGGGCGCGGGAGGCGGCGGCCCATCAGGCGTTCCCGGCGGCGCGTCTCGTGGGCGAGGTCGCGTGCAATGGGGCTTGAGTCATCCATGGAATCCATAACGTTGGCGCGACCGGATGCGGTTGTTTCACGTGAAACCAGAACAGCAGGCGCGGCATCTTCAACCGGATTTGGATGAATACCCGCGCGAATGGACATGCCAAAAGGACCAGCGGCGGAACGTGCAGACCCCAAAGACACGAACGGGGGTATCCGTTGTGCGGAGGCTTCGCTACTGGTCACTGGGCACACTCACTCTCGTTCGGCCAATTATGCTGCCGTTCTCTAGCCTAACGGGTTGCCCGGTAGGCACTGGCCAACCGGGCCCTGCCTAGGCCTTCTTTTGGGACTTGTTTACAACGATGCGAACCACCGTGGTGGGCTCCTCAAGGAGTTCCGCACCAACCGTGACCACGGAGGTTTCAACGCCACCCAATTTTCGAATGACCTTGGCCGCCTTCTCGATTTCGTCAGCGGCGCTGCGGCCCTTGATCGCAACTACCTCGCCATGCCCGCCAAGCAACGGAATGGTCAGTCCGGCCAGGTTGCTCAAGGCGGACACCGCCCGGGCCGTCACGACATCCGCATCTACATGCCCCACTGCCAGTTCAGCCCGGGTGCGCATCACCGTCACATTGTCGAGCCCCAGATCATCAACCACTTCCTGCAGCCAGATCACCCTGCGTTCCAGCGGTTCGATCAGGGTCAACTCCAGGTCCGGACGGGCAATCGCCAAGCACAGGCCGGGCAGGCCTGCGCCGCTTCCGACGTCCGCCACGTGGCTGCCCTGGGCGATCTCGCTTTCGATCACCGCGCAATTCAGTACGTGCCGGCTCCAGAGGCGGGGAATTTCGCGCGGGCCGATAAGCCCGCGCTCCGTGCCGGACGTTGCCAGGTGCCCGACATAGCGCTTGGCGAGGTCCAACCGGTCCCCAAAAATCTTTTCAGCGGCCAGCAGCTCAGCGGGCGTGATGTCAACCATGATTAGCGGATCCACAATTCCCTAGTCTGCGGATACAACGATGTGGCGTCCAGCGCCCTCGCCCTCGGACTCACTGACCAGGCCAAGGTCCGCAACGGCGTCGTGCACGATCTTCCGTTCGTAAGCGCTCATGGGCTCCAAGGCTACGGTTCCACCGGTCTTCTTCACGGTTTCAACCGCTTCTTCGGCAATCTTCTGGAGATGGCCGGTACGCTCCTGGCGGTAGCCGTTGATGTCCAGGACCAGGCGCGAACGGTTATCCGTTGCTGAGAGCACGGCAAGGCGCGTCAGCTCCTGCAAGGCCTCCAGCACTTCGCCGTCCTCGCCAACGAGGCCGTCCAATGCCGCGGATTCTTCCTCCGCCACAATCGAGATGTAGGTGCGTCCGCTGCGGACCTCGATGTCAATATCACCATCGATGTCAGCGATATCCAGGAGTTCTTCCAGATAGTCGGCCGCGACATCGCCTTCTTCTTCGAGACGGCTTGCCGCGGATCCCTTGGCGCCTTCGTTCGCTGCAGCGTCCTCGAGGGTCTCTTCGGGAAGTGCCTGTTCGGTGCTCTCGGCTGACATTACTTCTTCTTCCTGTTCTTGCGCTGGGGCTGGACACGCTGGACCTTGGGTTCAACGGGGGCTGCCGCGGCATCCGCCGCGTCGTCCTTCCTGCCGGTCAGGACAGCGAGGGGCGGAAGCCCCTTGGCGGCCCGGCGCTCGGCGAGGGCCTTCGCGGCAGGGGATCCCGGCGTCGGCATGCGGCGGATGACGAAGAACTGCTGTCCCATGGTCCAAAGGTTGGTAGTGGTCCAGTAAATCAGGACACCGATGGGGAAGTTAATGCCGCCGACACCGAAAACGATCGGCAGGATGTACAGCATCATCTTCTGCTGGCGCATGAACGGGCTGGCCATGGCCTCTTCGGACATGTTCTTGGCCATGATCTGCTTCTGGGTGATGAACTGCGATGCAGTCATCGCCAGGATCATGATGATCGAGAGGACCCACACGGCCACGACGTTGCCCCCGGGAGGGGTGCCGTGAAGCAGGGTTGCGGAGAGAGGCGCGCCAAAAATCGTGGATTCATCGAACTGCTCCACCTGCTGGTGGCTGAGTGCGCCAATGCCCTCGCCCTTGTCGCGGGCGGTGGAGATGCCGGACAGCACTGTGAACAGCGCGAAGAAGAACGGCATCTGGATCAGCATGGGCAGGCAGGCAGAGAACGGGTTGGTACCGTGCTTCTTGTACATGGCCATCTGCTCTTGCGCCATGGCCTGGCGGGACAGCTGATCGGTCTTGCCCTTGTACTTGTCCTGGAGCTTCTTCAGGTCGGGCTGCAGCAGCTGCATGCCGCGCTGAGCCTTGATCTGCTTGACGAATACGGGAATCAGCGCAGCACGGATCACCAGCACCAGGCCGATGATGGACAGTGTCCACGTCCAGCCCGACGCTTCCGGCAGCCCAATGGCGGTCAGGCCCTCGTGGAAGCCCACCATGATGATGGACACAAGCCACTTGAACGGAAACATGATTGTTTCAAAGAAGTCCATACTTATCCCTATTCGTCAGGCCGCACTGCGGCCTTCTTTATCAGTCCGAGCAGCCAGGTACTTGTCCGGGTTGTTCAGCACAACAATTATGGGGGTGCGGCCAGCGGGCCATTCCCGCGATCCGGCGGGGACGTGGTCCACACCGCCGGCGTTCCATGGGTGGCAGCGGCCAAGGCGCCGCGCAGCAAGCCAGCTGCCCTTTACGGCACCGTGCACAGTGACAGCTTCGAGGGCGTAGGCCGAGCAGGAGGGAAAGAAACGGCAAACCTGGCCGTACAGAGGCGACACGGCTTTGCGGTACGCCTTCAGGAAAAGAATGATGATGTTCCGGGGCAGGTTCCAGAGGAAACGCCCCACCGCCGTAACGGCAGTACGGAGGGACCGGACGACGGCGGCGCTTGCGTCAGGCACGCGGTGTCCCTTCCTGTGTAGTCCCGGCCGGGTCCGGGGCGGCTGCCCGGGTTTGGGCGGCCAGCCGGGCTACGGTCAAATCCAATGCGGCGTTGTAGTCCGACGACAACTGGGCCCAGCTGGCGGAGGCGGACGCAGGAAGCGCCCGGACAACAATGGCAAGGCCCGTGCCGTGCTCGCGCAGCGAGGCGGCACCGGCTTCCCTCAGTCTCCGCTTAACGAGGTTTCTGACTACAGCGTTCCCGACACTCTTGGAAACGATGAACCCGATCCGGCTGGGCTCGTCGGCAGCGATGGCTGCCGCATATAACACTACGTTCCGGCGTCCATTGCGGACACCGGAACGTACAGTTGTTGAAAAATCGGCGGCAGTCCTCAATCGGTTACGGGTGGCCAGCACCTTAAACTCGCAAAGAAATGTCTGCCGACAAGTCAGTTATTTACGCCGACAGCTCGGTACGGCCCTTGCCACGGCGGGCTGCCAGGATGGCGCGGCCGGCACGGGTACGCATACGAAGGCGGAAGCCGTGCTTCTTGGCTCGACGGCGGTTATTCGGCTGAAAAGTCCGCTTGCTCACGTTAGTTACTCCAGTGGATCAAAGGTGCGTCCACCCGATCAGAATGGGGAAGAACTGGCCGACGCTAAGTTTTGTATATGCACGCTTCCCCCGGCTGCCCAGACGCTGTGCGGCTGGGAGAATCAGATGGGGCCAAAAAGCGGACACAAAGGACTTCACAACGTTAGGGCAAATCAGCTGCCGCAGTCAAACCGGACGGGCGCCGCAGCCGTGTCCACACCTGTGCTTAACCTGCCCTTCCGGCCTGTGGATGAAGTGGCTCACAGGGCCGATTTCAGAACCACAACGGTGTAATTATCCACAACCAACTTCCCAACTATCTTCTGGGCATTTCATCCCCTAGAGTGGCTCAGTAGCCGATTATCCACGGGCTGTGCATAACCTGTGGATTACCGGGGGGCCGGCAACACGGTTCCTGCCATGGGGCTGCAGGCAATGCAGGCATAAGCAAGTTTGAGGGAACCCGTTGATGACAGTAGATGAAGCCAACCACGCCAATACTGTCGGCAGTTCCTGGCGGCGGGTCATCAGCCTGCTGGAAGAGGACCACCGGGTCACCCCGCGGCAGCGTGGATTCGTCATCCTGGCCCAGGCCCAAGGCCTGATCGGGTCCACACTCCTGGTGGCGGTCCCCAACGAGCTGACCCGTGAGGTACTCCAGACGCAGGTCAAGGAGGCACTGGACGACGCGCTCCACAGCGTATTTTCCGAGGACATCCGCTGCGCCATCGACGTCGACACTGATTTGGTGCCGGTTCACGCCGAGCCGGAACCCGTCATCGAGCCTTCCTTCCCGGGTGACCAGCCGATCGAGCAGAAGCCGCAGCCCATGCTGCCCAGCACCTCCCATGAGTTCGGCCGACTGAACCCCAAGTACGTCTTCGACACCTTCGTTATCGGTTCATCCAACCGCTTCGCGCACGCAGCTGCCGTCGCCGTCGCCGAAGCGCCGGCGAAGGCCTACAACCCGCTCTTCATCTACGGTGATTCCGGCCTGGGCAAGACGCACCTCCTGCACGCCATTGGCCACTATGCCCGCCGGCTCTACAGCGGCATCCGCGTCCGCTACGTCAACTCGGAAGAGTTCACCAACGACTTCATCAACTCCATCCGCGACGATGAAGGCGCCAGCTTCAAGACCACGTACCGCAATGTGGACGTCCTGCTCATCGATGACATCCAGTTCCTGGCCGGCAAGGACCGGACGCTGGAGGAGTTCTTCCACACGTTCAACTCCCTGCACAACAACAATAAGCAGGTGGTCATCACGTCGGACCAGCCCCCTAAGCTGCTGGCCGGTTTCGAGGACCGGATGAAGTCGCGGTTCGAGTGGGGCCTCCTCACCGATATCCAGCCGCCGGAACTCGAAACCCGCATCGCCATCCTCCGCAAGAAGGCCCTGAGCGAAGGACTGTCTGCTCCCGATGATGCGCTGGAGTACATCGCGTCCAAGATCTCCAGCAACATCCGCGAGCTTGAAGGCGCCCTGATCCGCGTGACGGCCTTTGCCAGCCTGAACCGCCAACCGGTGGATGTTGCCTTGGCCGAGATGGTGCTGAAGGACCTCATCACGGACGACGGCGCGCAGGAAATCACGTCGGCGCAGATCCTGCAGCAGACGGCCGAGTACTTCAAGCTCAGCATGGACGAGCTCTGCAGCAAGTCCCGTACGCGCACGCTGGTGACCGCGCGGCAGATCGCCATGTACCTCTGCCGCGAGCTGACGGACATGTCCCTGCCCAAGATTGGTCAGGAACTCGGCGGCCGCGATCACACCACGGTCATCCATGCCGACCGGAAGATCCGCGAACTAATGGCCGAGCGCCGTGTGATCTACAACCAGGTCACCGAGCTGACCAACCGCATCAAGCAGCAGCAGCGCGACTCCTAATTCGCCGCCCCGTACCTTATTAACAGGTGCATGTGGATAAGCCTGTGGATACTTAAGGGGACAACCGCGGTTAATGGGCTTAAAACCCTTAAGGCGTCTGTGGATCAGCAAAATCGCGAAAAATCTTGTCCCCATCCACACCCTGTTTAAAACGTGGACTGCCCACAGTCCATGAACAGGGCTTAACCGCCGGATCCCGGGCTGTAACAGGGTTATCCACAGTTTCCACAGCAGTTATTAACACTACTAATCCCAAAAAATTGAAATCCCTCAAACAACAAGATCGATCCTAACCATGCTCCACACGGACCGGGCGGCCCAAAGGCCGCCTTGGAGCAGCCCGGGGGATGGGTTAATCGCAGATCTTCCGGCTAAGCTGTCAGCAGCGCTCCCATCCCTGGGTCCCAGCACGGTTCCGTACAGCGTGGACCATGCACCTCCGGGGCGGGTGCCACACCCCCTTGGCAGGGGCTTCCTTCCGGAGGCTCCCGGCATCAGATGGCAGCAATGAAAGGCGGCACCCTTCCGTGAAGTTCAGAGTCGATCGGGACGTCCTGGCAGAAGCCGTTACCTGGACAGCCCGGTCCTTGTCTCCGCGGCCGCCGGTACCAGTCCTGTCAGGCCTCCTCCTCAAAGCCGAAGCCGGCACGGTCAGCCTCTCGAGCTTTGACTACGAAACCTCCGCGCGCCTTGAGATCGCGGCTGACATCCGGGACGAAGGAACCATCCTGGTCTCCGGCCGCCTGCTGGCAGACATCTGCCGCAGCCTGCCTTCTGCCCCCGTGGACGTGGAAACCGATGGCAACAAAGTCACCCTGACGTGCCGCCGAAGCAGCTTCCACCTGGCCACCATGCCCGAAGCTGAGTACCCGCCGCTTCCTGCCCTGCCGGCCATCAGCGGCACGGTCCCCGGAGATGCGTTCGCCCAGGCGGTTTCCCAGGTGATCATTGCTGCAAGCAAGGACGATACCCTCCCCATCCTCACCGGGGTGCGGATGGAGATCGAAGACGACCTCATCACCCTCCTCGCAACAGACCGATACCGGCTGGCCATGCGTGAAGTACCGTGGAAACCCGCAACTCCGGGCATCTCCACGAGCGCCTTGGTCAAGGCGAAAACGCTCAACGAAGTAGCGAAGACCCTCGGTAACAGCGGCGACATCAACCTGGCGCTTTCGGACGATGACAGCAGGCTCATCGGTTTTGAAAGCGGCGGCCGCACCACCACATCTCTGCTGGTGGACGGCGACTACCCTAAAATCCGCTCGCTGTTCCCCGACAGCACACCTATCCACGCGACGGTACAGACCCAGGAACTCGTCGAGGCAGTGCGCCGCGTTTCGCTCGTCGCCGAGCGCAACACCCCGGTCCGCCTGGCCTTTACCGAAGGACAGCTGAACCTGGACGCCGGAACCGGAGAGGATGCCCAGGCCTCCGAAGAACTCGAAGCGCAGCTTTCCGGTGAGGACATCACGGTCGCGTTCAACCCGCACTATCTGGTGGAAGGCCTGAGCGTCATCGAAACGAAATACGTGCGGTTCTCGTTCACCACCGCGCCCAAGCCCGCCATGATCACGGCACAGGCAGAGGCGGACGGCGAGGACCAGGACGACTACCGGTATCTCGTTATGCCGGTCCGCCTGCCGAACTAGTCCCCACCGCCGCCCTCGCCCCGCAAGTCCCCATTGGCTCCCACCCTTCGCAAGCTCAGGCAGGGCCCCTCGCCGATGGGGCTTAACGGCCAGGGAACCCTGGCGGCGTGGGCCCGGACGGTAGTTGTTGTTCTTGGACCCAAACTGACACCCATTCACCGCGCAGAAAAGAGTTCCTGATGCACATTGGACTGATTGGCCTTGGCAAAATGGGATTCAACATGCGCGAGCGGCTCCGCAAAGGCGGGATCGACGTCACGGGCTACGACCGCAACCCGGACGTCACCGATGTTGCCTCCATGGACGAGCTGCTCGCCGCAGTCCCCGTCCCCAGGCTGATCTGGGTGATGGTGCCCGCAGGTGCCATCACGGATGCGGTCATCACGGAACTTGGCGACAAGCTCGCCGAAGGTGACCTGGTGATCGACGGCGGGAACTCACGTTTCACTGAGGACCAGAAGCACGGCGAAGCCTTGGCCGCCAAGGGCATCCGCTTTGTGGACTGCGGTGTGTCCGGAGGTGTGTGGGGCCTGCAGAACGGTTACGGCCTCATGGCCGGCGGCGATGCCGCGGACATCGAATACGCGCTTCCGGTCTTCGATGCGCTGCGTCCGGAAGGTGAACGGGCGGACAGCTTCGTCCATGTGGGCGGCGTCGGTGCCGGGCACTACGCCAAGATGGTGCATAACGGCATCGAATACGGCCTGATGCAGGCCTATGCCGAGGGCTACCAGTTGCTGGCCTCGAAGGACATCATCAATGACCTCCCGGGGACCTTCCGCGCCTGGCAAAAAGGCACGGTGGTCCGGTCCTGGCTGCTGGACCTCGCGGTCAAGGCTCTTGATGAGGATCCGGGTCTGCAAAACATCGACGACTACGTGGAGGACTCCGGCGAGGGACGGTGGACTGTTGAAGAAGCCATCGCCAACGCCATTCCGGCTCCAGCTATCACGGCCGCGCTGTTCGCGCGTTTCGAGTCCCGCGAGGACAGCTCCCCGGCCATGAAGATGGTTTCCGCCCTCCGCCACCAGTTCGGCGGACATGCCACCCGCCCTGCCAAGTAAAATCCACCGGGAACCCTTCCGGGTCCCAGAATTGCCGATTCCCGCGTGTACCTGGAACACCTTTCCCTGACCGATTTCCGAAGCTACGCCCAGGTTGACCTTGCCCTGGGACCAGGCGTTACGGTCCTGGTGGGTTCCAACGGGATCGGCAAGACCAACCTGATGGAGGCCATCGGTTACCTGGCCACTATGGGTTCCCACCGCGTCAGCTCGGACGCTCCACTCTTGCGGTTCGGAACAGAACGCGCCCTGGTCCGTGCGCGCCTGGTCCGCGGCGGCCAGGTCACCGTACTGGAGCTGGAAATCAATGCCGGCCGTGCTAACCGCGGCCGGATTAACCGCAGCAATCCCGTGCGGGCCCGCGACCTGCTGGGAATCTGCCAGACCGTCCTCTTCGCACCGGAGGACCTTGCCCTGGTTAAGGGAGATCCCTCCCACCGCCGGCGGTTCCTCGACGAGCTCCTGGCCAGCCTGGTCCCGCACCACGCCGCCACCCGCAGCGACTACGACCGCGTCCTCAAGCAGCGCAACGCCCTCCTGAAGTCCGCCCGCGCCGGAAAGTTCACCGCCGGGCACGAGGCAACGCTGGATGTCTGGGACCAGCACATGGCCAGGGCCGGCGCCGAACTTCTACATGCCAGGCTGGCGTTGGTGGAACTGCTGCGCCCCCACCTTGCCAGCGCTTATGCGAGGCTTACGGATGGGTCCAAGCCTGCCGACGCTACCTACCGCTCCACGCTTCAGGACCAGATGGACGACGACGGTTCCCCCCTCCCGCGGCAGGGCGGCGCCGGAGTACCGGGGTCGGGAGTAAGGGAGGACCTGCGCGGGCTCTCCGTCGAGGAGCTCACCGAACGGTACGTGCGGGCTTTCACTGAGTCGCGCAAAAAGGAACTCGAACGCGGTATTTCGCTGGTGGGTCCGCACCGTGACGAGCTGGAACTGACGCTGGGCCAGGCGCCGGCCAAGGGCTATGCCTCGCACGGAGAAACCTGGTCCATGTGCCTTTCGCTGCGCCTTGCGTCCTACTACGTGATGCTGGACGATGCCCGGACCGGCGGTTCCGCTCCGATCCTGATCCTGGATGATGTGTTCGCCGAGCTGGACGTACAGCGCAGGCGTAAACTTGCGGCCATAGTCGCAGGTGCGGAGCAGGTCCTGGTGACCGCCGCCGTCGATGCCGATATTCCGGAAGAACTTGCCGGGCGGCGGGTGAATGTCATCCCGGGAGGAATAGATGAGCAGGGACAATGAGGGTACGGGCGGGCTGCAGCCCGGCAGGGACCCCGATGCAATCGATGCTCCCCAGGCTGCTCTGAACCGGATGCGGGAGGCAGCCGCGGCCAGGGGAGAGGTACGAAGGAAAGCGGTCCGTCCCGGCTCCGCCAAGGCCAAAAAGGGGATCCGGGACACCCGGGGTTTCGGCCAGTTCCACGCAACCGGCAGGGATCCGCTTGGTCTGGGGAAGGTGGTGGGCCGTCTCGTGGCGGAACGCGGCTGGACCTCCCCGGTCGCCGTGGGTTCCGTGATGGCCGAATGGCCCGCCCTCGTAGGACCGGAAATTTCTGCACACTGCACCCCGGAGAGCTTCACGGACACCACGCTCCATGTCCGCTGCGATTCCACGGCATGGGCCACTCAGCTGAGGTTGCTCAGCGCCAGCCTGCTGGAAAAGTTCCGGACCGAACTGGGTGACGGCGTGGTGACCAGCATTCACGTCCTTGGGCCCGCAGCGCCGAGCTGGCGCAAGGGCGGCCGGACCGTAAATGGCCGCGGTCCGCGCGACACCTACGGCTAGTTCCGCCGGAAGCGCGTGCCGCGGCTCTTGAAAATCCACATAATGCCGTGTAGAGCCCGGTGGGGGCCCATGGGCGTATAGGCACCCGGGGGCCATACTGTTCGAGCGCCCTGGATACGGTCTATGGCCAGCCACGGCCATATCGGACGCCGTCCACACCTCTGGAATGCGGGAAAATAGGGCGTGTCGCGGTAGAATCAACGGAGATAACTGGGCGCGGGTGACACATTGACCGGGTCTATTCTCTGTGGCATTCCTGGATGCGGAGCATGGATCCCCACCGTCAGTACCTCACCGGCGCCATAAGTTTGTGCCTGTTGGCGGGTGCTTCCCTGGTGCAACCCAGGGGGAATCAGCCGGCCATCATCGAGAACAGAGGAGTCGACAGCGCCTGTGGCTAACGACAATACAGACATTCCGGCCGCCCAGTCCGCAGCCGGGGATGGCCGCACCCCCGATACCCCGAACGCTACGACGCCACGGGAATACGGTGCCAGCGACATCACGGTCCTCGAAGGCCTTGAGGCTGTTCGGAAGCGGCCGGGCATGTACATCGGCTCCACCGGCCCGCGCGGCCTGCACCACCTGGTGTACGAAGTGGTGGACAACTCCGTGGATGAGGCCCTGGCCGGGTACTGCTCCCACATCGAGGTGGTGCTCCAGGCCGACGGCGGCGTGAAAGTTGTGGATGACGGCCGCGGTATCCCCGTGGACATGCACCCCACCGAACACAAGCCCACGGTGGAAGTGGTCATGACCATCCTGCACGCCGGCGGTAAGTTCGGCGGCGGCGGATATGCCGTGTCCGGCGGGTTGCACGGTGTCGGCATCTCGGTGGTCAACGCCCTTTCCAGCAGGGTGGATACCGAAGTGCGCCGCCAGGGACACGTATGGCGGATGTCCTTTGCTGACGGCGGCAAGCCGCAGGGCAGCCTGGTCAAGGGTGAAGAGACAGACCGCACCGGAACCACCCAGACGTTCTATCCTGATCCCGCCATCTTTGAGACGACGGAGTTCGATTTCGAGACGCTCCGGGCGCGCTTCCAGCAGATGGCCTTCCTGAACAAGGGTTTGCGGATCACGCTCACGGACGAACGCGAGACCGAGGCAACTGAAGCCGACGCGGACCTGGACCTGGACGGCGTTGCCACCGAAGGCGAAGTGACCGCCGAGCACCGCACCGTGGTGTACCAGTACGACGAAGGCCTGCTGGACTACGTCAAGCACCTGAATTCCGGCAAGAAGGTGGATGTTGTCCATGAGGACGTCATCGCTTTCGAAACCGAGGACACGGAGCGCCGGATTGCGCTGGAAATGGCCATGCAGTGGACCAACGCGTACTCCGAGAGCGTCCACACCTACGCCAACACGATCAACACCCATGAAGGCGGTACCCACGAAGAGGGTTTCCGCGCGGCGATGACCTCATTGATCAACCGGTATGCCCGCGAAAAGGGCATCATCAAGGAAAAAGACGACAACCTCACGGGTGATGACATCCGCGAAGGCCTCACGGCCGTCATCTCGGTCAAACTCGCCGAGCCCCAGTTCGAGGGCCAGACCAAGACGAAGCTGGGCAACTCCGAGGTCAAGGGCTTCGTGCAGAGGGTGGTTACCGACGGCCTCGGCGACTGGCTGGAACGCAACCCCGGCCCGGCCCGCGACGTGATCCGCAAGGCCATCTCCGCGGCGCAGGCCCGCATGGCCGCCCGCAAGGCGCGCGACAACGCCCGCCGCAAAAGTCCGCTGGAATCCTTTGGAATGCCAGGGAAACTCTCCGATTGCTCCTCCAAGAACCCGGAGAAGTGCGAGGTCTACATCGTGGAGGGTGACTCTGCGGGCGGTTCGGCCAAGCGCGGCCGAAACCCGGAAACCCAGGCAATCCTGCCGCTGCGCGGCAAGATCCTGAACGTGGAGCGCGCCCGCCTGGACAAGGCACTCGGCAATGCCGAGGTCCAGTCGATGATCACCGCCTTTGGCACGGGCATCGGTGAAGATTTCGACCTTTCGAAGCTTCGCTACCACAAGATCGTCCTCATGGCCGATGCCGACGTGGACGGCCAGCACATCACTACCTTGCTGATGACGCTGCTGTTCCGCTACATGCGCCCCCTGATTGAGCACGGTTACGTCTACCTGGCGCAGCCTCCGCTGTATCGCATCAAGTGGTCCAACGCAGCGCACGATTACGTCTACAGCGACCGGGAGCGCGATGCCAAGCTCGTGGCCGGGCAAGCGGCCGGGCGCCGCATCCCCAAGGAGAACGGAATCCAGCGGTACAAGGGCCTCGGCGAGATGGACTACACGGAACTGTGGGACACCACCATGGATCCGGACAACCGCACGCTGCTGCAGGTCACCATGGACGATGCCCTGGCCGCAGACCAGATCTTCTCCGTGCTGATGGGCGAGGACGTGGAATCCCGCCGTAACTTCATCCAGCAGAACGCCAAGGACGTCAGGTTCCTGGATATCTGAGGCACCCGCCGAAAATTCCCGGACTGACATATACCTGAAACGGAAATATATACATGAGCGACGAAACTCCCGAGACTCCGGTCCCCGAAGCCGGGAATCCGGACACCGTTCTTGAAGGCGATGTGCTGATCGACCGCGTCGAACAGGTGGACCTGCAGACGGAAATGCAGCGTTCCTACCTGGACTACGCGATGGCCGTGATCGTTGGCCGGGCCCTTCCCGATGTGCGGGACGGGCTCAAGCCCGTGCACCGCCGCGTGCTGTACGCGATGTTTGACGGCGGCTACCGCCCTGAGCGTTCCTTCAACAAGTGCGCCCGTGTTGTCGGCGAGGTCATGGGCCAGTACCACCCCCATGGTGACACGGCCATCTACGACGCCCTGGTGCGCCTGATCCAGGACTGGACCATGCGCTACCCGCTGGCCCTCGGCCAAGGCAACTTCGGTTCTCCGGGTAACGACGGCGCCGCCGCACCGCGTTACACCGAGACCAAAATGGCGCCACTGGCCATGGAAATGGTCCGGGACATCGACGAAGAAACCGTCGATTTCCAGGACAACTACGACGGCAAGAACCAGGAACCCACCATCCTGCCGGCCCGGTTCCCCAACCTGCTGGTCAACGGCTCCTCGGGCATTGCGGTGGGTATGGCCACCAATATTCCGCCGCACAACCTGCGCGAAGTAGCGGACGGCGTCCAGTGGTACCTTGCCAACCCCGGTGCCAGCCGCGAGGAACTGCTGGAAGAGCTCCTGCTGCGGATCAAGGGACCGGATTTCCCTACCGGTGCCACGATCCTGGGCCACAAGGGCATCGAGGACGCGTACCGTACAGGCCGCGGATCCGTGACCATGCGTGCCGTGGTCAACGTAGAGGAACTCCAGGGCCGCACCTGCCTGGTGGTCACGGAACTGCCGTACCAGGCGAATCCGGACAACCTGGCCATCAAGATCGCCGAACTGGTCAAGGACGGCAAGATCCAGGGCATCGCGGACCTTCGGGACGAAACGTCCGGCCGCACCGGCCAGCGCCTGGTCATCGTCCTCAAGCGGGACGCAGTGGCCAAGGTGGTGCTCAACAACCTCTACAAGCACACCGAACTGCAAAGCAACTTCTCCGCCAACATGCTGGCCATCGTGGACGGCGTACCCCGGACATTGAGCCTGGATGCCTTCATCAGGCACTGGGTGACACACCAGATGGACGTCATCGCACGCCGGACGCGGTACCGCCTGCGCAAGGCCGAGGAGGAAGCCCACATCCTCCGTGCGCTGCTGAAGGCCCTGGACATGCTGGACGAGGTCATCGCCCTGATCCGCGCCTCCCGCACCACCGAGGCTGCGCGCGACGGGCTGATGGAATTGCTGGATATCGATGAGCTGCAGGCCCGTGCCATCCTCGACATGCAGCTTCGCCGCCTGGCCGCCCTGGAGCGCCAGAAAATCCAGGACCGCCACGCAGAGCTTGAGGCGCTGATCGCCGAATACAATGCGATCCTCGGTTCCGAACAGCGCCAGCGCGAGATCATCAGCACCGAACTCGGTGAAATCGTGGATAAGCACGGGGACGACCGCCGGACCAAGATCCTCATGGGCTTCGACGGTGACATGTCGATGGAAGATCTCATCCCGGAGGAAGAGATGGTGGTCACCATCACCCGTGGCGGCTACGTCAAGCGGACCCGCAGCGACAACTACCGCTCGCAGCAGCGTGGCGGCAAGGGGATCAAGGGCGCCCAGCTGCGCGGGGACGACGTCGTGGAGCACTTCTTCGTGACCACCACGCACCACTGGCTGCTGTTCTTCACCAACCTTGGCCGCGTTTACCGGGCGAAGGCCTATGAGCTGATGGAAGCCGGCCGTGACGCCAAGGGCCAGCACGTGGCCAACCTGATGGCCTTCCAGCCGGATGAGCACATCGCCCAGGTGCTTGACCTCCGGGACTACCAGCAGTCTCCATACCTTGTCCTGGCCACCAAGCGCGGCCTGGTGAAGAAGACCAGGCTGGAAGACTACGACACCAACCGGTCGGCCGGCGTGATTGCGATCAACCTGCGCGACGGCGACGAGCTGGTATCCGCGCAGCTGGTATCCGAAACGGACGACCTCCTGCTGGTGTCCCGCAAGGGCCAGTCCATCCGCTTTACTGCCTCCGAGGAAGCCCTTCGTCCCATGGGCCGGGCCACGTCCGGCGTGACCGGGATGAAGTTCCGGGAGGAAGACGAACTCCTGGCAGCCAACGTGGTCACTGACGGTTCATACGTGTTCGTAGTTACTGAAGGCGGTTACGCCAAACGCACCGCCGTTGAGGAATACCGGCTTCAGGGCCGCGGCGGCCTTGGCATTAAAGTGGCCAAGCTTGCCGAGGAACGCGGTGACCTGGTCGGTGCCCTCATCGTCCAGGAAGAAGACGAGGTGCTGGTGGTCATGGAAGGCGGCAAGGTGGTCCGTTCATCGGTGGCCGGGGTGCCCGCCAAGGGCCGTGACACCATGGGCGTCATCTTCGCGAAGCCGGACAAGAACGACCGCATCATCGAGGTGGCCCGCAACAGTGAACGCGGCCTCGAGGGCGAGGAATCCGCAGAGGATGACGTAACGTTGGCTGAAGACGGCGGAGCCCCTGTGGACTCCACCGGGCCAGCAGTGGCAGAAGAATCACCGGCCGTTGAGTCAGAGGACGCCTCGGGCGACGTTGAGCCGAACGAAGACAACACGGAGGTAACGAGTGAGTAATTCCGACTCATTTCCCAAGCCGAACAGCGCTGCAGCCGGCCCTGGCCGGCCCTCTGCGGCGCCGCGGGTAAACGCTCCCGTCCGCCCGCAGCAGCGTCCCGCTGGCGCAAGTGCCCCGGTCCAGCGGCCTGCAGTTCCCGGGCAGCGGCCGGCCTCCGGACCCCGTCCCGCAGCGCCCGGCCAGCGCCCTGCTCCGCAGGGTACTCCCGGGCTGGTAAAGCCCGCCCCCAAGGCAAAGGTGCGGCGTGCCCGGCTTCTGGTCAGCAAGGTGGATCCCTGGTCAGTGCTGAAGATGGCCTTCCTGCTGTCCGTCGCACTGGGCATCGTGACGGTGGTGGCTGCCATCGTGCTCTGGACGGTCCTGGACCTCACCGGCATCTTCGACCAGGTGGATAGCCTGCTGGGCACCTTGGCCGGCTCCGAAAGCGGCGGTTTCGAGCTCAAGAAGGTGGCTTCGCTGGGACAGGTGGCCTCCTTCGCCACCATCATCGCCGTGGTGAACGTGGTCCTGCTGACGGCCCTTTCCATGCTTTCGGCCGTTCTCTACAACATCTCTGCCACCCTGGTGGGCGGCATCGGTGTGACCCTCACCGACGATTAGGAACCCCCCTCCCGCCGCGTAAAACCGGGCGGGAGGGCCCGATTTGAGATCGGGCCGGGATGTGCTGTAAAGTCATGTCTCGGCCCGATGAGGCATCGGGGCGTATAGCTCAGGCGGTTAGAGCGCTTCGCTGATAACGAAGAGGTCCCAGGTTCAAGTCCTGGTACGCCCACGGAACCTGTGCAGGTTCAAGTTGAAGGTCGGTTCGCAACTGCTGCGGACAGGCCGGAACGGGGAGCATGTGAAGAAGTTGCTTGTACTGGCAGCGGCAATCGCAGGCCTCCTGGTCTACAAGAAAGCACAGGAATCCGAAGCCCGGAAAGAACTCTGGAGCAAGTCGACCGACGAGGTGGACTAGCCCGGAACCCGGACCGGGGCCGGTCAAAGGCTCCCAGGTTCTAGGGTATGATGGATGGGTTGCTTCTTATGGGGGCATGGCGCAATTGGTAGCGCACCTGCTTTGCAAGCAGGGGGTTCGGGGTTCGAGTCCCCGTGCCTCCACCATAGAAAGTCCCGGTCAGCGGAAACGCTGACCGGGACTTCTGCATTGCCCTGAAGAGCCATATCGCGCATTAGTGTTATGCAGTGAACTTCTTTCTCGCTGCCGTGGGCGTACTGGGCGTGGCCTCCTCCGGCCCCCTGATCGCCGCCACCCTTGGGGCGACCTCCGTCAGCGCCCTGGCCATTGCGTTCTGGCGCAATGCCATTGGCGCCGCGGTGATGGCCGGCCCCACCCTGGTCCGGGACCCTGCCCAGTTCGGGAGGGTCACCAAACGCGAGTTCCACTGGTCGCTGATCGC
Source organism: Pseudarthrobacter sp. NPDC092439 (assembly GCF_044754945.1). Lineage (NCBI taxonomy): Bacteria > Bacillati > Actinomycetota > Actinomycetes > Micrococcales > Micrococcaceae > Pseudarthrobacter > Pseudarthrobacter sp. NPDC092439. Next base: position 203,173 of record NZ_JBIVQB010000005.1, read on the forward strand.
CGCCGTCGCGCTTGCCCTGCACTTCGCCTGCTTCATCACCTCACTGCAGCTGACGTCCGTTGCCGCAGCCACGGCGCTTGTCTGCCTGCAGTCGGCGTGGATCGCGGTGTTCCAGCTTCTGCGCGGCGCACGCCACGGGTGGCGCGTTTTGGCCGGGCTTGGGATCGCCTTCGGCGGAGTGGTGGCCATTACGGGCTTCGATATGGGTACGTCGCCTCAGGCCCTCATCGGGGACCTGCTGGCCGTGGCCGGCGGCGCCCTGGCAGGCCTGTACACGCTGGCCGGCGGCAAAGCCCGGCAGACCATGACCACCGGAACGTACACCACGCTGTGCTACGGCATGTGCGCCGCAGGCGTGGCTGTCCTGGCATTCGTCGCGGGGCAGCCCCTGGTGGGCTTTGAAGCCGCCGGGTGGCTGGGTATCCTGGCCATCACGGTCTGCGCCCAACTGGTGGGCCACACGGCCTTCAACCATCTTCTGGCCACCATGAGTCCCCTGCTGGTGTCCATGGTCATCCTGCTCGAAATTCCTGGCGCCGCGTTTTTGGCAGCGGTGTTCCTGGGTGAGACCCTGCCTGCCGGGACATACGCCGGCCTGGGCATGATCCTGTTGGGGCTGGTGGTGGTCGTCCTGGGACAGGGTTCGGGATGGCGGCTGATCCGCGGGCGGCAGGCCCGCCTACTGGCCCCCGCGCCGGACGGGCTGGGAGGTGTTGACGGTGTGGATGGCCCGGAGGATCTTCGCCGGGAAATAGACGGAGAAGAACACCACCATGGGCGCCTTTAGGGCCATCTTCTTCACGTTGTGGGCCTTGTATGTCCGGTCGAAGCGGGTGACATAGTACCTGTAGTCCCGGGGCGAGTCCTCAAGCCGGCGGGCGGACATTCCTGAAACCATCTGGGGGCAGTACTGGATCTTCAGGCCGTGGTCAGCCAAATGGAGGGACAGGTCGATGTCCTCGTGCATCTGGTCCTTCTCGTCCCGGCAGGTCTCGGCACGGATGGTGTCCCAAGCGGAAGCCCGCAGCGCCATGTTGGAACCGAAAAGGAAATGGTACTGGTGCTTGGCCAGCTTGAGCATGAGCTGGCGCATCTTGTCGTCCGCCTTGAGGCCGAAGCGGCGCATGGGCATGTCGTAGTACACCACCGGTCCGGTGGCCGCCTGCACCGTGGGGTCCAGGAACGCCTTCTGGACCTGCTCCACCCAGTCCGGCTCCACCACGGAATCGGCGTCGATCCTGCCCAGGACATCTCCCGTGGCATGGTCCAGGCCGAAATTGCGGGTGGGGATGAGGCCCTGTTCCTGGTCCTGGCTGAGCAGGAGCAGCGGCGTTTCAGGGTACTCCCGCTGCATCTGGCGCACGATGGCCGCGGTACGGTCCTTCGACAGGTTGTCCACCACGATGATCTCGTGGGCCGGCACCGACTGATAGATGGCGGCTATGAGGCACTGCCGGATCACGCTTTCCTCGTTGTAGGCCGGAATGACGATGGACACGCGGGGCAGCACGGCTGCGTCGTTCAAGGCATCCCCAGAGGATTGATCGGCTGACATCACTTTAAATCTAGCACCCATGGCGCTTCCGGCTCCGGTGCCCGCGTCCCGGCCTGAAGCCGGCCAGGCATGCAAAAGGGCCCCGTCCACGAATGGACGGAGCCCCACTGCGGGCAATGCTGGGGTGGCCGGGCCGTCAGGCCTGGGTGCTGCTCTTGTTGCCCTTATCCCCGATGTTCGCTGCGATGTTCTTCGTGGCGGTCTTGGCGTCGGTAGCTGCGGTGGGCGCGCCGGCAGCATCTTCGGCAACGTGCTTGGCTTTTTCGCCAGCTTCCTTGTCGGTATCTTCCTTCCGAGTGCCTTCCTTGTCCCCGGCGGCCGCGGTTCCTGTGGCCGCTGCAGAAGGAGCGGCAGCTGCGGTGCCGGCGGTGTCGACGGCGGCGGCCGGGGTGTTGTCCTTGACCTCGCTGACGGTGGTGGCAGGAACCGGCGCGGGGGTGGGTTTTACGGGAGACGGCGTCTTCCACGGATCTTCAACAGGCTTCGAAGCTTTCCAGGCTGCAACGCCGGCGGCTACCGCCGCGGCGATGACCCCGAATACCAACCAGCCGCGCTTTTTGGGCTTCGCCGGTTCGGCCAGCTGCAGGTTTGCGGCACGGCCCGCCTCCGCGGCGGCAGCCTTGAGCTGGGTGCCGGCCGCCTGGGCCTGTTCCTGGAGGGCGTGGATGAGTCCCACGTCGCCCAACTTCTGCGCCACGGCGTCCACGTGGGCGGGCGTATTTTCAAGCGTGCGGTGGACAACCGTGGAGGCCTGGCCGATCTGGTCCGAAAGCCGAGGCAGGTATTCGACAACAACCCGGTCCCGGGCGTTCAGGATGACCGGGGTGGCCTTGTCCAACGCCTCGTGGAGGCGGGGCGAAGCACCCTCAACGGCGTCGTTGATCTTGGGGGCGAGGTGTGCCAGCCCATCCTGGATCCGCGGAGTAACAGTGGCCACGCCGTCGGCGAGGTTGTGCGCCGCCGTCTTCAGGCCTTCCTGGATCTTGGGGGATGCAGTATCGATGCCCTGCTGAAGGCGTGGGACCGCCCAGTCAACAGCCGCTTCCACGCGCGGCGTCGCCCACTCGCGCGCGTTTTCCACAGCGTGGGTGACCGACAGCTCAAGGTCACGGGCAATACGGTCTGATTTCTTCACAACTACCTCCCGATTAAAGTGACGGTTCTGTGGTTAGCCTACGTGTGTTGCCTTCCACCGGCTATTCCCAGCCCGGATTTCCGGCATATTTCACCGAGCGCGGAACTGCCTGCCCGGCCGCCTGCCTCTGCGGGCGGCGTGGAAGAATAAGCCTATGACTGCCATCGCAACCGCAAAAGCAACCATCCACACGAGCCTCGGCGACATCGTCGTCAACCTCTTCGGCAACCACGCCCCCAAGACGGTCAAGAACTTCATTGGCCTGGCCACGGGCGAGCAGGCATGGACCCACCCGGAAACGGGCGAGGACAAGACCGGCACGCCCCTGTACAACGGCACCATCTTCCACCGGATCATCAAGGACTTCATGATCCAGGCCGGCGATCCCCTGGGCCGCGGCACCGGTGGCCCAGGCTACCGTTTCGACGACGAAATCCACCCGGAACTGAGCTTCAACCAGCCCTACAAGCTGGCCATGGCCAACGCCGGAATCCAGATGGGCAAGGGCACCAACGGTTCGCAGTTCTTCATCACCACCATCCCCACCGACTGGCTGCAGGGCAAGCACAGCATCTTCGGTGAGGTGGCCGACGACGAATCGAAGAAGGTCGTCGACGCCATCGAGGGTGTCCGCACCGGCATGGGCGACCGCCCCGTCGAGGACGTCACCATCAACAGCATCGACATCGAGCAGCTGTAACAACGCACCATGAGCTACGGAATTCCGGCGGCTGAGCCGTCCGCGCAGGTTCCGGTCTGCCCCCGGCACCCGGACCGGCCATCCTATGTGCGCTGCCAGCGCTGCGGGCGGCCCGCCTGCCCGGACTGCCAGCGGGCGGCCGCCGTCGGATTCCAGTGCGTTGACTGCGTCAACGAAACAAAACGCACGACGCCGGAAGCACGCACCGTCTATGGCGGCGCCGTCGCGGACGGCACACCCAAGGTGACGTTCGGCATCATCGCGGCATGCGCGCTGGTCTACGTCCTCCAGTGGATCATCCCCGCAGACGCCGTATTCCGGAACTTCGCCTTCGCCTCCGTCTACGCAACCCCGGAATACGGTGCGTTTGAACCGTGGCGGATGCTTACCTCAGCCTTTCTGCACTCCCAGGGCTTCATCCTGCACGTGGTCCTGAACATGTACATGCTGTGGATCTTTGGCCAGGCCCTCGAACCGCTCCTGGGCCGCATCCGGTTCCTGGCCGTGTACCTGATCTCGGCCATCGGCGGCTCCGTTGGTTATCTCGCCTTAACGCCGATTCTTCCCCCGGGCGGGCCGGTTGGTGTGGTTGGGGCGTCCGGTGCCATCTTCGGCCTGTTCGGAGCCATGCTCCTGGTCCAGCGCCATCGCGGCGGCGATACCCGCCAGCTATGGATCCTGATCGCCATCAACGGCGTCATCGGCTTCATGATTCCCCAGATCGCCTGGCAGGCCCATCTGGGCGGATTGGTCACCGGTGCACTCTGCGCTGCCGCGTTGGCCTACGCACCCCGGGGCCCGCGCCAGCGGCTGCTCCAGATTGCAGGCCTCGCCGCCGTGCTGTTGCTGCTGGGAGCCGTCAGCTGGGCGCGCATCTCGCTCTAGCAGGACCTGCCGCAGGACCCCGTTCCAAGGAACCCATCGTTCACGCCTCTTCGCAGGCCGACGGTGGGATTTTCTTTATCACGGAGGTTTTCCACAGCACTTATCCACACTGTTGGTAACTTACACGTCTGTAGTTCGGGCCTTTTCATGTGGTTCTTTCCCGGTATTGCACACGTTGCCAAGGGAAACACGGGAGGAAATCCACACATGTGGATAACTTTTGGGGATAGTCCTGTGTGTAAGTGGACAACTTCCCGCAATTCCTGTGCTGTGTGTATAGAGCAGGCTAATGAACCCGGTGCAGGCAGCGGCGCGCCTGGAAACGGGGTCCTATCAACAGGGTTTTGCACACTGTTAATAACTCACAGTCCTGTAATTCAGGAGGCAGGTTTCCTTTACCTGCGCCCTCGTCAAGCCCTCTGCGGGCGGGTCAATGCACGGCCTTTCCACAGCTGTGGATAACTTGTGGGTATCGTGCTGTTGGTAAGTGCATAAGTGCCAGTGGATAAGCTTCGAGAAGCAGCTTGACCCACGCGAGGCCGCCGACGTCCGGGAGGACCCTTGACCACCAACACGAAGCACATCTTTCTCGACAAGGAGCACCCCGTCCTGTGGCGTGCCCTGAACGGCCTTGGTCTTAAGGTCCGCGAGGCTGCAGAGGAGGCGGGCCTGGACCAGCGCATGCTGGAGCTCCTGCACGTCCGGATCTCCCAGGTCAATGGCTGCGCCTTCTGCCTGGACCTCCATGTACGCGACGCGGTCAAGGCCGGGGAGACACCCCAGCGCCTGGCAGTGCTGCCGGCGTGGCGGGAAACGGCGCTGTTCACGGAGAAGGAGCGCGCCGCCCTCGCTTTGGCGGAGGCGCTGACGGAACTGCCGGATCATCTTTCAATGGAGCACGAAGAAGCGTACGCCCGGGAGCATCTCACCGTGGAGGAATACAGCGTGGTGAGCTGGCTGGCCATCACCATGAACGCCTTCAACCGGGTCTCCATCACCAGTCACCACCCTGTCCGCGCGGAGCGTTGAGCCGCCGCCCGTGCGGGCCCCGGGCCCGTCGAAAGTGGTTCTGCGCGTCGAGAATGGAGGCGCAGGTGGGCTTGCGGGAATTGTCCACAGGACTGTCCACAGTGTTAATAACGGCATCCTGCGGGCAAGTTTGAACCCTGGCGCCAGTTGCAGGGCGCGGGAACGTCTCCCAAAGGAAAGTTATCCCCATTGTGGATAACTTTCCCAACAGCTGGGGAAAAGATGGCCGGACCGGCAGGGCCGGGATGTTGCCCGCGTCCGGAAATCAGTTCCCGGGCGTGGGAACCGCGCTGTGCGGCCAGAGTCCGGAAGATCCGCGGCGGTGGCTGTCCATGAGGTGGGTATCCACCATGCCTATGGCCTCCATCAACGCGAACATGGTGGTGGGACCTACGAAGGTGAAGCCCTTTTTTCGGAGGGCCTTGGACAGGGCCACCGACTCCTCAGACTGCGTGGGCACATCTGCGAAGGTCGCGGGGCGGGGAGTGGCGGCCGGACGGAACTGCCAAACGAAGTCCACCAGGCCTCCCTCCGGCCGGAGAGCGAGGGTGGCCCTGGCGTTCGTGATGGCTGCACGGATCTTGAGCCGGTTGCGGACAATCCCGGCATCTGCAAGGAGGCGGGCCTCGTCCGCGTCGGTGAACCCGGCGACGGTGTCCGGACTGAAGTCCGCGAACGCGGCACGGAAGGCGGGGCGCTTCCGCAGGATGGTGGCCCACGAAAGCCCAGCCTGGAAGCCTTCCAGGCAAATGCGTTCGTAGAGGCCCTGTTCGTCGGTGACGGGCAGGCCCCACTCGGTGTCGTAGTACTCCCGCATGAGCGGGTCGGTTGCAGCCCAGGCGGGGCGGGCCAGACCGTCAGGGCCCACCACCACTCCGGAGGCTGCTATTTCCATGGACTGGACTGTTCCGTCGGCTGGATCAGGAACGCCAGCGGGTGGTCATCAGGAAGCCGATGATGGCAATGCCGAAGCCGGCCACAATGTTCCACGAGCCCCACGCCTGGACCGGAAGCTGGCCTTCGCTGATGTAGAACGTGATGATCCAGAAGAGGCCGATAAGCATCAGACCGAACATGACGGGCTTGAACCACACCGGATTGGGCTTGTAGGCCTGGGCGGCAGCGGGGCGGGTGCTGCCGGTGCTCTTCTTGCGGGGCTTGGACTCGGGCACGGGGTCTCCTTGCGGGCGGCGGCAAGCTCGGCATGCCGGGCTTGATATCCTGCAGGGAGGAAATTGCCAGCGGTCTGCGCGATCTTGATGAAATCTTGTTGGTCACACTTGATTCTTACTAGCAGCCAATTCTAGCCGCAGTTCATGGGCGGGCCCCGCCCAGTGGAACCGCCCTTGAGGAGAACGCGTGGTGTTGCAGGAGAAGGCGAGGCCCCGCACTGCGCCGGCGGCCGGCGTCGTCATTCTGCGCGGCGCCGTTCAGGCCATCGGCGAGCTGCTGATCACCGCCGGCATCATCCTGCTTCTTTTCGTTGCCTGGCAGCTCTGGTGGACCAACATCGAATCCGACGCAAGGCAGAGCCAGGTCATCAAGGAGTTCGCACAGGAGTTAGGTCAACCGGCCCAGCCGTCCGCCGCTCCCGCAGCCCCGGTCGATGAGCCCGCGACCAGAGGGTTCGGTGAGCCTGTGGTGGGTACCGCGCCCCCACACGCCGGCACCATCGGAATTATCTACATTCCCCGTTTCGGTACCTCGTACACCCGGCCCATCGTGGAGGGAACCACGGACGACGTACTGGACACGCTGGGCCTGGGGCACTACCCCTCAACAGCCATGCCCGGTGCCGTGGGAAACTTTGCCGTGGCCGGTCACCGGCAGACCCATGGCGCCGTCCTGGACAACATCCACACGCTGGTGCCGGGAGACAGGATCTACGTGCAGACCAGGGACGGTTTCTACGTCTACGTGTTCCGCAACAACCAGATCGTGATGCCGCAGCGCACGGACGTCCTGGAGCCCGTTCCCACCGCTCCCGGCGTAAAGCCAACGGAAAGATACCTAACGATGACCAGCTGCAATCCCCGTTTCGGGGCCGAGGAACGCATCATCGCCTATTCCCTCCTGGACACCTGGCGTCCCGCATCTGCCGGACCTCCACCTGAGATCGCCGCCCAGGTGGCTGCAGCAACAGGGAAGGGATGAGCATGTACGCGTGGATTTTCCGCCACCTCCCCGGTCCGCTGTGGGTCCGCATCGTGACCTCCGTGGTGCTGGTGGCGGCCGCCGTGGTACTGATGGTCCAGTTCCTGTTCCCCTGGATGTCCGAATACACGTCCCTGACCGACTCAACGATTGGTTCCTCAAGCCAGCCATGACCACAACCAAGATCCTCGTAGTGGATAACTACGACAGCTTTGTCTACACCCTGGTGGGCTACCTCCAGGAACTCGGCGCCGAGACCACCGTTGTCCGCAACGATGACGTCACCTTGGCCGAGGCCATCGAACTGGCCGGCACGCGTGACGGCGTGCTCGTGTCTCCCGGCCCGGGCAACCCCGCAGAGGCTGGCGTCTGCATCGACCTGATCAGGTGGTGCGGCGAGAACAGTGTCCCGATGTTCGGCGTGTGCTTGGGGCACCAGGCCCTGGCGGAGGCCTTCGGCGGCAAGGTCACCCATGCCCCGGAGCTCATGCACGGCAAGACGTCCCTGGTGGAACACATCGGAACCAGCGTTTTCGCCGGTCTCCCCTCCCCCGTCACTGCTACCCGCTACCACTCGCTGGCAGCGGTCCGGGACACCATCCCGGACGTGCTGGAGGTCACCGCGCAGACTGCATCAGGGGTGGTTATGGGGCTGCAGCACAAGACGGCGCCGCTGTGCGGCGTCCAGTTCCACCCTGAGTCGGTACTCACTGAGGGCGGTTACCAGATGCTGGGCAACTGGCTTGAATCGTTGGGCATGAAGGGGGCTGCAGCCAAAGCCGCCAAACTGAGCCCGCTCATTCAGCACTAGCGTTGCGTACGCCGGATATTCCGCATAGGGAATATCTCTCCTAGCCCTTCTTGGTGACTGTCGGGCTGGGGGTGGGCGCGGGGGAAGGCGGCGGCGCCTTGGCCACCACGATGGTTACGGTGCTGCCCTGCTGAACCAGCGTGTTCACCGGCTCACTCTGGTCCGTGACACGTCCCGGTTGCACTTGAGCGTTCGCGGCCTGGATCACTGTGGCCACCAGGCCCAGCTCCTTCAAGGCAGCTTCCGCCTCGGCCCGGGTGCGGCCGCGGAGCTCCGGCAGTGCCACCTTGCCGGTGGATACCACCAGCTCTACAGCCGTTCCAACGCCGACGCTCTGGCCCGGCGCGGGACTGGTGGTGATCACCACGCCGGCAGGCACGGTGGCGCTGTTGGCGGTGGTGGTTGACGGGGCTCCGGACAGGCCAACTTCACGCAGCAGGTCACGCGCGGCGGCCTCGGTCATGCCGGGCAGGTTGGCCGGAACCTTGACGGCGCTGGGGCCCTCGGAGATGTTAAGGACCACTTCCGAGCCCGGCTCCAGGGACGTTCCCGAGGCCGGGTCGGTGCCGACCGCAACACCCTTTTTCACGGTGTCGTTTTGGGACCTGGCGATTTTGGGCCGCAGTCCGGCGTTGTACAGCTCCTGCAGCGCCTCCGACTCCGTCATGGCGGCCACCGCGGGAATCTTCACCATGGCAGCCGCGGGCTCCGGACGGTTGACGATGTTGTAGACCCAGAGGCCGCCTCCGGCCAGAACTAGCAGGGTGAATACGACCAAGGTGGCGATCCAGGTACGACGGCGCGAATCCTGCCGGGCTGTCCGCGAACGTTCCGGCGGGAGCCCCAAGGGCATGGCATCCGCCGCTTCGTGCCTCACCGCCGGAGGCCCGGAAACTGAAGTTCCGCCGTCGTCCGCGTATTCCCGGGAGGCAGCGAGGCGGCCGGTGGGAGGTCCCTCAAGGAAACCCGGGCCGGCCATTGCGAATGCCTCGGTGGGCGGGGCATCCGGAGTGGGCACATGGTCGTTGGGGTCGGTCTGGGCCTCGGACGCGGGCACCGGCGGGACCGGGATCCCGGCGCGGGCCGCGCGGAGGGCACGGCGGAACGCGGCGGCATCCTGGAACCTGTCCGCCCGGTTCTTCTGGAGAGCCTTCGCGAGCACCGTGTCCAGGGCGGGGGTGACCTGCGGGTTCAGGCTGCTGGGCGGCTCGGGGATTTCGCGGACGTGCTGGTAGGCCACGGAGACGGGGCTGTCGCCCACGAAGGGAGGCCGGTACGTAAGCATTTCATAGAGGAGGCACGCCGCGGAGTAGAGGTCGCTGCGCGCATCGACCGTTTCACCCCGGGCCTGTTCGGGCGAAAGGTACTGCGCGGTTCCCACCACGGCCTGGGTCTGGGTCATCGTTGCGGATGAGTCTGCCATGGCCCTGGCAATACCGAAGTCCATGACCTTCACGGAGTTGTCGCGCGGGCAGTGCATCACATTGGCGGGTTTGATGTCGCGGTGCACGATGCCGGTTTTGTGGCTGTACTCCAGCGCGGAGAGGACGCCCAGGCAGTAGTCGATGGCCTGGGCGATGGTGACGTCCTTGGCGCGGATCAGGTCACGGATGGTCTTTCCGTCTACGAATTCCATGACGATATAGGGAACCCGGACATTGTCCTCCGAGCCGTCGTGGACCGTATGTTCGCCGGTGTCGTAGATGGCCACGATGGACGAATGGTTCAGCGCCGCCACGGACTGGGCTTCGCGCTTGAAGCGCGCCTGGAACTGGGGATCGCGCGCCAGGTCCGGACGGAGCAGCTTGATGGCCACTGTCCGTCCCAGGCGGGTGTCAGTTCCCCTGTAGACGTCCGCCATGCCGCCGCGGCCAATCAGCGCGCCCAGTTCATAGCGCCCACTGAGGACACGCTGGTTGTCCACCGGAAGGCTGTCCTCCCGGTGGAGCGGCGTGCGCGGGCTTTGGTTCCGAGGTGCTTCGTTCACGGCGGTTCCGTCGGTTACGGGGCGGCGCAGGTAGGCGGCGTGCCGGGCTCTTCACCGGTGCCGCACACGGGCAGGACGGAGCCGGCGGAGGGCGCAGCCACGGAGGAGGTGGTTGGCTCTGGCGTCGGCGCGGGCGCGGTGGTCTCGGGCGGGGCCACGGCGTAGACGATGGTAATCGGTGTTCCCTTGGGCATTTCCCCGGTGGGGTTGAGTTCCAGGACCTCACCCGGGGCAGCGGCGGAGGTCTCCTGAGGGATCACGGTCACCAGCAGCCCCATGGCGGCCAGCTCAGCCTGGACCTGCCGGTAATCCTTGCCCAGGTAGGCTGCGGGGATCACGTTGACCATCTCTTCGGGCTCTTCGGTGGGCGTAGGCGTATCCTCGGTGGGCGTGGGAGTCGGGGACTCCGACGTCGGCGTCGGCGTGGAACTCTTGCTCGCCGCGCTGCTGGTGACAGCGCCAGTGGGGCTGTTCGCCGGGAACAGGACGCCCGCCTGGTTGAGGAAGAACCCAACCAGGGCGAACAGCAGCAGGATGATCAGCGCAATCAGCGGCCACGTCCACGGGCTGCGGCCCTTGCGCCCGGGCTCATCGGCGGGTTCGTCGTCGTAGGTGTCGTCTTCCTGGTCCCAGTGGCGCTCTGCGGCGAGGGCATTCGCGCGCGCCAGCGCGCCCTGGGGTCCCTGGCCATCCGCAGCTGCGGCTGTCCCTGCCGCGGCGCCGGCGGCACCGGCGCCCAGGACGGGAAGGGCCGACGTCGGCGTAGGGGAAGAGTCGCGGTGCGCACCAATGACGCCGGTGGGCGCAGTTGCGGTGTCCACGGGCGCGGTGATGGGACCGGTTTCGGCGTCGAACAGCAGCATGCCGGGGACGGCTGCCCGCGCCGCCCCGATGTCACCGTTGCGGATAGCCTCGGCTGCCTCCGCCAGCTTGATGGCGTTCGCCGGCCGGTTCTTGGGATCCTTGGCGAGCATTGACATCAACAGCGCGCGCACCGGTGCGGGCAGCGTGTCCGGCAGAGGCGGCGGAGCATCGTTGACCTGGGCCAGGGCGATGGCGATCTGGGACTCGCCGGAGAACGGCCGGTGCCCGGTGAGGCATTCGTAGCCGATGACGCCCAGCGAATAGATATCCGAAGAGCCGGTGGCGGTCTGCCCCGTGGCCTGCTCAGGCGCCAGGTACTGGGCGGTCCCCATCACCTGGCCGGTCTGGGTCAGCGGCACCTGGTCCGCGAGCCGGGCGATGCCGAAGTCTGTGACCTTGACGCGGCCGTCGGGGGTAATCAGCAGGTTGCCGGGCTTGATGTCTCGGTGCACCAGGCCCTGCTCATGGGCCACTGAGAGCGCCCGGGCCGTCTGCGCAATCATGGACAGTGTGCGGTCCGGCGAGAGCACCTGCTCGTGCTCGATGATGCTGCTCAGCGGCTGTCCCGGGACCAGTTCCATGACCAGGTAAGCGGAGCCTTCTTCTTCGCCATAGTCGAAGACGTTGGCGATGCCCACGTGGTTCAGAAGGGCCGTGTGCCGGGCCTCCGCACGGAAGCGCTGCAGGAAGCCGGGGTCACCCGTGTATTCCTCTTTGAGCACCTTGATCGCAACGATGCGGCCCAAGACGAGGTCTTTGGCTTTCCAGACTTCACCCATGCCGCCGATCGCGATCCGCGTGGTCAGCTGGAACCTTCCGCCGAGGGTGATTCCGGTTGTAGGCCTCACTTATTCAACACCGCCTCAAAAATTCTCTTCGCGTTGGGACTGGTTAGCTGTGCGCCGGTGGTGATATCCACGCCTTCCATGACGATAGTGACCACCACCTGCGGGTCATTGGCGGGTGCGAACCCGGTGAACCAGGAATTGTTGGTTCCGTTGCCGAGTTCGGCGGTGCCGGTCTTGCCCGCCACCTGGACTCCCGGTACCGCTGCGCCCCTGGCAATGCCTTCCGATACGGCACTGGCCATCCACTCGGTGATCTGGCCGGCGATCTCCGGAGTGGTGGACGTGCGCAGCTGCTGCGGCTGCGGTTCTTCGATGATGCGAAGGTCCGGAGCACGCAGTGCCTTGACGAGGTTGGGCTGCATCTGCACTCCGTCGTTGGCGATTGCCGCGGTCATGAGCGCAACCTGCAGCGGAGTGGCCCGGACGTCCTTCTGGCCGATGGCGGACTGGGTCAGGCCGGGCTCGTCCAGCCCGTCCGGGAACCCGTTGCCGCGGGCGTAGCCTAGCTTCAGCTGGCCGCCCAGGTCCTGGCCGAAGCCGAACTTGGCGGCCTGTTCCGCGATGGCGTCGCGGCCCAGGTCCAGGGCGATGCTCGCGAAGGGGGTATTGCAGGACTGCTGCAGCGCGAACGCGAAACTGGCCTTGTCCCGGGTGTAGCAGTTTCCGCCGGCGTAGTTGGGGAGCTTGTAGTCGATGCCCGGGAACGACATTTCCGCCGGGTTGGGCAGTTCGCTGTCCGCGTCGTACTTGCCGGACTCCAGGGCGGCCGCCGTGTCCACGAGCTTGAAGACCGAGCCAGGAGCCAGCAGGGCGCCCGTGGGGCCGCTGACGTTCTGGTTCAGGTTGATTCCAGGGACCTTGACGAGTTCCGCCATGTTGGCGGCTTCTGCTCCCGGATCCTGGGTAGCCACCAGGTTGGGGTCGTAGGAGGGTTTGGAGACCAGGGCCAGGATGTTACCGGTCTTGGGATCGGTGACCACGATGGATCCCCGCTGACCGTCCGGAATAAGGCTGTAGGCCAGCTTCTGGAGCTCGGAGTCGATGGTCAGTTCCACCGAGGCGCCCTTGGGCTGGTTTCCCAGGAAGAGCTGCCCCACCCGGTCCAGGAACAGCTGGTCCGAACTTCCGGCGAGCTGTTCACCCATGGTGCGCTCCAGCCCGGTGGCGCCGAAGTTCTGCGAGAAGTACCCTGTGATGCCGGCATAGAGCTCCGGCTGGGGATAAGTCCGCTGGAACTTGCAGGACTCCGAGCCTTCCACGGACTCTGCAATCGGGGTTCCATCCACGACGATGGCACCCCGGTCATTGCAGTAGTTCTGGAGGATGGCGCGCTGGTTCCACGGGTTGGCCTGGAGTTCATCTGCGCCCACGACCTGGACGTAGCTGATGGCTCCGAAGAGCAGCGCAAACATGGCCACAGCTGCGACCCACGAATTCCGGATGGCCTGGTTCATGCGCTCTTCACCGTCTCGGTGGGGGTATCGATGCCCAGGGGTTCGCCGCCTTTTGCCGGCGGCAGCGGGGTGGTGTCCACGGGCCCCCGGGCAGTATTGGAAATCATCAGCAGCAGGCCCACGATGATCCAGTTGGCCAGCAGCGAGGAACCCCCGGCAGCCAGGAACGGCGTGGTCAGGCCGGTGAGCGGGATCAGGCGCGTCACGCCGCCGATCACCACGAAGCACTGCAAGGCAACAGCGAAGGACAGGCCGCAGGCCAGGAGTTTGCCGAAGGCATCGCGTGTGCCCAGCGCCGCCCGGAAGCCCCGGGTGAACAGCAGAAGGTACATCAGGACCACGGCAAAGAGGCCAATGAGGCCGAGTTCCTCGCCTAATGAAGCAATGATCATGTCGCTGTTGGCGAACGGCACCAGGTTGGGGCGGCCCTGGCCCAGGCCGGTACCTACGAGACCGCCGTTGGCCATGCCAAAGAGCCCTTGCACGATTTGGTGGCTGCCGCCGGGTGACCGGCCGTAGACCTCCTCGGTAAAGGCATTCAGCCAGCCGTCAATCCGGAGTCCAACGTGGGAGAACACCCGCGATGCCACGAAACCGCCGCCCAGGATGAGGGCGACGCCGATGACCACCCAGCTGATCCGGCTGGTGGCCACATAGATCATCACAATGAACAGGCCGAAGAACAGGACGGAGGAACCGAGGTCCCGCTGGAAGATCAGTACGCCGATGCTGACCAGCCAGGCGGTGATCATGGGGCCCATGTCCTTGAAGCGCGGGAACTGGAGCGGTCCGATCTTGCGGCCCGCCAGGAGGATTAGGTCCCGGTTGGATGAAAGATACCCAGCGAAGAATATAGCAAGGGTGATCTTGGCGACTTCGCCCGGCTGGAAGGTCATGGGACCAAGGCGGATCCAGACCCTGGCGCCCAGGATTTCGCCGGCGCTGATGCCCGGGATCAGGGGAAGGATCAGCAGCAGGGCGCTGGCTGCCAGCGAGATGAAGGTGAAGCGCCGCAGGATGCGGTGGTCCTTGAGGAACCAGATCACGGCGATGGACACGGCCATGGCGATCAGGGTCCAGCGCAGCTGGTTGTTGCCGGTGTCGCCGCCTGGCTCATCGAGCCGGTGGATCATGGCGAGCCCCAGGCCGTTAAGGGCCACCACGAGCGGAAGCATTACCGGATCGGCATATTTTGCACGCAGGCGCAGGGCCACATGGAAGATGAAGGCTGCCACGGCCAGGAGGCTCGACTGGAACCAGAAGTCCGAGTCGAAGGCCTTCTCCTGGTCCACGCCCACCAGCATGTTGGCACCGATGCCGACGGCCAGGGCGAGGAGGAGCAGGGCAAGCTCGACGTTGCGGCGCGGCTTGATGGCGGTACTGAGCTGGCTCACTGGCCCACCTCGCAGGTCACGGCAGGGCTGGGGGAGGGCGCGGGCGTGGTGGCCCCGGCGGATGGCTTGGCGGTGGCAGAGGGTGCCGGTCTGGTTGCAGTGGCCGTGGGAGCGGCCGTGGGGCTGGGGGAAGCCGCCGCAGTGGGGCAGCCTTCCTCCGGTGACGTGGTGCCGGTTAGTTCGAGGTTCTTCACGATCCGTTGCGCGTCATACAGGTCGCTGGCAGGTACCGTCTGCCGGACCCGCTGCTGGGAGAACGGAGGCAGGGAGTCCACGCGGATATCCGTAACGGCCTCCAGTGTGGACAGCGGAATAGGCCCGAGCCGCTGGGAGACACCGTTGAAGATGGCCACGCGCGAATCGAACTCACCGATGTAGTAGCGGGTCTGGGTCCACGCATAGCCCAGCCACAGGCCGGCAGTGAGCGCGACCAGGAGCGCCGCCGCCACGGACCACGTGACCCAGCGACGGGGCTTGGCGGGCTCAAGGATTTCATCAGCTTCCCCGTTGGGCTCGGCCTTGTGGGTGAGGACCGTGGCCGCACGGCGTGCCACGGTACGTCCGGCGATGCTGGGAATCGACCCGGATTCGGCGGCGGCCGCCGCTGCCCCCACCAGTTCATGCGGCCGGGAGGCCAGTTCCTCGCGCAGCACTTCGGCTGAGAGGTGTTCGCCCAGGTTCGGGTCCGTGGCCCCTACATCACCGGAGGTGGCGGTCGGGCTGCTGCCTTTGCCGGCTTTGTCGGCTGCGGCGTCCGGAGCGCCGTCCTTTGCGCGGCCGTCCCGGGCTTCTGCGGCGGTTTTGCCGTCACCGCGGGCTGCCTTGGCAACCGCGGCCGCCGCGGCGGCGCTGGCCGTTTGCGAAGGAACGACGTCGACCGCGGCCGTGCGGACGTCGTCGTGCGTTTCCTCCACGATCTCCACCATCACCACGGTGACGTTGTCCGGTGAGCCAGCCTCGAGGGTGAGGTCCACCAGTGTTTCTACGCATTCGCGGAGGTCCTTGGTTTCGCGGACCGTTCGCTCCACCGCGTGTCCGGCAACGTAATTGAGTCCGTCGGAGCAGAGCAGCCAACGTTCACCGGGCTCCACGTCGAGGGTGTCCAGGTCCAGTTCGGGGCTGGCATCCACATCGCCCAGGACGCGCATAAGGACGTTCTTGTGCGGATGGGATTCGGCTTCTTCGGGGCGGAGCCGGCCTTCGTCGATGAGGCGCTGGACGAACGTGTGGTCGACGCTGATCTGTTCGAACTTGCCGTTGCGGAGGCGGTAGGCGCGGGAGTCACCGATGTGGGCGAAGTGCAGTTTCCCTTCTGCGAGGAGCAGGGCGGTGACCGTGGTGCCCATGCCGGCAAGCTTGGGATTGACGTGGACCAGTTCGGAAAGCAGCGAGTTGGCTGTCTGGATCTCGTCAGCCAGGGTGGTGGAGGCCTCGCCTGCGTAGTCTCCGCGGTCAATGTGGATCATGTCCAGGACAGTCGCGGCAGACGCGACGTCGCCGCCTGCGTGGCCGCCCATTCCGTCCGCCACCACGGCAAGGTGGCGGCCAGCGTAGGCAGAATCATCATTCTTGGACCGGATCCGGCCGACGTCCGAGCGGGCGGCGAAACGCATGATGAGAGGCCGCCCTGCGGGCGCTTGCCCGGTGGCAGGGGTCTCGGGGACAGCCACGGCTATGGCCTCAATTCAATGACCGTCTTGCCGATCCTCACGGGAACGCCGGGCTCCACAGGGAGGGCACGGGTGAGCTGCTGGTCTGCAAGGTAGGTCCCGTTGGTGGAGCCCAGGTCCTCGATGAACCAGCGGCTGCCCTGGGGGAACAGCTTGGCATGGCGGCCGGAGGCGTAGTCGTCCTCCAGGACCAGCGTGGCCTCCTGGGCGCGTCCTAAGAGGATCGGGCTGGCTGCGAGGGGAAGGGTGGTGCCCTTGAGCGGACCTTCAACCACCACAAGCTGGTGGGCCTGCTGCTTTACTGGCTGCGGAGGCGCTTCGGCGAGCTCCGGATGCTTACGGACCTCGCGCGCAGTTGGCGTCCCGGATGCTGCCTTGCGGCCCACCATCAGGTCCCTGCGCATGGCCGAGACGATGCTGAAAACAAGCACCCAGAGCAGCAGAAGGAAACCGAACCGCAGTGCCGTGATGGTGAGGTCGCTCATGCGCGGCCCCCGGAGCTGGCGGGAAGCAGGCGGAAGATGATTTTTGTCCGTCCCATCGTGATGGTGGAGCCGTCCGTGAGCTCGGTGCTTCCGGAGACCCGCTGGCCATTGACATAGCTTCCGTTGGTGGAACCCATGTCAACCGCGTGGGTCACGCCGTTCCCGGTGCGGATCTCCAGATGGCGGCGGGACACACCGGTGTCCTCGATCAGGATGTCAGCCTCGGAGGACCGGCCAAGGACTATCGACGGCGCGTTCAGCGAATAGCGCTGGCCATCGATGTCCAGCACGGGCTGGAGGCGGACCGGCGGGCGGCTGGGGGCCGCCGGCATCATGGGCCGCGCGGAGCCGGGCGAACCCGGGGAATTCTCGCTGCGCTCGGTGCGGGAGACGATTTCAAAGTCCCCGCCGCGGAGTTCTTCCTGCCGGCGGAAGGAAATGCGGACCGGCCCCTGCAGCGTGTAGCCCTGGCTGCGGACGTGGTTGATGACAACGTCGCAGAGTTCCTCGGCGAGGGGCGTGCCCCATTCCTGTGCCCGGGCGAAGTCCTCCCCGCTGAGCTGCACGTCAAAGACGTTGGGGGCCAAGGTCCGGCCCGCGGCAACCGTCAGTGCCTTGTGATCCACTTCCCGGCGGAGCCTGCTGGCGATTTCCACCGGTTCAACCTGGGCTTTGGAGCCGGTGGAGAAGACGCCCCGGACAGCCTTTTCAATGCCGCGTTCAACTTTGTCCAGCAAACCCATGGTCTTCTCCTTTCCCCCCGGCCGCGGGGCATTATTGGCGGTGGAACTGCACACGTGGTGTAGCCCGTGACTCTGCCGGAAGCCTGCCATTGGCGGGCACTCCTATATCCGATAGTACTGGGCGGGCCTGTGAATGACCTTAATTCCAAACGGCCGGGCGCCGCCAAAAGTTTGGTGTTCCCGGCCGCCGAGCTGACTTGGCGGGCCGTGCTGGAGCCCGATTGGTGTTTTGCGGCAAGTGTCCGTTATGCTTGATCTCGCTGCTTTTGCAGGGCGCGGATCGGGGAACCGGACGCGAACAGTGAAAGAAGTTGCGCGCGAGTGGCGGAACGGCAGACGCGCTGGCTTCAGGTGCCAGTGTCCGAAAGGGCGTGGGGGTTCAAATCCCCCCTCGCGCACGCAACGATGTTCCAGGACATCATCCCAAACACCCCCGGTCTACGGACCGGGGGTGTTTTGGTTTTTGGGACGGGTTATGCGATCGGACGTGCGCTCTCGGGCTGCCACCATCCCATGTTCGGATTGATCACAAATCGCCGGCCCGTCACCTCGGTTGGTGTGATCCGGACCAGCCTTGCCTTCTTACCGGGTTCCCACTGTGCCAGGCCGAAGGGCACCTCCGACGGATCCACCTGTTCGGGCGTCCCCTTGACAATGACGCTCCACGCGATAGTGCCGTAGTCGTTCAGACCGTCCGCCTCCATGACAACCGGCGAACCGGCCGCGACTGCATCGAGCTTGGTTCCGGGTGCGGTGCGAAAGAGGATGGTGGAATGGTCCGGCAGGAAGTTCACGGGAAAGATTTCCGGTTTCCCGCCGCTGATGACCGCGAGCCTGCCGATCGAGGAACTTTGCAGGAAGGCCCAGCAGTCATGGAGGCTGAGGTTTTCCGTGTCCGGATGGTCTGCTGGGTTGTTCATGGCCCGAGACTACCTACGCCGGGAAGGCGGCAACAGGGTCCTTTGTCCTGCCCTTTCCCGGATTTCTGCGGGCCAAGGATCGTGCGTGGTTATCCGCGCTCCGGGTCGCGAGCATGGCCGGAAGCGGCTCCGGCGGCCCGCTCGGCTGCTGCCAGCGATTCAGCGAGGGCCGCCACCGCCGCAGGATAACCGGGATGTGCGCTGCCCGCCAGCAGGTCAGCGTCCCGCATCGCCCTGATCAGCGCTGATGTTTCCGGCAGGCGCACGTCCGTGATCCCCGGGTAGTCGATGGCACAGGCCGGGTCCAGCTCGTAACGCCGCCACCGTGCCAGCAGTTCCTGGTGCTGCACCTGCGCCGCCCGGTGGAGGGGAAGCCGCAGTCTGGCGTTCCGCCGTTGTTCACGCCATTGCGCGAGTCGAGGGGCGCCGCGGTAGGCTGCTATCCCTGCCGCTGTGGCTGCGAGGCCCAGCAGGAGTCCTGCCGGCGGCGCCATGAGCGTGGGGATGAGCAGCGCGGGAATCGCAACCGCTGCGCCCAGGAAAACGTCCCAGAAGAGCTGGTCCGGGCGTTCTGCCATTGTTCCGTCACCGGCATGCCGCCGCACCACCAGGGCAGTACCGGCCACACTGGCCAGCAGGACCGTGCCGCACAGGACGAAGACCCATGCACCCTGGAACACGAGCTGAGCGGCGGACATTCAGGACACCTCCATTGCCCACGCCCGGTCAAATGCTGGCTGGGCTGGTAATTCCATTGCATCCCGTGCTGGGCCCCGGGTCAATGGGGACGAACCACCACAGTCCGGTCAGAGTCCGGCCAGAAGTCCTGCGGCGCCTTCGAGTGCTCCCGGCGCCAACGAGTAGTAGGCCCACGTCCCCCTTTTTTCGCGGTGCAGCAGCCCGGCGTCCACCAGGGTTTTCAGGTGGTGGGACACGGTTGGCTGGCCCAGGCCGAGCGGCTCCGTAAGATCGCAGACGCAGCGTTCCCCGGTCTCGGAGGATTTAACAAGGGAGAGCAGCCGCAGCCGGTTCGGGTCGGCGAGGGCCTTGAAGACGCGTGCTGCGTCCGCGGCGGCCGGGGCAGACAAGGCATGTCCTGCCTCCGGCGGACAGCAGGTGGTCCTGGGATCCTGGACTGTTGGGGCGGTCATGGCCCCATTATCCCCCAAATCGACGCCCATCAATATATGCGGCGGGTTAGTTATCCGCCTGGTGGGGCACCACGACGTCGTCGGCCGCTTTGCCGGCCGTGGGGAACAGCAGCAGGACCAGGCCCAGTCCTACCGCTCCGCCGGCTGCCTGCGCAACGATGTAGCCCGGGACCGAACCGGGTGCGATACCGGCAAACGTGTCGCTGAAGATCCGGCCCACGGTCACGGCGGGGTTCGCGAAAGAGGTGGAGGACGTGAACCAGTAGGCGGCGCCAATGTAGGCGCCCACCGCCGGTGCCGCCAGCATGCCCCGCGACGTGCGCGCGAGCGCGAAGATCAACAGGATGAGTCCCGCAGTGGCCACTACTTCGCTCAGCGCGTGCGCTCCGGTGAGGCGGTCCTTGCCGGAGAAGGAGGTTCCGACGTCGAACATTGCGTTCGCGAGCACGCTGCCGCCGACGCCGCCGGCCACCTGGGCGGCGCTGTAGAGACCCGCTTCGGACAGGGTCAGCCCTGCGCCGTTGCGGTGCCCCAGGAGCCAGTCCGCCAAAGAGACCACCGGGTTGAAGTGCGCCCCGCTGACGGGCCCGAGCATGAGGATGAGGATGGTAAGCCCGAAAACGGTGGCCATGCTGTTTTGCAGCAGCTGCAGGCCCACATCGTTGGGTGAGAGCTGTTCGGCCATGATGCCCGAGCCCACCACGATGGCCACGAGCAGTCCGGTTCCGAGCAGTTCAGCGGCGGCGCGGCGCCAGAGCGGCGGTTGGGAAGAAGTCATGCAATACAGCTTGACCCCTCGAGTTACCTCAGTCAAACTTGAGGCAATGGAACTTGAGGAAAATTCGGCCCTGGAGGAACGCGTGGCGAAACACGCTGCCCTCGCCGATCCCGCGCGCCTCCGCATCGTGGACCTGCTGACCCTTGGCGACCTCTCGCCTTCTGAACTGCAGGCCGAACTCGGAATGACATCCAACCTGCTGTCCCACCACCTGCGCACGCTGGAACAGGCAGGCATGGTTACCCGCGGCCGGTCGGAGGGGGACCGGCGCCGCACGTACATCCGGCTCGCTTCCGGCGCGCTGGAAGGGCTGGCCCCCGGAGTGACGCACGCGGTGCGGAGGGTCCTGTTCGTGTGCACGGCCAACGCGGCCCGCTCTCAGTTGGCCGCGGCCCTGTGGGGCCGGATGAGCGGGATTCCGGCGGTGTCGGCTGGCACGCATCCGGCGGAGGCTGTCGCGGCCGGCGCCATAGACATCGCATGGCACCACGGGCTGCGGCTGCCGGCCGCCGCGCCGCAGCACCTTGACCAGGTGGCAGGTGCCGACGACTTTGTTGTCACTGTCTGCGACAACGCCCACGAGGAGCTGCCGTCCCTTCGCGCGGTCCACTGGTCCGTCCCGGATCCGCTTCGACGCAACAACAGCCAGGCTTTCGCGGAAACCTACCGGGACCTGGAATCCCGGATCGCCGGGCTGGCGCCCCGCCTGAAGGCCGCCTAAGAACATATTGACATTCATCGATGTATCCGGCGATACTCGCTGTATCGATCCTCATCAATATCCTGCGGGGACGGCAGCGGCCGGGTGTAGCCCATATAGAGCACTACAAATCAAGGAGAAGTCCATTGACTACTGAAACAGCCAGAAAGCCGTCCGTCCTTTTCGTCTGCGTACACAACGCAGGACGCTCCCAGATGGCCGCCGCCTTCCTGACCACCCTGGGCAAGGGTGCCATCGAGGTCCGCTCGGCCGGATCCAAGCCTGCGGACAAGATCAACCCGGCAGCCGTGGAAGCCATGGCGGAGTTGGGCATCGACATGTCCGCCGAGGTTCCCAAGGTCCTCACCACGGAGGCCGTCAAGGAGTCCGACGTGGTGATCACCATGGGTTGCGGCGACGAGTGCCCGTACTTCCCGGGCAAGCGCTACGAGGACTGGGTGCTGGAGGATCCGGCCGGCAAGGGCGTGGAGTCGGTCCGCCCCATCCGGGACCAGATCAAGTCCCGCATCGAGCAGCTGATCACCGAGCTGGTGCCGGCGCAGCACGCGGACGCCCAGTAAGCCTTCCCGAGGAGACACCATGAGCAACGAACAGCTGATCATCATCGGTTCCGGCCCGGCAGGCTACACGGCGGCAATTTACGCGGCGCGGGCGGGGCTGCGGCCCCTTGTCCTGGCCGGATCCGTAACCGCCGGCGGCGCGCTGATGAACACCACCGAGGTGGAGAACTTCCCTGGCTTCCCGGGTGGCATCCAAGGTCCCGAACTCATGGACGGGCTCCAGGAGCAGGCCGAGAAGTTCGGCGCGAGGGTAGTGTTCGACGACGCCACGTCCGTTGAGCTGACCGGCCACCTCAAGCGCGTGGTCACCGGCGCCGGGGAGACTTACGAGGCCCCCGCGCTCATCCTGGCCACCGGCTCCGCCTACAAGGAACTCGGGCTCCCGGAGGAGAAGAAACTCAGCGGCCACGGTGTGTCGTGGTGTGCCACATGCGACGGCTTCTTCTTCCGCGAGCAGGACATCGTCGTGGTGGGCGGCGGCGATTCCGCCATGGAGGAAGCCACCTTCCTGACGCGCTTCGCGAAGTCCGTGACCGTCGTCGTGCGCAAGAACGAACTGCGTGCCTCGCGCATCATGGCCCAGCGCGCCAAGGACAACCCGAAGATCAGCTTCGCCTGGAACTCAGCCGTCACCGCCATCCACGGTGAGGACAAGGTCACCGGCGTCACTTTGACGGACACCCGCACCGGCGAAACCCGCGAGCACGCGGCCACCGGCCTGTTCGTGGCAATCGGGCACGTGCCCCGCACCGAACTGCTCGCCGGCCAGGTGGACCTGGACGCCGAAGGCTACATCAAGGTGGATTCGCCCACCACGGTCACCAACCTCTCCGGCGTTTTCGCCTGCGGTGACGCGGTGGACCACCGCTACCGGCAGGCCATCACCGCGGCCGGAACCGGCTGCGCCGCCGCGCTGGACGCGGAGCGCTACCTGGCCGCACTGGAGGACGCGGACAGCATCGCCACCGCACTCGTCGAGGAACCCACCCACAACTAAGGAACCGCCATGAACGGACAGAACAACCTTCCAGTCGCCGTGATCGGTGCCGGTCCGATAGGCCTGGCCGCCGCGGCACACCTGCTGGAGCGCGGCCTGGAGCCGGTCGTCTTCGAACAGGGCACGACGGCGGGCGCGGCCATTGCCCAGTGGCGGCACATCAGACTGTTCTCTCCGTGGCGTTTCAACCTCGACGCCGCAGCGGTGCGGCTCCTGGAGGCCTCCGGCTGGGAAGCGCCGCGGCTGTCGGCGCTTCCCTACGGCGGCGAGCTCCTGGACAACTACCTTGACCCCCTGGCCAACCTGCCGCAGCTTGCATCCCGGCTGCACACCGGGGCCCGGGTCACCGCCGTGACACGGCAGGGCCTGGACAAGACCCACGTGAAGAACCGGGATGCTGCCCCGTTCGTGGTCCGGGTTCAACTCGCAGACGGCTCAACGCAGGACCACGCGGTCTCAGCAGTCGTTGATGCCTCCGGCACCTGGTCCACCCGAAATCCGCTGGGCACGTCCGGCCTGCCAGCGATCGGGGAAGAGGCCGCGGCGGACCTGATCTCGTCGCCGCTCCCGGATGTCCTGGGCCGTGACCGTTCCAGGTTCGCGGGGCGCACGGTGCTGGTGGTTGGCGCCGGCCACTCGGCGGCGAACATGCTGACCAACCTCGCGGACCTGGCGAAGGAAGAGCCCGGCACGCGCCTCCTCTGGGCCATCCGCGGCGTATCCGCTGACAAGGTATACGGCGGCGGTGACGCTGACGGGCTGCCCGCCCGGGGCCAGCTGGGCTCCCGGCTGCGTCGCCTCGTCGAGGCGGGCCGGATCGAGCTGCAGACCGGGTTCGGAATCGCGTCACTCACCTCCTCTGGATCGGGCGTCACCGCCGGTGCGGTGGACGGCCGCACCCTGGAGGCCGACGTCGTCATTCCCTGCACCGGCTTCCGCCCCGACCTCGGCATGCTCCGCGAACTGCGCCTTGATCTGGATCCCGCCGTGGAAGCGCCGGTGCAGCTCGGACCGCTGATCGACCCCGAATTCCACTCCTGCGGAACAGTCCCGCCGCATGGCGCGAAGCTCCTGGCCCACCCGGACAAGGACTTTTACATCGTGGGCATGAAGTCCTACGGCCGCGCCCCCACCTTCCTGCTGGCTACCGGCTACGAACAGGTCCGCTCCGTAGCGGCGGCCCTGGCTGGAGACCGGGAAGCAGCGGACACCGTCCAGCTGGAGCTTCCGGAAACCGGCGTCTGCTCCACGGATGCCGGCACCAGCTGCGACGTTCCCGCCGGGGACCCCCGCGGCGGGGAAGCGGACGCAGGATGTTGTGGCGCGCCGGAGCCAGTCCTGGTCGGCTTTCCCACCGGACTGGTCCACGGCCGCTCGGGCACCAACTGACACGACGACATCCGCGGCGTGTGCTGCAGCTTCGCCAGGAACTGGCGCGCGGCTGACGGCTTGCGGGTAGCCTCGAACCCATGAGACTCAAAATGTGCAGCATCCACGTCACGGACCCCGCCGCCGCCCACGAGTTCTACACGGGAACGCTCGGTTTCGAGACATTGATGGCCATGCCGGAACACAACCTGTTCATCATCAAGGACCCCGGTGCGGGCGAGAACGCAACGGGCCTGTTGCTGGAACCCAGCGACAACCCCATCGGCGCGGACTACATGAACGCAGTGCACGACGCCGGCCTACCGGCGATCGTCTTCGGCGTGCCGGACGTCCGGGCCGAGTATCAGCGGCTCGTGCAGGCCGGCGTGACGTTCAAGCAGGAGCCCGAGGAGAGTCCGTTCGGCGTCACGGCGGTGTTCGACGACGGGTGCGGCAACTACATCCAGCTGCACCAGGACTGAATCCCACCGAACACGAGAGGCTTGTCCCCGGGTCACTGCCTTCAAAGCCGGATCCGTGAACAAGCCCCTGGTTCGCGCGGGTGCCTACCTCGCCTTGCGGGCTTCCTTCTTGGCGGCTTCTTCCTTGACGCGCTGTGCTTCGGCGCGGACGGCGGCGTGCGTGGCGCGCTCGGTGACCAGCCACTGAGGGGGAGCCTGGAGCAGCGCGGTGATTTCCGCCGTCGTCAGCGCTTCCTCAACGCCGCCGCGGGCCAGGCCGCTGATGGAGATGTTCAGCTTCTGCGCCACCACCGGGCGGGGGTGCGGGCCGTTGCGGCGGAGTTCCGCGAGCCATTCCGGCGGGTTGGACTGGAGCTCGGCGAACTCTGCCCGGGTGATGGTGGATTCCTGGAACTCCTGGGGCGTGGCGGGCAGGTAGATGCCAAGTTTCTTGGCAACGGTGGCCGGCTTCATGGACTGGGAGTTTGCAGAGGTCATGCTTCAAGGGTATCCGGGCGGACGGTACTGTGAAGACGTGCCCGCCGACCCCATGCCCCCAGCCGCCCCCGCCCCCGCCGATCCGCCGCAGTCCGCCGCGGAGGACGCGCCCCGGGTCCTCCGGATTGCCTACGTTGCCGGGGTTACACCCGGCAAGTGGATCCGCAGGTGGGAGGAGCGCATGCCGGGGGTGCCGCTGGAGTCGTTCATGTCCGACGACGGCGCCAGGGCCGCCCCGGTCCGTGACGGCCTGGCTGACATGGCGTTCGTCCGGCTCCCCATAGAGCGCGAGGGCCTCAGCGTCATTCCCCTGTATGAGGAACAGCCCGTGGTGGTGGCGCCCAAGGGGCACGAAATTTCGGTGTTCGAGGAAGTGGCCCTGGCCGACCTGGAGCAGGAGTCCTTCCTGGATGCGGCGGCGCTCGGCGGGCCGGAACCTGCGCTGCAGGTGGTCGCCAGCGGTGCGGGGCTGGTGATCCTGCCCATGTCCGTGGCGCGCCACTTCAATGTCAAGGACACCGTGGCGCGGCGGCTCACCGGAGCCGACGTCACGGAGATCGCGCTGGTATGGCCGGCGGACGCAACCGATGAGGTCATCGAGGAGTTCATCGGGATTGTCCGCGGGCGAACGGCCCAGAGTTCCCGCCAGCCGTCCGCACAGCCGGTCAAGGTGAAGAAGGAACCCAAACCGGACCGGCGCGGAACCGGAACGAAGAAGGCACCCAAGGTGGCGCAGCGGTACGCCCCCAACCCGGACAAGGGCCGCGGCAAGGGCTCACGCAAGAAGGGTAAACGGTAGGCCCGTACTAGTAGCGGTTCCGCTGGGCAGGCCGGCCGGTGCGGGCCTGGCGCGCCTTCCGGGCGCGCATGATGCGGCTGATGACGGTGGGCAGCAGGGCGAAAAGCAGTTTCTTCATGGCGTTGCTCCTTGGTTTAGGACGGGGAAACCGAGGGCCGCCCTTCCGGACGGAAGAGCGGCCCTCGGTGGTTCCCTCTAGCTGTGTTGGATGTGGTCTTTGGCGTTGGTGGCGCGGTCCTTGACGTCGGTGGCGGCGGTTTGGCCTTCGGCTTTGACGTTTTGGGCGGCGTCGGTC
>NZ_JBIVQB010000006.1:0-204589 GCF_044754945.1 Pseudarthrobacter sp. NPDC092439
CCGCCTTTCCCGGCGCGGGTCGCGGACTGTTTGGCTTCGGCCTTGGCCAGTTCCACTTCCTGGCGCATCAGGGTGGACAGGTCACGGGTCACTTCACCGAGCAGGTCCCCGAGCGAGGAGCTCTCAGCTTTCTGGTGCGCCGCACTGCCCTGCTCCGTCCCGGCAGGAAACTCCGAATACTGGCTGCTCATCACAACCTGCCAGACTCGCCGTCCGAGGAACGGTCGCGGGTCAGCGGATCACCGGCCATGGGATTGTCGGCAAGGTCCCGGCCGGCCAGCGGATCATCGGCCATGCGGTTGCCGGACCATGGCTCCTCGACCAGCTGCGGGCTGTCAAGCGGGCTGGCGGGGCGCGCGTAGTCCGGGTAGCTGCTTCCGGGTGCACCGCCGTCGAACCCTGCCGTGGTGGTGGCGGGGCCGGGAAGCTGGACCGGGGGAGGCGGTACGCTGCCGCCCGCAGGAACATAGGACTCGCCGTAGGCATCGCCGTAAGCCGTGCCTGAGTACTGGCCTGCGAGGCCCGCCCTTCCCGTGGCCTGGGTTTCGGGGGCTCCGGCGGCGAGGCCGCGGGTGAGGCGTCCTGCCAGGACGCCGGCTCCGGCGGCGAGCAGGAGGAAGGTCCCGGGGCGGTTCCGGGCGAAGGACTGCACCTCGGTCAGGAGTGATCCCGGGTCCCGGTTCTCAAGCCAGGTTGCCAGCGAGGAGGTACGCTGCGCGGCTTCGCGGACCAGGTCCGAGGCGACGCCCGGCTGGTCCGGCGCGGCGGCCATGCGGTGCAGCTCGCTGGAGATGTTCCGGATCCCTTCGGCGGCCTTCTGCTGCTGCGCTCCGGCCTGGCTGCTCAGCCCGGTCCGGGCCTGCTCCAGCAGGTCCTGGGCGCTGGCCTTGGCCTCGGCGGCGACGTTCGCCGCTTCCTCCTTGGCCGTGGATGCCACATCCTGCGCCGCGGACTTCGCCTGGCCGGCCACCTGGGAGGCCTCCTCCTTCGCAGCATCCTTGCGGGAGGTGCCCTCTCCCGGGGCGGCTGCAGCGGAGGGGAAGCTGGCAGCGGGCCGCTCTCCCGAAATTCCTGTACCGGCCGGAGGTGTCGTGTAAGCGCGGTCCTCGGGCCATTGGTTCTCTGTCATCTTCGCTCTCTCTTTCCAAGAAGGCCGGTTGTTGATCAAGAACCAGCAATACTGGCCATAAAATAATAAGCATGATTACTAATAAAAGGTAAGTACCCTTGCTAGATGGGTTGTAACGATTTCCGAAAGCATTAGCCGGAGCCGGCGGCCGCCGGTTCCGGTCATATCGAGAGGAAAGTGGTGGACAGCATGGACGCATCCGTATGGGTCTGGATTGTGGTTGCACTGGTGGTGGTGGCGCTGGTCGTGCTGCTGCTCCTGACGGGCAAGCGCAGGAAGGTTGAGCAGCAGCGGCGCGATGAGGTGCACCGCAGGGAGGCGGCCGAAATACGCCGCGAAGCGCAGGCCGTGGAACTCGATGCGAGGGAGCGGGACGCCCGGGCAGCGCGCGCCCGTGCGGACGCAGAGCAGGCCCAGGTGAAGGCGGAGCGGCTCCGGCAGGAAGCGGAACGCCGCGCGCATGAGGCCGAGGAATTGCGCGAGGACGTCTCCCGCCGCACCAGGCACGCCGATCAGGTGGACCCCGGCGGGCCTGCGGCTGACCGCATTGACCATGCAGCGGACGGTCGTGCCTCGGACCGCCCGGCCGACCCCGGCCCCGGGCATCCGCGCAGCGGAATTTAGCGTTTAGCTCCACGGGGAGCCAGGACGGGGGAGGGCGGGATGCCCTCCCCCCTCTCCATGCCCGCCAGGACTTCTCTCACGGCATCCACCGAGGACGTTGCCGCCTCCCAGCCGAGGATCCGGCGGGCGCGGCGGGTATCCATCACCGGCGCTGCGGCCGCCATGTCCACCCATCCGGCGTCAGTGGGTTGGAGATGCAGCCGCCATGCCACGTCCACGATGCTACGGAGCAGCCCCATGGGGATGGGCAGTATCCGCCGTGCGCCGAGCAGGCGTCCCAGCTCCTGCGGGGTGAGGACCGGCTCTGCCGCAATGTTGAAGGCGCCGGAAGCGCGGTCGTCGATCACGCGCCAGTATGCCTCGGCCACATCGTCCGCGTGGACCGCCTGGAACACCAATCCATCCGGAACCGGCAGGATGGGCACGCGGAGCCGGGTGGGCAGCAGGCGTGGAATCAGCGGCCCCAGGAAGTAGCGGCCGATCTCGCTCCCGGCCTCCCGCTGGAAGATCAGGCCCGGCCGCAACCGCGCCACGGCGATGGCCGGTTCGGAAGCGGCGAAGCTGTCCAGGAGCGCTTCCTGCTCCGCCTTGTGCCGGCTGTAGTGCGAACTTGGGATGCCGCGCGCCGGCCATGACTCCGCAGTCCGCTGGTCTTTGGGGGCGCGGCTGTAGGCGCCCACCGATGACGCGCATACCACCTGCTTGACGCCCGCCTTCCTGGCCGCCTCCAGCACATTGCGCGTGCCGGTCACGTTGGTCCGGTACAGCTGGTCCAGGTCCCGGTTGGGCTGGATCTGCCATGCCAGGTGCACCACCGTGTCAATGCCCTGAAGTGCCGCTTCCAGCCGGGGCCTGTCGCGTTCCAGCCCCACATCCAGCGGGTACCAGTCGACCCCGGTGTAGGGCATGCGGTCGGTGTCCGGCCGCCGGCGGCTGATCCCCGTCAGATGAAGGCTGCCGGGTTTCTTCGCCAGCTGGCCGTGCAGGTTACGCAGCAGCGCGGTTCCGGCATTTCCGCTGGCTCCGGTAATGGCAATGTGCATCTGAAGCTCCTCGGCAAAGGCTGCGGGGCGGGTGCCCCGCGAACGGCCACCCGTCCTGAGCCTACCCGTGGCAGGCCAGGTTCATAAGCATCCTTATGGATTGCTTAATAAGCAGCCTTATGATTTCCTGCTTCTAAGTCTTGCCGCAGGCTTTCGGAACCAGACCGAGGGAACCAACGACATGCCCGAATATCTTGGCGCGCCCGCTGTGCACACTACGTCGGCCGGCCCGCGAAACACACCCTGCCAGCAGCAGCGCCGCCCCCACGCGAGGGGCGGACAACTGCGCGAAACCTTCGAAAATGACCTGGTCCTGGAGTACCTGGACCTGGCCGAGGCCCTGGCCGCGCGCTTCGAGGCCAGGGGGCGTGAGCGTGCGGACCTGAACCAGGTGGCTTATCTGGGCCTGGTCAAGGCCGCCCGGGGTTTTGACCGGGGAAAGGGGGAAAGTTTTCCGGCCTATGCCGCGCCCACCATCACCGGGGAACTGAAGCGGTACCTCCGGGACCGGACTTGGGTGGTGCGTCCGCCCAGGAACATCCAGGACCTTCGCACCCGGATCTTCAAAGCCGAGCCGGGACTGACGCAGGCCCTGGGGCGCCACCCCACCGCGGCCGAACTGGCGGGGGAACTGGGCACGGATGACGCTGTGGTGCGCGAAGCGATGTCCGCGGCCACCAGCATGCATCCCGACTCGCTGGATGCCGCAAACCCCCACTCGGATGCCCCGTCGGTCGGCGAGACCCTCCCCTGCCCGGAGGCGCCGCTGGAACGCCTGGAAGAGCTGGCCTGCCTTCGTGGGGCCATGCAGGCCCTGACCCCCGCGGACCGGGAACTGCTTTACCGGCGGTACTTCTGCGAGGAAACCCAGGTGCAGCTGGGCCGCCGGCTGGGGATGTCGCAGATGCAGGTGTCCCGCCGCCTGGCGAAGCTCCTGGTACAGCTCCAGCGCGCGATGGACCCTGGCCCGGACGCGGCCCGCCACGGCGCGGCACGGATGGCGGGCAGCTGACGGCTGCCAACGGCCTGGGCTGTTGCAGACCGGGTTCTGCCGATTCCGGAAAACACGAAAGCCTCCTTGGGCGGCTGTTTAGGACCGCGGACAGCGGGGAACAGGGTGGTTTATGGGAAGCTCTCCAACGCCAAAGCTCCGCGCAGTCCTCTTCGACCGGGACGGCACCCTGGTGGCCGACGTGCCGTACAACGGCGACCCCGGACTGGTACTTCCCATGCCCGGCGCCCGGAATGTCCTGGCCTCGCTCCGGGCCCGCGGCCTGGCCACGGGCGTGGTCAGCAACCAGTCCGGCATTGCCCGGGGCCTGCTCACCCAAGCCCAGGTGGACGAGGTCAACGCCCGGGTGGAGGAACTCCTGGGACCGTTCGATGTGTGGGAGGTCTGCCCCCATGCCCGGGAGGACCGGTGCAGTTGCCGCAAACCCGCCCCCGGCATGGTGCACAGCGCCTGCCGCAAGCTGGGCATCCAGGAATCACAGGCAGCGCTGATCGGCGACATCGGAGCCGACGTCGGTGCCGCAGAGGCAGCCGGCGCTGTAGGGGTCATGGTGCCTACCCCGGTGACCCGGGCCGAGGAAGTGGAAAGCGCCCGGTTCGTGGCAGAAGACCTGGCCGCCGCCGTCGCACTCCTCGCGGAGGAAGGCATGATCGACGCAACAGCCCTCCCCGGGGAAGACTCCTGATGGGCCGGGTGCTGGTGGCCCGGCTGGACAGCATGGGCGACGTCCTGCTGGCAGGCCCCGCCGTCCGGGCTGTGGCCCACGGCAGGAGGCCCGACGGCAGCGCACCCAACCACGTGGTCATGCTGTGCGGACGCCAGGGTGAGGCCGCAGCCGGGCTGCTGCCGGGCGCGGCCGAAACCTACACCTGGGACAGTCCGTGGATCATGAACCCGGCACCCAAAATGACCGGCCCGCATGCTGAACGGCTGATGGAGTATGTCCGGCATTCGAGGATCACCGAGGCCGTCATCCTGACCTCATTCCACCAGTCGCCGCTGCCCCTGGCGCTGCTCCTGCGCCTGGCCGGCGTGGAACGCATCACGGGCGCCTCCACGGACTACGCAGGCTCACTCCTGGATGTCCGGCTGAAGCCCGGCGAGGACTTCCCGGAGGACCAGCCCGAGGCGGAGCGGGCCCTGGGCATCGCGGAAGCGGCCGGCTTTGGCCTGCCGGCGGGGGATGACGGCAAGCTGCACGTGAAAGCGGTTCCTGACGTCACGGACCTGGTCGGGGAGGAGCCCTACGTGGTGGTCCACCCGGGAGCCGCCGTCCCGGCCCGCGCCTGGCCGCCCCTTCACCATGCCGCCGCCGTCGAACTCCTCGAAGGCTCCGGCCACCGCGTGGTGGTCACCGGCGGCCCGGGGGAAACGTCCCTCACCGCCACGGTGGCCGGGCCTTCCGCCCTGGACCTGGGCGGCCGCACCGACCTGCACCTCCTGGCCGGTGTCATGGCCGGCGCCGAAGCTGTGGTCACCGGGAACACCGGCCCGGCCCACCTCGCCGCCGCCGTCGGCACCCCCGTGGCCTGCCTGTTCTCGCCCGTGGTGCCGGCCGTCCGGTGGGCGCCCTACGGTGTCCCGCTGGAGCTTCTGGGCGACCAGAACGCCCCCTGCCGGATGACGCGGGCGCGCATCTGCCCTGTTCCCGGCCACCCCTGCCTGGATTCCGTCTCTCCCGAGGACGTGGTGGCGGCGGTGGAACGGCTGATTGGCGGCGTCAGCTCCTTCAGCACCCATGTCAGCACCCGTAGAAAGGCCCGCAACAGATGAGGATCCTGCTTTGGCATGTCCACGGTTCGTGGACGGACGCGTTTGTCCGCGGCCGGCACGAGTACCTGCTGCCCGTCCTTCCGGAAGGCGGCCCTTGGGGCCTGGGCCGCGCCGGCCGCGGCTGGCCCGGCTCGGTGCGGGAGGTGGATGCGGCACGGCTGGACGCGGAGGCGGTGGACGCCGTCGTCCTCCAACGCCCGGAGGAAATCACCGAGGTGGCCCGGCTGCTGGGCCGTAGCCCCGGGCGCGACCTTCCGGCAGTGTACGTGGAGCACAACACTCCCAAGGGCGATTTCCCGTTCACCCGGCATCCGCTGGCGGAGCAGGACCGGATCCCCGTGGTTCACGTGACGCACTTCAACAGGCTGGCGTGGGACTGCGGCTCGGCCCCGGTGCTGGTGGTGGAGCATGGCATTCCGGACCCCGGCTACCTCTATACGGGCGAGCTGCCGGATCTGGGAGTTGTGGTCAACGAACCGGTGCGCCGGGGCCGGGTGACCGGGACAGACCTGCTTCCCGCCTTCGCTTCCGTGGCGCCGCTGCAGGTGTTCGGGATGAAGACGGAGGGGCTCGCCGCGGCGACGGGGATGGATCCGGCGCGCGTGACGCCCCGCGGTGACCTCCGGACAGCGGTCCTGCACCGGGAACTGGCCCGCTGCCGCGCCTACGTGCATCCGATGCGCTGGACCTCGCTGGGCCTGTCGCTGCTGGAAGCGATGCACCTGGGTCTGCCTGTCCTGGTGGTGGCGGCGACGGAAGCATCCCGGGCGGTGCCGCCGGAGGCCGGGGCAGTGTCGGCGGACGTTGACGAGCTGCTGCGCACCGCGCGCAGGCTTGTCGCGGACCCGGAGGAAGCACGACGGCGGGGCCTTGCCGCCCGCGGGGCGGTGCTGGAGCGCTACGGACTGGGGAAGTTCCACGACCGCTGGGACGGTATCCTCGCCGACCTGGTGCCGAATCCGGTGCATCAAAGCGGGGGGCGCCAGGTCCCCGTGCACCGGCCCGGCGGCCCGGCAGATGAACATCCGGGCGAGCAGATCCTCGTTCCGGCCCGAGAGAGGAAGATGCCATGAAAATCTCCATGATTTCGGAACACGCGAGCCCCCTCGCGGCTCTTGGCGGCGTGGACGCGGGCGGCCAGAACGTGCACGTGGCCGCCCTGTCCGAGGCCTTGGCCCGCCGTGGGCACCACGTCACGGTCTACACCCGAAGGGACGCAACGGAGCTCCCCGCCCGGGTCCAGGCCGGCCCGCGGTTCGAGGTGGTCCACGTGGACGCGGGGCCCGCCCGGCACGTGCCCAAGGACGAACTGCTGCCCTACATGGGCGAGCTGGCGGAAGGCGTGGCACGTGACTGGGAGCACCGTCCGCCGGACGTGGTGCATGGCCACTTCTGGATGTCCGGCCTGGCTGCACTGGATGCCGCCCGGAGGCCGGATGGCGGCTACCGGGTCCCGGTGATCCAGACCTTCCATGCCCTGGGCGCCGTCAAACGCCGGCACCAGGGTGCGGAGGACACCAGCCCCGAGGAACGCCGCTGGCTGGAACCGGGGGTGGGCAGGTCCGCGGACCGGATCATCGCCACCTGCTCCGATGAGGTGTTCGAGCTCAAGGCCATGGGCATTGACACGGGCAAAGTGTCCATCGCGCCGTGCGGGGTGGACCTGTCGTTCTTTTCCGCGGAAGGACCCGCTGCCGCCAGGACGAGCCGGCACCGCATCCTGTCCGTGGGACGGCTGGTGCCGCGCAAGGGCGTGGACCTGGTGATTCAGGCGCTGCCGCTCCTGCGCCAGGCAGGGTTCGACGACGTCGAGCTCCTCATCGTCGGTGGCGGGGGTGACTCCGGTGTGCTGCACGCGGACCCTGAGGTCCGCCGGCTCCTGGGCCTTGCCGACAGCCTGGGCGTGGCTGATTCGGTGACCCTGCAGGGGCAGGTCGCGAGGACGGAGATGCCCGGGATTTTCCGCAGCGCCGACGCCGTGGTGTGCGCCCCCTGGTATGAACCGTTCGGCATCGTTCCCCTCGAGGCCATGGCGTGCGGCGTGCCCGTGGTGGCCGCGGCAGTGGGCGGCCTGCAGGACACGGTGGTGGACCACGCCACCGGACTGCACGTTCCCCCGCGGGACCCGGCCGCTATTGCTTCCGCGCTCGCCGTGCTGCTCTCGGACCCGGCCCTTCGTTCCCGGCTCGGTGCAGCGGGCGGGCAGCGGGCCCGCGCCAGGTACTCCTGGGACCGTGTTGCCGCGGAGACGGAGAAGGCCTACCAGCTGGCGGTGGCGGGCGCACCCGCCGGCGCCGTTTCCATGGAAGGAGCCGCGCTGTGAGTGCTGACTGGTTCCTGCGCGAGGCCGACCTGCGGGCGCTGGCCACCCCGGCGATGCCTGATCTTCTTCCCGCTTTCCCCTCGGGCCCGGGGTTTCCGGACGCGGCCGGCACCGACGTCGTCAGGACGCACCTGGACAATGTCCTGCCCGCGCTTGAATCGCTCCGCAGCCAGTCCGGGCGGCTGGCCGCTTGGGGAATGGAGCTTGCCCAGCGCCTGATGCGGGGGCAGCGGCTCCTCGCTGCGGGAAACGGCGGCTCGGCCGCCGAGGCCCAGCACCTGACGGCAGAGCTGGTGGGCCGGTTCGACGGCGACCGGGTTCCGTTTTCCGCGATCTCGCTGCACGCTGAATCGTCCGCGGTGACGGCCATCGCCAACGACTACGGGTACGACGACGTCTTCGCCCGGCAGGTCCGCGCCCACGGCCGTTCCGGCGACGTCCTCATCCTGCTGTCCACCAGCGGCCGCAGCCCCAACCTGCTGCGAGCGGCGGAGGCTGCTTCCAGGCTTAACATCTCCACGTGGGCGCTGACGGGTTCCGGCCCCAACCCTTTGGCGGACGCCTGCGAGCAGGCCGTCATGATCGACGCCCTCAACGCGAACGCGCAGGAGGGCCACCTGATCGCCCTGCACGCCCTGTGCCGGGCCTTCGACCTGGAGGTGGCGCGCCGAAGCCCGGCCGCGGTCCCGGGCCCGAAGGGCGGTGCCAGGCCATGAGGATCGTGGTGGTGGGCGACGTGATGCTGGATGTGGACCTGGCCGGTGAAGCCACCAGGCTGAGCCCCGACGCGCCGGTACCCGTGGTGGACATCGCGGCGGAGAAGCGCCGCGCCGGCGGCGCCGGGCTGGTGGCCCGCATGCTGGCGGAGGAGGGCTGGCCCGTCACGCTGGTAACGGTACTGGGGGATGACGACGCCGGACGGCACCTGGTTGACCAGCTCGCCGGAATCCGGCTCGTCTCCGGGCCCAGCGGCGTACCGTCCCCGGTCAAGACCCGGGTCCGGGCTGGAACGCATCCGGTGGTCCGCTTCGACCAGGGCTGCGCCCGGCCGCCGGTTCCGGAGGTCACCCCGGCCATGCTGTCCGCCGTGGAACACGCTGCAGTGGTGGTGGTGGCGGACTATGGCCGCGGCCTGGCCGCCAACCCGCACCTGCGCGGGCTCCTGGCGCGGCTGGCCGGCGAGGTCCCGGTCATCTGGGACCCGCATCCGGCTGGCCCGGACCCGGTGCCGGGCGTGGCCGTGGTAACGCCCAATCTCGCTGAGGCCACACGGGCGGCTGCCGCATCCGGCACCCCCGCCGCCGGCACAGCACCCGGCCCCGCCGAAGCCGCCATCCACGCCGGGCACCTGGCGGGAGTGCTCCGCGAGCGTTGGGGCAGCCGGGCAGTGCTGGTCACCCGGGGCGGGGACGGAGCTGTGCTGGTCCGCGACGACGGACACGCACCCCGGCAGGTTCCCGCGCCCCGCGTGGAAACGGGTGATCCGTGCGGAGCCGGCGACCGGCTGGCGGCGGGGCTTGCCGTGCATCTGCTGGCCGGCCGCGACCTCCTCGAGGCGGCACGGCTGGCCGTCCACGAGGCCGCTGATTTCCTCGCCGCCGGCGGAGTCTCGGCCCTGTCCCAACCTCCAGTCCGCGATGCCGCCGCCCCCGGACACCTGGAACCCGCTCTTCTGGAGCCCAACCCCGGGGACGCGCTGCTGCTGGCCCGCGCCGTGCGGAACCGGGGCGGAACCGTGGTTGCGACCGGCGGCTGCTTCGACCTCCTTCACGCCGGCCACGTCCGCGCGCTCGCCGCAGCCCGGGCCATGGGGGACTGCCTGGTGGTGTGCCTGAACTCGGATGCCTCGGTGCGGCGGCTCAAGGGCCCGGAGCGGCCCATCATCGGCGAGCATGACCGGGCCGAACTGCTGTTGGCCCTGTCCTGTGTGGACGCCGTGATGGTCTTCGACGAGGACACCCCCGAGGCAGTACTGGACCGCCTCCGCCCGGACCTTTGGGTCAAGGGCGGCGACTACCAGGGCGCCCGGCTGCCGGAAGCGGACCTGGTGGAACGCTGGGGCGGCCGTTGCCTCACCGTCCCCTACCACCCCGCCCGCTCCACCACCGGGCTGGCCACCGCGCTCGCAAAAGTGGGCTGACCCGCCCTTGCATCGCAAGGATTAGCTCAAATTCCAGGTTTTTCACCGAAAGGAACACCATGACCACAACTCCCAACGCACCCGCCCCTTCGCCCGGCCGCGTCCTCGTAACCGGGGGATCCTCCGGACTGGGGGCCGCCGTCGTCGACGCTGTCCTGAAGGCGGGCGGCACCCCGGTGGTGCTGGACCGGGACATCAGCGCCGTGTCCGCCGTGAAGGCCTATGAAGTGGACGTTGCGGACCGTCCCGCCGTGGAGGCCGCCGTCCGTGAAGCCGCCGAGGCCCTGGGCGGCCTGGACGCCGTAGTCACCGCGGCCGGGATCGACCGGTGCGGAAGGCTGGCGGACGTGGCAGCGGACGAGTGGGAAAAGGTCATCGGGGTCAACCTGATGGGTACCGTTTCCGTGGTCCGCGCCGCGCTGCCGTACCTCACGTCCTCCCGCGGCCGGGTGGTGACCGTCGCCTCAACCCTGGGCAAGCGCGCCGTTGCGGACGCCACCGCATACTGCGCCTCCAAATTCGGCGTGGTCGGCTTCAGCCACGCGCTCGCAGCGGAGACCGGCGGGCAGATCGGGGTAACCACCATGATCCCGGGCGGCATGAAGACCCGGTTCTTCGACGACCGCTCCGAGCAGTACAAGCCCCAGGACGACTCGCGCCTCAACGATCCCGGCAACGTGGCGCAGGCCATCCTCTTCGCGCTGAACCAGCCTGCCGGCTGCGAGGTCCGGGAAATGCTCATCTGCCACGAGGAAGAAGGCTCCTGGCCCTGATCCTGCCCTCGCCGCCGACCACAAACCACGGGAGGAAACCATGCCCACAACAGCCACAGAAACCGCCCCCGGACTGGACCCCGCGACCGGTTCCGTCACCATCCACGACCCCCGGACGGGGGAGTTCCTTTGGACGGTCGCGGAAGCCGGTCCTGATGAGGTGGGGCGGGCCGTGCAGACTGCCCGTGACGCGGCAGCGGCCTGGGCGCAGGGAGCACCGGCCGAGCGCGGGAGCGCACTCCGCGCCGCTGCCAAAGCCTTGGATGAGGCCGCCCAGGAGCTGGCCGGACTCAACGCGAGCGAAACCGGACGCCCGGTTGACGAAGCCCTTGCGGGCATCAGCGCGGCCGTGTCCACTCTGGAACAATACG
The DNA here is from genome assembly GCF_044754945.1 of Pseudarthrobacter sp. NPDC092439. NCBI lineage: Bacteria > Bacillati > Actinomycetota > Actinomycetes > Micrococcales > Micrococcaceae > Pseudarthrobacter > Pseudarthrobacter sp. NPDC092439. The sequence goes on from NZ_JBIVQB010000006.1 coordinate 11,189, forward strand.
CCGAACTGGGGCCGCTGCACCGGGGCCACAGCCTCCGCGGGAACCGGCTCGCGTCCGACTACACGGTGGCCGAGCCACGCGGGGTCGCAGTCCTCCTGACCCCTTGGAACGACCCCATAGCGGTGGCCTGCGGCCTCATTGGCGCGGCACTGGCAACGGGAAACACGGTGATCCATAAGCCGAGCGAACGCTGCCCGCGCGTGGGCGAAACGCTCGGCAGGGTGCTGGGCCCGGCGTTCCCGCCCGGCGTGTTCACCACCGTCTCCGGCGGATCCGGGACCGGCGCGCTCCTGACCCAGGCCGGGGTGGACGTGATCGCCCACGTGGGGTCCAGTGCTTCGGGAGTGCGGATCGCCCGCGCCGCCGCGCTCACCGGCGCGCACGTGATACGTGAAAACGGCGGCAACGATCCGCTGCTGGTGGATGCCGGCGTCGACCCTGCCTGGGCGGCGGAACAGGCGGCGGTGGGTGCCTTCAGCAACAGCGGCCAGATCTGCACGGCGGTGGAACGGATCTACGTCCACCAGGACATCGCTGCGGAGTTTTGCGAGGCGCTCGCGGCGGAGGCGGACCGCCGCAACAGCGAGGGATCGGTGGCGCCGCTGGTGGACCGGCGGATGCGCGACGAAGTCCACGCGCAGGTGGCCGAAGCGCTCAGCCAGGGTGCACGTGCTGTGGCGGGCGGGGCACTCCCGGATGGGCCGGGCAGCTTCTACCCGGCCACCGTGCTGCTTGGCTGCACGGACCGGATGCAGGTCATGGCCGAGGAGACGTTCGGCCCGGTGGCCCCGGTCCAGGTGGTGGAAACGTTCGACGACGGCCTCCGCCTTGCGTGCAGTGGCAGGTACGGCCTTGCGGCGACAGTCCTGAGCGGGGACCTGGCCCACGTACAGCAGGCGGTGGCGGCCCTGCCGGTGGGAACCGTCAAGGTCAACGAGGTGTTTGGCGGCGCTCCCGGCGGCTCGGCGCAGCCCCGCGGGGACAGCGGTGCCGGCTTTGGCTACGGGCCCGAGCTGCTGGATGAATTCTGCCGGGTCAAAGTGGTCCACATCACGGCCCCGCCCGCCGGAAAGGAACGCTGATGGATTCGGCCCAGCCCGTGGACCTGCGGAACCAGCGGGCGCTCTCCGACTGGCTGCCCGGCCGGCTGGCCGCAGAGGAACCGGAGATCCTGGTGATTGGCGACGTGATCCTGGACGGCTGGTGGAGCGGCAGCATCGAACGGCTCTGCCGGGAGGCGCCGGCGCCGGTGGTAGACCTGCAGGCCCGCGAATCCGTTCCCGGCGGGGCAGCCAACACGGCCATGAACCTGGCTGCCCTCGGGGCGCGGGTGGCGGTGGCCGGGATCATCGGCACCGACGACGCGGGCACGGAGCTGCGGAGGCAGCTCCTGGCCGCCGGCATCGACGTCCGCCACCTCTACGCCCATCCGGACATGGTGACCACTACCAAGATCCGGATCAGCAGCGGCGGGCAGGTCATGCTCCGCCTCGATGACTCGGCCCGTACCGTCCCGGCCGCCGCGCTGGGGGCGCTGGCCGGGGCGGTGCGTGCCGCCGTCGTACGTAAAGCAGCGGTGCTGGTGTGCGACTACGGAACCGGGGTGCTGGCAGAACCGGTTCGAAACAGCATGGTGGCGGCCCTCGAGGGGGACAGCGGCCGTCCGCTGGTGGTGGTGGACGCGCACGACCCGCGGCCCTGGGCGTTGCTGCAGCCGGATCTGGTAACGCCGAACGCGCAGGAGACCGCCCGGCTGCTGGAGCGCCGTCTCCCCGACGGGCCGGACCGGGCGGATGCAGTGGGCGCTGAAGCGGACGCGCTGCTCGCTGCCACCGGGGCGCGCGCCGTGGTGGCGACGCTGGACCGGGACGGCACCGTCCTGCTGACGCCGGGAGGCGCGGCGCACCGGACCTGGGCGCGGCCCGCGGCTGAAAAGCAGGCGTCCGGGGCGGGGGACACCTTCGTCGCCGCCCTGACCTTGGCACGCTCGGCGGGGCTGCCCCTGACGGCCAGCCTGGACCTGGCGCAGGCGGCGGCGGACGTGGTGGTCCACCAGCCCGGCACGTCCGTGTGCAGCACGGCCCAGCTGAGCCGTTACCTGAAGGCTTTCGCCGATACCGCGCTCGGTGCGGACGAGCTGGAAAGCCAGCTCGAAGCACACCGCGCACAGGGCCAGCGGATCGTGCTGACCAACGGCTGCTTCGACGTGCTGCACAGCGGACACACCCGCTACCTCAACCAGGCCAAGCAGCTGGGCGACATCCTGGTGGTGGCGCTGAACAGCGACGAATCCGTGCGCCGCCTCAAGGGGCCGGGCCGGCCCATCAACGCGGTGGCGGACCGCGCGGCCGTGGTGGCCGCCCTGAGTTGCGTGGACTACGTGACCGTGTTCGATACGCCCACCGCCGGGCCGCTGGTCCGTCAGCTGCGGCCCGAGGTGTATGCCAAGGGCGGGGATTACACGCCGGAGATGCTGGCGGAGACGCCGGACGTCGAGGAATACGGGGGGCGCGTGGTCATCCTGGACTACGTCGCCGAGCGCTCCACCACCGCCGTGGTCAACAGGATCCGGGCCGGCGAAGGGGCGGCACAGGTCAACTAGGGTTGAAGGCATGACTGGATCGCGGGGCGGGAATGGGTAAACGCGGCAAGCCCGGCGGCCGGGGCAGAACACCAGGCGGGCGGACGACGGCGGGAGTCGTCGAAGTGCCGCAGGGAACCTTGCCGGATGGTCCTGCCGAGGGGGTCTACTACATCGACACGGGCGACTGTGAACTGGTTGCAGACCAGGACAACTCCAACGGCTGGCTGCTGAAGATCAACGGAGTCATGAGCTCGCACATCGACCTCGCGGACCCGCTGTTCCTGGATTTTGAGTACATGCGCTGGATGGCCGCGCTGATAGAGTCGCGCTGGCCGCCGGGCGGCGGTGTTTTCTCCGGCCCGGTGAAGCTGCGCGGCCTGCACCTGGGCGGGGGCGCGTGCTCGCTGGCCCGCTATTTCCACGCCGTCTACCCCGACGCCCGCCAGGTGGTGGTGGAGCTGGACGGCAAGCTGGCCGCCTATGTCCGTGGCTGGTTCGACCTGCCCAAGGCGCCGCTGTTGCGGATCCGGGTGGGGGAGGCCCGCGCCGTCACGGAGACCCTCACCGAGAACACCCGCGACTTCATCATCCGGGACGTCTTTGCCGGGTCCGTGACCCCGCTGCCGCTGACCACCGCCGAGTTCAACCAGCACATCAGGCGCGTCCTGGCCCCGGGCGGGCTCTACGTAGTGAACTCCGGCGACGCGCCGGACCTCAAAAACGCCCGGCAGGACGCCGCCACCATCGCAGCTGCATTCAAGAACACGGTGATCATCGCCGATCCTGCCATGCTGAAGGGCCGCCGCTACGGGAACATGGTCATTGCCGGCAGCGACACTCCCTTCGCGGAGGACCCCAAGCTGGCACGCCGGCTCCTCGGCGGAGCCGTCCCCGCGCACCTGTGGGACGACTCCCAGGTCCGGGCCTTCGCTGCGGGAGCCGCGATACGCCACGACCCTCCCCACCCGCACCCTAACCTCGCAAGCTCGGCCAGGGAACCCGGCGGGCGTGGGCCGACGCCACCCGCACCCTAACCTCGCAAGCTCGGCCAGGGAACCCGGCGGGCGTGGGCCGACGTAGCTATCGTTTTCAGCGGCCCAGCAGCGCGCCGCGTTCCAGCTCCATCTGTTCCCGCAGGGCATGGACCACGGCGGCCACGGCCGGGCGCCGTAGCGAATCCCGCCGCAGTACCATCCAATACGGCAGCAGCTCGCCGATCCGGTCCGGCAGCAGGCGGACCAGGTCCCCGTGCCGGTCGCCCATGAAGCACGGCAGGAACCCCACGCCCGCGCCTGCCCGGGTCGCCTCCACGTGGACGAACACGTTGGTGGAGGTCAGGGCGTCGCGCATCGCCGGGACCAGGCGCCGCGGGGCGTCGAGGTCGTCCACCTGCAGCATCGAGTCCACGAAATAGACCAGCGGATGCGCCTGGAGCTCGGCCACGGTGGCCGGCGTTCCGTGTTCGGCAAGGTAGGCGCGCGAGGCGTACATGCCCAGCCGGTAGTCGCCCAGCCGGACGGCCTCGGCGCGGTGCACCTGCGGCTCGCCTACCACCACCTCGATGTCCAGTCCCGACCGCTGCTGCAGCGCCCTGCGCGTCATGGTGATGATTTCCACGGTCAGGCCGGGGTGCTCGCGCCGCAGCGCGGCCACTGCAGGTGCCGCGATATAGGCGCTGAAGCCGTCCGTCGCGGTCATGCGCACGACGCCCGTAATCGGGTCGGGTGCCTTGCCCGCCGGTCCCAGCGTGCCCATCACCGTCTCCACCTGCTCCGCGGCCCGGACCGCCCGGGCGCCCAGCTCGGTCAGTTCCCACCCGCCGGCCGCCTTCGCCAGGACCCGCCCGCCGAGCGCTTTCTCAAGCGCGGCGATCCTGCGTGACACCGTGGTGTGGTTCAAACCCAAGGTTTGCGCCGCCGTCGTAAATTTTGCCGAGCGGGCCACCGCGAGCAGCACCAGGAGATCATCCGGATTGACGTTCATATCTGCAATTCTGCACACAACTCGTGCCTCTTTGGCCATTGAAGCTCCGTGCTTGTGCAGCAATACTCAGGGAAAGCGGTCAGTAGCGCAGGTCACACGCCCGCGCGCTGGGAAGGAACGGATGGGCATGGAAAACACTTTGAACGGCCGCAAGGCGCTGGTAACCGGCGGTGCCGGCGGAATCGGTGCCGCCTGCGTGCGGGAGCTCGCCGCCCGGGGAGCCAAAGTGGTGGTGGCGGATATGGATGCCGCCGGAGCCGAGGCACTCGCGGACGAGGTGGGCGGCACCGCGTGGGCCGTGGACCTGATGGATGTGGATGCGCTGACCACCCTGAACCTGGACTGCGACATCCTGGTCAACAACGCCGGAATCCAGCGCATCAGCCCTATCGAGGAATTCGACCCCGCCGATTTCCGCCGCCTCGTCACCCTGATGCTCGAGGCCCCGTTCCTGCTCATCCGGGCGGCCCTGCCGGCCATGTACGCCAATGGGTACGGCCGGATCATCAACATTTCCTCCGTGCACGGCATCCGCGCCTCTCCTTTCAAGAGCGCCTACGTTTCTGCCAAGCACGGCCTGGAGGGGCTGAGCAAGGTGACCGCGCTGGAAGGCGGCGACCACGGCGTGACCTCCAACTGCATCAACCCCGGCTACGTCCGCACGCCGCTCGTGGAGAAGCAGTTGGCCGACCAGGCGGAGGTGCACGGCATCCCCGAGTCCGAAGTGCTGGCCAAGGTGATGCTCACCGAGGCGGCCATCAAGCGGCTGGTGGAGCCGGAAGAGGTTGCTTCGCTGGTGGGCTGGCTCGCCTCGGACCAGGCCGCGATGGTCACCGGTGCCAGCTACACGATGGACGGCGGCTGGTCGGCCCGCTGAGGTTCACCGCCGCTAGTCCAGCGTTTTGAGCTGCCGGTGGTCGTAGAAATACAGGCCGTGCGGAGTTTTCACCCCCACCGCCCTGCCCTGGCGGGAAACCACCACGCCCTCACGCCTGCCGTTGAAAGGGTCGTCCCCCACCACGGCGTCGCCGATCCGGTAGGGGGACCGCGGGCCCGGATGTTTTTGCACCCTGCCCCATGCCCGGGCCACCGCGGTGGCGAGGCTGATGGGACGGCCCAATGGGGACGGGTCCTCGACATAGCCCTTGACCATGCGTACCAACTCCTGGGGCGGCGGGCAGCCGCGTCCTCGCGGTGCTGATGGCCGGAACGCTCCAGCAGAGGAGGGCCCTCCTATCCCGGCCGGCACCGTACCCCCAACGTTAGCCGCAGTTCACATTTGTCACACCCGTAACAGGTACTCGGTTTTTTGCCGGCCCGCTACTGGCCGCTCCGCACTGTCAGCGGGCGCCGTTGATGATTTCTTCGGCGTTGTCGAAGGCCCAGCCCACCAGGGGAACGAGCAGTGCGGTGAGGTCGTAGCCCTTGGCGGTGAGGCTGTAGTCCACGCGTGGCGGAATGACCGGCTGGGCATGCCTGCTCACCAGGCCGTCGCGTTCGAGCGTCCTGAGCGTCTGGGCGAGCATCTTTTCGCTGATGCCCTCCGCCCGCCGCCGCAATTCGCTCCACCGCTGTTCACCTTCGGAAAGGGAGAGCAGGATCAGCACACCCCACTTGCTGGTGATGTGGTCCAGCAGCGTCCGGCTGGGGCACCCGGCCGGGAAGACGCCGTCGGCAAAGGACGCGGGGAGGGCAGAAGGGCGCGCGGGTGCTTCCATGCCTCCAGCTTACCGCCGGGTTAGTACCTTACCTGAAAGTGCGTACTCTCTTTTGGGAAGTAATCGGGCGCCCGGCCGGTTGTGTCCTTTTGACAATCCTGTACGTCCTGAAAGGAACCACCATGAGCATCGTCGTCACCGGCGCCACCGGCCAGCTTGGCCAACACGTAATCGAGGCCCTGCTGGAGCGCAACGTTCCGGCCGCGGAAATCGTCGCCGCAGGCCGTGCCACGGAGAAGCTGGCGGCCTTTGCGGCCCGGGGCGTCCAGGTGCGGTCCATGGACTATTCCGACGCCGGATCGGTCGCCGGCGCGCTCCGGGGCGCCACCCGGGTCCTCCTCATTTCCGGCAGCGAGGTGGGCCGGCGGGTGGAACAGCACCGCACCGTGATTGAGGCGGCCAAGGCGGAGGGCGTGCAGCTCCTGGCCTACACGAGCATCGCGAATGCGGAGACCACGGGCATGAAGCTCGCGGGCGAACACCAGGCCACCGAGGCCATGCTTCGCGAGTCCGGCCTGCCCTTCACCCTGCTGCGGAACGGGTGGTACCTCGAAAATTACACAGACCAGCTCGCAGGGGCCGTCGCGCAGGGTGCCCTTGCCGGCAGCGCGGGCGACGGCAAGGTCAGTGCCGCCTCCCGGGCCGACTATGCCCAGGCGGCCGCGGCGGTCCTTACCGCCGAGGGCCAGGCCGGCAAGGTATATGAGCTGGGCGGCGATGAGCCCTTCACCATGGCCGAGCTCGCCGCGGAAATCAGCGCAGCAACCGGTCAGGACATCACCTACACCAACCTTCCGGCAGGGGATTATGCCGGACTCCTCTCCGGAGCGGGCGTGCCGGAGGCCTTCGCCGCGATCCTGGCAGATTCGGACCTTGGCATCGCCCGGGGCGACCTCGTGGTCAGCAGCGGCGATCTCCGCCGGCTCATTGGGCGCCCGACGACGTCGCTCACCGACGCGATAAGGTCCGCCGCAGCTTCCGCATAAGCGCCAGGCCCAACCGGCCGGCGCGCCGGTCACCCGCCCCACCCCCACCCCGGACTTTCCCCGGTAGGGGTGGGCTTAGGCGGGTCTGGTATTTCAGACAGCTGTTGCGCCCAAGCGGCCTGGATCTCCACGCTCCGCAGTGCATGCTGGAGTACGGGATACCGGACACGAGGGATGAAGAGGGCAGAAACCATGGGCACCGAAGCCGCCGCCGCGCAGACAGCGGTCAAAACCGCGTCCAAGGTCCCCGCCGCGGAAAACACCCTCCGGATCCTGAAGCTGCTGGCATCGCGCCGGGGTCCCATGGCGGCGTCGCAGATTGCCTCCACTCTCGGGCTGCCCCGCTCCAGCGTCTACCACCTGCTCGGCGTCATGGAGGCCAACGGCTTCGTGCTGCACCTGCACGAGGAACAGCGGTACGGCCTGGGGATCGGCGCGTTCGAACTCAGTTCCGCCTACTCCCGGCAGGAACCGCTTTCCAGGCTGGGCCGGCCGCTCCTGGCCTCACTGGTGGACGCGCTGGGGGAGAGCGCACACCTCGCGGTCCTGCACGGCCGGGACGTGCTCTACATTGTTGAGGAGCGCGCCAAGAACCGGCCGTCCCTGGTGACCGACGTCGGCGTGCGGCTTCCCAGCCACCTCACCGCCAGCGGCAGGGCCATCCTTGCGGCGCTTCCCAAGTCGCAGGTCCGCGCCCTGTACCCCAATGCCGCGGCCTTCTCCGCCCGCCACGAGGTGGAGGGCGCCATCATGAAATACTCCGCGCTGTCCTCGCACCTGGACCAGGTCCGCCAGCGCGGGTACGCCACAGAACATGGCGAGGTCACCCCCGGCTTCGGCTCCATCGCTGCGGCGGTCACTGACCACACCGGCTGGCCCACCGCCGCCATCGCCGTGACGTTCCTGGAAGACAAGCTGCCCCAGCCGGAATGGCCGGCCCTGGCAGCCCGGATCCAGAAGGCCGCGGACGAGCTTTCCCTGCGCCTGCACGGACGTCCCGCGCATTAGTCCGGCCTGCAACCCGCGCGCGTCTGGAATTCCGGACAGTACCACCTGAAAACCCCTGCTGCAGGCCGCACTTTGGGGCTTTAGTAGATACAGAACTTCTTCCACGCGGCGCTGCCGAGCAACGCGTCAATATCTACCCGAACCACAAAGGAGCCATCATGGCACCCGCCGATTTCACCACCGGTGCCCGCCCGGTCAAAGCAGCCCGCGGCACCGGGCTTACCGCCAAGTCCTGGCAGACCGAAGCGCCGCTGCGCATGCTGATGAACAACCTGGACCCGGAGGTCGCCGAGCGTCCGGATGACCTGGTGGTCTACGGCGGCACCGGCCGTGCTGTCCGTTCCTGGGCCGCGTTCGACGCCATCACCCGGACCCTGGAAACCATGGAACAGGACGAAACCCTACTGGTCCAGTCCGGCAAGCCTGTGGGCGTCTTCCGCACCAACGAGTGGGCCCCGCGCGTGCTCCTGGCCAACTCGAACCTCGTCGGTGACTGGGCCAACTGGCCCGAATTCCGAAGGCTCGAAGCCGAGGGCCTGATGATGTACGGCCAGATGACCGCCGGGTCCTGGATCTACATCGGCACGCAGGGAATCCTGCAGGGAACCTTCGAGACCTTCGCCGCGATTGCCCGCAAGCTCACCGGGGACGAGAACGGCACCCTCGCCGGCACCCTCACCCTCACCGGCGGCTGCGGCGGCATGGGCGGCGCCCAGCCGCTGGCCGTCACGCTGAACGAAGGCGCGTGCCTGATTGTCGACGTCGACGAGACCCGGCTGCGCCGCCGCGCCGGCAAGCGCTACCTCGACGAAGTGGAAACCGACCTCGACGCCGCCATCGCCAAGGTGCTCAAGGCCAAGGAAGAGCGCCGCGGCTGGTCCGTCGGCTATGTGGGCAATGCCGCCGAGGTCTTCCCCGAGATCCTCCGCCGCCACCGGGCCGGCGAACTGACCGTCGATATCGTCACCGACCAGACCTCCGCCCACGACCCGCTGAGCTACCTGCCCGAGGGCATTTCCGTGGCCGAGTGGCACCGCGAGGCCGAGGCGGATCCGGAAGGCTTTACCAAGAAGGCCCAGGCCTCGATGGCCCGGCACGTCCAGGCCATGGTGGAGTTCCAGGATGCCGGCGCCGAGGTCTTCGACTACGGCAACTCGATCCGCGACGAGGCCCGGAAGGGCGGCTATGAACGCGCCTTCGAGTTCCCCGGCTTCGTCCCGGCGTACATCCGTCCGCTGTTCTGCGAGGGCCTGGGCCCGTTCCGCTGGGTGGCGCTGTCCGGTGATCCCGAGGACATCGCCGTCACGGACAAGGCCATCAAGGAGCTGTTCCCCGAGAACAAGCACCTGCACCGCTGGATTGACGCCGCCGGAGAGCGCGTTGAGTTCGAAGGCCTCCCCGCCCGCATCTGCTGGCTGGGCTACGGCGAGCGCGCCAAGGCAGGACTGCTGTTCAACCAGCTGGTCAAGGAAGGCAAGGTCAAGGCCCCCATCGTGATCGGCCGCGACCACCTCGATTCCGGCTCCGTTGCCTCCCCGTACCGTGAAACCGAGGCCATGGCCGACGGCTCCGACGCGATCGCCGACTGGCCACTGCTGAACGCGCTGCTGAACACCGCATCCGGTGCCACCTGGGTGTCCCTGCACCACGGTGGCGGCGTCGGCATCGGCCGCTCAATCCACGCCGGACAGGTCTCCGTGGCCGACGGCACCGACCTCGCTGCCCGGAAGCTCGAACGGCTCCTCACCAACGACCCCGGCATGGGCGTCATCCGGCACGCAGACGCCGGCTACGACCGCGCCCTCGAGGTCGCCAGGGAACGCGGCGTCCGCATCCCAATGTCGGAAACCCGCTAACCGAGCCCCAATTCCACATCGGTTGCTCCGTAGGTGCCGTTATGAGTTCCCAAAAGGGCACTTACGGAGCAACCGACGAGATGTAAGTAGGAACCACGATGACCATCACCACCCACGAACCGCTGACCGTCACGCTCGGCTCCAGCGGCGTCACGCCCGAGGATGTGCTCGCCGTCGCGCGCCACAACGCCAAGGTGGCCATTGCCCCTGAGGCCCTCGACGCCGTCGCCAAAGTCCGCGCGCACATCGACAGCCTCGCCGCCAGCGACACCCCCGCCTACGGCATCTCCACCGGCTTCGGCGCCCTCGCCAACCGGCACATCCCCAGCGAACTGCGCACCCAGCTGCAGAAGAGCCTGATCCGCAGCCACGCCGCGGGGATGGGGCCGGCGGTGGAACGCGAGGTGGTGCGCGGCATCATGTTCCTGCGGGCCAAGACGCTCGCATCGGGCCGTACCGGTGTCCGTCCCGTGGTCCTGCAGACCATGGTGGACGTGCTCAACGCCGGTATCACCCCGGTGGTCCGGGAGTTCGGGTCGCTCGGCTGCTCCGGTGACCTCGCCCCGCTCTCGCACTGCGCCCTGGTGCTGATGGGCGAAGGCGAAGCGGAAGGGCCCGACGGCGTTACCTACGGTGCGCGGGGAGAGCGGACGGTCGCTGAGCTGCTTGCAGCGCACGGGATCGAGCCTGTCATCCTCGCGGAGAAGGAAGGTCTCGCGCTGGTCAACGGGACCGAGGGCATGCTGGGCATGCTGCTGATGGCCATCGCTGACCTGCGCAAACTGCTGACGACGGCGGACATCACCGCGGCGCTCAGCGTGGAGGCCCTGCTGGGCACCGACCAGGTGTTCCTGCCGGAGCTGCACGCAGCCCTGCGCCCGCACCCGGGCCAGGCCGCATCAGCGGACAACATGCTTCGCGTGCTGTCCGGATCGCCCATCGTCGCCTCGCACCGGGTGGGTGACTCAAAGGTCCAGGACGCCTACTCGCTCCGCTGCGCGCCGCAGGTCGCCGGTGCGGTCAGGGACACCCTGGACCACGCAGCCCTCGTGGCTTCCCGCGAGCTGGACGCCGCCATCGATAACCCGGTGGTGCTCCCGGACGGCCGGGTCAGCTCCAACGGCAACTTCCACGGGGCACCCGTGGCGTACGTGCTGGACTTCCTGGCTATTGCCGTGGCGGACCTGAGCTCCATTGCCGAACGGCGTACGGACCGCATGCTGGATCCGGCGCGCTCCCACGGACTCCCGGCCTTCCTGGCATCGGACCCGGGCGTGGATTCGGGGCTGATGATTGCGCAGTACACCCAGGCCGGGCTCGTCTCGGACAACAAGCGGCTGGCCGTGCCGGCATCGGTGGACTCCATTCCGAGCTCCGCCATGCAGGAGGACCATGTGTCCATGGGCTGGCACGCCGCCAGGAAGCTGCGGAAGGCGGTGCAGAACCTGCGCCGGGTCCTGGCCATCGAACTGGTGACGTCCGCACGCGCCCTGGACATCCGCACCCAGCTCTCCGGCGGTGTCCTCACCCCGGGTCCTGCGGGCGCCGCCGTCGTGGCGGCTCTGCGGAACGTGGTGGAAGGACCCGGCACGGACCGGTTCCTTTCCCCGGAACTGGAAGCGGCCGACCTGTTGGTTGGCTCCGGCGAGGTGCTCCGGGCGGCCGAATCCGCCGTCGGAAGCCTCGCCTGAGAACGAAGGATCTTCGGTTCTCCACGGCTCCTGTCCAAAGGGCGGAATTAACACCGCGTTGGTCATTCGGCGGCCTGGAATTGTAGTAGAACTGAAGGTGTAGTGAAAGTCACATCAAAGAAGCTGTGGCACGGACGTATACAAAGGGGTAGAAGTTCAAATGAAAGCACGTGGGGCAGTCCTGTCGAGGCGCCATGCCCACTCCGCCACGGTATCCGACTGGAAGACCTTCCAGCCCGGGGACCGCGTCGAGATCATCAAGCATGCGCATGTAGTGGCAGCCGGGGAGGTGGAGGAGGTCTCGCAGAGCGGAAACGTGCTGTGGCTCGTCCCTGCCGGTCCGGCTGAAAAGCAGCTCTTCCTTAAATCTGACGGCGTGCAGGTGCGCCGCAGCTAGCAAAACCCCTTGAAACACAAAATCCCCGTCAGCTGCAGCAGCGGACGGGGATTTTGTGTTCGGCCGGGGACGCAGACCGGTGGCAGCCAGTCAGGCCTTCACGGCCAGGACGGGGCAGTCGGCCTCGAGGAGGATCCGCTGGGAGGTGCTGCCCAGGATCAGCTTTCCCACGGGGGTGCGGCGCCGCAGCCCGATCACGATGAGCTGCGCGTCGTGTTCCTCCGCGGCATCCAGGACCTCGGCGGCGGCATCGTGGCCGCGCACCGGCTGCCGGATGACGTGCTCCACGCCATGGATGGCCAGCCGGTCCTCGATGGACTGGATCTCCGGCTCCTGCGCGTAGCGGCTGTCCACCAGGGCGTCACCCTTGGAGGAATTGACCACCAGGAGGGTGGCGCTGTTCCTCTTGGCTTCTGCAATGGCCTGGGTGAGGGCGGCTTCGCCTTCGGGGGTCGGGACGTATCCCACCACGATGGTCATGGTGTCTCCTTTGTTGTCGCGTTAGGCTGCTTAGCCGCTGTGGTCGGCCGCGCCGGAATTGGCGGGCACCAGGGATTCCTTCGCCGGCCGCTTCCGCCGAACCAGCCGGAAGAGCAGCGGCCAGAGCAGGATGAGCCCCACGAGGACGTAAACCACGACGGCGATCGGTTCGCTGAACAGCCCTGCCGGGTCTCCGGCGCTGAGCTGGAGGGTCTTGCGTAGCTGCCCTTCGATGCGCGGGCCAAGGATCACGCCCAGGACCAGCGGCAGGACGGGCAGGCCGAAACGCCGCATCATGAAGCCCAGCGCGCCGAGCAACAGGAGGATCACCAGGTCGAACGCCTGGAGGTTCACCGAGTAGGCGCCAAGGGTGGCGAAGAACAGGATGCCGGCGTACAGGTAGGGACGGGGCAGTTGCAGGAGCTTGGCCCACAACGGTGCCATGGGAAGGTTGATCAGCAGGAGCAGCAGGTTGCCGATGAAGAGACTGGCGATCAGCGCCCATACCAGCGGCCCCTGGCTGGAGAACAGCTGGGGTCCCGGCTGGATGCCGTAGGTGGTGAACGCTGCCAGCATGACGGCGGCCGTCGCGTTGGTGGGCAGGCCCAGGGCAAGCATGGGCGTCAGGGTTCCCGCTGCCGCTGCGTTGTTGGCCGCTTCCGGGCCGGCCACGCCTTCGATGGCGCCCTTGCCGAACTCCTCGGGGTGCTTGCTCAGGCGCTTCTCGGTCACGTAGGACAGGAAGGTCGGAATCTCCGCGCCGCCGGCCGGAAGAGCGCCGAAGGGGAAGCCGAAGGCGGTACCGCGCAGCCAGGGCTTCCAGGAGCGGCCCCAGTCCTTCCTGCCCATCCAGGGCCGGCCTACGGGAATGACATGGAGGGGCGTGCGGCGCAGGTGGGCCGCAACCCAGAGGGCTTCGCCCACCGCGAAGATGGCCACGGCCACCACCACGATGTCCAGCCCGTCGGCGAGCAGGGGCTGGCCGAACGTGAGGCGCCGCTGGCCGGTGACCGAGTCCATCCCCACCAGGCCGATGGCAAGGCCCAGCGACAGGGACGCGAAACCGCGGAGCCGCGAGTTTCCCAGCACGGCGGTGACGGCGAGAAGTGCCAGGATCATGATCGCGAAGTAACTGGGGGCGCCCAGGCTCACGGCGAACTTGACCACCACGGGCGCGAACACGGCAAGAAGCGCCGTGCCGATGGTGCCGGCGACGAACGAGCCGATGGCCGCCGTCGCCAGCGCCTGTGCCGCACGGCCTGCCTTGGCCATCTTGTTGCCCTCAATGGCGGTGACGACGGAGGATGATTCGCCCGGCGTGTTCAGCAGGATCGAGGTGGTGGAACCGCCGTACATGCCGCCGTAGTAGATGCCGGCGAACATGATGAACGCGCTGGTGGGTTCCAGTGCGTACGTCACCGGGAGCAGGAGCGCAACGGTCATGGCGGGGCCAAGCCCCGGAAGGACGCCGACGGCGGTTCCGAGGATTACGCCGATCATCGCATACAGGAGGTTCATCGGGGTCAGGGCGGTGGCGAAGCCGTCCATCAGGGAGGACCAGATGTCCATTAGAGGACTCCTTCCAGGAGTCCGGCCGGGAGCGCGATGCCCAGGCCGAGGTAGAAGCCGTAGAAGGTCAGGAGCGACAGTGCCAGGGAGATGAGCCCGTCGCGGACGTAGCGGCGGCTCCCCAGGGCCAGCACGCTGCCCCAGAACAGCACGGTTCCGGAAATCACCCAGCCGGCCCAGTCGATCATCAGGATGTTAAGGATGAACGCGCCGGCCAGCGGCAGAACGGTCTTCCAGTCCGCTGGGTGGGTAAGGTCCACGTCCTCACCGCCTTCAGCCTCGCCCTGGCCGCCGCGGAGGACGTTGATGGCCAGGAGGACGGCGCACGCGACCAGCATGCCGGCCACGATGAAGGGAACGGTCTTGGGCCCCACCGGGTCAGACTGGGAGTACGGGGCGACCAGTCCGTTTGCGTCCAGGAAGACCAGGACGCCGGCAGCGCCGAGCAGGAGGGCTACCCCCAGCTCGGCGCGGCCTTTAAGGCTGGCAGCCAAAGAGCTCACGCCAGGCCCAGTTTCGTCAGGACGTCCTCCACCCGCTGGTCCTGCTCGGAGAGGAAGGTCTCGAACTCGTCGCCGGTGATGAAGGCATCAGTCCAGCTGTGGGTCTTCAGGGTTTCCTTCCATGCCTCCGTGCCGTGCATCTTCTCCAGGGCGGCGATCAGGGACGCCTTGTCCTCCTCGCTGATGCCCGGAGGGGCCACGACGCCACGCCAGTTGGTGAACACCAGATCGATGTTGGATTCCTTCAGCGTGGGGGCGTCAACGCCTTCCAGCCGCTCTTCGCCGCTGGTGGCAAGGACGCGGACTTCGCCGGACTTGATCTGCTGCAGGTACTCGCCCGCGCCGGAAGCGGCGAACCCGAGCTTGTTGCCGAGGATTGCGGGCAGGAGGTCTCCGCCGCCGTCGTAGGACACGAAGTTGACCTTGGTGGCGTCGATGCCCACAGCGCCGGCCAGCTGCATGGGCAGCAGGTGGTCCGGGCCGCCGGGGGAGGAGCCGCCGCCAACGGAGATGGAGCCGGGATCGGCCTTCCAGGCCTTCACCAGGTCATCGATGGTCTTGAACGGCGAATCCTTGCCGACCATGATGGCGCCGGGCTCTTCGATGAGGCGGGCCAGCGGGGTGGTCTCGGTCAGCTTGGATTCGGACTTGTTGGTGTAGCTTGCGCCCACCACGCCCAGGCCCATGAGCATGGCAAGGTCGCCGTTGCCCTTCTCGTTGACCACACGGGCCAGGCCAACGGTGCCGCCGGCGCCGGCGAGGTTGAAGACCTCGGTGTTGGTTGCGATCTTCTCGTCGTCGAGGACCTTCGCGGCTGCCCGGGCGGTGGTGTCGTAACCGCCTCCGGGGGTGTTGGGAACCATGATCTGAAGCTTGGTGATCGGCCCGGCTGCGCCGGTACTTTCCGAACCCGAGGTCTTGCCGGTGGCACCGCAGCCGGTAGCCATCAGGGCGATGCCGGCGGCGACGGCGGCAACTCGCAATGCGCGGATCTGGCGCATGGTATTTCCTCTTCTCGTAAAACTGGTCAGCACTGCTGAACGGGTATGTCCGATGCTAGGTTCGGCCGTGATGCCGGTCACTCTTGTGTACGCAGAGAAACTTAAGTTCATTGCGTTCACGCAGGACGGCGCCTGCGGGGGCCGCGCGGCGGCCCTGCGGTATAGTTCCGGTACCCGCGCCGGAGGCCGGGGAACCTGTGATCCACCCTAAGGAAACCAACACCAGTGACTCGACGAAGAGGAATGTCCCTGGCGGGACAGTACCTGGTGCTGCAGCTGCTGATCGTCCTGGCCGTGCTGGTGGGCGTGGTGGCCATCTCCCTGGCCCAGTCCGCCGCCACCTTTGAACGCGTGGAGGGGCGCCGGGCGCTTTCCGCCGCGGAAGCGCTGGGCAACAACCCGACGGTCCGTGCGCTGTTGCCCGATGCCGAACCGCGCACCGGGTCGGCGCTGCCGGCTGTGGCGGAGTCCGTCCGGACAGTCTCCGGGTCCGCGCAGGTGACGCTCGCACGCGTGGACCGCACCGTCGTCGCGTCTTCCGATCCGAACCTGCTGGGGCGGCAGCTGGAGCTTGGGCCCAGCCGCGTCATGGAAGGCCGGGCCTGGACCGGAGTGGTGGGCGGGACCCGCACCGACATCCTTTCCGCGCACGTGCCTGTGCTCAACGACGCCGGAGAGATGATCGGCATCGCCTCCATCAGCCGAAATTTTCCCACCGTCCTGGAGCGGCTGGGCGGGGCTGTTCCCAACCTCCTCACCTACCTGGGCGTGGCCAGCGTTCTCGGCGTTGCGGGCTCGCTGCTGCTGTCGCGGCGGGTCAAGCGGCAGACGCTGGGCATGGAACCGAGCGAGATCACGGGCCTGGTGGAAAACCGCGAAGCCATGCTTCGCGGCCTGAAGGAAGGCGTGGTGGCGCTGGACCTGAACGAACGCATCACGGTGGCCAACGACAGCGCCCGTGACCTGCTCGGCCTGCCGGCGGACTGCGTGGGAAAGAACCTGGGCTCGCTTCCGGTGGACCCGGCCCTGAAGACGGTCCTCACCCGCGACCAGCCGGACCCGGACCGGCTTGTCCTGGTGGGGGAGCGGCTGGTGGTGCTGAACCGGGTGCCGATCAGTTCGCGCGGCCGGCAGATAGGCTCGGTTACCACGCTGCGAGACCGGACGGAGCTGTCCTCCCTGGAGCAGGAGCTCGGGGCCACCCGCACCGCGACGGACACGCTCAGGGCCCAGGCGCATGAGTTCGCCAACCAGCTGCACGTGATCTCCGGGCTGATCCAGATCGGAGACTACGAGTCGGTGGTCCAGTTCGTCAACGGCGCCACGGTGGACCGCACCAGGCTCAATGACGAGGTCACCAGCCGGATCCAGGATCCCGCCCTGGCCGCCCTGCTGATTGCCAAGTCCAGCCTCGCCACGGAGCGGGGGGTCCAGCTGCAGCTCCTCCCGGACTCCCTGCTGCGCCCGGTCAGCGATGAGCTGTCCCGGGACCTCGCCACAGTGGTGGGCAACCTGGTGGACAACGCGTTCGACGCCGTCACGGGACTTCCGCAGGCTGCCGTCAGGGTGCTGGTGGCGGACAACGGGAAGCAGGTGACCGTGACAGTGCGGGACACCGGACCGGGCGTGCCGGCCGGAGCGGAGGAGGACATCTTCCGGCAGGGGTTCACCACCAAGGATTCCGGGCGCGACGGCGGCCGCGGCTTTGGCCTGGCCCTGTCCCGGGTGGTGTGCCGGCGTTCCGGCGGGGACCTGACCGTGGCCAACGACAACGGGGCGGTATTCACTGCCCGTTTCACCAGGAAGACAGCAGGATGATCAAGGTACTGATCGTTGACGACGATTTCATGGTGGCCAAGGTGCACGCCGGCTTCATCCAGCGGACCTCGGGGTTCACGGTGGTGGGAGCCGCGCACACCGGGGCCCAGGCCATAGCCGAGACGGGACGGCTGCGCCCGGACCTGGTGCTGCTGGACATCCACCTGCCGGACATCAACGGACTGGACCTCATGCACCGGCTTCGGGAGGTCGCCCCGGAGCTGGACGTGCTGGTGATCAGCGCCGCCCGTGAGGTGGAGACAGTGCGGAAGGCCCTGCGCGGCGGCATCGTCCATTACCTGATCAAGCCGTTCTCACAGGCGGACCTGCAGGAGCGGCTGGAGCATTACCGCAGCGCCTACCATGGCCTGGATTCGGCCAAGGATGTCGCGGAGCAGTCCGATGTTAACCGCGTTTTCGGCCTGGACCGCGTCCTGGGGCTGGACCGGCCGCAGCGGCCGCTGCCGAAGGGCTGCAGCGCGGAAACCCTGAAGCTGGTGGAGTCGGCACTGGCCGGCGCCGCCGGGGACCTGTCAGCGGCCGAGGTCGCCGAGCAACTGGGAACGTCCCGGGTGAGCGCCCGCCGCTACCTCGAATACCTGTATGACGAGGGGGCGCTGGAGGTGCGGCTGAAATATGGGGTGGGCCGCCCGGAGCGCCGCTACGTGGTCAAGGGACGCTAACCGGGGTCAAGGGGCAGCGACCGGGCACCCGTCATCAGCACCCCCGCGGTCAGCGCAGCAGTGTGTTCAGCAGCCGCGCGGCCACCCTGGCGGTCCGGCCGTCGATGTCGAATTCCGGGTTCAGCTCTGCCACGTCCAGGTGCAGCAGCTTGCCGCTCGCAGCCACCTGCCGGCACACCGCGCTGATCACCGGCAGCGGCACGCCGTAGGCGGCTGGTGCGCTGACGCCGGGCGCCACCGGCGCGGGCAGTACGTCCAGGTCGATGGTCAGGTACAGCACGTCGATGTCCGCCAGGAAGCCGGCCACAAAGGCCTCGGTGCGCTCCGCGGTGCAGTCCTCGTCCAGGAGGTACTGCACGCCGAGTTCGCCTGCCGTGTCGAAGAGTGCGCGGGTGTTGTTGGGTTCGGAGATCCCGACGACGGCGTACCGGAAATCGCGGCCGGCGGCGGCTTCCGCGCGGGCCATCTGGAGGAACGGAGTGCCGGAGCTTGCGACCGGTTCGTCGCGCAGGTCGAAGTGCGCGTCAAGGTTCAGGACGCCCAGCCGCCGGCCGCCCTTGACATCGGCCGAGGCGGCGACGCCGAGGTAGCTGGCATACGCGGTTTCGTGGCCGCCGCCGAGCACCACGGTGAGGTGGCCGGCGTCGAGCATTGCGGCGACGGCGCGTCCCGCGCGCTCCTGGCCGTCCTCCAGGGACCCGTCGGTGACGGCGACGTCGCCGGCGTCGGACACGGTCCTGCCCAGGTGGAAGGCGAGGGGGCCCAATGCCGCTCGGATCGCGGCCGGCGCAGCTGCCGCACCCTGCCGGCCCTTGTTCCGCCGCACGCCCTCATCGCTCGAGAAGCCCAGCAGGGCAGCCGGCCTGCTGGCCTGTGCCGCAGCGGATTCCGCCGGTCCGGAGTATGGCTGCACCGCCTGCCACCAGCGGCGGTGGGCGGCCGCGTCGCCGTCGTTCCTTCCGGTCCATGACTGGGGCGGGGTGTCGACGGCAGGGCTCACGGCTGGCATGGTCCAAGCTCATCAAACGGGCCCGGCAAAAACCAGCAGCGCCGCGGCCGGCCTGTCCGGAATCCAAGAACCTCAGGGCTTGCCATGGCACGGGCTATGGTGGAGCAACCCGACGCCGGAGGACGCCCCCGTGTTTGAAGCCCCCAGTATTGTCTTTGCCGCAGCAGGCCTGGCCGTGTTTATCGCCGCAGTACTGCCCAAGTTGCTGCGCAACATGCCGTTTTCCATGCCGATGGTGTTCCTGGGCGCCGGGATGGCGGCGTTCGCCCTAATTCCTTCGCTGCCCGATCCCGATCCGCTGGCCCACCAGGACTTCGTGGTGCACCTCTCCGAAGTGTGCGTCATCATTTCCCTGATGGGTGCCGGCCTGGCCCTGGACCGGCCCTTGGGACGGAAACGCTGGGCCACCACATGGCGCCTGTTGGGTGTGGCGATGCCGCTGTGCATCATTGCCCTCACCCTGATGGGCCTGTGGTTCCTGGGCCTGGGCCTGGGCGCCGCCCTGCTGGTTGCCGCCAGCCTGGCCCCCACAGACCCCGTCCTCGCTTCCGAAGTCCAGGTGGGGGAGCCGGCGGATGAGGAGGAAGGCTCGGACAAGGAGGACGAGGTCCGGTTCGGGCTGACCTCCGAGGCCGGCCTGAACGACGGCCTGGCTTTCCCGTTCGTCTACCTGGCCATTGCGATCAGCATCGTGGGGTCGTCACCGGCGGCATGGTTCCCGCAGTGGTTTGGTGTGGACGTGCTTTGGCGGCTGGCCATCGGGCTGCTGCTGGGATTCCTCACCGGAAGGCTGCTGGCAAGGATGTTCTTCTCCGCCAGGAAGGAGAGCCTCCGGCTGTCCAACCATTCGGAAGGGTTCGTTGCGCTGGCGGCCACGTTCCTGGCCTACGGGCTGGCTGAAATGGTGGAGGGGTACGGCTTCATTGCGGTGTTCGTCTGTGCAGTCACCGTCAGGGCCGCCGAGCACACGCACGGCTACCACCGGGTGCTGCACTCCTACGTGGAGCAGCTGGAGCGGCTGATGACGGTAGTGATCCTGGTCCTGCTGGGCGGAGCTATCGCACGCGGGATGCTGGCCGGGATTGGCTGGACTGAACTGCTGGTGGCCTTGGCGTTCCTGCTGCTGGTGCGCCCGCTGGCCGGCTGGCTGGGACTGCTCGGCGGCAAGACAGGGCCGCGGGAACGGATTGCGCTGTCCTTCTTCGGCATCCGCGGCATCGGCTCGCTTTACTACCTCTCCTATGCGTTGGGCAAAGGGGAGTTCGGCGGCCAGGAGGAGTGGCTGTGGTCATTCGTGGGGCTGGTGGTGGCACTGTCGATCGTGATCCACGGCGCCACCACCTCGCCCCTGATGAACCGGCTGGACCGGCTGCGGGCCAAGAAGGCCCGCGCGGTCGCCGGGGATGAGGGTCTCGCGCCCAACACCCCGGTCTAACCGGCCGCCGGGCTACATGCCCAGGGCGGCCTCGATGGGACCCACGGCAAAGAACAGCAGGAAGGCGCCGGCAACGGCCCACATCAGCGGGTGGATGTCCTTGGCGCGGCCCTGCACCGTGCGGATCAGCACGTAGGCGATGAAGCCTGCGCCGAGTCCATTGGCGATGGAGTAGGTGAACGGCATCAGCGTGAACGTCAGGAACGCCGGGATGGCGATGCCCCAGTCCTGCCAGTCGATCTTGCCCACCTGGGACACCATCATGAAGCCCACCACCACCAAGGCCGGGGCTACGGCCTCGAACGGCACCAGGTTGATCAGCGGGGTGAAGAACATGGCCACGAGGAACAGCACGCCGGTGACGATCGAGGCCACGCCGGTGCGGGCACCTTCGCCAATGCCGGCGCCGGCTTCCACGTAAATCTGGTTGGAGGAAATGGAGGCCCCGCCGCCGGCGATCGCACCCAGGGCGTCCACCTGGAGCACCCGGTCCACGTTGGGGATGTTGCCGTGCTCGTCCACGGTCCCGGCCTCGTTGGCCAGGCCCACCATGGTGCCCATGGCGTCGAAGAAGATGCTGAGCAGGATCACGAACGCCAGCAGGGTGGCGGCCACGAAGCCCAGGTGCTCAAACGCGCCGAACGGGTTGGCCTTGCCAATTAGCGACAGGTCCGGAGCGGCCCATCCGCTGAACGCGGGGGCCACCAGGGACCAGCCCTCGGGGTTGTAGGTCTTGCCGTCGAAGCTGGGACCGATCTTCAGCGTTAGTTCCAGGATCACGGAGATCACGGTGGAGGTGATGATGCCGATCAGGATGGCGCCCTTGACCTTGCGCACCACCAGGGCGATGGTGAGGACCAGGCCGAACACGAACACAGCGGTGGGCCAGCCCAGCAGCTTTCCGTCAAAGCCCAGCCCGACAGGGACGGTGGTGCCGGCAACGTCGGGGATGCGGCGGACGAACCCGGCGTTCACCAGGCCGATCAGCGCGATGAACAGGCCGATGCCCACCACGATCGCCGTCTTGAGCCCGTCCGGCACGGCCTTGAATACGGCGGTCCGGAACCCGGTGAGGACCAGGATCAGCATGGTCACGCCGGAGAGCACCACCAGGCCCATCATGTCAGGCCAGGTCAGTCCGGGATTGGTGGCCACGGTGACGGCTACAAAGGCGTTGACGCCCAGCCCTGTGGCCAGCGCGAACGGGTGTTTGGCCCACGCCCCCATCAGGATGGTCAGGATGCCCGCCACGAAGGCGGTGACGGCGGCAACGGCGGTGAAGCCCAGCGTGTTTCCGGCAGAGTCCGGGCCGGACAGGATTAGCGGGTTCAGTACCACTATGTAGCTCATGGCGAAGAAGGTGGCGAAACCGCCGCGGATCTCGCGGGAGAGGTTGGAGCCGCGTTCCGTGATCATGAAATACCGGTCCAGGGCAGAGCCTTGCTTAAGCATTAGTCCTCCGGGGAATTGTGTGGGGATACCAGAATCCTAAGGGCGCAGCGGCCGGGCGCCCCGCAAATGCGCCTAGTCTGTTAGGAAGCCAACACAGTCTGTTGGAACGCCGATACAGAAGGTACACGCCACCTATGGGTTCTTTCCGCCGCCGCCTGCCGGGCTTCCTGCTCGGCCTGGCCGTCTTCGCCGCCGCAACGCTGGGCCTGGCAGGGCCTGCGGCCGCGCACGACGCCGCCGAGTCCACCAGCCCCGCGCAGGGCGCCGCAGTGGCAGCTCCGCCGGCCGGGGTGTCGGTGACGTTCAGCCAAAAACCGCTGGGCATCGGCGCCTCCTTCTCCGTCAGGGACGCCTCAGGCGCCGAATGGGCTGACGGTCCGGTGGAGATCGTGGACAACGTGGCCACGCAGAAGCTGAGGGATGGCGGGCCGGCCGGTGAATACACCGTGGCGTGGCGGGTGGTCAGTTCGGATTCGCATCCCATCGAGGGAACGTTCAGCTTCACCGCTGCCGCCGCGGCACCGTCCGGAAGTACCGCACCGTCCGGAAGTACGACGGCGGCCGCTTCGGTCCCCGCCATCAGCACACCGCAGCCGGGGGTCACTTCAGAGCCTGAACCTGCCGGCGACGGGCAGCCGTTCCAGTGGAGCATCGTCATCTTCGCCGCAGTGGCCGTAGGGCTCCTGGCCACCCTCGCGTTCCTGGCCAGGCGCCGCCTTGGAGCCGGCGGCGAGGACGGATAGCCGTTTCCCTAGCAGGGCAGCATGGCCAGGCTGGCCGTTGCCGGATAAGCGTCGCTGCCCGGGTTGACCAGGGCGGAGATGGCCTGCCCCACCGTCTTGGCCTGGCGGAGGACCTCCTTCGGTGACGGAGTGATGAGCTCGCCCACTCCCACCAGGTGGATGCCCAGGGCCCTCATGGCGGCAGCCGGGTTGGGCCCCGCGCTGATGTCCAGTTCGCTCACCATCCGCCGGAGCTGGCTTTGAGCGCAGCGGGTCAGCACCACATGCGGCGTCAACAGGATGCCCGCAGAGGTGTGCACCTCCCATCCGGCAGTTCCGGCGCCCGGCGCGGCCGCTGCCCGGGCAAGCTGTACGGCCCGGATGCTGCGGATATCCACGTGGTGGCTGGACGCGTAGTTGCGCAGGTGCCGCAGGATCTCGTTGCGCTCGCGAAGGTTCCCCGAATCCGGCGCATCGCAACGCTGCTGGGAGCCCGAGACAGGGTGCCGGGCCGCGCTGTGCGGGTCCAGTCCGTCCACCACGATGGTGGCCACGCCCCGGCGGCGGAGTTCTGCCGCCACGGCAAGGCCGGGGAGGCCCGCGCCAACAATCACGGTGGTGGTCTGTTCGGTACCGGCATCCGCAGGCGTGCTTGACACTACAGGTTCGCTCCTTCGACGATTCGGCAGGTGCCGGCTTGCCGGCGCGCGTTCCGTCACCCCAAAGTCCGGCCGCAGCACGTTGTCCGGAAGCCCGGAAACACGGTGTGGACGGGCGCCCGGATCAACAATGTCCAGAAGACTACAGAACATT
The DNA here is from genome assembly GCF_044754945.1 of Pseudarthrobacter sp. NPDC092439. Lineage (NCBI taxonomy): Bacteria > Bacillati > Actinomycetota > Actinomycetes > Micrococcales > Micrococcaceae > Pseudarthrobacter > Pseudarthrobacter sp. NPDC092439. The sequence goes on from NZ_JBIVQB010000006.1 coordinate 34,897, forward strand.
TTGCATGCTGGATAGTCCCCTCTCAGAAAAGATCTTTCCGCAGGTGAATGCCTCGGCGGCGGGTGGCCGCGGTGCTGCTGACGGCCGCGGCAGCCCCGTTCCGCCGCGGCTTGCTATGCCCCCGGGGACGGAGAATAGTGGGACGTGGAAGCAGTTCCGCCCCAAGCAGCCGGGGAGCGTTGTCCGGTGCGCGGGAGAGGGGCCGGTTTCTGGCAGAATAGCCGCAACATCAGGCACAGCAAGGAGGCGGCCATGGGCGCAGGAGAAATGCAGCCGGACCCCCGGTGGGAGGACGTCGCCGTTCCCGTAGCTCCGCGGGGTGTCGTGGTCGGTGTGGACGGCTCCGAACATGGCCAGTGCGCCTTGGTATGGGCCGCCCGCGAAGCCCGGCGCCGCCGTCGTCCGCTGCACATCGTCACTGCCTATTCCGTTCCCATCTTCGCCGCGTCCGGCCTGGACGGCGGCTACGCCACCGTCGACGACTCGGTGATCCGCGAAGGCGCCGAGGCCATCGTCCGGCAGGCCGCGGAGAAAGTCTCCGGTTATGACATCGACGTCACGTCGTCCGTGGAAAACGGCGACGCGTCAGGGGTCCTGCTGGAGATGTCCGAAACCGCGGAGCTGCTGGTTTTCGGCACACGGGGCCGTGGCGGGTTCGTGGGTCGGCTTCTTGGCTCCGTAAGCAGCGCCCTGCCGGCGCACGCGAAGTGCCCCACGGTCACGGTGCCGCTGATCTGTTCGGACCGGCTGGGTGAAACCACCGAGGACCGCCGCATCCGAGCCGAGCAGGCCAAGGCAGGCCACCAGCTGGTGGAGAACGTCGTAGTGGCGGGCGTGGACGGTTCGGAGCAGGCGCGCGTTGCCCTGCTTGAGGCCGCGGAGCAGGCTGAACGGCTCGGCGCATCGCTGCGGGTGGTCTGTGCCGTTCCGCAGTACAGCGGGTCGCTGGCCTGGGTGCCTGCCCCCATGGACCGCAAGGCCCTGTTCGATGACATTCAGGTCACACTGGACGCCGGGATGGCGTGGCTGCGCAGCCACTTCCCCAACCTCCGCATTGAGGGGCAGCTGAGGGACGGATCACCCGTGGAGGTGCTGGTCGAAGCCAGCAGGCATGTCGAGCTGGTGGTGCTGGGTACCCGCGGGCGCGGCGGCTTCACCGGGATGCTCCTGGGTTCGACGTCGGACGGCGTCCTGCACCACGCAAAAGGCCCAGTAATGGTGGTTCCGGACCGGGAGGATCCGCGCCTGGCGGACCGCACGCGGTTCGGTCCCGTGCTGGGCAACGACTGACGTCAGGCGTGCTGGTCTGATTCGTGCTCGGAATGGCTGGCCGGCTCCAGCTGGAACGTGCAGTGGTCCGTATCGAAGTGGGTGCCCAGGCACACGGCCAGCTTGTCCAGCAATTGGTCTGCGCCACGGGCGTTGAGCACCCCGTCCTCCACCACCACGTGCGCGGAGAAGACCGGGACGCCTGAGGTGATGGTCCAGATGTGGATGTCGTGCACGTCCGTGACACCGTCCACGGAGAGGATATGCTCGCGGATCATCTGCACTTCCACGCCCTTGGGGCTGGCTTCGAGCAGCACATCCACCACGTCGCGCAACAGGTGCCAGGCGCGGGGCAGGATCATCCCCGCGATCAGCACGGAGGCGATCGTGTCTGCCGCATGGAACCCGGTGAGCATGATGACCACTGCAGCAGCGACGACCGCCAGCGAGCCCAGGAGGTCGCCCAACACCTCCAGGTACGCTCCGCGGACGTTCAGGCTTTCCCGGTGGGGCCCGCGCAGGATCAGCAGCGAGGCGATGTTGGCGGCTGCGCCCAGGATGCCTGCGAAAAGCATGATGTCCGTCTGGACTTCCGGCGCGGAACCGACGCGGCGGATGGCTTCGGTGAAGATCACCACGGAAATCGTGATCAGAACCAGGGCGTTGGCCAGCGCTGCCAGGACTTCGGCGCGCTGGTAGCCGTACGTGCGCTGGTCGCTGGCCGGCCGACCCGCGATCCACGCAGCGAACAGCGCGATGGTCACACCTGCGGCGTCGGAGAGCATGTGGCCTGCATCGGCCAGCAGGGACAGGGAACCGGACAGGGCGGCGCCGACTGCCTGGACCAGGACCACCGCGAGCGTGATCGCCAGGACGGCCAACAGCCGCTTCCGGTGCCGGCCGGTGGCGGTCAATCCGGGTGTGTGGCCGTGGTCGCGTCCCATGCCTACAGGCTAGCCCCAGCCCAGCTCGTGCAGCCGTTCGTCGTCGATGCCAAAGTGGTGGGCAACTTCGTGGACCACGGTCACGGCCACCTCGTGGATGACTTCTTCCCGGGAGTCGCAGATGTCCAGGATGGCCTCCCGGTAAATGGTGATCCGGTCCGGCAACGACCCTGCACCCCACCAGGAGTCACGTTCGGTCAGCGGAACCCCCTCGTAGAGCCCCAGCAGCACGGTCTCCGGGTCCTCGTCCGCGTGCGGCACGTAGCGGTCCTCGATAAAGACGGCCACGTTGTCCATCGTGCGGGCAAGCCGGGGCGGAATGGAGTCCAGGGCATCGCTGACGGCCGCTTCGAAATCATCCGCCGACATGCTGAACCCGGCGTTGCGGCCGGGCTCCCACGGTTCGTGCGGACCGCCGGGAACGCTGGGCAGACCGGGAGGCAGGCTTGTTGGCATACCCCGACTCTAGCGCCGTACGGCAATTCCGCTCCGACGGCGGGTCAGGGCCACCCCCACCAGGCACACGGCGCCGCCCACCAGCGCCCACACACCTGGAACTTCGGCCAGCAGGAGCCACGAAATCAGAATGGTGGTTCCGGGTACCAGATAGGTGGTTGCGGCCAGTTTGCCGGCGTCCACCAGGGAGAGGGCGTACGCCCAGGTCGTGAACGCGATGGCGGTGGGGAAGATGCCCAGGTACACCAGCCCTCCGGTGGCCGCCGGCGGAGCGGCCGCCACCTCCGCCACCAGTTGTCCGGCGAACGGCAGGCAGCACAGCGCGCCCACCAGGATGCCAAACCACGTGGCCTGCGCCGCCGGGAACTTCCGCAGCACCGGTTTCTGGACGATCACGCTGACGGCGGCGAGCACGGCGGCAAGGAGGCAGAGCGCTACACCCGCCACGTCCGCCGTCGCGCTTTCCCCGTCAGCGGCCGGCCGCGTTGAGCCCAGCGCGATCAGCGCGACCCCCGCGAACGCCACGGTGCTGCCGATCAGCAGCCAGCGGGGGAAGCCTTCCTTGAGGAAGATGCCCGCCATGATGGCTACCAGGATGGGATTGACGTTGATCAGGAGGGCGCTGGTGCCGGCGTCCAGGACGTGTTCGGCAGCGTTCAGCGCCACGTTGTACCCGCCGAACCACATTACGCCGTACGCCAGGATGGGCAGCCACTCCCGCCCTTGCGGCAGCAGGCGGCTCTTGAGCAGTTGGGGCACCACCAGTACAGCGAGTACGACGGCGGCAATCGCGAGCCTGCCCAGCGTGAGGGAGCCGGGGGAAAAGTGCGGGCCCACAGCACGGATACCCACGAAAGCGGAGGCCCAAAGCACCACGGTCACCACCATCGCGGCGACGCCGAGGGCTTTGGCGCGGGCGGGCGGGGAAAAGGCAGCGGCGGGGCGGGCAGCATGCGTGATCGGGGGCATGAAGCCAATCTAGCTATGGCCGGGGACATCGGTCTGGCGAAAATCGGCCATGTCACGGCAAGTTCCTGCCAAAGTGCCGTTGCGGACGGTTTGCTGCCGCAGGGCGGCCTCAGCGCTTGGTGGCGGTCCACTCCAGGAGGCGGTCAACCGGCCACGCGGTCACGATCCGTTCGGCCGGCACACCGTTCCGTTCGGCCCGTTCCGCCCCGTACTGGAGGAAGTCCAGCTGGCCGGGCGCGTGGGCGTCGCTGTCGATCGAGAACAGGCAACCGGCCTCGAGGGCCAGCTGGATCAGCGGATCCGGCGGATCCTGGCGTTCCGGCCGGGAATTGATCTCCACCGCCACGTTGTGTTCGGCGCAGGCGGCGAACACCTCCCGGGCGTCAAAGTCCGACGGCGGGCGGGTGCCCCGGGAACCTTCCACGAGGCGGCCCGTGCAGTGGCCCAGCACGTTGGTATGCGGGGCGCGAATGCCGCCCAGCATCCGCCGGGTCATGGTCCTGCTGTCCGCCCGGAGCTTGGAATGGACGCTGGCCACCACGACGTCCAGCCGGTCCAGCAGCGCAGGGTCCTGGTCCAGTTCACCGGATTCCAGGATGTCCACCTCGATGCCGCTCAGCAGCCTTGGCCCGGCGCCGCCGCCACGGTTGAGTTCCGCCACCACGTCCAGCTGTTCCTTGAGCCGTTCGGCGGACAGTCCGTTGGCGATGGTCAGGTTGGGCGAGTGGTCCGTCAGCGCCACGTATTCCCGTCCCAGCACCCCGGCGGCGGCGAGCATGAGCTCGATCGGGGAGCCGCCGTCGGACCATTCACTGTGGCTGTGCAGGTCGCCCCGGAGCTGACGGGCCAGCTCCGTGCCCCCGCCGGCCAGGGGCTTTGCGCCCTTTTCCCGCAGGTCCGCCAGGTATTCCGGGACTTCGCCCTCCACGGCCTGCCGGATCACCTGGAAAGTCCGGTCCCCGATCCCCTTCATGGATTTCAGCCGGCCGGACACCGCCCGCGCGCGGACTTCTTCCTGTGGCAGCGTACCGATCACCGCGGCCGCCTTTCGGAAAGCCTGGACCTTGAAGGTGGCGGCGCGTCCGCGCTCCAGCCAGAAAGCAATCTCGTTGAGCGCAGCAACGGCATCCATGAGTCCATCTTCACCCGCAAATGGCGCGTGCGGACGGCATTTGCTCCCGATTTTGGTTAATGCGCGCCAAGGCCCTATAGTTTTAGAGTCCAGTTCGGAGAAACGCGAAGGACAAAGACGGAAAGCCCCGGCTGGAAGCCTTTTTCTTTGTTCCGGACAGGTTCTGGCCCCCATCGTCTAGCGGCCTAGGACACCGCCCTTTCACGGCGGCGGCACGGGTTCGAATCCCGTTGGGGGTACGCAAGGAACTGGTCAGGCAGGCTAAAAAAGTCTGGTAGGCTGGAAGCCTTGAAAAACGCGGTAGAGATACCGCAAAGCAAGAAACGCAAGGCCCTGTAGCGCAGTTGGTTAGCGCGCCGCCCTGTCACGGCGGAGGTCGCGGGTTCAAGTCCCGTCAGGGTCGCTCTGATTGTTGGAAGCAATTCCGGCCATCACGGTGACTAGTCACCTAGGCTCTGTAGCTCAGTTGGTAGAGCGTTCGACTGAAAATCGAAAGGTCACCGGATCGACGCCGGTCGGAGCCACCACTGGGAAGCACCAGTTCTTCGGAACTGGTGCTTTTCTTCGTTTAAGCCGGGATGTCGAATCCCGTGGTTCGCCTGACCCCGGCGGTGGCGGAGGGATAGGGTGGAACCAACAGAAGGGGAGTGCCTGATGGAATACCAGAACCCACAACCCGCGACCGGGGACATCCGTGAAGCTGCCGCGCCGCTGCCGCAGCAGATACCCGGCCTGGGCCGGACCGTTATTTCTGAAGCCGCTGTAGCAAAAGTCGCGGGCATCGCCGCACGCTCGGTGCCGGGCGTCCATTCACTGGGCTCGGGCCCCTCCCGCGCGCTGGGCGCCATCCGGGATGCGGTGGGCAGTTCCGACCACGCGGCCGGCGTCAACGCCGAGGTCGGCGAAACACAGGTGGCCGTGGACATTGAGCTGGTGGCCAGTTACGGCACGCCACTGCATTCGCTTGCGGACCATGTGCGGGCCGCCGTCTACCGGGCGGTGGAGGAACTGGTGGGCCTTCAGGTCATCGAGGTGAACGTGGAAATTACGGATGTCTATGTGCCGCCGCCGGTCAAACCGGTCACTGCGGCATCAGGAGAGCGGGAGGCGCTGCTGTGAACCTCACCATTGCGGGCGCGGCCATCGGGGCCTTCGTCGCGTTCATGTCGTTGGAATTCGGGCTGTGGGGCTTCCTGGTGTCGCTCCTCTTCATGGCCATCGGTGCGCTGCTGGGTCGCGCCGCCGAGGGGAAGCTGGACCTCCGCGGCGTCGTGGACGCAATCATCGGCCGCCGCTCATCGTCATGACGGCACCTGCGCCCCTCGCGCCGGCGCAGCGGCTGAGCGGCCACAACCGGATCAGCACGCAGGCGCTGACAAGCCTTGCCCGTACGGCCGCCGCCCTGGCGCTGGGGGTGGACGCGCATGACGTCCGGGTCCAATGGACGGACGACGACGGCCTGCTGGCGCTGTCCCTCGTCTCGCCTATCGGGGTCCCGCCTTTGCGGTCCGTCGCCCGGGACCCGGGGCGGGTCGCGGCTTTCGGCGGCTCCATCCGGGACCGTGCCGTGGCGGCAAAAGCGCAGATCATGTCCACCGTCACCGAGCTCAGCGGGGCGCAGCTGAGCAGGGTGGACATCAGGATCAGCGGGGCAAGGATCAGCGAAGGAGGTCGGGTGCAGTGAACGGCGAAGCAGCCCGCGGCAAGGCGTCCGGCCCGGACATGGGAAGGATAATCCACCGGGAAACCCGCTCTTCACGTGCAGTGGCGGCAACGGCCGCTGCCCTCCTGGTGCTGGTCGTTGCCGGATACGGGCTGCTGGAAGCCGGGGTGCATGCCATCGGGCAGCCGGCATGGCTGGTAGATCCACGCGTCGCGGGGGACCGGTTGGTGCGGCTCCCGGCCGGCGTTCCCGTGGGGCTATTGGCTGCCCTTGGCGCTGTCCTTGCCATGCTGGGACTGCTTTTCTTCCTGACCGGAATCCTCCCGGGCCGGCGGGCCCGGCATGTCCTGCGCGGAGCCGGGTCGGGGCCCGCCGTCGTGGTTGACGACGAAGTGATCGCCTCGGCCCTTGCGCGGCGGGCCCGGTTGGCTGCCAACGTAACCCCGGACCAGGTAATGGTGGTGGTGTCGCAGCGGCAGGTGCTGGTCAATGTCCGTCCCACCTCAGGGGTTCCGGTCGACCAGGAGGCGGTGCTTGCCGCGGTGCAGGACGAGCTGGACCAGATGGGGCTTGAACCTGCGCCGGCAGCCCGCATCAATGTGGCAGCCTCGGGGGTGATCGGGGCATGAACAGCACGCCAAGCATCCTCAACCGGATCCTGGTGTCCGTCATTGGCCTGAAGCTGCTGGCGATCGGCGTCCTGCTGATCCTGCTGGCCTACGTCCCCGGCGTGGCCGCCTGGTGGCACGGCTGGTCCGCCGGGGTCCGGACGGCAGTGGAAAGTGCCTTCGACTCAACCAGGTTCCCGGGCGGGGGCGAAAGCTGGCTGTGGATCCTCGTGGTGGCCGGCCTGCTGGTGGCCATCGGGCTCATGGTGGCATGGATCGCCCAGCAAGGTAAGGGCCGTGCCAACCTGCTGGCGGAAGAATACGATCCCGGTGAGGTTCCCGGCGACGTACGGATCGGCGCCGGGGTAGCGGAGCAGGCGCTCAAACACGCATTGGCAGGCCGGCCGGACCTGGCCGGTGCCGCGGTGACAGCGTATGACGTCAAGGGTTCTCCGGCGCTGAAGGTCCGGCTCCTGCCGCGTCAGGGGGTGGCCCCGCACCTGCTCGCTGCTGAGGTGACCGAACTCGTGGCCGCCCTGGACGATGTTGCGGGAACCAGCACGCCGGTGCTCATCCACATCGGCGCCGGCGCGCGGACGCGGTTCGGCCGGGCCGAACGCGTCCGCTGACGCGGCACGATGGTTCAGTTCTTAACGAGGTACCTCAGCTCTTGACGAGGTATACGGTGCAGTCCACGGGGACCTCCTGCATGCCGGTCCACTCGGAATCAGGTTCGAGTCCGCTGGACAGCGCCACCGTGTAGCCCTCCGGGACGGGCGCGGAGGCGAATCCCGTATTGCCGATGACCATGACGTCCCCATTGTGGAAGGCCAGGACACCGCTTTCGGGGGCGTGGCTGTCTGCCCAGGCGAAGCTCCCCCGTCCGAGCCGCCGTTCAGCGCGGAACGCCAGGGCAGCTCGGTACAGCTCCAGCGTGGAACCGGGATCGCCGTCCTGCTGGTCCGCGGCGTGCGGGCCGAAACTCTCGGGCTGCGGAAGCCATGGCGCCGCCGCGGTCAGGGAGTGGCTCCCGGAGAATCCGTAGCCGGGCTGTTCCGCTGCCCAGGGCAGCGGAACACGGCAGCCGTCCCGGCCGGTTTCGGCGCCCCGTGTCCGGAAGAAGGTCGGGTCCTGCCGTGCTTCGGCCGGGAGCGTGGTGTGTTCGGGCAGGCCAAGCTCTTCGCCCTGGTACAGGTAGGCCGAACCCGGAAGTGCAAGCGAGATCAGTGTGGCCGCCCGCGCCCGGGCCAGGCCCAGCGCGGCGTCAGGCTGTTCGTCGGTGGCCGCGATGCCCTTGGGGAACGTGGTGGGGTCCTTGAGGCCGAAACGGGTGGAGTGCCGGACGGTGTCGTGGTTGCTGAGCACCCAGGTGCAGGGGGCACCTACGGAGGCGGCCGCCGCCAGGGAGGCATCGATGGATTCCGACATCCGCTCTGCGTCCCAGCCGGCCAGCAGGAAATCGAAATTGAATGCCTGCTGCATCTCGTCCTGGCGGACGTAGCGGGCCAGCCGTTCGGCGGGTTCCACCCAGGCCTCGGCCACCATCATGCGGTCGCTGCCGTACTCTTCCAGCACGCGGTGCCAGTCCCGGTAGATGTCATGGACGCCGTCCTGGTCGAAGAACGGTGACGGCGGATACGTGGGGGAGACGGCACGGTGGGGCTCTTCTTGGTCGGTGTGCGCGCCGGGCGCATCCCCCGGCTGCATGGGTTCGCGGTGCACCTCGGTGCCCTCGACCATCGCGGCAGCACCCTCCCAGTCCGGCAGGCCGGCCTCCTTGACCATCCCGTGGGCCACATCCACCCGGAAGCCGTCCACGCCGCGGTCCAGCCAGAAGCGGAGCACTGACCGCATTTCCTCCTGGACCTCGGGGTTCTCCCAGTTCAGGTCGGGCTGCTTGGTATCGAAGAGGTGGAGGTACCACTCTCCGGGCGATCCGTCCGCCTCGGTAATCCGCGTCCACGCGGGGCCGCCGAAAATCGATTTCCAGTTGTTCGGTGCGCGGTTTCCGTCACCGGAGCCCGCGACCTCGTCCTTGCCCGGCCGGAACATGTAGCGGTTCCTTTGCCGGGATCCGGGCGGGGACGCCAGCGCTTCCTGGAACCAGACGTGCTCGTCCGAGGTGTGGTTGGGAACCAGGTCCACGATGACCTTCAGACCACGCTGGTGGGCGTCCGCCAGCATCGCATCGAAGTCCTCAAGGGTGCCGAACAGTGGGTCCACCTGCCGATAGTCCGCCACGTCGTACCCGGCGTCTGCCTGCGGCGACTTGTAGAAGGGCGAGAGCCAGATGGCGTCCACGCCGAGCTTCGCCAGATACGGAAGACGTTCGACGACGCCACGCAGGTCCCCCATGCCGTCACCGTTTCCGTCGGCAAAGGAACGGGGGTAGATCTGATAGACCACCGCATCCGCCCACCATTCCGTGGGGGTGGGTCCGGAGCTGTGGACGGGAGGGTTGGACATTTCGTTCCTCTCGGATAACTTTTTGATGTAAACGCTTGCATAACCTGCGGCAACCTTACTAGTGTGACTGTCACCACATCAACCTGCCTAGCAAGCGCACTGTCGACTTACTTGTCACTCAGCGAGGAGCTTCAAGCCAATGAAAACCCCTAAATTCCTACTGCCGGCGGCTACAGCCGGAATCCTGGCCCTCACGCTTTCAGCCTGTGGCGGCGGTGGAGGCGGCGGAACCACGGGCGGTGGAGGCGGTGACGCCGAAGCCAACCTCGACGGCCGCGGTCCCATCACGTACGTGCAGGGCAAGGACAACAGCAACGTGGTCCGCCCGCTGATCGAAAAGTGGAACAAGGCGCACCCGGACGAGAAGGTCACCTTCAAGGAACAGACTGACGAGGCGGACCAGCAGCACGACGACCTCGTGCAGAACTACCAGGCCAAGAACCCCAACTACGACGTTGCCAGCGTCGACGTTGTATGGACCGCGGAGTTTGCGGCCAAGGGCTGGTTGCAGCCGCTGAAGGATAAGATGGCCGTCGACACCAACGGCATGCTTGAGCCCACGATTGAAGCGGGTTCCTACAACGGCACCCTCTACGCGGCGCCGGTCTCTTCCGATGGCGCCATCCTGTATTACCGCAAGGACTTGGTCCCCAACGCTCCAAAGACCTGGGACGAAATGATGGAGATGTGCTCCATCGCCGAGAAGAACAAGATGGCCTGCTACTCCGGTCAGTTCAAGCAGTATGAAGGCCTGACGGTGAACGCCTCCGAAGCGATCAACTCCGCCGGCGGTTCCGTCCTGAATGACGAAGGCAAGCCGAACCTGAACACCCCTGAGGCCAAGGAAGGCATGGAGAACCTGGTTGAGGCCTTCAAGAACGGCAACATTCCGGCCGAGGCCATTACGTACCAGGAAGAGGAAAGCCGCCGTGCGTTCCAGGAGGGCAAGCTGCTGTTCCTGCGCAACTGGCCCTACGTCTACAACCTGGCCACCACTGAGGGTTCCTCGAAGGTGAAGGATGTGCTGGGTATGACGGCCCTTCCGGGCAAGGACGGTCCGGGCGCTTCCAGCCTGGGCGGCCACAGCGCAGCCATCAGCGTGTACTCCAAGCACAAGGCAACTGCCCTCGACTTCGTGAAGTTCCTGGTTGAAGAAGAGCAGCAGAAGTTCTTCGCTACCCAGGGTTCGCTCGCTCCTGTTCTGGGCTCGCTGTACGAGGATGAGGAACTTGTTTCCAAGCTCCCGTTCCTGCCGGTCCTGAAGACCTCGATCGAGAACGCAGTTCCGCGTCCCGTGACCCCGTTCTACCCTGCAGTTACCAAGGCGATCCAAGAGAACTCCTACGCCGCGCTGAAGGGTGAGAAGTCTGCTGAGCAGGCCCTGGCCGACATGCAGAAGTCCATCGAATCCGCCACCGCAGGATCGTAGCCTGAAGATGGCAACCGAATTGGGCCCGACGCCGGCGACCAAGCCGGCGTCGGGCGCGCCCCCCGTCCATCACGGCCCCAAGGGTGTAGGCGAGGATAATAAGATCCTCAGCCAGGGCAAGTGGGCCTCCTGGCTCCTCGCCCCCACCATCATCGCGCTGGCCATCGTCATCGTTTACCCGATCATCAGTGCCATCGTCATGTCCTTCCAGAAGGATGCGGGCCTGGATCCGGCCACAGGCCTGTTCACCGCCGGCGGCCCCGCCGGCATACAGAACTATGTGAACTGGCTTGGCCAGCAGTGTGCCGCACCCGGCGGCGGCACCATCGCCTGCCCCCCCGGTACGCTGGGCGGGCAGTTCTGGACCGCCACCGGCACCACGTTCTTCTTCACGGTGGTCACGGTAGCCCTGGAAACGGTGCTCGGTTTTTGGATGGCCATGATCATGGCCCGTACGTTCAAGGGCCGCAGCCTGGTCCGGGCCGCCGTCCTGGTTCCGTGGGCCATTCCCACGGCCGTGACCGCCCAGCTCTGGCTGTTCATGTTCGACTTCAACGGCATCATCAACAAACTGTTCAACGCCTCCATCCTGTGGACAGGCAGCGAGTGGCCCGCGAAGTGGGCCGTGATCATCGCAGACACCTGGAAGACCACGCCCTTCATGGCGCTGCTGATCCTGGCAGGACTGCAGATGATTCCGGCAGAGGTCTACGAGGCCGCCAAGGTTGACGGCGCCAGCTCCTGGCAGCGCTTCAAGCTGATCACGCTCCCCCTGGTGAAGCCGGCACTCATGGTGGCCGTCCTGTTCAGGACGCTGGACGCCCTGCGCATGTTCGACCTTCCATACATCCTCACCGGCGGCGCGAACAACACCACAACGCTGTCCATCCTGGTGATCAACCAGATCAGGCAAGGGTTCAACTCGGCCGCTGCACTGTCCACCATCACGTTCCTCATCATCTTCCTGGTCGCGTTCATTTTCGTCCGCTTCCTGGGTGCGAACGTCGTGGAACAAAGCGGTGCCACCGGTAAGGGGAAGAAATGACAACCTCAACTGCCTCCGCCGAGCTGCGGGCCGAGCAGGACAAGGGCCGCAAGGTCGCCCAGAACCGCGAAAAGTGGGCACAGGCGCGGACCTATATCAGTGCCGCCGTCATCCTTATCTGGTGCCTGGCACCGGCCTACTGGATGGTGGTCACCGCGTTCCGGGAAGTCGGATTCACCTACGACACCACGCCCTGGCCCACGCACGTCACCCTGGACAACTTCCTCACCGCCTTCGACACCTCGTTCGGCAACAGGTTTGGCCAGGCGCTGCTCAACAGCATCATCATCGGTGTCACCGTCACCGTGATCTCGCTGGTGATCGGTGTCTTCGCTGCCTACGCCCTGGCCCGCTTGAATTTCCGGTTCAAGTACCTGGTGCTGGGCTTCATCCTGGGAGCGTCCATGTTCCCCGGCGTTGCCCTGATCACCCCGTTGTTCCAGCTGTTCACCAACATTGGCTGGATGGGCACCTACCAGGCGCTGATCATTCCGAACATCTCGTTCGTGCTGCCGCTGACCGTCTACACCCTGACCTCCTTCTTCCGGGAAATGCCCTGGGAGCTGGAGGAGTCGGCCCGCGTGGACGGCTGCACGCAGGGGCAGGCGTTCCGGAGGGTCATCATGCCGTTGGCGGCTCCGGCGATCTTCACCACGGCGATCCTCGCGTTCATCTCCTCCTGGAATGAATTCCTGATCGCCAGCCAGCTGTCCAATGAGGCCACCCAGCCCGTGACGGTCGCTATTGCGAACTTTGCCGGAGCCCAGCCCCAGCAGATTCCTTATACGGCGATCATGGCCGCAGGCACCATCGTCACCATTCCCTTGGTGATCCTGGTCCTGGTGTTCCAGCGCAAGATTGTGGCCGGCCTGACGGCCGGTGCGGTCAAGTGACGGACGGCGCCTCCCGCTCCCGGCCTTCCGGCGGGGCGGGAGGCCGCAGCCGGTTGGTCCGGTCGGGCGAAGATTTTGACATAATTATCGGGTTCCTGGGCTTCTGGGCTTTGATTCTGCTGGTGGTCACCGTGTGGATGGAGATCACCGGCCAGCCCGCGCTGTGGTGGGCCCTGGGCCTGCTGGCAATTCTCCTGGCCATGTATGGAATGCTCCGGCTCCGGCGGAAGCTCCCTGCCCGCCGGTAGCAGCGTTTCCAGCGGGGCAGCGATGCCTTCGCGGGACAGGATCTTTGGCGTTGGGGGGTCAGTCGGGCGGTTGCCCGCGCCTGCAGGGAGTTATCGAGGGGAATCGTGGCACGAATGTCAGAGCGGTCGCAGCGAGGTGGCCACGCGGGGATCAGCATCGAGGACGTGGCCGCCGCCGCGGGGGTTTCCACCGCTACGGTGTCCCGGGCAGTCCGCGGGCTCCCCAGGGTTTCGCCCGCGACGCGCGAGAAGATCCTCGAAATCGCCGCAAACCTCGGCTATGTGGCTTCTTCCTCCGCATCCGGCCTCGCCACGGGGCGGACCCGCACCATCGGCGTGCTGGCACCGTTCGTGAGCCGCTGGTTCTTCTCCAAGGCCATCGAAGGCGCAGACCGCGAGCTGCATGCCCGGCAATACAACCTCTCGCTGTTCAACCTGGGCGGCCACGGCAGCAACAGGGAACGCCTCTTCAGTAAGACCATGGTTTACAAGCAGATCGATGCCCTGCTGGTGCTGTGTATGGCGCTGACTCCGGAAGAGCTGGACCACCTGCAGAAAATCGACATCCCCCTGGTGGTGGTGGGCGGCCACGTGGAGGAATGCGCGTACATCGGCATCGATGACTACGCCGCGGCATCCACTGCGGTCCGCCACCTCATCGACCTGGGCCATCGGGACATCGCCCTGCTGCACGGCGACGATGAGACGGACCTGAACTTCGACGTTCCCCGGGTCCGAATCCTGGCGTTCAAGGACGTCATGACGGCGGCGAACCTGCCCACCCGGCCGGAATGGGATGAGTGGGGCGACTTCACGGTCAAGAGCGGCCAGGAAGCGTTCCGCCGGCTCTGGGCACTCCCCGGCGCCAAGCCCACCGCCGTCTTCTGCGCGTCCGATGAAATGGCGATGGGCGTGATCTTCGAGGCGGCGCGGATGGGCGTCAAGGTGCCGGAACAGCTCTCCGTGGTGGGCATCGACAACCACGACTTCGCCGAACCGATGGGCCTGACCACCGTGGGCCAGCGGCCGGACGAGCAGGCCGAGCTCGCCACCAAGATGCTCCTGGATGAGCTGGACGGGGCCGCAGGCTCCGTCCGCTCCGCCGTCGCTCCGCACCAGCTCATAGTCCGGACCACCACGGCCCCGCCACAGGCCTGACGCGGAGCGATGGTCCACGGCTGCGGCCGTCAGGACGCGCGGGCAAGCTGCCTGATGGGAATCCAGCGGGAGGCCAGCCGGCGGTAAGCCGCCGCGGCGCCGGTCATGTCGCCCTCGGCCAGGCACTCGATCCCCAGCCGGATATCCATGGGCGACTCGTCCGGATAGACCTTGTCCGCCACCGCGCCGTAATCCAGTTCCACCATCGATTCGACGTGGAACTGCTCCAGCCATTCGGTCAACTGCGCCAGGTCATCCAGCATGTCCAGGTCCGGTGCGGCCAGTGCCAGGTTGGCCACCGCATAGCGTGCGCGCTCCAGGGCATCGGTAATGGGTGCCCACACCCGGACGGTGACGATCCGCCCGGCGGCTTCCACCACGTCCTTGTGGTCCGATTCCATGAAAAGCGAAAACCAGCTGAAGGGGATGCCCCAGGTTGAGGCGCGGGTGTGGACTCGGATGGATCCATCCCTGGCCTTGACCGCATCGATCCGCTCCTGGTGCCGGTCGCGCTGCGCTTCCGGAATGAGGAGCTCGGCGAGGGGACCGTGGATGCCCTCCATCAGGGCGTTGGCCGCCAGGCCGGCGCGCAGCACCAGCTGGCTGGGACAGTACAGCAGCACTTCGCCGGCGGCAGCACCGCCGTCGTCCGCGTCCTTGCCCGGAGCCGGGACCGAGGTGACGCGCACCAGGTCCGTGCGCCCCGTGGGGAAGGGATCCCCGCCGGAGCGGGTGATGCGCCCCAGGGAGGCGAGCAGCTCGGCATTTTCGACGGCGGCCCGCGAGGCGGCGCGTTCGCCTGCCGCCCGGATGGCTTCCCGCTGCTCCTCGGGGAAGGCCTCCAAGGGCTCGTAGACCCGGAGGGCGGAGGAGAACGGCAGGCCTGCCTGGCCCCGGTAGAGGTTTCCGGTCATCGCGGCGTCCTCCTTCGTTGGGTCCGGGGCGCTGCCATCAGTCTGCCAGTTCCACCAGGACCGGCGCGTGGTCCGAGGCGCCCTTGCCCTTGCGCTCCTCGCGGTCGATCGACGCGCCGGTGACCCGTGCCGCGAGGGCGGGCGAGGCCAGGACGAAGTCAATGCGCATGCCCTGGCGCTTGGGGAACCGGAGCTGCGTGTAGTCCCAGTAGGTGTAGACGCCGGGTCCGGGAGTATAAGGACGGACTACGTCGGTGAAGCCGGCCGATTCGAATGCGTGTAAGGCTGCGCGCTCCGGCGGGCTGACGTGCGTGTAGCGGTTCCGAACAAAGAGGTCGATGTCCCACACGTCCTCGTCGAACGGGGCGATGTTCCAGTCGCCCATGAGCGCGACCTGGGCCTGCGGGTCCGCTTCGACCAGGCCCTGGGCGTGGGTCTTGAGGCTCTCCAGCCACTTGAGCTTATAGGGCATGTGCTCGTCATCGAGCGAGCGGCCGTTGGGGATGTACAGGCTCCACACCCGGACGCCGCCGCAGGTCGCGGCCATGGCGCGTGCTTCCTGCACGGGATCCTTGCCGGCTTTACCAAAGGACGGCTGGTCCAGGAAGGTCCGCTCCACGTCTTCCAGGCCCACCCGGGATGCGATCGCGACGCCGTTCCACTGGTTCACGCCGAAGTGCGCGACCTCATAGCCCATCCGTTCGAACAGTTCCCACGGAAAGTTCTCGTCCTTGCACTTGGTTTCCTGGATGGCCAGGACATCGCAGTCGCTGCGCTGCAGCCAGGCCTCGACGCGGTCGGCACGGGCACGGAGCGAGTTCACATTCCAGGTAGCTATCTTCACAGTCCTAACTTACCGAACTTGCCTTGGGGCCGGGCCCGGCTGCCCAAAATGCCGCTCTGGAATTTAGTAGGAAGTCCGAGTATATTCAGGAAGGAGAGATGATGTGGGTCACATGCCGCCCATCCGGCCGCGCAACCCCACCGGTGCAAAGGAGCAATCCATCATGGTTCGGGAGCTTTCCCATTACGTTGGCGGGCAGCATGTTGAGGGCACGTCCGGCCGGTTCGCCGACGTCTACGATCCGTGCGCCGGCCAGGTCCAGGCGCGCGTCCCCCTGGCCTCGGCCGATGAGGTCCGGAACGTGGTGGCCACCGCGGAAAAGGCCCAGGAGGAGTGGGCGGCCATGAATCCACAGCGCCGCGGCCGCATCCTGCTGAAGTTCGTCGACCTGGTCAACCGGGACCTGGACGAACTCGCGGCCCTGTTGTCCTCGGAGCACGGCAAGACCCTCCCGGACGCCCGCGGTGACATCCAGCGGGGCATCGAAGTGGTGGAGTTCGCCGCGGGAGCTCCGCACCTTCTTAAGGGTGAGTTCTCGGACAGCGCCGGCGCCGGGATCGACGTGCATTCAATGCGCCAACCGCTGGGCGTGGTTGCCGGCATCACGCCGTTCAACTTCCCGGCCATGATTCCGCTGTGGAAGGCCGGCCCCGCGCTGGCCGCCGGAAACTCCTTCATCCTCAAGCCCTCGGAGCGCGACCCCTCCGTGCCGCTGCGCCTTGCGGAGCTCTTCACCGAGGCGGGACTGCCGGACGGCGTGTTCAATGTGGTCAACGGCGACAAGGAAGCTGTGGACGCCCTGCTGGAAGATCCGCGGGTCCAGGCCGTGGGCTTTGTCGGTTCCACGCCCATCGCCCAGTACATCTACGCCACCGCGGCGGCCCACGGCAAGCGGGCCCAGTGCTTCGGCGGCGCCAAGAACCACATGGTGATCATGCCGGACGCAGACCTGGACATGGCGGCCGACGCGCTCATCGGTGCCGGTTACGGTTCCGCCGGCGAGCGCTGCATGGCCATCTCCGTAGCGGTGCCGGTGGGCAAAGCCACCGGGGACGCCCTGGTTGCCAGGCTCCGGGAGCGCATCGCCGGGCTGAAGGTGGGCCACAGCCTGGACAAGGACTCGGATTTCGGTCCGGTGGTGGCGGCATCCGCCAAGGAGCGGATCGAAGGCTATATCCAGTCCGGCGTGGACGCCGGCGCCACCTTGGTGGCGGACGGCCGGGGCCTCACGGTGGACGGCTGCGAAGGCGGGTTCTGGGTGGGCCCCACGCTCTTCGACAACGTCACCAAGGACATGGATATCTATAAGGAAGAGATCTTCGGCCCGGTGCTCAGCGTGCTCCGCGCCGAAGACTACGACGAAGCCCTGCGCCTGTGCAGCGAGCACGAGTTCGGCAACGGCGTGGCCATCTTCACGCGCGACGGCGACTCCGCCCGCGACTTCGCCAGCCGCGTCCAGGTGGGAATGGTGGGCATCAACGTCCCCATCCCGGTTCCGATCGCCTACTACACCTTCGGCGGGTGGAAGGCATCCGGCTTTGGCGACCTGAACCAGCACGGCGCTGACGCCTTCCGCTTCTACACCAAGACCAAGACGGTCACCACCCGGTGGCCCTCCGGCATCCGCACCGGGGCCAGTTTCACCATGCCGGAAGGCAGCTGATGGCGGGCATGGAGGCCTTGGAGCCGGAGCCTGCGGAAGTACTCTTCGAGCGGCGCGGGCGGCTGGGTGTCATCACCCTCAACCGGCCCCGCGCCGTGAATGCGCTCACGGCCAACATGGCGGCGGCGATGCTGGACCAGCTCGCCGCATGGGCGGATGACGACGGCGTTGCCGCCGTCCTGGTGCAGGGTGCCGGCGGCCGCGGCCTGTGCGCAGGCGGAGACATTGTGGCCATCTTCCGCGATATTCCCGACGGCGGCGGAGCCACTGCGGATTTCTGGGCGGTGGAATACCGGCTTAACGCCCTTATCGCGTCCTACCCCAAGCCCTACGTGGCGTTCATGGACGGGCTGGTGCTGGGCGGCGGGGTGGGAATCTCGGCGCACGGATCCGTCCGTGTGGTCACCGAGCGCACACGGACCGGCATGCCGGAAACCACCATTGGATTCGCGCCCGACGTCGGCGGAACCCTTCTGCTGTCCCGGTCGCCGGGGGAGACGGGCACCCACGCCGCCCTCACCGGCGAACACCTCAGCGGAGCGGACGCGGTGTACCTGGGGCTCGCTGACCACTTCGTGCCCTCGGGCCGGCTGGCGGCCCTCGCCGCGGCGCTGGAAACCGAGGAGCCGGGAACCGCCGTCGAACGCTTTGCGGACGCCGCGCCGCCCTCGGTGCTGGCCGCCCGGAGGGAATGGATTGACGCCTGCTACTCCAGCGACGATGCGGAGGAAATCGTGGGCCGCCTGCACCTGGCCGGCGGTGAAGCCGGGGACGCCGCACGCACCATCGAAACCAAGTCGCCCACCGCGGTGAAGGTCACGCTCGCTTCGCTGCGGCGCGCACGGGACCTCAGCCTGGAGGAAACCCTGGAACAGGAATACCGCGTAGGGCTGCGGTTCCTGGCCGGACACGATTTCCGCGAGGGGATCCGTGCCCAGGTGGTGGACAAGGACCGCAACCCGCACTGGCGTCCCGCCAGCCTGGCGGAGGTGGGCCCTGGGGATGTTGCGGCATTCTTTGCCCCGCTGGGCGAGCGGGAACTGAAACTGGCAAAGGAGCAGGACCATGTCTGAGGCACGTGCGCAGGCCGGCGGAACAGCGACCGTCGGGACGATTGCATTCCTGGGCCTGGGCCACATGGGTGGGCCGATGGCCATCAACCTGGTTAGGGCCGGGCATACCGTGGCCGGGTTCGACGTGGTGCCGCAAGCCCTCGAAACGGCCCGGGCGCACGGCGTTGCCACGGCGGAAACGGCTGCTGAAGCGGTGGCGGATGCCGGCGTCGTGTTGACCATGCTGCCCAGTGGCAGGCATGTGCTGGACGCCTACCGCGGCACCGGGGGCGGGCCCGGACTGCTGGAAGCGGCCCCGGCCGGCACCTTGTTCCTGGACTGTTCCACCATCAACGTGGACGAGGCGCGGGAAGCGGCGGAGCTGGCCGTTGCGGCTGGCCACCGTTCCGTGGACGCGCCCGTATCCGGAGGCGTGGTGGGTGCGGAGGCAGGCACCCTGACCTTCATGGTGGGTGCGCTGGCCGATGACTTCGAGTACGTGCGGCCACTGTTGGAAGTGATGGGCAAGCGCGTGGTGCACTGCGGCGGGCACGGTGCCGGACAGGCTGCCAAAATCTGCAACAACCTGATCCTTGGTGTTTCCATGATCGCCGTCAGCGAGGCCTTCGTGCTGGGCGAGAAACTGGGGCTGACGCATCAGGCGCTGTTCGACGTCGCGTCCGCGGCTTCCGGGCAGTGCTGGGCGCTGACTACGAACTGCCCGGTGCCGGGGCCCGTTCCCACCAGCCCGGCCAACCGCGACTACCAGCCGGGCTTCGCCGGCGCCCTGATGGCCAAGGACCTCAACCTCGCCCTCAACGCCCTGCGCAGTACCGGGGTGGCGGGGCGGATGGGACCGCTGGCCGCGGAAATCTACGATACGTTTGCGGCGGAAGGCGGGGCCGGGCAGGACTTCTCCGCCATCATCAACGACATCCGGGACAGGTCCGCTGCGGCCGCCGGCCAAACCTCAGACCACCTGCCCGCGGCGCAGGATGATGGGAGCCCTGAATGACGGAATACCGGAACATCGTGGTGGAACAGCGCGGCCGGGTGGGGCTGGTAACCCTGAACCGGCCGCAGGCGCTGAACGCGCTGAACCACGCCACCATGGAAGAACTCGTGGCCGCAGTGACCGCCATGGACGCCGACCCCGGCCTTGGCGCGGTGGTGATCACCGGCTCCGCCAAGGCCTTCGCGGCCGGTGCGGACATCAAGGAGATGGCCTCGCAGGGGTACATGGACATGTACCGGGCGGACTGGTTCCGGGGCTGGGAGGACTTCACCCGGCTGCGGATTCCCACCGTCGCGGCGGTCTCCGGCTTCGCCCTGGGCGGCGGCTGTGAACTGGCCATGATGTGCGACCTCCTGATCGCCGGGGACAACGCCAAGTTCGGCCAGCCGGAAATCAACCTGGGCGTGCTTCCGGGCATGGGCGGCTCCCAGCGGCTCACGCGTGCCGTGGGCAAAGCCAAAGCGATGGACCTGATCCTCACCGGCCGCTTCATCGGGGCCGAGGAAGCTGAACGCTGCGGCCTGGTGTCCCGGGTGGTCCCCGCCGAGGATGTGGTGGAGGAAGCCCTGAACGCAGCCGAAACCATTGCAGCGAAATCCAAGCCGGTGGCCATGGCCGCCAAAGAAGCAGTCAACGCGGCCTTTGAGACCGGACTGGCGCAAGGCGTGCTGTTCGAGCGGCGCCTCTTCCATTCACTTTTCGCCACCGAAGACCAGAAGGAAGGCATGGCCGCGTTCATGGAAAAGCGGCAGCCGGACTTCAGGCACCGGTAGGGCGGAGCTGCGGCAAGGCGTCGGGCCTACTCGCTGAAGTCACCGGCGTTACGGCGGAACGTGCCGAGGATGCGGATCAGTTGGTCCACGTCCCGGTCCCCGAAGCCGGACTGGGCGAACACGTCGGCGTTGAGCGCCGCCGTCGCGCTTTTAGCCAGCCTGCGGCCTTCGGTGGTGAGCTCGATCAGGGTGGTGCGGCCGTCCGTGGGGTGCGGCGAACGGTGCACCAGCCCCGCCTGCTCCAGGCGGTCGACAGCGTTGGTCACCGATGTGGGATGCACCTGCAGGAGCGCGCTCGCCTTGTTCATGGGCAGTGCGCCGCTGCGGGCGAAGCTCAGCAGCGCCAGGAGTTCATAGCGGGCGAACGTCAGCCCGAAGGGCTTCAGCACCGCCTCGATGCGTGCCAGCAGGATCTGCTGGGTACGCATGATCGCGGTGATCGCGGCCATCGGTGCCGCGACGTCGGACCAGCCGTGCCGCTCCCAGTTCAGCCGGGCGTCCGCGATCGGGTCACGCGGCAGCGGCGTGGCCATGGCACCTCCAGCGGGTCGTCCTGCAATCCATGGGCATCAGCCTAGCTTTTCAGTGCGGGGAAGTCGGCTCAGAGCGCCGGACGCTGCCCTTGCCAAGCGGACTTCCTCAGTGGCGGTCATGGTGCACCTTTCGCCCGGATGGCCGGAGCGCCTAGTGATACACATCACTGTGCAATATACTAGGACATCCAAGGGTTTGGAAGCTCCGGCCGGTCCGGAACAGTCTCACGAAAGGGATGGGCGCCTGTGCGGCCACACGCAGTAGGACCATCAGCAGTTCAGCCGCAGCCGGCACCGCCGTTTCCGGACGCGGATCTCATGCACATAGTAGAGCTGCTGCCCCAGGCGGAACAGGACCGGTATCACGAGGTCCGCGATTTCCTGCAGAGCCGGATCCGTGCTGCATCCATCGACTACTGGAACCGCGAGGAGTTTCCCTTCGGCCTGGTGTCGGAACTGGGGAAGTACGGGCTGGGCGGCCTGCAGACCGACGGCACCTCAACGCTCTTCAAGGGGCTCATGTATACCGAGGTGGCCAGGGCCGACGTGTCGCTGTCCGCGCTGGTGGGGATCCATAACGAACTCATCGTGGGGATGATCCACCAGTTGGGGTCGGAGGAGCAAAAGACCCGCTGGCTGCCCGGACTCACTGCCCTGCAGCAGATCGGTGCGTTCGCGCTGACCGAGCCGGACCACGGCTCGGATATCGCCGGCGGCCTGGCCACGACCGCCCGGCGCGACGGCGCAGAGTGGGTTCTCAGCGGGGCCAAGCGCTGGATCGGCGCCGGAACCATCGCGGACTTCGCCCTGGTGTGGGCCAGGGACGCCGCGGACCAGCAGATCAAGGGCTTCATCGTGGAGACTGACCGGCCGGGCTACAGCGCCACCAAGATCGCCAATAAGATCGGCCTGCGGATCATGCAAAACGCGGACATCGTGCTGGACGAGGTCCGCATCCCGGCGGGCAACCTCCTGCCGGGGGCAACGGACTTTTCCCGCGCCAACGAGCTGCTGCGGGATTCCCGCGCCTGGGTGGGCTGGCAGGCCGCGGGCATTCAGTTGGCCGCCTTTGACGTGGCACGGTCCTATGCCCTGCAGCGGAAGCAGTTCGGCAAGGAACTCGCCCGGTTCCAGCTCATCCAGCAGCAGCTCGCCGAGATCCTGGGCAACGCCACGGCCTCCCTCGCGCTGATGGTCCAGCTCGCGCAGATCCAGGTTGACGGCAGGCTGGAGATGGCGCAGGCCGCCATGGCCAAGGCCACCACCACCCGGCTGGCCCGCGCCTCCGTGGCGATGGGCCGGTCCCTGATGGGCGGAAATGGCATAAGCACGGACTATGAGATGGGCAAACTCTTCGGCGACGCCGAGATCCTCTACACCTACGAGGGCACCTATGAGATCAATTCGCTCATCGTGGCCAGGGCCGTGACCGGGAAGTCCGCTTTCGTGTAGACCGGTTGCGTGCCTGTGCCACCAGGCGGCTGAAGGCGTAAACGAACATGGCCTCGGTGACCAGCATCAGGCAAACCAGCAGCCAGTGCCCCTGTGCTGCGAAGACGATGCCGCCGGTCACCGCCAGGACGGTACCTAGCGCCAGGGCGTAGACCGCGAATCCGACCGCGACGCGCGCGCTGCGGACGCCGGTCCGGAACCCGAAGCCCAGTGGCTCACCGCCGGGGAGTCCTGGAACGCGGTCGGGTGCGCCCGGCCCCAACTGGTCGAACTCCTCCCAGGGATCCTGCTCCTGTCCCTTCACCCTCCCATTGTCCCAGCCCGACGTCAGGCAAAAACAGCGGCCCGTCCAGCAAAATGCTGGACGGGCCGCTGCGTGGTACCGGATTCTGCCGGCCGGGCCGGCGGTCACCTAAACCTTAGAGGGGGCGGATGTTTTCTGCCTGCGGACCCTTGGGGCCCTGGGTCACGTCGAATTCGACCTTCTGGTTCTCGTCCAGGGAGCGGTATCCGCTGGTGGCGATTGCCGAGTAGTGGGCGAAAACGTCAGCGGACCCGTCATCGGGGGCAATGAAGCCAAAACCCTTTTCGGCGTTGAACCATTTAACTGTGCCTGTTGCCATGGCTGCATTCCTTCATGTGACTCTGATTCTCTCCCCGGGTTATCCGCCCAGAGTGTGCGGAGAACGTCCCCCGCAGTCCCCAACGTACGGTGCGCGCGCCCGGCACGCAAGGGTTCGGCACTGTTGCGTCGCTGCCGGCGCCGAATTTGCCCACCTTTCCGGGGAAATCACGGCGGCGCGCCGCACCGAAAGGGCGACACGCCGCCGTCGTGGGTCAAGGATGGGAAGCCCGGCGGGCCGGCCCGTCCCGCCGGAAGCTACAGGGCCTCGAGGATGCTCACGTAGTTGGCGATCCCCACGCCGCCCATGTTCTGGACGGCTGCGCGGCGCGGGCCGGCCAGCTGCATGTCACCTGCGGTTCCGGTCAGCTGCATGGCCGCCAGCACGTGCTGCGAAACACCGGTGGCACCCACCGGATGGCCCTTGGCCTTGAGGCCGCCGGAGACGTTGACCGGCAGCTTTCCGTCCTTGAAGACCCAGCCTTCTCCCACGGCGCGGCTGCCGTGGCCGGGTTCGGTCAAGCCCATCGCCTCGTACATAAGGAGCTCGGCGATGGTGAAGCAGTCGTGGACCTCGGCGAAGTCAAGATCTTCAAGCCCGACGCCGGCCATCGCCAGCGCACGCTGCCAGGACACGCGCGTGGCCTCGAAAGCAGTGGGGTCCCGGCGCTCGGCGGGGAAGAAATCGTTGGCCTGGCCGAATCCGGCAAGGCGCACGGGCGTTGCAGTCCCGCCCGTCGGCGCGGTGGAGAGGACTACTGCCGCGGCGCCGTCGGACACGGGGGAGCAGTCGGTGCGGCGCAGCGGATCGGCGACCATCGGGTTCTTGTCCGAGACGGTGCGGCAGAACTCCTCGCCCAGGTCCTTCCGGAGCTGCGCGTACGGGTTGTCCACGCCGTTGCGGTGGTTCTTGGCGGCGATGGTGCCCAGGACGTCGGACACACTGCCGTAGCGCTTCTGGTAGTGCTTGGCCACTTCGGCGAAGAGCCCGGTGAAGCCGGTGGTGGACGGCTTTCCGGCCATGTCGTAGTCAGCGCCCAGCAGCCCGGCGCCCACCACATCGGCCCCGGCGTGGGTCATCTTCTCGGCGCCGATCACCAGGACGGTCTTCGCGGTTCCGGCGAGCAGGGCTTTGGTGCCCTGCTGGAACGCGGCGGAGCCGGAGGCGCACGCATTTTCGACGCGGGTGGACGGGACATTGGCCACTTCCGGCGAAACCTGCAGGGCCAGGGAGGACGGGAACGCCAGGGGCATCATCCCGGAGTTGAACTGGCCAACGTAGATTTCATCGATCCGGCCGGGCTCGATGCCGGCGGTGCTGATGGCTTCCGAGGCCACCTGGACGATCAGGGACTCCAGGGTCTCGTCGGTGAGCTTGCCGAAGCGGCTGTGCCCCCAGCCGGTGATCAGGACATCCTTGCCAAACTGTTCCCGCAGGCTCATGCCGGTGCTCCTTCCAGGGCCGGTTCACCAAGGGCGACGCTGAACTGGGCCTCTGTCTTCTCCCGGATCTCCTCTTCGGTCACGCCCGGGGCCAGGCGGGTCAGGGTAAGCTGCCGTCCGCCGTCGTCCGTTTTCGCCAGATCGAAGACGGCAAGGTCGCTGATGATCCGGTCCACGCAGCTGAGGCCGGTCAGCGGAAGGGTGCACTCGCGCACGATCTTGGCGGTGCCGTCCTTGGCGTTGTGCTCGGTCAGGACAACCACGCGGGGGGTCCCGGCCACCAGGTCCATGGCGCCGCCCATGCCCTTGACCATTTTTCCGGGAATGGTCCAGTTGGCCAGGTCGCCGTTGCCGGACACCTGCATGGCACCGAGGATCGCCACCTTGACGTGGCCGCCGCGGATCATGCCGAAGGACGCGGCGGAATCGAAAATGCTGCCGCCGGGCAGGACCGTCACGGTCTGCTTGCCGGCATTGATCAGGTCGGCGTCCTCGTCGCCCTCATACGGGAACGGGCCCATGCCCAGCAGTCCGTTCTCGCTCTGCAGCACCACCCGCACGCCCTCGGGCAGGTTGTTGGCCACGAGCGTGGGGATGCCGATCCCCAGGTTCACGTAGTCGCCGTCGTTCAGTTCCTCGGCCGCGATAGCGGCCATTTCATCCCTGGTCCAGGCCATGGGGTTCTCCTTTGTCGGTTCAGTTGCTTAGGCGGACAGCGCGGCGGTGTCCGCGGAAACGCTGCGCGGGCGGACGGTGCGCTGCTCGATGTCCTTGACGCGGTCCGTGGCCTGTACCAGCCGCTGGACGAACACGCCCGGGGTCACGATGTGGTTGGGGTCCAGTTCCCCGGGGCGCAGGATGACTTCGGCTTCGGCGACCGTCAGCTCCGCCGCTGTGGCCACCACCGGGTTGAAGTTGCGGGCGGTGTAGCGGTAGATGAGGTTGCCGTCCGTGTCCGCGGTGTGTGCGTGGACCAGCGCGACGTCGGCCCGGATCGCGCGCTCGCGGACGTACGTCACGCCGTCGAATTCCTCGTGCGGCTTGCCCTCGGCCACCATGGTGCCCACGCCGGTCCTGGTGTAGAAGGCCGGGATCCCGGCGCCGCCGGCGCGGAGCCGTTCGGCGAGGGTGCCCTGCGGCGTGAACTCCACCTCGAGGTTGCCCGCGAGGTACTGCTCGGCGAAGAGTTTGTTCTCGCCCACATAGGAGGCGATCACCTTGCGGACCTGGCCGGCCTCGATCAGGATGCCCAGGCCCTTGCCGTCCACGCCCATGTTGTTGGAAACCACAGTGAGTTCCTTGACGCCGGAGTCCCGGACGGCTTCGATGAGGTCCGCCGGGATTCCGCTGAGCCCGAAGCCGCCCACGGCAAGGGTCATGCCGTCCCGGAGCGACCCCTGCAGGGCCTCGGTGGCGGATGGTTGGAGTTTGGTCATGGCGTCTCCTCATTGAGCGGCGCGGATGCGCGGGCGGTCCGTCCACTTTGTGGACAGGCGTTCTGCCTTAGGAGATTACGGGCCGCTGAAAGGTGGCGTCAAGGCAATCTTTCCCATAAATGCACGATGTTTTACACTGTGGACGAACAAATGAACGCTATCCACAATATGGACATTTAGGGCGGGTCAATGAGTAATGTTCCGGTTCAGGGAGCCCAAGTGGTCAGCCGCATCGCCGGCCTGCTTCGACTGGTGGGCCGGAGCGCCGAGGGGATCCCGCTCGCCACGCTGGTGCGCGAGTCAGGTTTGACCCGGCCCACGGCGCACCGGCTCCTGTCCTCCCTGGCGGCCGAAGGGCTGCTGGACCACGATGCCGTCACCGGCAACTGGGTGCTGGGCCCGGAGATGCTGCTGATGGGATCCGTCGCCTCGGCCCGCTTCCCCCTGGAGGACATTGCGCGGCCAAGCCTCCGCCGCCTGGCCGAAGCCACGGGCGAGAGCGCTTTCTTCTCGATCCGCCGCGGCGCCGAGACCGTGTGCCTGCTGCGCGAGGAAGGCAGCTTCCCCGTCCGATCCTTTGTGCTGCATGAGGGTGTGCGGTTTCCGCTGGGGGTTGCCTCCGCCGGAACCGCGATCATGGCGTTCCTGTCCGAGGCCGAACAGGAGGAAATCTTCGCAAACTGGCGGGCGCATGCCAGGGCCTTCGCTGCGGCGCATACACCTGACGTGGTGCGGGCCAACCTCGCCAGGACGCGCCTGAAAGGGTACTCCGTCAACCCCGGCCTGGTCCTGGAGGGCAGTTGGGGGATGGGAGCCGCGGTCTTCGATGCGTCCGGCCGCCCTGCCTGGGCCCTGTCGCTCACAGGGATCGAGCCACGATTCAAGCCGGAGCGGCAGGCCGAGCTGGGGTCCCTCCTCATGGCCGAGGCGCACCGCATCACCCAGCAGTTGGGCGGCAGGGGAGAGAAGGGGCGCCTGCCCCGCTGAATCTCCCCACTTTTGGTGGTGGACGACGACGGCGGGCCGCCGGGCGGGGGGCGGCGCGCCGTCGGGCGTTCGCGAAGGTGGGGAACGTGGCGGAAGGCGTCCGGCTAGAGGCCGGGGCGCGCCTCTTCGGGGCCCCCGTGCTTCCACCAGGTGTCAAAGATGCTGACCGGAACCGTGCGCTTATGCCGGGTCCGCAGGTACTTCTGCTCGATCAGGTCCGCCACGTGGTCCGGAACCTCCCGGCCTTCCAGGTAATCGTCAATCTGGTCGTAGGTCAGGCCCAGCTCGTCCTCGTCGGTGCGGCCGGGCTTGTCGTCCAGCAAGTCGGCCGTGGGCACCTTCTCCCAGACCCGCGCGGGCGCACCGAGTTCGGCCAGGAGGGCCCGGTTCTGCCGCTTGTTCAAGCCGAAGAGGGGCAGGATGTCCGCGCCGCCGTCGCCGTACTTGGTGAAGAACCCGGTGACGGACTCCGCACCGTGGTCCGTGCCGATGACCAGGTAGTTGTGCTCGCCCGCCAGCGCGTACTGGGCGATCATCCGGGTGCGCGCCTTGGTGTTTCCCTTGTGGAAGTCGGAAATTTCGTTGCCCACGGTTTTTTCGAACTCGTCCTCGAAACCGTCAACCGCAGCGGAGATGTTGAAGGTCCACTCCGTCTTGGGCTGGATGAAGTCCAGTGCAGCCTGGGCGTCCGCCTCGTCGTGCTGGACGCCGTAAGGCAGGCGCACGGCGACGAAATTCGCTTCCACTCCCTCTGCCTCGAGCTCCTCCACCGCCATCTGGGCGAGTTTTCCGGCGAGGGAGGAATCCAGCCCGCCGGAGATGCCCAGCACGAAGCCCTTGGTGCCCGTGGCCTTGAGGTAATCCTTGAGGAAATCGACGCGTTTGCGCACCTCCCCTGCGGGATCAATGCGGGGCTGGACGCCCATTTCTTCGATGATCTTGGCCTGGAGTTCGCGCATGTGGTCCAGCCTAGCCAGAGGTGCCAATAACCCTCAAGCAAAGGCACGGCACCTCCCCACTAAACTGGGAACCATGACTTCCCCCACTGAAACCGCGGCAGATACTGCCCCCGCCCGCGCCCGCCTGCTGGAACTGATCAAGGAACTGGCCGTGGTCCGCGGCAAGGTCATCCTCTCCAGCGGAGCCGAGGCCGACTACTACATCGACCTGCGCCGCATCACCCTGCATCACGAGGCGTCCAGGCTGGTGGGCCAGGTCATGCTGGCGCTCGCCGACGAGGCGGGCATCAACTTCGAATGCGCAGGCGGACTGACAATGGGCGCGGACCCGGTGGGAACCGCCGTCATGCACGCAGCGGTTGATGCCGGGCGCCCGGTCGACGCCTTCGTGGTCCGCAAGGCGCAGAAGTCCTACGGCATGGGGCGGCAGGTTGAGGGTCCGTCTGTTGAGGGCCGTAACGTCCTGGTCCTGGAGGATACCTCCACCACCGGCGGCTCCGCCCTGACGGCAGTTGAAGGCGTCCGCAAGGCAGGCGGAAACGTGGTGGCCGTCGCCGTCATCGTGGACCGCGACACCGGCGCCAAGGAAAAGATCGAAGCCGAAACCGGCGTTCCCTACCTGTTTGCCTTTGGCAAGGATGAGCTGGGCCTTTCCTGACCCGGCTTCCAGCCCTGCCCGGTCGCCGGGCAGGGCTCCGGAGCGTCGCCGGAACGCTGTTGGAGCCCCGGCAGGTGGCGTATCATGTGCCTACCCCTTCGAATGACCTTGGAGAACCGCGCACCATGCTCCCCGCAGAACAGCCGCTTAGCACTACCGAGCAGGTCCAGAACCTCATCCTGGAAAGTGCCGACTTCGAAGAGTTCCTGAACGAGCTGGCCCGGTTCTCCGCACACCAGGTGGCGGGCGGGGGCGACGACGCCCTGTGCGGCATCACCCTGCTTCGCGACCGCAAGGCGGTCACGATCGGCTGGAGCAGCGACTCCGCGCGCGAGGTGGACGAAATCCAGTATTCACTGTCCCAGGGCCCCTGCCTTACCGCGGCGGAGGAAGAACGGGAAGTCCACGTCCCGGACCTCCTCCAGGAAACCCGTTGGGGGCCCGACTATGCCGAAGCCGTAGCTTCCCACGGCCTGCGGTCGGTGCTGTCCCTGCCGTTCCACCTCCAAGGGGATGCCAAGGCTGCACTTAACCTCTACTCTGACGTGGCTCACAAGTTCGATGAGCGCGCGGCCGCCAAGGCCCGAGGGTTCACCCGCGAGATATCGCAGGCCCTGCGGCTGGCTGTCCGGTTCTCGCTGCACACAGACAGCGCCGCCAACCTCCGCGCCACCCTTGAGCACCGCACCATCATCGACATCGCCATCGGCATCGTCATGGCGCAGAACCGCTGCAGCCAGGAAGCAGCTGTTGGGATCCTCACCGAGGCCGCGAGCAACAGCAACACCAAATTACGGGAGATCGCGCGTTCTTTGGTGGACTCCGTGGGCGGCGCCGGCACGCGCACGCATTACCAGGAGCCGGGGAAGGTGCAGTCCGGCCGGACAGCGTGACCGGCGGCGCATATTCCTGCTGGGTGCAGCTTGTGCGTAAATGGCACGGGGGATACGCTAGCCGAGGTTGAGCCGTCGGCCATAGACCTCTTTTGGAGTACCTATGGACCACACCTTAAACGCCCGGATCAGCATCGATGTCCCTGCCGACGTTGTCCGCATCGACATTCTCGGCAGCCTGGACCAGCAGTCCCGCCCCGTCCTGATCCACATCATCGGCCGCATCCGGCGCATGGGCATCCGTTCACACATCCGCGTCGACCTTTCGCAGGCCGAGCTGGTCGCCTCCGCAGCCCTGGCCGGGCTCCGCAGCGACCTGAACGCCATGGACGCCCTCACCCTGCCGGGGATCTACGGCGCCGGAGTGTCCATTGCGGTCACCCCGGCCCAGGACGCGCCTGCCCCGGGGCAGCCATTAACGCTCGGCGGCGGCGCGCCCGGCGCGGAGAACCTGCCTGCGGGGTTGCCTCCCGCCCCGGCAGCGTACCTGGATGAACTTTGCGGCCGCCCCCTCGCTGAGTACGCGGACCACGAACTGCTGGCCGCGAGCGACGCCCTCTTCTCGCTGCTGGACAACCCCGGCACGTTGGCCGGTGCGGACCTGCTGGGCCGTTACAACGATGTGGGACAGGAGATCGTTCGCCGGCAGCAGGCCGTCGGCGGGGCCTGGCCGGCAGGCTCTCCCGCGTCCCTTCCCGCAACCGGGAACCAGGCCGCCAGCTGAGTTCGGGCCGAACGGTTACGTCCGCCGTCTTGCGGGGCGCTCTTCCCGTATGCCTACGGTAGGGGAGTGCCACACGAGGGGGAGCCATCAACCCAGGACCGGCCCCGGACTCCCGAAGCCCGGCTGCTGGGTGAAGCTGCTGCCCTGAAACGGTTCTCCCGCCGAAGCTTCCTGGCCGGTGCCGGGGCGTCCGGGATCCTCGCGGCGGACATGCTGGTGACCCGGCACGTGCAGTCCCGGCGCCGGACCAACCGGATCCTGGCCGTGACCGACGACTTCGCCGATGAATACCACCCGGATGCCAGCTGGTTCCTGTTTCCCGGCTACAAGACGAGCTGGGAGGAAGCGCAATGGATCCTCAGCTCCCTCCGTGGGGCGCTGAACAAGCGCGCCCGCCTGGCCGCCGTCGGGTATTCCAACCTTGGCCTGGACATCGACGAGGTGGTGATCGCCGTCATCGAGCACGTCCGGGCCCAAAAGCTCACCAAACTCTATTTCTATGGCCACAGCTTTGGCGGCATGGTGGCCACGCAGGTTGCCGCCCGGCTGCTGGAGATCCACGGCGTGGAAGTGGAGTTCATCGTGCTGGACTCCAGCCCCTACAGCAAGCATGACGTGCTGGACCAGAGCTGGTTCGACGGCGTGGTGTTCCTTTATGAGCGCGGGTTCCGGGTTCCGTCCGCCCTGCGCGGCGGGTACGAACTGGGGGAGCGGGTCATCCACAAGGACGAACGGACCTGGCGGCAGATCCTGGACCAGACCCTGGAACAGCTCTCGCCCATCGCCCCCTCCAGCGTGCTTATCCAGTCCGAGTCCGCCTACATCTACCACTTCGACGGGCTGCGGTTCGTGGGCAAGCTCGGCAACGCGAAGATGGCCTACATAGGGAACCGGAAGGACCGGACCGTCCGCTACCAGACGGCGGTGGAGGCGTGGGCGGTTGCCTTCAAGGACAACATGGTCTCCTGGGACCTGCAGACCCAAGGCGCGCAGCCGGCCCATGCCAGCCCCGGCTGGAACCCGCACATCTACCGGCCCGTCCTGGCGGACCTGCTGGACAGCTACTTCCCGCTGCCGCGGGGCGGTTCCCGCGTGAGTATCTTCTAGACGCAGGTATCTATCAGATTTGCTTCTTCAGGTCCGCCACGGAGTCCAGCACCTGGTTGGGCCGGAACGGGAAGGACCCGATGTCCTCGCGCCGGGTGATGCCGGTGAGCACAAGCACCGTGTGCAGGCCCGCTTCCATGCCGGCCACGATGTCCGTATCCATCCGGTCGCCGATCATGGCCGTGGTCTCCGAGTGGGCGTCGATCTGGTTCATCGCAGACCGGAACATCATGGGGTTGGGCTTGCCCACGATGTACGGCTCGCGCCCAGTGGCCTTGGTGATGAGGGCCGCGATGGCCCCGGTGGCCGGCAGCGGCCCGTCCTTAGACGGCCCCGTGGCATCCGGGTTGGTGGCGATGAACCGCGCCCCCGCCAGGATCAGCCGGATGGCGGTGGTGATGGCCTCGAAGGAATAGGTCCGCGTCTCCCCAAGCACCACGAAGTCGGGGTCCTGGTCGGTGAGGATGAAGCCGGCCTCGTGCAGCGCCGTCGTCAATCCCGCCTCACCGATGGTGTAGGCACGGTTCCCGGATCCGGACCCCTGCACCTGGTCCTTGAGGAACTGGGCGGTGGCCAGGGCCGAGGTCCAGATGTTCTCCTCCGGTACCTCCAGTCCCGACGCGCGCAGCCGGGCGGCCAGGTCGCGGGGAGTGAAGATGGAGTTGTTGGTGAGTACCAGGAAGCGCTTGGACGTATCGACCCAGCGTTGGATGAGCTCAGCGGCGCCGGGAACGGCCTGGTTCTCGTGGACCAGGACGCCGTCCATGTCCGTTAGCCAGCACTCGATTTCCTGGCCACTGCGGTAAACCGCCGGGTTGCCCTTGACCACGTCCGCCTCTGCCATGCCTAACCTCCGCCGGTGATGAAAGCCTGAAAGGTCCAGTCTAGTGTTGAGGGGTGAGCCAAACGCCCGGTATGACAGACGAACCCGACCACGCGCCCGGGGAGGCTGAACCGCCCAGGGCCGAGGTCGGCGTCGGGCCCTGGGAAGGCGAACTGCCGGAAGGCGACCACTGGGACCCGGATCTGCTGGCCGACGGCGACCGCCGCAACGTGCTGGACAAGTACCGCTACTGGAAGCACGAGGAGATCGTGGCGGAACTGGATTCCCGCCGGCACAACTTCCACGTGGCCATCGAAAACTGGCAGCACGACCTCAACATCGGCACCGTGGTGCGCACCGCCAACGCGTTCCTGGCCAAGGAGGTCCACATCATCGGACGGCGGCGCTGGAACCGGCGCGGCGCGATGGTCACCGACCGCTACCAGCACGTCCGCCACCACCCCACCGTGGAGGATTTCGTCGCGTGGGCGCAGGGCGAGGGGCTGGCGATCATCGGCGTGGACATCTTCCCGGACTCCGTGCCGCTGGAAACCTACGACCTGCCGCGGGACTGCGTGCTGGTGTTCGGCCAGGAGGGGCCGGGGCTGACGCCCGAGGTCCACGAAGCGGCCCTGGCAACCCTGTCCATCGAGCAGTTCGGGTCCACGCGGTCCATCAATGCCGCCTCGGCGGCGGCAATCGCAATGCACGCCTGGATCCGCCGGCACGTGTTCAACCAGCACGTATAGGACCGCCCCACCCTCCAACCCCGCCCCACGCCCACCCCACACCTTCCCCCACGCCCTCAACCCGCGAGATGGCATTTAACGGCAGTGCCAGGGTCCAGGATTGCGGTTAAATGCCATCTCGCGGAGGGTGGGGAAAGTTGTCCTGTGGATAACTCAATCCGGGCATGGCCAGCGGGTCAGAATGGGGCATGCGCAGGGCCAAACTTCCCGGCCACCTGATCACGGGATCGTTCTCCGTGCGGGCCTCCGACAAGGCCGGTATATCCCGTACGCGGACCGCCGCCAAGGACTTGGTCACCGTCTCGCGGGGAATTCGGGTGCCGGTCCACTCCGGCGCCTCGGGTGCAGCGGCCTTGCGGGCATACACGGACCAGGACGACAACTCCGTGCTGGCTTCGCTCTCTGCGCTCCAGGCCTGGCGCGGGCCCGTGCCCGCCCGATTGAGCGGCGACTGGCGGATCCATGTGGCCCGCCGCAGGGGTTTCAGCCTGCCGCGACGGGTCAACGTGGTGGGCCACCTCCTGACCTTCCTTCCCGGGGAAACAACCGAGTACGACGGCGTCCGCCTCACCTCGCCGGCGCGCACCTGGCTTGACCTCGCGTCACTTCTCTCCCTTGACGAGTTGGTCGCTGTGGGGGACTTCCTGGTATGCGCCCACGGGCCCGACTTCCCGAGGCCCAGGGAACCCCTATGCAGCATCGAGGAGCTGCGCGAGGCAATTATTCGGCATCGGGGAATGCGCGGCATGAAGACGGCGCGGGCCGCGCTGGAGCTGGTGCGGGTGGGCTGCGATTCAGCCCCGGAAACATGCATGCGGCTCGCCCTCATGGAGGCCGGACTGCCCGAGCCGGAGCTGAACCACGTTCTGTTCAGCTCCGAAGGGCAGCCGGTCCTGTGGCCAGATGCCGCCTACCCTCACTGGCGGATTGCCCTGCAGTACGACGGGCGCCACCATGCCGGCGAAGAACAGTACTTGCGCGATATCGAGCGCCAGCACACCACAGCACTCCAGGGGTGGCTGGAGGTGCGCGTTGGCAAGCGCGACCTCGAAGGCGATCGCCCCGCCGTCGTCCGTAAAGTCAAGGCGGCCCTCCAGAGCCGGGGATGGACGCGAAATGACATTTAACCGCAGTCCCGGCGGCGGCGATTGCCGTTAAATGCCATCTTGCGGGGGAGTGTTACCGCGCTGCGTGACCCGAAACACTCGCGGGGTACAGGAATCGCTAGGATGGTGCCTAGCCAAAGAGGTCTACTCCAGCGACATATCCCTCAGACGAAAACCCCAGCAAGCATAGGAGTCAGCATGCCCATTGCAACCCCAGAGATCTATTCCGAGATGATCGATCGCGCCAAGGCGGGCGGCTTTGCGTTCCCGGCCGTGAACGTGACCTCTTCCCAGACGCTGAACGCAGCGCTGCGCGGCTTCGCCGAAGCTGAGTCCGACGGGATCGTCCAGGTCTCCACCGGCGGTGCCGCCTACTGGTCCGGCGCGTCCACGAAGGACATGGTTGCCGGTTCGCTGGGCTTCGCGGCGTTCGCCCGCGAGGTAGCCAAGAACTACAACGTCAACATCGCCCTGCACACGGACCACTGCCCGAAGGACAAGCTGGACGGCTTCGTGCTGCCCCTGCTCGCCGCGTCCGAGGCCGAGGTCAAGGCCGGCCGCAACCCGCTGTTCAACTCCCACATGTGGGACGGTTCCGCCGAAACACTGGAGGACAACCTGCGGATCGCCCGTGAGCTGCTGGAGCGCACCGCTGCCGCCAAGATGATCCTCGAGGTGGAAATCGGTACCGTCGGCGGCGAAGAGGACGGCGTTGAGAACGAAATCAACGAAAAGCTCTACACCACGGTCGAGGACGCCCTGGCAACGGTTGAGGCCCTTGGCGCCGGTGAGCGCGGCCGCTACATCACCGCCCTGACCTTCGGCAACGTCCACGGCGTGTACAAGCCCGGCGGAGTGAAGCTGCGCCCGGAGATCCTCAAGGACATCCAGGCCCAGGTGGGCGCCAGGATCGGCAAGGAAAACCCGTTCGACCTCGTGTTCCACGGCGGCTCCGGCTCCTCGGACCAGGAGATCGCGGACGCCGTCTCCTACGGCACCATCAAGATGAACATCGACACCGACACCCAGTACGCCTACACGCGCCCGGTTGCGGACCACATGTTCCGCAACTACGACGGTGTATTGAAGGTGGACGGCGAGGTGGGCAACAAGAAGACCTACGACCCCCGCGTTTGGGGCGCAGCCGCCGAAGCCGGCCTCGCCGCGCGCGTGGTGGAAGCCACCAAGCAGCTTGGCTCCGCCGGAAAGACCTTCTAGATGTCGGACGAGTTCCGCCGGAACCTGATGGGCCCCGAGCCCACGCTCCTGCCTGCCGAGCCTGAGGTGTACCAGCAGCTCGAATCGGGCCAGGAAGCGCTGGACCTGGTGGCGAAATACCCGACGTCGTCGCTGCTCTGGGCAGTCCTGGCCGAGGAAGCGTGGGCGGAAGGCCGCACCATCGACTCCTATGCATACTCGCGGGTGGGTTACCACCGCGGCCTGGATTCACTCCGCCGCAGCGGCTGGCGCGGCGTTGGGCCCATCCCGTGGGAGCACGGGCCCAACCGCGGCTTCCTCCGCGCGCTGTACTCGCTGGGCCGTGCATCGTCGGCCATTGGCGAGGCGGAAGAACCCGAACGCATCGAGAAGTTCCTCAAGGACTCCGACCCCACGGCCAAGGCCGCGATCGAAGCCTCATAGCAGCCCCGTTTTAAAGTCCGACGGCGGCTGGCCCTTCGTGGAAGGCCAGCCGCCGTCGTCCGTCCGGGAGTTTTGGACGACAACCCGAAAGGGTCAGGAGGCTTTTTGGAGGCCTGTCCGGGCCATCGCGTCGGCGTAGGCCACGCGCATGTCCTGGAGGTATTCCTCCTGGCGGGCGGGCGAGCCGGCAAACGCGCGGCCGCTGAGGGACCGTACCTTGTAGGTCTTCAGCCCACGGCGCCACAGCAGTGGAACCTCGGTCTTCAGCAGCAGGTTGGCCAGGCGGTTGGCCTCGGTCCCGTGGGCAACGATCACCGATGCGCGCGGTACCAGGGCCAGGAACTTCAGCAGCGGCTTGAGGCCGGACTGGATCTGGTCGGGCGTGAACTTGCCGTTCGGCTCGCCCGGAACGTGCCACGGGTGGACGTTCCACGGCATGACGAACTCAGGGCGCAGGCCCAGCTTCCACTGGATCCCCAGCATGCGCGTGGCGGCGTCGTGGTCCCCGGCGGTGATAAAGCCGGACGGATCCGCCTCCCCGATGTTGGAAAACAGGCTGATGATGCGGCATTCATCCACGTCGTGCATGGGGTCGACGTACGGCACCACCGTGCCCGGCTTGGTTTCCTGCAGGGAATCGCAGAGCTCGTTGACGGCTGCAACGTTGGGTTCGTAGCGGCGGCTCAGGAGCTGCTCATGGACGGATTCGGGGGCCAGTGCTGTCATGAAGGGCGGGATCTCCTGCGGATATGGCGTTGCTGACACACCGGAAAAGGGCGCACGACGGCGCAGCCGGTCCGGGGCGGTGGAAAAGGGGTGGGCCGGTTCCTGACCGGCCTTGACCAGTTTAGCAAGCCGCAGGTGCGCGAAATGCCGGGACGGGACGCCTAACGAGTGGACAAATCCGCTGATCCGCTAAACTTGGGTGGTAAGGGCCCCGGAACTCTTGCATTGCTGCGCCGCCATGCGGAACAGCGACCGCCGGTACGTTCGGGGCATTCTCATGAACGGTGCCGCAGGGGCCTGCCATCTTCCGGCCGGACCAGGTGGCCCGAACGAATGGGGGAGGATCCCATGCCAGCAATTGTGATCGTAGGAGCCCAGTGGGGCGACGAAGGAAAAGGCAAAGCGACTGACCTCCTGGGCGGCCGCGTTGACTACGTCGTCAAGCCCAACGGCGGCAACAACGCCGGGCACACCGTCGTCGTAGGCGGTGAAAAGTACGAACTCAAGCTGCTGCCGGCAGGCATCCTCAGCCCCAACGCGGTTCCCATCATCGGCAACGGCTGCGTGGTGAACCTCGAGGCCCTGTTCCAGGAGATTGACGGCCTGCAGGCGCGGGGCGCGGACACCTCCAAGCTGCGTGTGTCCGCCAATGCCCACCTTGTGGCGCCCTACCACCAGGTGCTGGACAAGGTCACCGAACGCTTCCTTGGCAAGCGCGCCATCGGCACCACCGGCCGCGGCATAGGTCCCGCCTACATGGACAAGGTAGCCAGGCTGGGCATCCGCGTCCAGGACGTCTTCGACGAATCCATCCTCCGCCAGAAGGTGGAAGGCTCGCTGCACCAGAAGAACGAGGTCCTGGTCAAGATCTACAACCGCCGGAGCGTGGTGGTGGACGAGATCGTGGAGTACTTCCTGTCCTTCGCTGAGCGCCTGCGCCCGCTGGTGATCGACAGCACCCTGGTCCTGAATAGCGCCCTGGATGAGGGCAAGGTGGTCCTGATGGAGGGCGGCCAGGCGACCTTCCTGGACGTTGACCACGGCACCTACCCGTTCGTCACCTCCTCGAACCCGACGGCCGGCGGAGCTTCGGTGGGCTCGGGCATCGGCCCCACCCGGATTTCCCGCTCGATCGGCATCATCAAGGCCTACACCACCCGCGTTGGTGCCGGCCCGTTCCCCACGGAACTCTTCGACGAGATGGGCGTCTACCTGCAGAAGACCGGTGGCGAGTTCGGCGTGAACACCGGCCGTCCCCGCCGCTGCGGCTGGTACGACGCCGTCCTGGCCCGCCACGCCTCCCGCGTCAACGGCTTCACGGACTACTTCGTCACCAAGCTGGACGTACTCACCGGCATCGAGCAGATCCCCGTCTGCGTGGCCTACGACGTTGATGGCGTGCGCCATGACGAAATGCCGATGACCCAGACCGAGTTCCACCACGCCAAGCCCATCTTCGAGTACTTCGAGGGCTGGACCGAGGACATCACCGGTGCCCGCACCCTTGCGGACCTGCCGGAGAACGCGCGGAACTACGTCCTCGCCCTTGAGAAGCTCTCCGGCACGCGTTTCTCCGCCATCGGCGTAGGACCGGACCGGGACCAGACCATCGTGGTGAACGACCTCATCAACGATTAAGGCTTTACGCATACGACGACGGCGGGCGCCCCCGGTGGGGTGGCCCGCCGTTCGCTTTCCCGGCGCAGCTACGGCCGGGTCCGGGGCAAACGGACTGTTTAAAAGTTTTCTCAAAACCGCGTAACCCTTTCGGATACCCGGGCGATTACCTATATGAAGCGCCGAGCTGGAACCTGTCCCCCATCACGTTCCAGCCCGGCTCTTTTTATGTATGAGCACTTGGTTGTAGAGGGCAAGTTTCGTGGAGGCGCTGCCGGGCCTAGACTTAGCAAGCAAAGTTCCCTCCATTGAAAGCCGTACGTCCGTGACCGATGCGCTGATCGATGACGCAATACGTGACGGCGCCGGCGACCCGGAAATCTTCAACCTGGTGTACCGAACGTACGCATCACAGGTGTTGGGCTATCTCACGGCCCGCGGAGTAGAGGACCCGGAGGCCGTCATGCAGGATGTCTTCCTCGCAGTGCTGCCCCGACTGGATACCATCAGCGGCGGAATGGCCGGCCTGCGCACCTTTATCTTTTCCGTAGCCCACGCCCGCATGGTGGATGATCACCGCCGGCAGAACCGCGCGCCGGCCAGGCTTCCCTTCGAACCGGAGCTGGACCAGCGCGAAGATACCTCTGCGGAAACCGAAGTCCTGGGGCTCATCGCTCCCCAGGAAGTCCAGCGCCTGTTCAGCGGCCTGCTCGACGACCAGCGCGAGGTTTTGACCCTGCGCATCGTTGCCGGTCTCACTGTGGAACAGGTCGCCGAGGTGATGGACAAAAGTCCGGGTGCTGTTAAGCAGCTTCAGCGCCGGGCACTGAACAGGCTCCGGGAGGAGCCCGCTGTAAAGGAATATGTGAGGCCATGAATCCCCACGCTGCCAGGGTCCTGGACACAGTGGACCAGATCCTGCTCGAGTCCGGCCAGCAGGACGCAACCGACCTGCGCGCCGCCCTGCTTTCCATGGGCACGCTCGCTGAACTGCCCGTCCCCGCGCCGGGACCTAAACTTGCAGCGATGCTGTCCGGCACCCCCGCCCATACCACCCGGCGCGAAGCCATGGCGAGGGAAGCCGCTGCCCGCCAGGAAGTTGCCCGAAAGAGCGCGCGATTCCGCAGCGATGAGCTGGCCCGCCGGCGGGCGTTGCGCCGCAACCGCTCGGCTGTGGTCGGGCTCACCGTGATGGCCGGGATGGGCCTGGGCGTCACCAGTGTGGCCGCCAGCCTGCCGGAGGCTACGGACAACCACGCTTCGGTCCAGCAGCTCCTCGAGAACTGGGCTCCGCGGTGGACCATCGCGGTTCCCAACGCTGCAGCGGACGGCGTGCCCACGGAGAAGCCCGTACCGGGCGCCGTGGAGCCGGAGGCCGTCGACGCCGCTGAAGGACAGGACGTGGCCGCGCTGACGGGGCCTGGCCAGTCCGCAACGGCTGGCAACGGCAAGCCGCGGGCCACGGAAAACCCGGACGCCGCCGCAGGCGCCGGAAACGGCGGCCGGGCGGCGGACAGTGGCACCAAGCCGGCGGGAGCCGGTAAGGACCGGGAACAGCATGCCCCCGAAATTGAGGCGCCGGCGGAGCGTCAGGCCGCGAAGGCGGGCAACTCCGGGACCGGCCATAAGGCCAGCCCCGGAGCCAGGTGGCTGAAGAAGTTCAACCAGTAGCGCGTCCTGGCCGGACCTAGGCCAGGACCTGCCGCCTGGAGGAGATCACGCCGGTATCGAAGCCGGCCAGGTGCAGCCCGCCGTGGAAACGGGCGTGCTCGATCTTCACGCAGCGGTCCATCACCACGTTGAGCCCGGCCGCCTCGGCGTCCGCGGCCACGCCCTCGTGCCACGAGCCCAGCTGCAGCCAGAGGGTCTTGGCCCCGGCCGCAACGGCTTCCTCCAGGACGCCCGGAAGGTCGTCATGCTTGCGGAACACATCCACGATGTCCGGGCTTTCGGGAAGGTCCGCGAGGGAGGCGTACGTTGGCTGGCCAAGGATCTCCTTCACCACGGGATTGACGAAATACACCTTGTACCGCGTGGAGGACTGCAGGTAAGTGGCCACGAAGTAGCTGGCCCGCGACGGTTTGTCGGAGGCCCCCACGATGGCGACCGACTTGGCCGCCCGCAAGAGCGACAGGCGCTCGGGGGCGGCGGGGCCTTCCCAGGTCCGTTCAGCAGTGCTCATGCGCGTACTCCGATCGTGCAGGCGTCAGCCGCCTCCTCAGGGCGGACGACGGCGCCATCCGCAGTTGCGTCCTGGGCCTCCGTAAGGGCCTGGTCCAGGTCCCACAGGATGTCCTCGATGTCCTCCAGGCCCACCGAAATGCGGACCAGGTCCTCCGGCACGCCGGCCGACTCGAGCTGTTCGGCGCTCAGCTGCTGGTGCGTGGTGGATCCGGGGTGGATCACCAGGGTGCGGGAGTCACCCACATTGGCCAGGTGCGAGGCCAGCTGGAGCGACTCGATGAACTTCTGCCCCGCAGCGCGTCCGCCGGCAACACCGAACGAGAACACCGAACCCGGTCCCTGCGGCAGGTACTTCCTAGCCCGCTCGAAGTGGGGGTGGGAGGGCAGGCCGGAGTAGTTAACGTAGGCCACCCGCGGATCTGCGTCCAGCCATTCGGCCACGGCCTGCGCGTTCTTCAGGTGCTCGTCCAGGCGCTGCGGGAGCGTTTCCACGCCCTGCAGCAGCTGGAATGCGGACTGCGGCGAGAGGGCGGGC
The DNA here is from genome assembly GCF_044754945.1 of Pseudarthrobacter sp. NPDC092439. Classification (NCBI taxonomy): domain Bacteria; kingdom Bacillati; phylum Actinomycetota; class Actinomycetes; order Micrococcales; family Micrococcaceae; genus Pseudarthrobacter; species Pseudarthrobacter sp. NPDC092439. The sequence goes on from NZ_JBIVQB010000006.1 coordinate 75,633, forward strand.
CCGATGTCGCGCAGTTGTTCACAGCGGAGCTTGGTCAGGAAGCCGTACTCGCCGAAGTTGCCCCACCAGGAGACGTTTCCGTAGGAGGCCACGGGCTCGGTCATGGTGGGGAACTTGCCGTTGCCCCAGTCGAAGCGGCCGCTCTCGACGATCACGCCGCCCAGGGTGGTGCCGTGTCCGCCGAGGAACTTGGTGGCGGAGTGGATAACGATGTCCGCTCCGTGCTCGATCGGGCGCACGAGGTACGGCGTGCTCAAGGTGGCATCCACTACCAGGGGGATGCCGGCGTCGTGCGCCACCTTCGCCAGCCCCGCCAGGTCCTGGACTTCCGAGGACGGGTTGGCCACCACCTCGACGAAGATCGCCTTGGTGTTGTCCCGGACCGCGGCTGCGTAGTCCGCCGGGTCCGTGCCGGGCACGAACGTGGTGTCCACGCCGAAGCGGCGCAGGGTGACGTCCAGCTGGGTGACGGTGCCGCCGTAGAGCTGGGATGCGGCCACGATGTGGTCGCCGGCCTGGGTCAGCGCGGCGAAGGTGAGGAACTCCGCTGCCATGCCCGACGACGTCGCAACAGCACCGATGCCGCCCTCCAATGAGGCAATGCGCTCTTCGAAGGCTGCCACCGTGGGGTTTCCGATGCGGGAGTAGATGTTGCCGTACTTCTGCAGGGCGAAGAGGTTGGCTGCGTCCTGGGTGTCCTTGAACACGAAAGAGGTGGTCTGGTAGATGGGCACCGCGCGGGCACCGTGCTCGGCGTCCGGCGTGCCGCCGGCGTGCAGGGCGCGGGTGCGGAAACCGAACTTGCGGTCAGCCATCAGGCGGCCACCGTTTCAGCGACAGGTGCCTGGGAGAGGTCCAGCTCGGTGCCGTTCTTCCGGGCGAGGTCAGCCTCGAGTTCACGGACGATCGGCAGGATGTCCTGGCCGAACGCGGCGATCTCTTCCTGGAAGTGCAGGTAGCCGGTGAGGAACAGGTTCACGCCGATCTTCTTGTACTCCACGATGCGCTCGGCGATCTGCTCCGGGGTGCCGATCAGCTGGGTCTTGAAGCCGTCGTTGTACTGGACCAGGTCCTCGAACGTGGAGTCGGCCCACATGCCCTTGCCGTCCTTGGTGGAGGGCCCGGCCTCCTGCACGGCGTCCCGGAAGCCCTGAACGGCCGGCTTGTGTGCCTTCTCCACGATCTCGCGCAGGGTGTCGCGGGCCTCCTTCTCGGAGTCGCGGGCAATGACGAAGCCGTTGAGGCCAAAGCGCGGGGCGGCGAGGGCACCCTCGGTGCCGCGCTTGGTTTCACCGGAAGCGGCAACCACGCCGGCGATGTTTTCCTTGAAACCTTCCAGGTCCTTGCCGTTGGAGAAGTACCAGTCCGCTACGCGGCCCGCGGTGGCCTGGGCCGCCGTCGAGTTTCCGCCGAAGAAGATCTCCGGGTGGGCGCGGCCGGGAACGTTGACAGGGGCCGGGTTCAGGGTGAAGTCCGTGATGTTGTAGTACTTGCCGGACTGGCTGTACTCCTGCTGGGTCCACAGGCCGCGGAGGACGCGGATGAACTCCTCTGTGCGGACGTAGCGCTCATCGTGCTCCAGCCATTCGAGGCCGAAGTTTTCGAACTCCGCCTTCAGCCAGCCGGAGACGATGTTGACGGCCGCGCGGCCGTTGGAGATGTGGTCCGCCGTGATGATGTACTTGGCCAGCACGCCCGGGTGCCACATGCCCGGGTGGACCGCGGCGATGACCTTGAGCCGTTCCGTGGCGGCCAGCAGCGCCAGGCTGAACGAGGTGGCCTCGTGCTGCTTGTCCGCGCCGTAGGAAGCCGCGTAGCGGGTCTGGGACAGGGCGTATTCGAAGCCGGAGTTCTCGGCGATGCGCGCCAGCTTCTTGTTGTACTCGAAGTCCCAGCTGGTGCGCTGTTCGATGGTGGATACCACCAGGCCGCCGGAGACGTTGGGAACCCAGTATGCGAACTTGAGCGGTTCGGAGAGCCGGGCGACGTTGCTGATCTCGGTCATGAATTTTCCTTTGCTTGGGTCCGCTCGCGCAGGACGTCCTGGATGCCGGCAACCGCCGGCTCATTCTGGAGTGAGGTGGTATCGCCAAGGGCGGTCCCCTCGAACAATTGGGTGAGCAGCCGGCGCATGATCTTGCCGCTGCGGGTCTTGGGAACATCGGGAACCACGACGACGTCGCGCGGCTTGGCGATGGGGCCGATCGCCTTCGCGACGTGCTGCCGGAGTTCGTGCGCGGTTGGGCCTGCCGCGCCTGGCGCCGCCTCCCGAAGGACTACGAACGCCACGATGGCGTGGCCGGTCTTCGGATCCGCCACCGGACAGACGCCCGCTTCCACCACGTCCGGGTGTGACACCAGGGCGGACTCGATCTCGATGGTGGAGAGCAGGTGGCCGGAGACGTTCAGGGTGTCGTCCACCCGCCCGAGGATCCAGATGTCGCCGTCCTCGTCGTACTTGGCGCCGTCCCCGGCCAGGAACCAGCCCTGGTCCGAGTACTTGCTCCAGTACGAATCGAAGTAGCGCCGCGGGTTGCCCCAGACGGTCCGCGCAATGGCCGGACCGGGGGAGTCGACCACAATGAATCCCTGGACGCCCGGCGGCACTGCGGCGCCGCCGTCGTCCACCACCCTGGTGCTGACGCCGGGAAGGGGCCGGGCCGCGCAACCGGGCTTGAAATCCGTGTCCGTCTGCGCGGGGGAGAGAATGGCGGCACCCGTTTCCGACTGCCACCAGGTGTCCACCACCGGTGCGGTGCCGCCCCCGACGTTGGCGCGCAGCCAGCGCCACGCCTCCGGGTTCACCGCCTCGCCCACGGTGCCCAGCATCCGGATGGAGGAGAGGTCGTATGACTCCGGCACGCCGTCCGGGAACCAGCCCATGAGCGAGCGGACCAGGGTCGGCGCCGTGTAGTACTGCGTGACGCCATAGCGCTCGATGATTTCGAAATGCCGGCCCGGGTGCGGGGTGTTGGGGGTGCCTTCGAAGATCACCTGGGTCACGCCGTTGGACAGCGGTCCGTAGATCTCGTAGGTGTGGGCGGTGACCCAGGCCAGGTCCGCTGTACACCAGTGCACGTCCTGGTCGCGGAACGCCGGGTCCGGGTTGCTGAACAGGTGCTCGAAGCTCCAGGACGCCTGCGTGAGGTAGCCGCCGGAGGAGTGCACCAGGCCCTTCGGTTTTCCGGTGGTGCCGGAGGTGTACATGATGAACAGTGGGGTTTCGGCGTCGAACGCCTCGGGTTGATGGACATCCGGCGCATTCCCGACGACGTCGTGCCACCACACGTCGCGGCCTTCCGTCATGTTCACCGTGTGGAGGTCCTCAGCGGGCGTCGTGCGGTTCACCACCAGGACGTGTTCGACGGCGTTGTCCCCGGCCACCGCTGCATCGGCGTTGTCCTTGACCGGAACTGCCACCCCGCGGCGGTACTGGCCGTCCGTGGTGACCAGCAGCTTGGCGCCGGTGTCCTCCACGCGGAACCGCAGGGCCTCGGCGGAGAAACCGCCGAACACCAGGGAGTGGATGGCCCCGATCCTGGCCACGGCAAGGGTGATGATGACGGTTTCCGGGATGACCGGCAGGTAGATGACCACGCGGTCGCCCTTGGCGATGCCCAGCGCCAGGAGGGCGTTGGCTGCCTTGGCCACCTCGCGCTGGAGTTCGGCGTAGGTTATGGTGCGGCGGTCGCCGGGTTCGCCCTCGAAGTACAGGGCCACCTTGCTGCCCAGGCCGTTGGCCACGTGGCGGTCCACGCAGTTGTAGGCCACATTGAGCCTGCCGCCGTCGAACCAGCTGATCTGCGGGCCGGTGCCGGCCGCCGCGTCAGCCGGTACCCAGCGGTGGGCGGTGTGCCAGGGGGATTCCCAGTCCAGGCGCAGGGCCTGCTGCTCCCAGAAGGCGACATTCTCCGGGGACACGATGGTGCTGCTGTGACGCGCCGGGCCGCCGGACGGTACGCCGTGCACGGCATCGTCTTCCGGCCCGGTCGAGGACCATCCCGAAGAGCCGGAGGCGGGGCCTGGCGCGTCACGCAGCCCTGCTTCGACCGCCGTCGCGTTCGAAGTGGCGTTGGGGGAACCTGCGCCGGGCACGCCGTTGGCGGCCATGGCAGGGTTCCAGGTGGAAACAGGCGCAGCAGTATCAATTTCAGGGGTCATGGTGCTCCATCGATCCTGGCAGTAGCACCCTTCACCGCCCGCCGGGGATGGTCGCCTCGGCACGTGCTGCTTTTCAGGCGGCAAGCCGCCCTAGGGATGCTGCGGCTTCATTGATCCAGGTCTCTCGGCCGCTCGGGATGGTCACTACCCACTACAGCGGAACCGTACGGCATTGGCCAAATCGCCGCATCCGGCGCCGTAATATTCGTTCACAGGCGCCGGCGCCGCACTCATTCAGTCACTTATTCGGCAGAAAGGATGTGCGCCGACGGCGTAGGCTTGGCATATGGCCCACACCAACGATCCTGAAGTCATCGAGCGCCTCATGCGGAACAAAGGGCGGTGGGCCATCGTGGGCCTGACCACCAACGAGTGGCGCGCTGCCTACGACACGTCGCTGTTTATTCGGGACCGGCTGGGCATGGAAATCATCCCCGTGAACCTGCCCGGCGATCCCGTCCACGGCGAAACCGGGTACCGCACGCTCGCTGGGATACCGGCGGAAAAGCACCCTCTCGACGTCGTCGATTGCTTTGTGAATTCGCAGAAGGTGGGCGCCGTGGTGGACCAGGCGATCGCCGTGGGCGCCAAAGCTGTCTGGCTGCAGCTGGGCGTGGTGGACGAGGCCGCCGCGGAGCGCGCCAAGGCTGCCGGGCTGGACGTGGTCATGAACCTCTGCCCCGCCCAGGTGGCCTGGCAGTACAACCTCTAAGGGCCGGCGAACGCTCAGTCGACGGCGAGGGCCCGTTCGCAGGACCGGATGGCGTCCCTGGCCTCCTGCTGCTGGTCCGGAGTTCCGGCGCGTTCGGCCCATTGCTCGGCCAGCTGGAATTCCACAATTGCCTCGGGGTAGCGCCCGGCTTCCTGCAGCGTGCCGCCCAGCGCGGCGTGCAGCGCCGGCAGCCAGCGGCGGGCGCGGGAGTCATGGGCGGTGGCAGCGTATTCGATGGCACTGCGGGCCCACGGTTCGGCGTGGGCCGGGTCCGCCGCGGCCAGCATGGCCAGGGCGTCCACGGCGAGCAGTTCCTCGCCGAGATGGTCGCCCAGCTCCGCCGCCTGCTCAAAGAGGGGCACCGCCATGGCGGAATGGCCACCTGCGTGCAGCAGCCTGCCCCGCTCCAGCAGGACGCGGACCGCGACGGTGGGCTCCTCGCCGTCGATCCCGTCCAGCAGCGCATCCGCCTCCTCGAAGCGGCCCTGCATGCCCATGGCCCGCCCCAGCTGCGTGGCGAGCTCCGCTTTCTCGTCGGCGTCGTACTCCTGGCCTGCCATGGCTTCCTGGAACCGCTGCCCGGACAGCCCGGGATCGGCGTAGTTCCACAATCGGTCAAGGGTCTTCTGGTCCAGCATGTACCTTCTCCTGATCAGCTTTCACCTGCGGCGAGTGTGCGTGCCCCTTCAATGTACCGGGAGGTCACGTACCGCTGCGCCGCCCGGTAGGCCAGCGCTCCCGCAGCGTAGAACCAGTTGGCCGGCCTGCTGAAGGCGGTGATCTTCAGGACCACCCTTCCGGCGGCGTCGATTGCCACCTCGAATGATTCCTCGCCCCGGGCGGGGTGGCCGGGCAACGTGCCATATCCGAAACCCGCCGACTGCGCGCCCGCTGCGACGGTTGGGCGGCGCACCCACACCACTTCACAGGGCGCGTCCAGCCGGAAAGGGCCGGCGCCGAACCCACTCACCACGCGTGCACCGGGGTGGGCGACGGCGGCATCCGCACGAACGCGCAGCCCCGCCAGCCGCTGCAGCTGCCAGCCGAGGATGCCGTGGGCAACGCGGAGATACACGTCCCTGCCCTCACCGAGATACTCCTCCCGGACCACGGAGCGATAGCCCTCCGGAACGCGTCCGTCCTCGGTAAAACCGATACCCGGGTAGTTGAGCTGCATGTGCTTGGTCTTCCTTCCGGGCTGCCGCATCCTGCGAGCCTACAAAGGCACCCTGCTCGATGCTAGTCTGCCAAGATGCCACACGATCAGGGGACCATACCTGTCCTGGACCTTAGTACAGCACGCCGGGCCGACGGGTCCTTCAATCCAGAGTTCATTGAGCAACTTCGCTACGCCACGCACAACGTGGGGTTCTTCCAGGTGACGGGCTACGGCGCCGCGCCCGGACAGGCCGAACACCTCCTGGAGGTGATCCGCCGTTTCTTCGCGCTGCCCCTGGAGCAGCGGATGAAGCTTGACAACCGCCTCTCGCCACACTTCCGCGGCTACACCCGAATGGGCACGGAAGTCACCCAGGGCCGGGCGGACGCACGGGAACAGATTGACTATTCGCCGGAGCGCGAACCCGTTCCGGACTACCCTGCGGACCAGCCCTTCTGGCTGCTCCAGGGCCCCAACCTCTGGCCGGACGAGTTCTTCCCCGAACTCAAGCCCGCAGCCATGGAGTGGGCGGAGCTGATGTCTTCCGTAGGCATGGAACTGATGCGGGCCATCGCGGTGACGCTGCGGCTGCCCGAGGACTACTTCGACGAGCCGTTCCAGGGCACCCCGGCCTGGATGGGCAAGCTGGTGCACTACGTGGGAGGCGTGGTGGAGGCGGCCGGTGACCAGGGCGTGGGCTCGCACGCGGACTACGGTTTCGTGACCCTGCTGCTGCAGGACGACGTCGGAGGCCTCGAGGTCCTGCCCCCGGGCGCCACCGGGTGGGCTCCCGTGGAACCCATCCCGGGCGCGCTGGTGGTGAACCTGGGCGAAATGCTGGAGGTAGCCACCGAGGGCTACCTGGCCGCCACCATCCACAGGGTGCAGGCTCCGCCGCCGGGCGTGGACCGCTATTCGGTGCCGTTCTTCTGGTCGCCGCGGCTCGACGCGGTGATCGGGCCAGTTCCGCTGGATCCCGAGCTCAAGGCTGCGGCGCGGGGCATCACCGACGATCCGGCCAATCCGCTTCTGTCCTCCTTTGGCATGAACATGCTCAAGGGCAGGATGCGCGCGCACCCGGACGTGACAGAGCGGCACTACCCGGACCTGGTGCTGCCGGGACGGTAAAGGGCCGCGGAACATGTGGATCGGCTGGATCGAGTTCGACATTCTCCTCGGCGATGTGCACAGCCTGAAGGAGAAGCGGTCGGTGGTGCGCCCCCTGCTGGCTGAGGTGAAACGCCGGTTCGAGGTCTCGGTGGCCGAGGTAGGGGACCAGGAACAGTATCGGAGGGCCAGGCTGGGCGTTGGCCTGGTGGCAGCGGACCGGGCGCACCTCGCGGAGGTGCTGGCCGGCGTCGAACGCTTTGTGGCTGCCCGCCCCGAAGTCGACCTGTTGAGCGCCCGCCAGCGCGAGCTCCACAGCGAGGACTGACCCGGCTGGACGCGTCAACAAAAATCCGCGCCGGTTCCGGACATCTGCGCCCCGGGTCAGGGGTGCGTTTGTCCGGAACCGGCGCGGATTCCTTGTGGAGCGTTAGCCGAAGTACTTCGGCAGGGTCCCTTCGTGGGCCTCGCGGAGGGCGTCCAGGGACAGGCCTTCCACGCCGTTGATCTCCAGCTTGCCGCTGGCCGCGTCCACCACGCCGATGCGGGTGTGGGCGAAGCCGCGGGCGGTGCACATGTCCGTGAAGCGGACTTCTTCGGAGCGGGGCACGCCAACGATCGCGCGGCCCTGCGACTCGGAGAAGAGCGCGGTGAACAGGTCCACGCCGTCGCGGTCCATGACGTCCTGCAGCGCGATCCTGGCACCGACGCCGTAGCGCAGCGACGACTCCACCAGGGCAGCCGCGAGGCCGCCTTCGGAGAGGTCGTGAGCGGAGTCGATCATGCCGTCACGGGACGCATTGATCAGGATCCCGCCCAGGGCGCGTTCGGCCTCGAGGTCCACCTTGGGCGGCCGCCCGCCCAGGTGGCCGCGCATGTTGGCCCATTCGGAACCGTCCAGCTCGGCAGCCGTGGTGCCGAGCAGGTAGATCGCCTGGCCGTCCTCGCGCCAGCCTGACGGCGTGCGGCGGGCGACGTCGTCGAGCTTGCCCAGCACCGCCACCACGGGGGAGGGGTGGATGGGGGTGCTGCCCGTCTGGTTGTACAGCGAGACGTTGCCGCCCGTGACCGGAATGCCCAGCACCATGCAGGCGTCGGACAGGCCGCGGATGGCCTCGGCCAGCTGCCACATGACATCCGGGTCCTCGGGTGAGCCGAAGTTCAGGCAGTCGCTGACGGCCATCGGGATGGCACCCGAAGTGGCCACGTTGCGGTACGCCTCGGCCAGTGCCAGCTGCGCGCCGTGGTACGGGTCCAGGTAGGTGTAGCGGCCGTTGGCGTCGGTGGCCAGGGCAACGCCCAGGCCCGTTTCCTCGTCCACGCGCACCACACCGGCGTCGTCCGGGAACGCCATGGCGGTGTTGCCGCCCACGTACCGGTCGTACTGGTTGGTGATCCAGGATTTGGAGCACATGTTCGGCGATGCCACGAGTTCAGTTACGGCGGCAGCCAGGGAAGCCGGGGAAGACGGGCGGCCGGCGTCCTGCACGGAACCGGTGAAGGTGTCTGCCTGGACGGAGTCCTGCCACTCGGGGCGGGCGTACGGGCGGTCGTAGACCGGTCCGTCGTGCGCGACGGTGCGGGGATCGACGTCGACAATCACCTCGCCTTCCCAGGTGATGATCAGGCGGCCGGTGTCGGTCACCTCGCCCAGCCAGGAGTACTCCACGGCCCACTTGTCCATCACGGCCTCGAACGCTTCCACGTTCTCCGGGGTTACCACGGCCATCATGCGTTCCTGCGACTCGGACATCAGGATTTCGCCCGGGGTCAGCGTGGGGTCGCGCAGCAGGACGGAGGTCAGCTCAACCTGCATGCCGCCGTCGCCGTTGGAGGCCAGTTCGGACGTGGCGCAGGAGATGCCTGCCGCACCGAGGTCCTGGATGCCCTCCACCAGGGAGCCCTTGAACAGTTCAAGGCAGCACTCGATGAGGACCTTCTCGGCGAAGGGGTCGCCCACCTGGACGGCGGGACGCTTGGACGGCTTGGTGTCGTCAAAGGACTCGGAGGCCAGCACTGAAGCGCCACCGATGCCGTCGCCGCCGGTGCGTGCACCGAACAGGACCACCTTGTTGCCCTTGCCGGAGGCGTTGGCGAGGCGGATGTCCTCGTGGCGCATGACGCCTACCGCGAGGGCGTTGACCAGCGGGTTGCCCTGGTACACGGAGTCGAAGACCATCTCGCCGCCGATGTTTGGCAGGCCCAGCGAGTTGCCGTAGCCGCCGATGCCGGCAACGGCACCGTGCATCACGCGTGCCGTGTCCGGGTGGTCGATGGCGCCGAAGCGCAACGGGTCCATGACGGCCACCGGGCGGGCGCCCATGGAGATGATGTCGCGGACAATGCCGCCGATGCCGGTCGCGGCGCCCTGGTAGGGCTCAACGAACGACGGCGAGTTGTGCGATTCGATCTTGAAGGTCACGGCCCAGCCGTCCCCCAGGTTGGTGACGCCGGCGTTCTCGCCGATGCCCACCAGCATGTCCTTCTTCATTTCCTCGGTGACCTTCTGGCCGAACTGGCGCAGGTGGTTCTTGGAGGACTTGTAGGAGCAGTGCTCGCTCCACATGACGGAGTACATGGCCAGTTCGGCGCCGGTGGGGCGGCGGCCCAGGACCTTGACGACCTCGTCGAACTCGTTCTGCTTCAGGCCCAGTTCGGCCCAGGGGAGCTCGACGTCCGGGGTCTTGGCCGCGTTCTCGACGGTGTCGATATTGAACTTCTTGGTGGTTTCCGTGGTCACTTGGCGCCTCCCACAATCTTGTTCAGGACGGAGGTGAAGAATCCCAGGCCGTCGGTGTCGGACCCGCCGATGCCATCGAGGGATTCGGGGCCGAAGCCAACTTCCACTGCGTGCTCGGGGTGTGGCATGAGGCCCACCACGTTGCCGGCGGCGTTGGAGATGCCGGCGATGTCACGGCGGGAGCCGTTCGGGTTGAAGCCCACGTAGCGGAACACGACGCGGCCCTCGGCCTCAAGCGCGTCCAGCGTCTTTTCGTCCGCGATGTACTGGCCGTCCTGGTTCTTCAGCGGGATGGTGATCTCCTGGCCTGCTTCGTAGTCCAGGGTCCAGGCGGTGTTGCTGTTCTCCACCCGCAGAACCTGGTCGCGGCACAGGAACTTCAGGTGGTCGTTCTTGATCATGGAACCGGGCAGCAGGTGCGACTCGGTGAGGATCTGGAAGCCGTTGCAGATGCCGAGGACCGGCAGCTTCGCTTCGCTGTTGGCGGCGTCGATGATGCGGGACATCAGCGGGGCGAACCGGGCGATCGCGCCGGCGCGCAGGTAGTCGCCGTACGAGAAACCACCGGGGATGATGACGGCGTCCACGTCACCGAGTCCGCTGTCGCCGTGCCAGAGTTCGACGGCGGTGCCGCCGGTCAGACGGACGGCACGGGCTGCGTCGCGGTCGTCAAGGGTTCCGGGGAAGGTGACGACGCCGATCCGGGCGCCGGCAAGGCGGGGTTCCGCCGCAACGGCGACGGCCTCGCCGATCAGGGGAAGTTCAGTCATGTCAGGCCTCGACGACCTCGACGTTGACGACGTCCTCGATCACGGGGTTGGAGAGGAGGGTCTCTGCGGCGTTGCGGGCCTGGGCCAGGATCTCCTCGGTCACCTCGCCGTCAACGGTCAGTTCGAAGCGCTTGCCCTGGCGGACAGAGCTGAAGCTGGTGAAGCCCAGCCGGGGGAGGGCCCCGACGATCGCCTTCCCCTGCGGGTCCAGAATTTCGGGCTTGGGCATGACGTCAACAACGATCCGGGGCATCCGGTAACTCCTGTGCGTGAGCTTGGGTAAGGGCGCAGCGGAGTGGTGCCGTCTTACGCCGTACCGTCTGTTGGGGACCTTCAGGGTGAACAGTGTGGACGGGCGCTCCGCGAGCTTGCTCCTCTATTCTAGCGGCCGCGGCACCCTCCCTGAATCAGGGGCCGGGGCAGCCTGCTCTGGAGATGTTGGGGGCCGCTCACTAGGATTGGCGAATGGCTGAGAATTCCAAATCCGTGCTGTTGCCCGTGGTTGCCGCGGCTGTTTTCGCCGGCCTGGGGCGGATGGTTCTGCAGAAGATCAAGGCGGACAGGCAGGCGCGAAACATCCGTACCGCCGGGCCGGTGGACGAGAAAACCCGGCAATGGATCAGCGAGGTGGTCCGGACGCCACGGGAGTAGCCTTCCCCGGAATCCGCAAGCACGGCAGGGCGCCTTTCGGGGCGCCCTTTTTTGCGGCCGGACCGGGCCTCAGTGCGGTTACCAAGCGGGATGTGACAAGCCAAAAATTCCATAATGTGCCCTATGTCATATTTGGCTCTCACTATGTACTGTGTGAATCGTCTGGTCGTATGGCATTACAAGATTTGTAATGCATGATTCGTGCCAGTCGTTTTCCGGCCCCCGTCTCTGGCCGGGCCGGGTACATCGTGAAAGGGTTGCACGTGAAATCAAGTGGAAAGAGCCCCGCCCGGGGCGGGGGACTCCGGAAGGCGGCCGCGCTTGCCGTCGGGCTACCGCTTCTCCTCTCGTCACTGTCCATGGGGCCTGCCACCGCGGCGCCGGACGGACCTGATGGAGGAGCCGCGGCATCCGGCCCGGAAACACCCCGATACGGGGATGGTCGCTACATCGTCGTCCTGACGGGCCCCGCAGCCGCGGCCTACGAGGGGCAGACGGCGGGCCTGGGCGCAACGAAGCCCCGGGCAGGCCGCAAGCTGGACGCGGGAAGCGCCAACTACAAGGCGTACGACGCGCACCTGCGCCGGCAGCAGCAGGCCGTGGCCGCGGACCAGGGGGTGACCTTGCGGAAACAGTTCACCGCAGCACTGAACGGGTTCAGCGCAGAACTCACAGCCAGCCAGGCAGCAGCGCTCGCAAAGGACAGCCGGGTGCTGGCCGTGGAGAAGGACGTGGAGAACGCTCCGGACTACACCGCCACCGACTTCCTCAGGCTCACCGGCCCGCAGGGTGTCTGGGCCACGCAGTTCGGCGGAGAAGCCAACGCGGGCAAGGGCACGGTGGTCGGCGTCATCGACACCGGCTATGCGCCGGACAACCCGTTCCTCCAGGGCGGGCCCGTCAAGCCGCTCGAAGGCGCCCCGCAGGTGGGCGTTCCCTACCTGGCCGGTGAGGGCCGGATCGCCATGCTTAAGGCGGACGGCACCACGTTCGAAGGCGAGTGCCAGCCGGGCCAGGGTACCGGCGCAGACTTCGACGGTTCTGAGTGCAACTCCAAGGTGATCGGCGCCCGCTATTTCGCGGACACGTTCCTCCAGTATGTGCCGGAAGCGAACCGCGCTCCGGAGGAGCTCATCTCCCCGGTGGACGTGGGCAGCCACGGCACCCACACCGCCAGCACCGCGGCAGGCAACGCCAATGTCCGGCAGGTCATTGATGGCGTGGACTTCGGCAAGAGCTCCGGCGTTGCCCCGGCAGCCAAGGTCTCCGTGTACAAGATCTGCTGGGAGGACAACAATCCCAACACCGGCGGCTGCTACACCTCGGCATCCCTGGAAGCCATCGAAGCCGCCCTCAAGGACGGCGTGGATGTTCTGAATTACTCCATCTCCGGGAACAACAGCAGCACCACCGATCCCGTGGCCCTCGCCTTCCTGAATGCCGCGTCTGCCGGAGTCTTCGTCTCGGCCTCGGCAGGCAACTCCGGCCCCGCCGCTTCCACGGTGAACCACGCTTCGCCGTGGCTCGCCTCCGTGGCGGCGTCCACGTTCCCCAGTGACCTGCTGGGAACCGTAAAGGTGTCCGACGGATCCCTGTACCGGGGTGCGTCCATCATGAAGGCAGGGGTGGCCGACGCCCCCGTTGTAATCGCCGCTGACGTTGCAGCCGCGGGCGCAGTGGACGCCAACCTCTGCGTATCCGGTTCCCTGGACGCCGGAAAGGTGGCGGGCAAGGTTGTGGTCTGCGACCGCGGCGTGGTTGCCCGGACGGAAAAGAGCCAGGAAGTCCTGGACAAGGGTGGCGTGGGCATGGTCCTGCTGAACCTCACCAGCAGTTCCGAGGACGCGGACAACCATGCGGTGCCCACGGTCCACGTCAACGCCCCCAAGAGCATCGACCTGAAATCCAAGCTGCAGGCCAACCCTGCCCTGACGGTGAGCCTGCTCAAGGGCGACCTGACCGGTGACGCGCCGGCCCCTGCCCCGCAGATCGCCGGATTCTCCTCGCGCGGACCCACCCTTGCTGCAGGCGGCGACCTGCTCAAGCCGGACATCGCCGCACCGGGCGTCAACGTCCTGGCCGGCGTCTCCACCATCGGGAACGCGGGCGAACAGTTCGGCTTCATGTCAGGCACCTCCATGGCGGCGCCGCATATCGCCGGTTTTGGTGCACTGGCTTTGGCCAAGCAGCCCACGTGGAGTCCGGCGATGGTCAAATCGGCCATGATGACCACCGCCTACCCCTTGGTGAACGCGGACGGTGCGCCCAACACGGATCCGTTCCAGGGTGGAGCCGGGCACATCGACTCCACCCGGTTCACCGACCCCGGCCTGGTGTATAACTCGGACGTCAAGGACTGGCTGGCCTACCTCAACGGCCAGGGTGTGGAAACCGGAGCTCCGCAGGCCGGTAGCATCGCAGCACGCGACCTGAACCTGCCGTCCATTGCCCTCGGCAGCCTGGTGGGAGAGGTCCAGGTGAAGCGCCGGCTGACCGCTCTGGTCCCGGGCCTCTACCGTGCCGAGGCCAGGATCCCCGGCGTGAGCGTCGATGTTGAACCCAAGTCGCTGAACTTCTCCAAGGCGGGCCAGACGCGCGATGTCACCCTGACCATCCGCAACATCAGCGCTCCCCTGGGCAAGTTTGCCGCCGGAACCGTGACCTGGAAGGGCCCGAGGACCGTGACTTCGCCCATCGCGGTCCGCCCGGTCGATGCGCAGATCGCGCCGTCCTTCTCCTTCACCTCTGACGCCGGGGCCGGCAGCGGAACCATGCCGCTGGTTTCCGGTTCAGACGGCCCCGTCGGCGTTGCCGTAGAAGGGCTTGCCCCGTTGAACCAGACCGCGATCAGCAAGACGCCGGGCCCGTACGCGCCGGCCAACGATGCCCACAACGCGCTGCTGCGGGTCACCGTGCCGGAAGGCGCCACGTTCGCCCGGATGGGGGTCCAGGCGGAGTCCGGAGACGTGGACTGGGACATGGTGGTGTATGTGCCCAATGGCTCCGGCGGGCTGACCGCCGTCCAGCGTGCCACGGCCGCGGCCAGCGAGTTCCTGGACCTGGAGTCGCCCCGCGCCGGAACGTACTACGTGGTGGTCAACCTCTACTCCACACCGGACAACGGTGCGGCTAACGCTGCGGTCCAGGCGGTGACGTTCAACGGTGACGCCGGAAACCTCGTGGTCGATCCGAACCCCATCGTGGCACCCAACGGCTCGGCCACCTCGGCCACGCTGAACTGGTCCGGCCTGTCTGAAGGTGCTTACCTGTCCCGCCTGAGCCTGGGTGAGAACGGGATCAGGACCTGGGTCAACGTCCGCGTGGGTGGCGGAACGGCCGCTCCCGCCGGCGCGCCTGAGCTGGCACCGGCACAGGCGGTCCCCGCAGGCTGACGCCGGTTGTCAGCCGAAACAGGATCCCCGGTCGGCCAGGGCTGCCCGGGGATCCTGCACGTGTCCGCCCGGTTCAGTCGTCCAGTCCTCCGCGGGCGGCGTCCAGCGCCGCCGCCAGCTTCTTCCGCAGGGCCGCGGCCTCAGCGGCGAACGCCCTTTGATGCTCCACATAGGCGGCTTTGCCTTGCGCGGTTTCAATCTGAATGGGCGGGTAACCCCACTCTTCCAGGTCGTAAGGGGAGGCCTGCATGTCCATGGCACGGATCCGCCAGGACAGTTCGAAGCAGTCCATCACCAGCCCGCTGGGGAGCGCCGGCAGCAGCTTGTACGCCCACTTGTAAAGGTCCATGTTGGCATGCAGGCAGCCGGGCTGTTCCATGGTCCGCTGCAGTTCCCGGGTGGGCTGGTGTTCGTTCAGCGGGAGGGCATCGGGCGTATAGAAACGGAACGCGTCGAAGTGTGTGCACCGGATCCGGTTGTCCTTCACAACCCGGTCCGTGCCGGCTGCTCCCAAACGCAGCTGCAGGTACTCGTGGCGCAGGTCGAACCGGTCCTGTCGGTAGACCATGGCCCACTCGTGCAGGCCAAAGCAGCCGAACTGGGCCGGACGTGCTGCGGTGCCGCGGAGGATGATTTCGGCAAAGTCCACCGCATCCCGGCGGTCGGCCAGGAACGCGGCCCGGTCGAAGGTGACCGCGGCGCTTCCCGCCGGCAGCCCCAGTGCGGTGAGTTCGCCGTCGTCCAGCGCCCTGTAGTGCTTCCATCCCAGGCGGTCCGCCGCCTCCCGCCCGGCCAGGACGGTGCCCGCTCCAGGATGCCAGCGGCGCAACTGCCCGGGTTTCTGCGTGTAGTAGGTGAAAAGGAAGTCTTCCACCGGATGCTTCCGGCCGGCGGCGCGGCGGGCAAGGTAAGGATCGGCGTAGCGGCTGACGCGCTGGTGGTGGGCAGCTTCCAGGGCCAGCCAGTCCTCGGCCGCCAGGAGCTTAAACTGCTCCACCGGCGGGGCCAAGGACGGCCTTCGCGGCGTCCCAGGCAGAGATTTCGCAGCCATCGGTGCGGCTGAAGGCGGCCTCCACCGGCACGCCGTCCACCACGCCGGAAACGGTTGCCTTTTGGGGCCCGCCGTACTGCTGCGTGCAGGCACGGTCGGGGCTCTTGGGCGGCGGGTTCAGCAGGGAGGCGTTGGCTTTGAGAGCGGCGCAGGCGGCGGCAGCGGAGGGGTGCTGGCTTTCGGCCGCGGGGACGCCGTTCTGGCAGACCAGCGTGTAATTCACTGCCGGCTTGCCTTCGTCCGGGATCACGGAGATGGCCAGTTCGGCGTTGCCCTTGCCCGGGCCGGAAGGAACTGCGGAAGGAGCCTCGGGCGAGGGAGCCGGGACGGTGGTCTCGGAGTCGGGAGCGGGCTCGGTGGGGGACGCCGGCGTGGTGCCGGGCGAGGAGGAGGCGCCCGACGGCGGCGTGGCGGACGTGCCGCCACCATCGCCGGGGGTACCGGTACAGGAAGTCATGAGCAGCGCGGCAAGTGCCGCGAACGCCAGGTGCAGCCGCATTGTACGCATCACGCCGATGCCTCCTTCGTTTCTTCGATTCTAGCCCCGGGACTCGGATCCTACTCAGTGGTGGCGGCGATCAGGCCCATCATGGACGCATGCAGTTCGGTGACCTGGCTGCGGGTCAGGCCCAGGCGCTCCATCATGGTTCCCGGCACTTTCAGGGCCTCCTGGCGCAGGGCTGCACCGGCCGGGGTGAGTTCGACTGCGAGTGCGCGCTCATTTCCGTCGGCCCGCCGCCGAGTGAGGTAGCCGGCCGTTTCGAGGCGCCGCAGCAGCGGGGAGATGGTGGCGGGCTCCTGGGCAAGCGCCTGGCTAATGTTGCGGACGGTCCGGGGGCTTTCCTCCCACAGGCACAGCATGACCAGGTACTGCGGATGTGTGAGGTTGAGCCGCTCAAGCACCGGCTTGTACGCGCCCACCACGCTGCGTGCAGCGACGGTAAGGGCGAAACAGAGCTGGTGCTCCAGGAGGAGATCGTCCTCCCGGGTTTCACCGGATGTGGCAGTCATGAAACCTCCAATTGTTAGTGCACTAATGATTAGCGTACACTCCAAGCAGGAAACCAAGCGGAAGGAACAGGTTAATGGGCAAGGCTGGCCCGGAGGGCAAGGAAAACGCAGCGCAGCGCTTCATGCGGGCCACCGGCCGGCTTCGCGCGGTTTTTGGACCGGCCAGCAGTTCCGCACTCGGTCATGACATGACCGAAGAAAACCGCAGGCTCCTGGAACAGCGGCAGGCCGAAACCCGCCAGTGGGAAACCGTGACCCGGCCGGACGGCAGCACTTACGTGGTCCCGCGGAACCCCGGGGACAAGTCCCTGCGCTGAGTTCCGCCCGGGCCGGATCCTTTCGCTGCCCCCGGGCGTAAAATGGCCTCACTGGCCGCCTGCGGAGGCGGCCGCACTTTCCCGATACCCGGGAAGGAGGTGGAAACAGTGGCACATGTACTCAGCGGCTTCATGAGCCTTACGGACAAGCTCCGGTTCCTGTTCGGACCTGCCACCCGGCTGGACGCCGATACGCCTGTAGTGCACAAACACGATGAGTTTGAACGCGCCTCCGAAGAGGACCTCGCGCACTTCATCGTGGAAAGCGATTCCTCCGGCCACCATTACGCGGTGCGCCGCGAGGACCTTGAGAAACTGGCCTAGGAGCCGTAGACACGCCAAAGGCGCCCGGGAGCCCCGGGCGCCTTTGGCTGTGGCATGTGGTGCCGCGGTATCGCCAGCCTGGTCTACCGGCCTGTGCCGCCGTAGACGGTGGCTTCCGCATCGCCGTCCAGATCGAACGCCTTGTGGATCACACGGACGGCCTCGTCCAGCAGGTCTGCATGCGTCACCACTGAGATGCGGATCTCGGAGGTGGAGATCATGTTGATGTTGATGCCGGCGTCGGACAGGGCCTTGAAGAACGTGGCGGAAACGCCGGGGTGCGAACGCATGCCGGCGCCCACCAGCGAGAGCTTGCCGATCTTCTCGTTGTATTCGATGCTCTCGAAGCCGATCTGGTCCTGGGCGGCGTGCAGGGCTGCCAGGGCGTCAGCGCCTTCCACAATGGGCAGGGTGAACGAGATGTCCGTCCGGCCGGTGCCGTGGGTGGACACGTTCTGCACGATCATGTCGATGTTCGAGTGCGCGTCCGCGATGACCTGGAAGATCGCGGCAGCCTTGCCGGGAATGTCCGGGACGCCCACCACGGTGACCTTGGCTTCGGAACGGTCATGTGCAACGCCGGAGATGATTGGCTGCTCCAAGGCGACTCCCTCTTGTGTGGTGATTTTGTCTTCGGCGCTGGGGATGACCCAGGTGCCTTCGTGGTGGCTGAAAGAGGACCGGACGTGCAGCGGGACCCCGAAGCGGCGGGCGTACTCGACGCAGCGCAGGTGCAGGATCTTGGCGCCCGAAGCGGCGAGCTCCAGCATCTCCTCGCTGGAGATCCTGGAGACCTTCTGCGCGGACGGAACCACGCGCGGGTCTGCCGTGTAAATGCCGTCCACGTCCGTGTAGATTTCGCACACGTCCGCCTCGAGGGCCGCGGCCAGCGCCACGGCGGTGGTGTCCGAACCGCCTCGGCCCAGCGTGGTGATCTCGTTCGTGGAGCGGCTCATGCCCTGGAAGCCTGCCACGATGGCGATGTTGCCCTTGTCCAGGGCCGTGCGGATCCGGTGCGGGTCGACGTCGATAATCCGTGCCTTGCCGTGGATGCCGTCGGTGATCATGCCGGCCTGCGAGCCGGTGAACGATTGGGCGCTGGCGCCGAGCTTGTTGATGGCCATGGCCAGCAGTGCCATGGAGATGCGCTCGCCGGCCGAGAGCAGCATGTCCATCTCGCGCGCGGGGGCCGAATCGGTGACCTGCGCGGCGAGGTCCAGCAGTTCGTCCGTGGTGTCGCCCATGGCGGAAACCACCACCACTACCTCGTTGCCGGACCGCTGGGCTGCCACCACCCGGGCCGCAACGCGCTTGATGCCGTCCGCGTCGGCCACAGACGAGCCGCCGAATTTCTGGACGATGAGCTGTTTGGTTACCGCATGGCCCGCGGGCAGCTCCTGCGTTGCGTTGTGCACTTCGGTAGTGGGCGTACTCATGCGCGTACCTTCACTGGGTCATTGGGGGTTCTGGCGGCCAGGCAGCCTGACGCCTAAGGCGGCGGGACTTCTCCGGACAGTTTATCGCTGCCCGCAGCGCGGGTGGAATTGTGTCATGCCGTCGTCCGGCTCCTCCGGCAGGCAGGCATCGCAGTAGGGTTGATGGGCTGGCCACATGGCGTGGCCCGAGGGCCCTCAGGAAAACACGAAGCCGGATCAGCTGAGGGCGTTGCGCCGGCCCTCGAAGGCACGCCCCAGCGTGACTTCGTCGGCGTATTCGAGGTCGCCGCCCACGGGGAGGCCCGAGGCGAGGCGTGTCACCGTGATGCCGATGGTCTTGAGCATGCGTGCCAGGTAGGTTGCTGTCGCTTCGCCTTCGAGGTTCGGGTCCGTGGCGATGATGACTTCCTGGATGGCGCCGTCATTCAGCCTGGTCAGCAGTTCCCGGATGCGGAGCTGTTCCGGGCCCACGCCCGCAATGGGATTAATGGCGCCGCCCAGCACGTGGTACCGGCCGCGGAAGCTCCGGGTGCGCTCTACCGCAAGCACGTCCTTGGATTCCTCGACCACGCAGATCACTGCCGGATCGCGGCGCGGGTCCCGGCAAATGTTGCAAAGTTCCTGTTCCGTGACGTTGCCGCAGACCGTGCAGAACTTCACCCGGTCCTTGACGGTGGTGATCGCGTCCACCAGGCGCTTCATGTCCTGCGGATCCGCTTCGAGGATGTGAAACGCCAGCCGCTGGGCGGATTTCGGCCCGACGCCAGGAAGGCGTCCGAGCTCGTCGATCAGCTCCTGGACAGCACCTTCGTACACAATTTCCTCTTTAGCTTGGTATGGATGGAGGCTGGCCGATCAGTAGCGGCGTGCGACGGGGCTGCCGTCGGCGGACCGTTCCTCAATCAGTTTCCCGCCCAGAATACGCTCCACCGCCGCACGGCCGAACACGCCGGACTCCTCAATGGTTTCGTCATCCGCGCTCGGGATGTCCTGGACGTACGTGGCGGCCGCGGCGACCGCCTTGGCCGGAGCCTTGGCCCGGCCGGCCTCGGCTTCGGGGCTGTTGGACAGCCGCTGGTACAGGCTTTGCCGGGTCCCGGCCCCGGACGGCGGGGCGGCGACGGCGGCTGTTGCCGTGACCGTCGCGGCTGAGGCGGCAGTTGCCGCCGCGCCGGTTGCCGACGCCATGGCGTATTCCCGGGCAGGTTCAGCCGGAGGGTTCACCGGAATGGACGGCGGCACCTGGGCCATGGCCGGCTCATAGTGAGGTGCCGGTGCTGCTGCCGGTTCTTTGGCTGCAGGAACGTTCGACGGCGGCTGCCTGCCGACGTTGGTGGCCTCGCCAACCACCCACACGCCCGGCGCCTGTTCCACGGCACGCGCCCAGGGATCGGCGTCCGGATCGTTGCCGCCGGGGGTGGCTTGCCGGGAAGGGGTGGTTGAGGCGGCGGGTGCCTCCTCGATCACGGCAGCGCCGGCCACCGCGGCGCCGGTCCGGGCAGAGGTGGGCTGGGGGCGCTGCCGCGAGGACGGCTCCCAGTCCAGAGGGGGCTCTTCCTCAAGCGGTGGCGCGTCCTCGTCGCGGGGTGGACCCCAGTCGTCATCCGAGTACGAGTAATCACCGGCCGGAGGTGCCGGCTGGGCGGCAGGAGTCGACCGTGACGCGGGCGACTCGGCCGTTGCCGCCTGGGGTGCCGGTGACGGTGCCGGGTTCTGCACAGGAGCAGGTGCGGATGGCTGCGTGGCAGGACCGGGAGCGGTGCTGAGGGCAGGGCTGTCAAGCGGCGTTGATGCACCGGCAGGTGCCTGGGCAGGGACGGCGGCAGGAGCAGGAGCCAGGCCCCATGCCACGTCAGCCGAAGTAGGCGCCGCCGCCGGACCGGCGGACGCCGCCGGTCTGGCCGGCGCTTTTGGGTTTGGCTCAGAGCTCGCCTTGCTCGTATTGCCCACAGCAGCGTTCCCTGCCGCCGCATTGATCTGGCAGTCGATTCCCGTCGTCTTATGGATCGCCTGCCTGAGGTTCTCCGAATGGTCGGCCCGGCCGAATGCGCCGGCCAGTCCCGGCGTCGCGAAAGCGAGGGTAAGGACCTGGCCGTCGAAGGCGCTGACCTGGGCATTCGGTTCCACCAATGCCCAGGTGCTGCGCTTAATTCCGGCAAGTGTCTGCAGCACATCGGGCCACGCCCGGCGCAGCACCTCAACGTCACCTGACGGTCCGGCTGGCGCTGGCGGGGCAGGCGGCCCGGCCTGTTCAGGCTGCACAGCCGCAGCGATGGACGGTGCCGCGGAGGGCGCAGCCTGTGGTTCGGTAGTCCGGACCGGCGCCTGGGATGAGGCGGACGGCTGCGCGGTCCGTTTCTCAGCAGGCTGTTGACCGGCCGGCTGTTGCCCGTCTGGGTACTCCCGGCCGGCCGGCACGTTTCCGGGACCCGTTTCCGGGTCGGAGGCGCGGGCCGCCGAGGGCTGGTCCACAGGCCAGTCGTTCGTGCTCACGCGAGGAGGAGTGAGGGAAGCCCGTTGCGGTGCCGTTTCCGCGGCTGACTGTCCCGCGGGCTTGGCCGCAGGGGTAGTCTTCGGTGCAGGTGCAGGTGCAGGTGCAGGTGCAGGTGCAGGTGCAGGTGCAGGTGCTTCCGGCGCGGGCGCCTGTAGTGCCGGCGCAGGCGGCGCCTGGGCAGTCCGCTGGTGCGGGGTACCCGCCTCGACACTGGCACTTTGGGTGGCGGGAGCGCCGACGTCGTTCCCTTCATAGCTCAACCGGCGTTCGACGCGGTCAATCCGCGCGGCAATTCCGCGCTCATTCTGGTCCGAACTGGGCAGGAGGATGCGCGCACACAGCAGCTCCAGGTGCAGCCGAGGCGAGGTGGCTCCGGTCATCTCCGTCAGCGCCGTGTTGGTCACGTCCGCGGCGCGGGAAAGCTCGGCGGATCCCAGGTTGTGGGCCTGATTCTGCAGCCGGGCGATCTGGTCGGCCGGCATTCCGCGCAGGATGGTCTGCGCGCTCTCCGGCATGGCCTTGACGATGATCAGGTCCCGGAAGCGTTCCAGGAGGTCTTCCACGAAGCGGCGCGGGTCGTGCCCGGTCTGGATGACCCGGTCCACCGCCCGGAAGACGGTGGCAGCGTCCGAAGCGGCCACGGCCTCGACGACATCATCCAGCAGCGAGGCATGGGTGTAGCCCAGGAGTGCGACGGCGAGCTCATAGTCCAGGCCGGTTGGGCCGGCGCCGGCCATGAGCTGGTCCAGGACGGACAGTGAATCACGGACAGAGCCGCCGCCCGCGCGGATGACCAGGGACAGGACTCCGGGCGCAACAGGCACGTTCTCCTGGTTGCAAAGCTGTTCCAGGTACGCCATCAGCGGTTCGGGCGGCACCAGCCGGAACGGGTAATGGTGCGTGCGGGAGCGGATGGTCCCGATGACCTTGTCCGGTTCCGTCGTGGCAAAGATGAACTTGATGTGTTCCGGCGGCTCTTCGACGATCTTCAGCAGGGCGTTAAACCCCGCCGACGTCACCATGTGGGCTTCGTCGATGATGAAGATCTTGTAGCGGTCCCGGACGGGGGCATAGGTGGCGCGCTCGCGGAGGTCGCGGGCATCATCCACGCCGCCGTGGCTCGCGGCATCGATCTCGATGACGTCCAGGGAACCCGATCCGCCCCGGGCCAGTTCCACGCAGCTGGGGCAGGTACCGCAGGGGGTGTCCGTGGGGCCTTCGGCGCAGTTCAGGCAGCGCGCCAGGATGCGTGCCGAGGTGGTCTTGCCGCAACCCCGGGGGCCCGAGAAAAGGTAGGCGTGGTTAACGCGGTTCTTCCGGAGGGCCGTCATCAGCGGCTCCGTGACGTGTTCCTGCCCGATAACGTCAGCAAAGGAATCAGGACGGTATCTGCGGTAGAGGGCGGTAGTAACTGTCACAGAGGAAACCCTACCAATCCGGGCTGACAAGCCGCCGCCCTGTGGAGGAATAGTAAAGACCCCCCATGCACCCGCCAGAGCCCATTTACCCTTGCTACCTTCCGGTCCTGGGGGAGTTCAACAGGATGACGCCACATGAGGGGCCGTCAGATACTTTACCCGAGATCGGGGTGTGACTCGAATCGGCGGGGCGCCGGATGTCTTGCCGCTCTTCAGTGACGCCAGCCGTCCACCGGCCAGGTCATGAACGCCGGTTCTTCGTAGGGGTGGGCTGCGCGCAGGGCGGCCACTACGGCTGCGAGGTTGGGCTTCTCCACTACGCACTCCACCCTGTCCTCGGATACCGCTTCGGGCTTCCCGATGCTGCCGAGGTATGGCCTTGCCCCGTCCAGCGGAGTAAACCGGCCTGTCCCTGGAGTGACGAAGGAGCAGTGCGAGTAGTCACCGATCCGTCCGGCTCCGGCGTCGCCGATTGCGGCCAGGATCCGGTCGGTGTGGGACGCAGGGACGTAAATTATCATTGCGTGCAGCTCGGTCATGGGTCCCATGGTGCAGCATCGAACTCCGTGAATCACCCTCAATCCGGACCGAACCGTTGATTATCCAGCGCGCACCCCTGATCATGGGTATGTACACCGATTGGGGCAATCTCCAGATTGTGAGCTGCGGGGCCTGGCAGGCGGGGGCGGACCCGGCAGCTCAATGGTGTACCACGAAGTGGGCGCATTGGGGGCGTCCATTTTCGCGTTAACAACGGCGCCCCCACGCGCTGACGTCCCTCAATTGGGCGATGCGGAAATCTTCAGGTACTCTAGTATCTGCTTTTGATTCAGAAGCAGCTGGAGAATTCGCCTAGCGGCCTATGGCGCACGCCTGGAACGCGTGTTGGGTTAACGCCCTCGGGGGTTCAAATCCCCCATTCTCCGCCGAAGCTGATGTCTTACAACATCAGGCTGCACCCCCGGTCTTCGGACCGGGGGTGTTTTCGTATTCGCGGTGTACCTCATTTCGGGCCGCGCCGGCGCTGACGCGTCGACCACCATTTTGGGCGCCAAGACGGGGCCGGCCTTTTTCCCGGCCTGCGCGCTCCGTACACTGGGCCCATGTCATGCCGAATCAGCGAACTTGTCCTTGACTGCTCCGACCCCGAGACGCTCGCCCGCTTCTGGAGCGAGGTCCTCGGCTATGTGGAGCTTGACCGTGAGGACGGCGCCATCGAGATCGGTCCGCCCAAGGGGTCCGGCGGCCTGCAGCCCACCATCATCCTGAGCCCCAGCACCGATCCTCGGACCGGGAAGCTGCCGCTGCACATTGACGTCAGCCCGGTGGACCGCGACCAGGACGCGGAGCTGGAGCGGCTGCTTGCCCTGGGCGCCCGGCCGGCCGACGTGGGGCAGACCGGCAACGAGCCGTGGCACGTCCTGGCCGACCCGGAGGGCAACGAGTTCTGCCTCCTCCGCAAGCGCCTGGACGCCTGAGCCCCCGGACCGCCTGACCCCGGAGCTCGGCGCCGTGTCATTCATGCACGCGGCGCGGCCACGCCCAGGCGGCGGAGCCGTTCCCGGGCTGCCAGTTCGCTGGGGCCCTTGCGTCCCAGCATGAGATGGACGACGCCGAGGACCGCCCGGGTGCCCAGCCGCACCGGAAGCGGGAAGGGTCCAAGCCGGGGAACAGTGAGCCCCAGCATTCGCCGGTACCGCGGCTCCAGGCTGTACACCGCGCCGGCGAACAGGATCCGGTAGCCGGGCCGCAGCAGGGGATGCAGCGGCGGGTTCCGGATGAACTCCACGGTTTCGGCCACCCGGGCGTCCGCCCTGAGTTCGCCGCGGCGGTACCAGTCATCCAGCTGCCGCCGCAGATCCACCTCGCTCATCGGCGGATCGGCCACGCCCATGAGTCTGCCTGCCTGCGCCCATTCCCGGACGTAAGAATCGGGTCCGCCGGGAATTTGCTTGCCCCAGATCAGGTGCGCAGCAAGGAATCCGTCCGTGAATGCGAGGTGGATCCAGGCCCCGAGCTCGGGGTCGTTGGCGCTGTACTCCCGCAGTGATCCATCGTTGCCGCGGTAGGTGCCCTGCACCGGCCCGTGCAGCACGCGCACCCTGCGTGAGGCTTCTTCCGCGGCAGCCCTGGAGCCGTAGGTCACAGTGAAAATCCAGCGGATGGTGGCCGCCAGCCGCGCCAGCGGATCAGCCCGGAAGTCCGAATGCTCGTGCACTCCCGCCAGCGCCCCGGGGTGCAGCGACTGCATGAGGAGTGTGCGTATGCCGCCCACGATCGGGGACATGGAACCATGCACGGCCCACACTGCCGACCCGGGCAGGTGGTAGCCGGCGTCGTCCCCGTCGGCCAACCGCAGCGTCCACTCCGGCGGCGTGTCCGACTTGCCCGTGAACGTTTTCCTCAGTTCGTCCCGCCAGATCCGGAAAAGCCCTCGCATACCCCATTGTGGGCAGGCCGGAGCGGGGATATCCACATAATTCCCGAAGGGGTTCCCACAGCGCCGAAGCGTATGGTCCCATGGAAATTACCGTCGAGACAGCGAGCGGTCCGCGACGTCCTGGAGCAGTCGATTGGGCAAGGTACGGGGACACAACAGGGGCAACAGCCGGCAGAGACCGGGGAGTGCCGTGCGCCTGTTCGCCGTTTCCCGCGCCGCCGCTGGCGCGCTTTCCCTGGTCCTGGGCACCTTGCTCCTGCCGGGCGGCAGCGGAAACAGCTTGCCGCTTCACCCCGGTGGCCCGGCCGCTGTGGTGGGGGCGGCCAGCCGGCAGGCAGCGGGCGTGGTGGGCGCAGGGATGCTGGCCCCCGCCCTGACCGCGAACATCCGCGCGGCGGTGGACTTCCCGCGCACGGCGGTGGCTGCCCACGCACTCCCGCCAGGGGGCGGAGATGCCCGCGGCATTACCTCGTGGAACCAGGCCGCGCGGGCCTTCAAAGTGCTCACGGCCGGCGCAGTGAAGCTGCCCGCAGGCTACCTGATAGCCCCTCTGCAGGTTCTGGTGCCGACGTCGCCGTTCGGCCCGCGGGCCAGCCCTATCAGCGGACTGCCAGGGGATTTCCACCTGGGCCAGGACTACGCGGCCGCGTGCGGCACGCTGGTATATGCGGCCGATTCCGGCGTGGTGCGCGCCGCCGGCTGGCACCCCTGGGGTGGCGGGAACCGCGTGGAGGTGGACCATGGCAACGGGCTGGTCACCACCTACAACCATCTGGAATCCATTGCCGTGCGCCCCGGCGACGCGGTGGCAGCCGGCGGGACCATTGCCCGCGTCGGCAGCACCGGGTGGTCCACCGGCTGCCACTTACATTTCGAGGTCATCCTCAACGGCCGCCACATCAACCCGCTCACCTGGACCCTCCTGCCGCTTTCCGCGCTCGCCGACCTCCCGCCTGCGCGTCCGGACGCCCCGGCGTTGTCCTTCCTTCCCGGAACAGGCAACTCCGAGGGTGGCGAACCCTCGCGTTGGCCACCCTTCTCGGGAAGTACGACGACGGCGCCCGCTCCTCCTGCGACACCGGCACCCTCGGCGGTGCCTCCGCCCGCACCCACGCCGTCCGCAGTTGCTCCGCCGGCCGCCCCGCCGCCGACAGAGCAGGCGTCCCCGCCACCGCCGACAGAGCAGGCGTCCCCGCCACCGCCGACAGAGCAGGCGTCCCCGCCACCGCCGACAGAGCAGACGTCCCCGCCACCGCCTCCACCCTCGCCGGTCACCCTCGAACCAGCAGTGCCCGTTCCCGTCCCCACGGACCCAGCCGCACCTACAGAACCGGAGCCGGCCCCTGCAGCGCCCACGCCCACGGCGCCCACGCCCATAGAACCCATGCCCACCGAAACGGTTCCAGCGAAAGCTGCGCCGGCAAAACCGGCCTCCAATAGTCCGTTGCCCGCGGAACCACCGGCCGGGCCGGCCCTCCCGGGGGAGGAGGCACCGCCGTCGTCCGCTGCCCGGGCGACACCCGGCAAGGACAAATGCGGTCAGGAAATTCCCAGCAGGGACCAGTACGCTGGACTGCCTGAAACGAACCATCAGTATGGACACCTTCGTGAGGACGCAGCCTGTGGCATCCCTGTACCAAATTCCCCTGATCCTGAATGACGGAACGGCTACAGATTTCGGCCGGTTCCGGGGAAAAGTGGTGATGGTGGTGAACGTCGCCTCGCAATGCGGGTTCACGCCGCAGTACGCGGGCCTTGAAGCGCTCTACGGAAAGTTCAGGGACCGCGGATTCGAGATCCTGGGCGTGCCGTGCAACCAGTTCGCGGGGCAGGAGCCCGGCAGCGACAGCGAAATCGCGGAGTTCTGCCAGCGCAACTTCGGTGTCACCTTTCCGCTGACGGCCAAGGCGGACGTCCGCGGGAAGTCCCGGCACCCGCTCTACACGGAACTGACCAGGTTCAAGAACGGCCCGCTGCCGGGGCTGGTGAAGTGGAACTTCGAAAAGTTCCTGGTGGGCAGGGACGGCGTGGTGGCTGCCCGGTTCGCCCCCACTGTCGAGCCGGACTCGGCCCAGGTCATCGACGCCGTTGAGGCACTGCTTTAACTTTTTTCCACATAGGCGGCCGCAATTCGTCCAAAATTCACCAAATGTCTGATTGGATAAACCTTACTGAAGGGTACAAGGGAAGAGCGGCTTCCCACCGACCACAGAGGTAGCAATGGAGCACATCGAGGCCGAACATCCCCGGCCACGCCACTTCCTACTCCACCTGAGCGATCCCCATCTGGTAGGCGGGCCAGAGCCCCTCTACGGCGCCGTTGACAGCGAAGCCCGGCTGATCCAGCTCTTCGAAGAAGTCAAAGAGTCCGGCGCGCGGCCCGAGGCCGTCATCTTCACCGGCGACCTCGCGGACAAGGGCGATCCGGAAGCCTACGCCAAGCTGCGCGCCATCGTGGAACCCGCCTGCACCGAGATGGGCGCCGACGTCATCTGGGCCATGGGCAACCACGACAACCGGGCCAACTTCCGCAAGGGCCTGCTTGACCAGCCCGGAACCGATGCTCCCGTGGACCATAGCTACTTCATCAACGGCCTGCGCATCATCACCATGGACACCTCGGTCCCGGGGTTCCATCACGGCGAACTCAACGCCACGCAGCTCGAATGGCTCGCCGCGGAGCTGGCAACCCCCGCCCCGGACGGCACCATCCTGGCCCTGCACCATCCGCCGGTTCCGTCGGTGCTGGATCTGTCGGTCCTGGTGGAGCTCCGGGACCAGAGCTCCCTGGCCGCCGTGGTGCGCGATTCCGACGTCCGCACCATCCTGGCCGGCCACCTGCACTACTCCACCACAGCCACGTTCGCCGGAATCCCGGTCTCCGTCGCTTCGGCCAGCTGTTACACCCAGGACCTCAACGTACCGGTGGGCGGGACCCGCGGCCGGGACGGCGGACAGGCGTTCAACCTGGTCCACGTCTACGAACACACCATTGTCCATTCGGTCGTGCCGTTGGGCGGCTCGGCCACGGTGGGGGAGTACGTGACTCCGGCGGAGACGGCGCGTCGGCTCGAGGCTGCCGGCATCCGCATCCCTGAGACCGCCAAGCGCGGCACCGTCAGACAACCCTCGTCGCGCTAGGCGGCGCGGGGCTACTTTTCCCAGGGCGCCTTGATGGGGTAGTACTTCTCGAGGAAGTCGGTCACGAGCGCGGCGCGTTCGTTGGCGTCCACCTCGGGAAAGCTTCCGTCATTGAGGCAAAACATGTCCATGTTCCGCTTGGCCAGCAGCTTGGCCAGGTATTTCAGCCCGGACCGCATGGTGGTGTCCACGTAGCGGACTTTCGCGGCCGTCTGTGTGACGGCCCGGCCGGTCAACAGCGCGTAGTAGTGGTAGAAGGAATTGGTCACGGAGATGTTGTCCGCGGCCCGGAACCGGCTGGCCGCAGTCTTGCGGAACTCGTCGGGGAACTCCAGCTCCATGGTCTCCACCACGCTGCGCCTCAGCGGGGCGGCGGTGTGTTCCAGGTGCCGGGTGGTGATCCGGCCGAACCGGTTCCAAAGCAGCTTGCGGTTCACCCGTGCCGCGTTCTCGAAGCCGCTGCGTTCGGCCGCGTTCTCGCCGAGCCCGATCCTGGTTTCGGCCTCGATGAACTTGGTGATCCCGCCCGGGGTGAAGAACAGGTCCGGGCTGACGGGACGGCCGAAGAACATGTCGTCGTTCGAGTAGAGGAAGTGTTCGGACAGGCCCTCGATGTGGTGCAGCTGGCACTCGACCGCCTGGGAGTTGTGCGTGGGCAGCACGGAGGGGTCGGCAAAGAACTCTTCGCTGCGCACGATCGTGACCGCCGGGTGGTCAGCCAGCCACTCCGGGGCCGGCGAATCCGTGGCAATGAAGATGCGCCGGATCCAGGGCGCGAACATGTAGACGGACCGGAGCGCGTACTTGAGCTCGTTGATCTGCCGGAACCGGGCTTCATGGTCGTCGCCTTCGCCCAGGACCACGTCCTTCTGCTGGGCGCGGCGGGCCGCGATGTACTCCGGCGAGCTGCCATCCACCCAGGAGAACACCAGGTCGATGTCGAAGCTGATGTCGCTGGCGTGGTCCGCGAACATGTTCTCGATGGTGGGCCACGTGTGTCCGTACCGGTCCACGGTGCCGCGGACAGCGTCCTGCCGCAGCAGGGTGCGGCGGGTCAGGGAGTTCTCGATCGGCAGGATGATCTCGTCGCCCTTGAAGGACCACAGCTCGATCTGGACACCTGCCGACGCGCCGAATTCGAAACCGCCCACCGGCTCGACACGCGGGCGGTAGATCCGGAAGATGCGCGCCTGGCGGTTGGATGACAGTTCGCCGTCGGCCACCAGGATGGAGGTTTTCTTCTTGGCGTCCACGGTCATGGAGTAGACAGGCTCGTCCCGGCACGCTTCCACCATCGCGGCCCGCAGTTTCTTCCGGTCCTTCCAGTCCAGGGCAATGACGGGCCTGTCATTGTTGCCGCGGACCAGCAGGTATGCCAGCCCGGCGTTGTCCAGGACGTTGCGCAGGAACAGCAGGTCCTCCACCATCGCCTGGTAGGGCGTGCGGTTGTGGTTGATCAGGGCATAGCGTCCCTTGTGCCGGATGACGTCAGGGCGGTGTTTGAGGCGCTGCTCGGCCGCAGCCGACGTGATTTCGGCAGGAAATTGTTCCTCCACGGACGCCTGGGCGCCGTAGTAGACCTCGTCCTGGACCGGTGCTTCTGTAATGGTGGTCTCCATGCTGTGAAAAGTAAGTATTCCTTCTTGGATGATAGCCCTGTCCGGGAAGGGCTCAGACGCCCAGCGCCTCACGCCAGCTGCGCAGGAAGGCCGCGCCGGCGCCGTCGTGGATCACCGTCTCCGGCAGTCCCAGGTCCGCGGCGGTGAGGACGGGGTAGGGCTTGTCCGGAACCCCGTCGGCGGGCCGGACGTCCACGTGCTTGACCTGGTGGTCGTTGTGGTGAAGCCAGTCCGCCATGGCGTAGTCCGTGCGTGAATCGCCCACCGTGCGCCACGCCTGCGGGGTGATGTGCTGCGCGGCGAGCAGCTCCACTGCCCGGCTGGCGCCGAGATCCTTGCCCAGCCGCACCGATTCGATGTCCGTGGAAATGATGGTGGGATCCACACGGTAGTCCACCTCGTCGTCGGAATTGGGCGCATGGTGGTCCAGCCGCACCACCCCGAGCCCGTGGCGGGCCATCAGTTCCATCGCCTCGGCGTCGAATAATGCCTGCTCGGCCAGGTAGTCGGCGTTGGGGACCTCGATGTGCTGCTCCACGGAGACCATGGCCCGTTTGGTCTCGTCAAAGAACATGTGCGCCGCGTAGTCCTCGGCCACCAGCCGCCGAACGTCATCGCCGTAGGCGGCGGGGACGGCCAGGTCGTGGTCAACGTGGACAGGGCCGGGACCGGCGGAGGTGAAGCTGAACCACACCGCGCCCTTCTCGCACACGGCGTGGACGACGGTGCCCGAGGGAATTCCCGCTTCGATCATGGGCTCCATGACCTGCTGGCGGATGAACGCATCGGACCGGCCGGTGTTAAAGACCACGGGGATGCCGGCGGCGGCCAGCGCCACCAGGTCACGGATGATCCCGTCAGTAACCTCCCGGGTGACGGGGCTGGCGATGGGGCCATCCACGTCCAGCAGCAACGCCAGCGGCGGGGCGGACGGCACGGCGGTGCCGGGCGCGGGAACAGCAGGAAAATCAGAGGTCATGCACCCATTCTGTCAGCCGCCGCCCGTGCCGGACGGCTCCGACGACGAACATCACCGCGTGTGACATGGTTACCGTTTGGCTACAACCTGGCGCCAGGCCGGGGACGCTACTTTCCCCGGGCCTGCCGCTTGCCTAGGGTGGCAGAGTGATCTTTAAAGCTGTGGGCGAGGGACGCCCGTACCCCGACCATGGTTACAACACGCCCAAGGACTGGGCGGCCCTCCCGCCGCGACCGGTGCGCCTCGATGAACTGGTCACCACCAAGCGCACGCTGGACCTCGAAGCGCTCCTGGCCGAGGATTCAACGTTCTTCGGCGACCTCTTTCCGCATGTTGTGCAGTACCAGGGAACGCTCTACCTGGAGGACGGCCTGCACCGCGCTGTCCGCACCGCGCTGCACCAGCGCACCGCGATCCACGCCCGGGTCCTGGTGCTGGATGGCTAGGAAGATCCAGGATCCCAGCATCCTCCATGGCCACCATGTGGTCACCGGCTCCGAACTGCGCGCCACGTTCGAGGCAGCCCGTGCGGACCAGACCGCCCGGGTCCGGCGCCGGGCCCTGCATGGAATTGTCCTGGTCCTGCTGCTGGGGATCATCGCGGCCGGCGTCATCACCGCGCTCGCCGTGCTGGACGAACGGCTCAAGATCCCGGCGTTGGGTCCTGCGGAAGAGACTGTTTCCACCTGCCCGGACGCCACGTTCAACTACGTGTCCCCGGACAAGGTCAATGTGAACGTGTTCAACTCCACCAGCCGGCCGGGCCTGGCCCGGACCGTTGGCAAGGAGCTGCTGGCCCGCAAGTTCGTGGTGGGAGCGGCGGCCAACACCGACGCCAATTACCGGGGAACGGCGGCGGTGGTTTCCGGCGCTGCCGGACAGTCCGCGGCGTTCACCGTGCAGCGGCACCTGCCCGGCTCGGACTACTTCCAGGACAGCCGGACGGACGGGAGCGTGGACGTGATCCTGGCGCAGCAGTACAGTGCGCTCACGCCCCCGGACCTGGTGGACCAGACGCCGGGCACGCTGAGCTGTCCGCGCGACAGCCGGAGGATCGCCGACGATGACAAATGGCCGGTGGTCCCGTCCGCGGCACCCACACCCTGACGGACCTACCCGGCCAGGGCGGAAGGCGGGCCGAGCCGCACGGGCCTCCCGGCGCCGTCGAACCTTGCCCCGGCGCCCTGCTGGATGAACCGCACCGTGCGCGCCACGCGCGCTTCCAGTTCGGCAGGCTCATCGCTGCCGCGGGCGGCGCTGGAGGACAGCGTCCCGAGGATCAGCTGCGCCTGCTGCCCCACGTCCGCCACGGGCAGGTAGCCCTGCTCCATGCCGTCCCGCAGGATGCCCTGCAGCAGGACGCTCAGCTCACCCACGTGGTCCGCGAGTTTGGCAAAGGACGACGGCGAGAGTACAGCCCCCATGGCAGGTCCCGGCGGTAGGTGGCGGCGGCTGAGGTCCACCACCTGGGCGCGCACGTACAGGGCGAGCCGCTCCACCGGGTTCTCGAGCCGGGCGAGGGAATCGCGGAGCTCGGCCAGGAACTTTTCGGTCTCGTCCAGGGCGTAGGCGATGAGCAGCTCTTCGATGTCCGCGTAGTAGTTGTATACGGCGGTGCGTCCGATCCCGGCGTGGCGGGCGACGTCCGTCATGGTCAGGCCCGGAAGGCCGTGCGAAAAGAGGAGCTCGCCAAAGGCCGTGAGGATGCGGCGCTGGGTATCTGCGCGTTGCTCCGCGTTGCTCGCCGCTGAAATCCTTGGCATACGGACACTTTACCCCGATGTGTCACCAAAAGTTTTGTCCGCTTGGAAGGGCCAAAAACGCGCCTCAAAGCCTCTAAGTGGACAGGAACTCATGCACGTTGGGGAGGGCGTTAAGGGGTGCAGGCCTCCGGGCCGCAGGCGTCCCCGGCGCCTATCATCGCCAGCGGACGGGCCTCGTTCCAGGCCTGGTTCAAGGCTGCCGTGAAAGTTTCCTTGGGTTGCGCGCCGGAGAGTCCGAACTTCCGGTCCAGCACAAAGAACGGGACGCCGCTGATGCCCAGGGCGCGGGCCTCGTCGAAGTCCGCCCGGACCTCGTCGGCGTACTTGTCGGTGCTGAACAGCTCTTCGACTTCCGCGGGATCCAGGCCCAGGCCGGTGCCCAATTCGGTGAGGTAGTCGCGGCTGCCGATGTCCCTGCCGTGTTCAAAGTGGTCGCTGAGCAGGCGTTCCTTGGCGGCGTCCTGCAGGCCATGGACAGCGGCAAGGTGCAGCAGCCGGTGCGCGGTGAAGCTGTTGGCCACTACCACCTTGTCGAACCGGTAGTGGAGGCCGACTCCTGCGGCCTGCTCCGCCACGTGTTCGAACATCTGCGTGACCTGCTGCGGAGCCAGGCCCTTCCGGGTGCTCAGGTACTGCAGTTCGCTGCCGTCGTAATGCTCCGGGAGGGTCGGATCGAGCTGGAAACTACGCCACGTGACCTCCACGGAATCGCGGTGGGGGAACTCTGCCAAGGCTGCTTCGAACCGGCGCTTGCCGATGTAGCACCACGGGCACGCAACGTCTGACCAGATCTCGATCTCCATGGTTAGGGTAACTGTTCCGCGCCGGCGGCCATTCCGGCATCGTTCTGTTAGTTCCACCACAGGCAGGACGGTCGGCAGGAGAGCCTGGGAACGCGGGTCTTGCGGCGCGCAGGATCGTGGGCAATAGTCGGATGTAGGTCAAGCAGTGGCCCCACGGCACAGATGCCCGGCAGCTGGGGGCCGGCCAGTCATGATCCTGGGAGGCCTGGGATGCGGATTGGATTGGTTGCAGGACCATGGATTCCTGTCCCACCGCGTACGTACGGTGGCATTGAACGAGTAGTGGACAGCCTGGCGCGCGGGTTCGCCGCCGCAGGCCACGAGGTGGTGCTGGCGGCCCCGTCGGACAGCACCTGTCCGGTCCGGCCAGCCCCCGGGATGCGCCCTGCCTCGGGAGAGGACCTGGGCTATACGATTTCGGAGCTCAGCCACGTGGTCCGGGCCTATCAGGGGCTGCGCGGCGTGGACATTATCCATGACCACACCCTGGCCGGGCCGCTGTATCTGAACCGGCCGCGGCAGGTTCCCGTGGCCACCACCATCCATGGCCCGCTGCACCCGCAGGCAGTGGACATCTACCGGGCCATGGCAAGGGATTCAGCGATCATCGCGATCTCCCGGGACCAGGCCTCGCACGCTCCGGATGTCCCGGTGTCCCGGGTGATCCACCACGGCATGGACGTGCAGGCGGTGCCGGTGGGGTCCGGCCGCGGGGGTTACCTGTGCTTCGTGGGCCGGTCCTGTCCGGACAAGGGGCTGCCGGAAGCCATCATGCTGGCCCGGCGCGCCGGCATGCCGCTGAGGATCGCCGTCAAGATGCGCCAGCCGGATGAGCTGCGCTACTTTCGCGAGGTGATCGAGCCCATGCTGGGTCCCAATGAGGACTTCGTCGGCGAGGTTGACGACGGCGGGAAGTTCGCGCTGATGGGCGAAGCCCTGGCCTTCCTCAACCCGATCCAGTGGTCCGAACCCTTCGGGCTGGTGATGA
The DNA here is from genome assembly GCF_044754945.1 of Pseudarthrobacter sp. NPDC092439. Lineage (NCBI taxonomy): Bacteria > Bacillati > Actinomycetota > Actinomycetes > Micrococcales > Micrococcaceae > Pseudarthrobacter > Pseudarthrobacter sp. NPDC092439. The sequence continues at coordinate 110,109 of NZ_JBIVQB010000006.1, forward strand.
TCGAGGCGCTGGCCACGGGCACCCCGGTGATCGGCACAAGCATCGGGTCAGCGCCGGAAATCGTGGAGCACGGGCGGACCGGTTTCCTGGGGGAGACGGAGAACCTGGCGGAGTTCGTGCCGGCGGCGGCAGGGCTCAGCCGGGAACTGTGCCGCAGGACAGCCGAACAGCGCTTCAGCGAGGAGCGCATGGTCAGCGAGCACCTGGAGCTTTTCAGCGAACTTCTTGAGGGGAAGGGCCCGGGAGGGGTTCCGGATGCTGTTGGCGTGCACCAGAATCTTTAAGGGTGCACGCGCTGGTCCGCCTGCACTTACCCGACTCTGAGGAGGAATACCGTTCATGACCGCATGGAACGCAGATACCGAGGCCGCCGCATCCGAGACCGGTTCCGTCACGGTGGTGGAGGGCTCCTCGTTCTGCATCTCGTCCGGAAGCGGAGACATCAATTCCGACGGCGGCACGAACGGAGCGTTTTTCCAGGACACCAGGATTATTTCCCGCTGGGTCCTGCGAATCAACGGCTCGCTGCGCGAACCGCTGGTGGCCCAGCGGCCCCATCCGTTCGGGGCCACGTTCGTGGGCCGCGCCAAATGGCCGGACGGCCGGTTTGACAGCCCGCTGGTGGTGCGCCAGGTGCGGCATATCGGCCCCGGCCTCCAGGACGACATCACCCTTGAGAACTACTCGGGTGAGCCGGTGGACTGCGAGATCGAGCTGCTGGTGGATGCGGACCAGGCAGACCTCTTCGACGTCAAGGGCGGCCGCACATCCGGCGGCGCCCGGGCATCCCGCACGGTGCAGGACGGCCAGTTGGTCATCGAAACCAGCCACAACGGACAGCGCCGCGGCACCGCCGTGCGGGCCAGGGGAGCAGACGTCACCATGGACGGGCTGCGCTTCCGTGCCACGGTCCCGGCGCGCGGCAAGTGGGCCACCAGCGTCATCGTGGTGCCGCTCATCAACGGTGAGGCGCCGGCGGAGGCGTTCACTGAAGCCGGGCAGCCGCACCACCGCCAGGGAGTGCGGCGGCACCGGGACTGGGAGCAAAACGTCCCCCGCGTCACGGTTGCGGACAGCAACCTGCAGGCCGTCCTGAACCGGAGCCAAAGCGATCTCGGCTCGCTGCGGATCTTCGATCCCCACCACCCGGAGCGCGCGGCGGTGGCAGCAGGCGCTCCGTGGTTCATGGCGCTGTTCGGCCGCGACTCGCTGCTGGCGTCCTACATGTCCCTGATGGTTGATCCCAAACTTGCCGCCGGGACCCTGCAGACCCTGGCCGGCCTCCAGGGCACCAAGGTGGACAACGACTCGGAGGAAGAGCCGGGCCGCATTCCGCATGAGGTCCGACTGGGCATCACCGCGGGCCTGTCGCTGGGCGGCACAGCCTACTACGGCACTGCCGACGCTACCCCGCTCTTCGTCGGCCTCCTGGGTGAACTGAGCCGGTGGGGCCTCTCGGCCGACATCATCGAGTCTCTGCTGCCGCATGCCGACCGGGCGCTCGAGTGGATCGACAACTACGGTGACCGTGACGGCGACGGATTCGTGGAGTACCTGCGCCCCAACGACCATGGCCTGATCAACCAGGGCTGGAAGGACTCCTGGGACGGCATCAACTTTGCAGACGGCACCATGGCCGAGGCGCCTATCGCCCTCTGCGAGGTGCAGGCCTATGTGTACTCGGCCTACGTGGGCCGCGCGCAGCTGGCCCGCTGGAGCGGCGACCACGACCTGGAAAAGCACTGGACGGGGCGTGCCAATGAGCTTAAGAAGGCCTTCAACGAGAAGTTCTGGCTGCCGGAGAAGGGCTACTTCGCCGAAGCACTGGATAAGGACAAGCGACCGGTCGATGCCCTGACCTCCAACATCGGGCACTGCCTCTGGGTGGGCATCGTGGACGAGGACAAGGCGGCGCAGGTGGTGGAACACCTGATGTCCCCGCAGATGTTCACTGGCTGGGGAATCCGGACGCTCGCCTCGGACATGGGGGCCTACAACCCGGTGAGCTACCACAACGGCTCCGTATGGCCCCACGACAGCGCTTTGGTGGCCACCGGGATGATGCGCTACGGCTTCGTGGAGGAAGCCCGCCGCGTGGCGCAGGCGATCTTCGACGCCGCCGAGCATTTCGATGGCCGCCTGCCCGAGCTGTTCTGCGGCTTTGACCGCGGCGAATACCCGGGCCCCGTGCCCTACCCTACGGCGTGCTCGCCGCAGGCCTGGGCTGCGGCCGCCCCTGTGCAGCTTGCCCGCATCCTCCTCCGTTTCGACCCCGACTTCACCCGGGGCGTGGTGCACCTGGCCCCCATCCTTAACCGGGAGATCGGGGAGTTCCGGGCAGCAAACGTGCTGCTGGACACCAGCCGGGTGACCATTAGCGCCCGGGGCAACGAAGGCAGCATCGAGGGACTTCCACCAGGTCTCCGGTTCAGCAAGGATCCGCGCCCTCCGTTGGAGGCGCTCCTGGGCGAAGCCGGCACAGGCCACAGCACCGGCATCAACGCTCGCCGGTAACGGGTCAGGGCAGGGGCCGCTCCATCACAAAATCATGTTCGACGGCGGTCCCCAGCCTGAACGTCTTGGTTCCCACCTTCCGGAAACCGGACTTTTCATAGAACCGGATGGCGCGGGCGTTCTGGCTGTTGACTCCCAGCCAGGCGCCCGCCGCGCCTGCAGCCGACGCGGCGTGCAGGCTTGCACGCATGAGTTCCGCGGCGGCGCCCAGGCCATGGTGTTCCGGGTGGACGTAACACTTGCTCAGTTCCACCGACGGCAGCAGCGTTAGGGCTGCCGCCACGTCGGGATCGGCCGCCGGGCGGTTGACCAGCAGGCTGTACCCGTGCAGCGTCCCCTCGTCGTCCAGGACCAGGATGGTGATGTCAGGGTCGGCGAGATAGCTCTCGAAGTGCGTTTCGCCCAGTGTCCCGGCAAGGTGCGCCGCAATGTCTTCAGGCGACGACGACGGAGGGCAGGCCAGCGGAAAGGTGACGGCTGCCAGCGCTGCCAGAGCGCCGGCGTCGTCCGCTGTTGCCCTGCGGATGGTGTGGCTCATGCAGGGATTCTACGTGCGGGTCCGGACGGGTTACTGCTTGAATGCTGCGTCGAAGCTGGTTTGGGAGGCGGGGAAGTCGAACTTCTTCAGCGCTGCGAGGGCTTCGGGGGCGCCGTGCAGGCGGTCCATCCCGGCATCTTCCCATTCGACTGAGATGGGACCGTCATAGCCGATTGCGGCGAGCGCCCGGAAGGAGGCTTCCCATGGCACGTCACCGCGGCCGGCGGAGACGAAGTCCCAGCCGCGGCGGGGGTCGCCCCAAGGCAGGTGCGAGCCCAGGACGGTGTTGCGGCCGGTCTGGCGGATCTTGGTGTCCTTGCAGTCCACGTGGTAGATCCGGTCCTTGAAGTCCCAGATGAAGGAGACGGGATCGATGCCCTGCCACATCATGTGGGACGGGTCCCAGTTCAGCCCGAACGCTTCCCGGTGGCCAATCGCCTCGAGGGTGCGGACGGTGGTCCAGTAGTCGTAGGCGATTTCCGAGGGGTGGACTTCATGCGCGAACCGGACTCCGCATTCGTCGAAGACGTCCAGGATGGGGTTCCAGCGGTCCGCGAAGTCCTGGTAGCCGGCGTCAATGACCTTTTCAGGGACGGGCGGGAACATGGCCACGTACTGCCAGATGGAGGACCCGGTGAAGCCGACGACGGTATCCACTCCGAGTGCCCTGGCGAGCCTTGCGGTGTGCTTCATTTCCTCGGCGGCGCGGGTGCGGACGCCTTCGGGGTCGCCGTCGCCCCAGACCTTCGTCCCGACGATCGCTTCGTGGCGGAAGTCGATGGGGTCATCGCAGACGGCCTGGCCCTTGAGATGGTTGGAGATGGCCCAGACCTTCAGGTTGTACTTCTCCAGGACGGCGAGCTTGGACTCGACATAGCCGGGTTCGTCCCAGCGCCAGGCGTCCAGATGGTCGCCGGAGACGGCGATTTCCAGGCCGTCATAGCCCCAGCCTGAGGCGAGCTTGGCTACTTCCTCGAAGGGAAGGTCGGCCCACTGGCCGGTGAACAGGGTGAACGGGCGGGGCATGTCAGGCTCCTTCGGTTTCGGCGGCGGCAGGCGCCAGTTGAATGAGGGCGCTTTTCGCGGCGGCGGATTCCGCGACGGCGTTCAGGATTCGCTGGACCTCCAGTCCTTCCTCGAACGACGGCGAGGGCCGGGTTCCGTCGCGGATGGCCAGCAGGAAGTCCCGGACCTGGTGCGTGAACGTGTGTTCCCAGCCGATGATATGTCCCTGCGGCCACCACGCGGCAAGGTAAGGGTGGTCGGGTTCGTTGACCAGGATCCGCCGGAAGCCCTGCTCCCTGACGGGCTCGGTGGCGTCCAGGAAGCCGAGCTCATTGAGGTTTTCCAGATCGAACAGGATGGTGCCCTTGTCCCCGTAGATTTCCACGGTGAGGGAGTTCTTCCGGCCGGTTGCCACCCGGGACACCTCAACGGAGGCGATCCCCCCGGAGCCGAGGGAAAGCGTGGCCCAAGCGGCGTCGTCGACCGTTACCTCCTCCAGGCCGGCGGCGCCGGGGCGCCGGTCCACGAAGGTGTGCAGCCGCCCAGTGACCTCGGTGACCTGCTCGCCGAGCAGGAACAGGACCTGGTCGATGGCATGCGAGGCGATGTCACCCAGCGCGCCCGACCCGGCGGTTTCCGCCCGGAGCCGCCAGGTCATGGGTGCCTGTGTGTCGGCGAGCCAGTCCTGGAGATAGGCGGCACGGACGTGCCGGACCGTGCCGACCCGCCCCTCGGCGATCAATTCCCTGGCCAGGGCCAGGGCGGGGACGCGGCGGTAGTTGAAGCCGATCATGGACTGGACGCCCCGTCCCCGGGCCTTCGCCGCAGCCGCGGTCATGGCCTCGGCCTCGGCCAGGCTGTTGGCCAGCGGCTTTTCCACCAGCACGTGCTTGCCTGCTTCCAAGGCGGCGATGGCGATTTCGGCGTGCATCCAGCCGGGCGCACAGATGTCGACGACGTCGATATCGTCCCGCGCAATCACCTCACGCCAGTCGGTGGCTGACTCAGCCCAGCCGTATTTTGCCGCCGCGTCGGCCACGGCTGCGGCGTCCCGGCCCACGAGGACCTTCTGTTCGAAGGCCGGGACGTCGAAGAAAGCGGCAACGTTGCGCCAGGCGTTGGAGTGGGCCTTGCCCATGAACGCATAGCCGATGGCGGCCACGCCCAGTGTTTTGGGGCCCGGCCGGCGGGAGGGATCTTCGAGGGTGCTCATGGTTGTTCCTGCTTTTCAGAGGGTGGCGGTTTCCGGCGCCCAGTCCTCGGGGAGGGCCGGGGATGCCGGAGCGGAGCTGTCGACGTCCACGAAGGTGCCGGATTCCATGGATTCGGTGATCGAGACCATGCTGTCCAGCACGTGGTAGGCGAGGTCGCCGGTGGCGCGGTGCCGGACTCCAGCGCGGAGGGAGCGGGCCATGTCCAGCACGCCCATGCCCCGGCCGTGCGCCGGTCCGGTGGCGGGAATGGCGGTCCACTCCTCGTCACCTGCACGCCAAAGCCTGATGTCGCCGTCGAAATAGTTAGGGTCCGGCAGGGACAAGGTGGCCTCGGTGCCGGTGATTTCCACGAAGCCCATGCGGACACGGGGGGATTCGAAGGAGAAGACGCTGTGGGATGAGGCGCCGGACTCGAACTGGGCCATGGCGGAGACGTGGGTGGGCACCTCCACGGTGAATTCCTCTCCTGCCTTGGGCCCGGAGCCGATGACGCGGACATCCTTGGCCTTGGATCCGAGGGCGGCAACCTTGCGGATGGAGCCGAACGCCTGGACCAGCGTGGTGAGGTAGTACGGGCCCATGTCGAACAGCGGGCCGGCGCCCTGCTGGAAGAGGAAGGCCGGGTTGGGGTGCCAGGATTCCGGGCCCGGGGTCTGGAACGTGGTCATGGCGGTCAGCGGGGTGCCGATGTCGCCGCGCTGGATCAGCCGCAGCGCGGTCTGCAGGCCGGCCCCGAGGAACGTGTCCGGCGCGGTGCCCAGCCTTATCCCGGCGGCGTGCGCGGCCTTGAGCAGGCCCAGGCCGGACTCGCGGTCCAGGGAGAAGGGCTTCTCGGTCCAGACGTGCTTGCCCGCGTTGACGGCGGCGGTGGCCACCTCGACGTGCGCCGCGGGGATGGTGAGGTTGACGATGATTTCGACCTCGGGGTGGTTCAGCGCCTTCTCCGGCCCGCCCCACTCGGGGATCCCGTATTCGGCGGCGCGGACTTCTGCTGCCTCCTCGAACAGGTCCGCGATGACGTGGACTTTCAGGTCGGGGAAAACCGTGAGGTTGTCCAGGTACTGCCTGCTGATGTTGCCGGCGCCAATAATGCCGACGCCGACCGGACCCTTGCGGGCCGGTTCGGCAGTGGCGGGGGTGTTCATGCCTTGATTCCCTCGCCGGAGGCCAGCAGGAACGAGAGGCTCTCGGTGATGCCGTCGAAGATGTCGCCGGCGTAGTCGTCGAACTCCACGACGCCCACCTCCACGGACTTCGCAGCGGCGATGACCTCCAGTACGGGCAGTTTGCCCTGACCCGCCGGCAACTGTGCCTTAGTCTCGGCAGTGAGCGGGCCGTCTTTTAGGTGGAGGTATTTCACCCGTTCGCCCAGCCTGGCGAGCAGCTCCACCGGGTCACGGCCTCCGACGGCGGCCCAATAGGTGTCCACCTCCAGGACCGGCTCCGGATCCAGCAGCTCCGCGAAGTACTCCAGGGCAGGGCGGCCGTCGATGGTGGACTCCAGTTCCCATGCGTGGTTGTGGTAACCCACGCGGAGGCCGTACGCGGCCGCCTTCCTGGCCGCCGCGTTGAGCTTGGCTGCCGTGGCCTGGATGTCAGCGGCGTCCTGCCAGTCTTCTGCGGGAACGTGAGGATCTATGACCGTGCCGATGCCAAGCTCGCTGGCAGCCGCAAAAATTTCATCCTGGTTCCCGGTCAGCAACGGCGCGTGTCCGGAGGGGGCGGTGAGTCCGTTTTCCTTCAAGGCTGCGCCGAGTTCCTTCGCCGTGGCCACGAAGTTGTAGGGCTCCACCCGGGTGAAACCGATCTCTGCAACCCGGCGGATGGTGCCGGCGAGGTCCTGTTCCAGCGGCCGCCGAAGAGTGTAAAGCTGAAGCGAGTAGTCCATGGCTTGCGCGTCCTTGCTGCTCGGAGCTGCGTGTGCGTGTGTGCCGCAGCGCACTTCGCGGGATTTTCTTCAACGTACGGCGACTTTTGACGCAAGTCAATCAAAAGTCGTAGATTTCTCGCGACTAAGGCCCCGCGATGTGCTATTCCTTAACGCATGGCGATCGTTCCCAGGCATCAGCAGTTCCCGCCCCAGGAAGCCGGACTGCTTTCACGCACCGGCGACCTCTTTCAGTTGCTGCGGGACGGCAAAGCCCGGACACGGTCCGAACTCGCCGAAGTCACCGGCCTTGCCCGGACCACCGTCGCCGCCCGTATTGATGCCCTCCTGGCCATGGGGCTGGTGGGCCCTGCCGGCGAGGCTGCCTCCTCAGGCGGGCGGCCGCCGTCGAAATTTGCCTTCAACGCCGGCATCAAGGTGGTCCTGGCGGCAGATGTGGGCGCCACCCATGCGTCCGTGGCGGCCACCGACCTCAACGCGACCATTCTTGCCCGCCACTCCGAAGCCATCGACATCGCCGAGGGCCCGGAACCAGTCCTGAACCGGGTAATCGAGATCGGCCAGAAGCTCCTCGAAGACGTGGGGCGCGGCCTCGGCGACCTCGCCGGGGTGGGAATCGGGCTGCCCGGCCCGGTGGAGCACAGCTCCGGCCGTCCGGTGAAGCCCCCCATCATGCCGGGGTGGGACGGTTTCGATGTGGCCGGATTCGTAGGGGAGCGGCTTGCGACCGACGTCCTGGTCGATAACGACGTGAATATCATGGCGGTCGGCGAGCGCTACGCCCACTGGCAGGACTTCCAAAACGTGCTGCTGGTCAAGGTGGCCACGGGTATCGGCGCCGGCATCATCAGCAACGGTGAAATCCAGCGCGGTGCGGACGGCACCTCCGGCGACCTGGGCCACGTGCGGGTGCCCGATGGTGAGGACGTGCAGTGCCGTTGCGGCAACACCGGTTGCCTTGAGGCGCTGGCGTCCGGCCCCGCCCTCGCGGCCAAGCTCCGTGCCGAAGGGATCGAGGCCGCCACCAGCACGGATGTGGTGGAGCTGGCAGCGAAAGGGAATGTTCAGGCGATCCATGCCCTGCGCCAGGCGGGGCGGGACCTGGGGGAGGTCCTGGCATTCTGCGTCAACCTGCTCAACCCGTCCGTCATCGTGGTGGGCGGAAGCCTGTCCCGCGCAGGTGACCAACTGCTGGCGGGCGTCCGCGAGGCGGTCTACCGCAGGTCGCTGCCGCTGGCCACGTCAAGGCTGCGCATCGAGCAGGCGAAAGCACCGGGAGACGCCGCAATCCTGGGCGCGAGCCGTATGGTTATCGATCACGTACTCTCTCCCGAAGTGCTGGAAGCCGCTATCCGCAACGCCTCCCAGCCCGGCTAGCAGCCTCTCTCGATGCCCCGGAAGGCCTTCCAGCCGGGGACGCTTTCGCGTGCCACGGGGCCGTTTTGGCGTAAACGCAGGACCCGAAAATTCACTCCGGATTTTGTTGACATAGATCACACTCCGTGGAAATCTGCTTACAGCGTTGGACTTACATACTTTTGAGTTAGTTCAGTCGAAAGTGTCGGGCCATCGCCAACTCTTCCCGCAAAACCGGCGACCGAACGCACCGAATGTTCGGACGCGGCCGGCGGCGCGGACCATGCCACCCGAAAGGAAATCCGTGAAGGCACCCATGCCAGCCAGACGCCGTCGTCTCGCCCAGAGTGTTGCAGCAACCGTAGTGGCGGGCGTCATGCTCGCCGGCTGTGGAAACCAGCCGGCATCCGACTCCGCGGCAGCCCCGGCTGCCGCAGTTGCCGATCCCAAGAGCGCGGAGGGCGCAAAGGGAAACGTCAATCTGTGCGGCGGCAAAGACGCCAGCGGCATCCACAAGAACACCACCGCCGCTTTCAACAAGGCAAACCCTGGAATGACGGCGAAGTACACCGAGATCGGTTCCACCACGGACGAAGCCCGCACCCAGGCAGTCCAGCGCCTGGAAGGCAAGTCCACTGAGTGCGACATCTTCATGACGGATGTCATCTGGACCGCGGAGTTCGCCTCGCAGGGCTGGCTGCTCGACCAGACGGAACTGATGGACGGGATCAAGGACAGGCTCATCCCGTCCACCACGGAGTCGGCGAAGTACGAGGGCAAGTACTGGGCTACGCCGTTCTATACGAACGCCGGCCTTATCTACTACCAGAAGGACAAGGTGGCCAAGCCGGAAACCTGGCAGCAGCTTTACCAGGAGGCGGCCAAGGCTCCCGGCAACGGACTGGTCTACCAGGGCAAGCAGTACGAAGGCCTGACCGTGAACTTCCTGGAACTGCTCTACAGCGCCGGCGGAGAAGTGCTGGACGATGCCGGTGAAGTCGTGGTGGATAATGAGACCACCCGGAAGGTCCTGGAATTCATGGCCGGCGGCATCAAGAACGGATCTGCCGACCGCGCCGTGCTGACCTACAGCGAGGACCCCACCCGCCTGGCCTACGAGTCCGGTGACTTCGGGTACCAGCGCAACTGGCCGCATGTCTACCGCCTGCTGAACGCCACTAAGATGGCGGGCACGTTCGGGGTGGCTCCGCTGCCGTCCTTCGACGGTTCCAGCAAGGCAAGCGGCGTGCTGGGCGGCTGGAACTTCTCCATCTCCGCCCACTCCACCAACCCTGGAGCGGCCGTCGCGTACATCAACTTTGCCACCTCCCCGGACTGGCAGAAGCATGTGGCCATGGACAACTCCCAGGCGCCGGTAAACGAGGCCGCCTACTCGGACCCTGATGTGCTGGCAAAGATGCCGTTCGCGGCGGAACTGCTCGGCTCGGTGAAGGGAGCCAAGCCGCGGCCGGTTTCCCCGGTGTACCCGCAGATCTCCCAGGCCATCAACAAGAACGTCTACGCAGTCCTCTCCGGCGAAGCCACCGCCGACGAGGCCACCAAGCGCATGGCCGAAGAGATCAAGACCGCCAAGGCGACCTTCTGACCATGGCGCCCCAAGTCCTGACCCCGGGTCGTGGCCGCGCCAGCGGCCACGACCGGGCAGAACGCCGCCTGGCCATCAGGATGACGGCACCGTCGCTCATCCTGATGGCCCTGGTGGCCGCTGTCCCTATCGGCTACGCCATCTGGCTGTCGCTGAACCAATACAGCGTCCGCCAGGCCGGCCTCTCCCGCTTCGTGGGCCTCGACAACTACATCGCGGCCCTGAGCAGCCGGGAGTGGTGGGCCGCGTTCGGGCAAACCTTCCTGTTCTCCGGGCTGTCCGTCTCCCTGGAACTCATCCTGGGAACTGCCATGGCGCTCCTCCTGAACCTGGCTTTCCGCGGGCGGGCGCTGCTGCGCACTGTCGTGCTGCTGCCCTATGCGATCGTCACCGTAGTCAGCGCCATCACCTGGGAGACCATGTTCGAACCCAACCTCGGCCTGGTCACTACGGTGCTGTCCGGTCTGGGGTTGCCCGGCGGCGACATCGTCTGGCTTGGTGAACCCGGGTACGCCATGGCCGTGGTGGTCCTGGCCGACGTCTGGAAGACAACGCCTTTCGCGGCGCTCATCATCCTGGCAGGCCTGCAGGTCATCCCCGATGAAACCTATGAGGCCGCGGAACTGGATGGGGCCAGCAAGTGGCAGACGTTCCGGGATGTCACGCTCCCGCTGCTCAAACCCGCCATCGCGTTGGCTGCAATCTTCCGGACCATGGATTCCCTGCGCGTCTTTGACCTTCCCTTCGTCCTGACCCGAGGTGCCAACGGTACGGAGTCGATGTCCATGCTGGCGTATAACGAGCTGCGCGAAAACCGGATGGTGGGTGAGGGCTCGGCCCTGTCCATCCTGACGTTCCTGACGGTCATGGCGGTTTCCATGGTCTACATCCGTTTCGCGGGCAGCAATATCCGCGCCGTCGCCAAGGAGAACTGATGACCACTCTGCTCGCGGAACGTCCGGCCGGCCCTGCTCCCGCCAAGTCCAGGGCGCCGCGCCGCCGGCTGCGCGGGGAAGCGAAACTGCACCCGCTGACCTGGCTGTTCGTCGTGGCCGTCATGGGCTTTTCGCTCGTGCCGTTCTATTGGCTGGTGAACACCTCCCTGAAGAAGGGCGCCAGCCTGGGCCAGGGCGAAATGTTTCCCGGTGAGCCCACGCTGGAAAATTATCTGAGCGTGCTCCAGAATGCCGAATTCCTGCTGGCGCTCCGGAACTCGGTGATTATCGCCGTCGTCACCACCACCCTGGCCCTGGTGTTCGCGTCATTCGCCGCATATGCCCTGGCGCGGCTCAGGATGCGTCGGAAGGCGCTGATCCTCACGCTGGTCCTGTCCGTGACCACATTTCCCGCCATCGCCATCGCGGCGCCGATGTTCGCCATTTGGCGGGACATCGGCCTGTACGACACGCTCCTTGGCCTCATCATTCCCAAGATGACGTTTGCCCTGCCGCTGGCGATTTACACGCTGACCTCCTTTTTCAAGGAGATCCCGCGCGAACTGGAGGAATCGGCGTACATGGACGGAGCCTCGCCGTTCCAGGCCTTCCATAAGGTCATCCTCCCGCTGGCCGTACCGGGGCTGGCCACTACCGCAATCCTGGTGTTCATTTCAGTCTGGAACGAGTTCCTCCTGGCCGTCACGCTCACCACGTCCCCCGAGGCTAGGCCCGTTCCCGTGGCCATTGCCTTCTTCAGCGGGGCCAGCGAGTTCGACCAGCCGCTCGGCACTATCAGCGCTGCGTCCGTCCTCATCACATTGCCCCTTGTCATCCTGGTCCTGGTCTGCCAGAAAAGGATCGTGTCCGGCATGACCGCCGGAGCCGTCAAGGGCTGACCTCCGCAGTGCGCCTCCACAACGCCTGTTATCAAACGTCCGCCAAACAAAAAGAGAAGGATCTACCCGTGAGCAACCAGCAGACGGAAACCCTGAAAGTGGGGGTTGTCGGCATCGGATGGGCCGGCCAGCAGCACATCAAGGCCTACAAGGACATTGAAGGCGTGGAACTCGTGGCCATCGCCGGCATGGAGCCGGAACTCCTTGCCGGTCTGAAGGACAAGCACGCCGTCCCGAACGCGTTCGCCCGCTGGGAGGACCTTCTTGAACTGGAGGGGCTGGACGCCGTCAGCGTGGCCGTTCCCACGTTCCTGCACGCCCCGATCGCCATTGCGGCGCTGGAGAAGGGCCTGCACGTCCTGAGCGAAAAGCCCCTGGCGCGCAACGGCGTCGAAGGCCAGGCAATGGTGGACGCCGCGCGCAAGGCGGGCAGGGTGCTGGACGTCGCCTTTAACCACCGGCGGCGAGGCGACATCCAGAAGCTGAAGGGCATCATCGACAACGGCGAACTGGGCCGGCCCTACTACGCCAAGGCTTCGTGGCTGCGCCGGTCCGGGATTCCGATGCTGGGCAGCTGGTTCACCAACCCGGAACTGGCCGGCGGCGGCCCGCTCGCGGACATCGGCGTGCACGTGCTGGACTACTCGCTGCACCTGCTGGGCGAACCGAAGGTCCTGTCCGTATCGGCCGCCACGCACTCGGAGCTGGGGCCGCGCGGACTCGGCGGCAACGCCCGTTACACCGCCATGAAATCCAGCCACAAGTTCGAGGTGGAGGACTTCGCCACGGCGTTCATCCGGCTCGAGGGCGGCGGCACGCTCATCCTCGAAGCGGGCTGGGCGGCCTACCGCGAAGAGGCTGACCTGCTGGACTTTACGGTCTACGGGACGGATGGCGGAGCGGAGCTGCGCGCCGTCGGCGCGTCCCTGACTCCGGTTGCCGACCTGCGGATCTTCAAGGAGAAAGACGGCGAAAATGCCGACTACGCGGTGGTGGCGGAGCCGGGCCGCGCGCATGACGCCGTGGTGGAGGACTTCATCGAAGCTGTCCGCGGCGGGGAACAGGTGTGGGGCCAGCACGACGGGTCCGTGGCCCTGAGCCGCGCCCTGGTCCTGGACGCCTGCTACCGGTCCGCACTGGAACACCGGGAAGTGGCACTCTGACATGACTGAAAACCTGAGCATCCTGGTCTGGAACGAAGGCGTCCACGAGGCGAACAACGAGCCCGCCACGATGAAGGAGATGTACCCGGAAGGCATCCACGGCGCCATTGCCGAGGGGCTCCGCGTGCACCTGCCGGAGGCGTACATCAGCACCGCCACGCTGGCGGATCCGGAGCACGGCCTCACCGAGGAAGCGCTTGCGGCCACGGACGTCCTCCTTTGGTGGGGCCACAAAGCCCACGCCGAGGTCAGTGACGAAGTGGTGGACCGGGTGCAGCGGCACGTCCTGGGCGGTATGGGCCTGCTGGTGCTGCACTCGGGCCACTTCGCCCGGATCTTCACCCGGCTGCTCGGCACCACCTGCTCGCTCAAGTGGCGCAACGAGGGCGAACGCGAGCTGGTGTGGACCGTCAAGCCGTCCCACCCCATTGCGCAGGGAGTGCCGAGCCCGCTGGTCATTCCCCAGCAGGAGATGTACGGCGAGCTTTTCGACATTCCGGACCCGGACGACCTCATTTTCATCAGCTCGTTCGAAGGCGGGGAGGTGTTTCGCTCCGGCGTCACGTTCACCCGCGGCAAGGGCAGGATCTTCTACTTCAGTCCGGGGGACCAGGACTATCCGGTCTACCACCAGGCGGAGATCCGGCAGGTGCTGGCCAACGCCGTCCGTTGGGCCGCCCAGCCGGAAATCTCCCGAGGGCAGCCGGCCGTGAGCAACCATGCACGCGGGTGGTATATGCAGTAATCCTGAACCGCCCCAACGAGTTATTGGTCACTTACAGGGCCTAAAACCGGTTCATGAGTCCTGTAACTGGACGAAAACTCCGGAGGCGGGGGAGGGAGGCAACGGCGTGCCGTGATAGCAATGGGGGTGATGAACATGCTGCACCTCCGGCCCCGCCCATGAGCGGCCGGCTCCTCGCCCGGGTCCCCAACAGCTGGGTCCTGCTGGCCTGCATCGGGCTGCTCGCGCTGAACCTGCGCGGTCCGTTCGTGGCCGTCGCGCCCGTGGTGGGGATGATGCAGGCGGACTTGGGGTTCTCGCCGGCGACGCTGGGTGTCCTTACCAGCATCCCCGTCCTCTGCTTTTCGCTCGCCGCGCCGCTTGCCTCCCTTGCGGCGCGCAGATTCGGCGCGGAGTTCGCCGTCACGCTGACCATCCTGGGTGTCCTGGCCGGAGTGCTCCTGCGCTCCGCCGGAGGCCCGGCAATGGTCATGCTTGGCACCGTGGTGATCGGCCTGGCCATCACCATCGGCAATATCGCGGTTCCCCTGATCATCCGGCGCGACTTCGCTCCCGCCCGCCAGGGAACCGCGATGGGCATCTACACGGCCGCACTGAATATCGGCTCGTTCCTTACCTCCATGACCACCGCTCCGCTCGCGGCCATCGCGGGCTGGCAGGTGGCCCTGGCATCGGTGGCGCTGCTGGCGGTTGCGGCGATCGTCTTTTGGACGCTCGCCGTAGGTGCGCGGCGCGCCTTCCTGATAGCGCCCGACGACGGTTCGGGCACCCGGCTGCCACCGGTCGCCGGGGCGCGGTGGACCACGGCGGGCCTGACGGCAGGCTTTGCGGGGCAGGCATTCTCCTACTACGGGGTCACGGCCTGGCTGCCCACGTTCCTCTCGGATGAACTCGGCATGGCACCCTCGGCTGCCGGGGCGGGGTCGTCGCTGTTCCAGATCCTGGCCATCGCGGGCGGGCTGGGGGTGCCGCTGGTGGCACGGCTCGCGAGTACGACGACGGTTGCCGTCACCCTGGGCGCAATGTGGCTGACCGTCCCTCTGGGCCTGCTCCTGGCGCCGCAGTGGTGGTGGTTGTGGTCCTCCGTAGGCGGTGTGGCACAAGGCGGCGGCATCACGCTCATCTTCATCGCCATCATCAAGATCGCCCGCGATCAGGCTTCTGCCGGGCGGATGTCCGCGGTGGTGCAAGGCGTGGGCTACTCCATCGGTGCCGCAGCCCCGCCGGTTTTGGGCTACGTCCACGGGCTGACGGGCTCCTGGACGCTTCCGATGCTGCTGATCCTTGGGTCGGTGCTCACCTTCGTCGCCAGCACCACCCTGTCCGTGCGGCGGGTGCCCAAGGGCCGGTAAGCCGGGCCGCTGACCCAAGGGCCGCCCAAGGGGACCAAAGACGCCAAACCGGACTGCCGCCGTCGTACGTTCCATCCCGCCCACCCACCCCCGGACGCTCTCTCACTTAACGCGGCTGAAACGCCAACGCTCTCTCACTTTCTATTGGAAAGTGAGAGAGCGTTCCGGGTTTTTCCGCATTAAGTGAGAGAGCGTCCTGAAGGGTGGGCCATCTGGTGGGTCCGTCGCCGGTCCGGCCCCCGGATTTCGGGGTGCCTGTTGCGGAGGGCGTGCCGGCCCGGCGGACGGAAGTGGGTGCTGCAGCCTGCCGGTCAGGCCGCGGCGAGCTCCTCCAGTGTGGCCCTTTCACGGGCCTCGGTGAGGTAGCGGGCATAGGCGGGCAGGGTGAGGAAGGTCGGAAACTCCCGGGCCATGGTGACTTCCTCGAAGATGTCGCGGGCGTCTTCGAACCGGTCGCCGTCGAAGCGTTCCAGCCGCGCGAATTCCTCGTCCAGCAGCTCCTCCACCCAGTGGTGCGTGATGATTTCGCCCTGGTCGGTGATGGCTGAGGCGTACATCCACTGCCACAGCTGGGACCGTGAGATCTCGGCGGTGGCGGCGTCCTCCATGAGGTTGTGGATGGCAACGGCGCCGTTGCCGCGCAGCCAGGATTCGATGTAGCGGATGCCCACCTCGATGTTGTTCCGGATGCCCTGCTCGGTGATGGTGCCGGTGGTGGCGGCAACGTTGATGAGGGCCCGGTCGTCAGGGGTGACATCCTCGCGCAGCCGGTCCAGCTGGTTGCTCCGCCCGCCGAGCGCGGCGTCGAACACCTCGCGGGCAACCGGCACCAGGTCCGGGTGCGCCACCCAGGAGCCGTCAAAGCCGTCGCTGGCTTCGCGGGCCTTGTCGGCACGGACCTTCTCGAACGCGATGGCGTTGGCTTCGTGGTCCTTGCGGTTGGGGACAGCGGCCGCCATGCCGCCGATGGCCATGGCCCCGCGCTTGTGGCAGGCCCGGACCAGCTGCTCGGTGTAGGCGCGCATGAATGGCTGGGTCATGGTCACCTGGCCGCGGTCCGGCAGGACGAACCGGGGGCCGCGGGTACGGAAGTTCTTGATCAGGGAGAAGATGTAGTCCCAGCGGCCGGCGTTCAGGCCGGCGGCGTGGTCGCGCAGTTCGTAGCAAATCTCCTCCATTTCGAAGGCTGCGGTGATGGTCTCGATCAGCACCGTGGCGCGGATGGTCCCCTGCGGGATGCCCAGCAGGTCCTGGGCGATGATGAAGATGTCGTTCCACAGGCGTGCCTCGAGGTGGTTTTCGATCTTGGGCAGGTAGAAGTAGGGGCCCTTGCCCTGGGCGAGCAGGCGGCGGGCGTTGTGGAAGAAGTAGAGGCCGAAGTCCACGATGCCGCCGGCAACGGGGGCGCCGTCGATCAGCATGTGCTTTTCCGGCAAGTGCCAGCCGCGGGGCCGGACCACGATGGTGGGCAGCTCAGCGGACGGGCGCAGCCTGTACTCCTTGCCCTCCTCGGTGGTGAAGTCGATCCGGCGCTCCAGGGCATCCGTGAGGTTCAGCTGGCCCTTGATGACATTCCGCCACGTGGGCGTCAGGGAGTCCTCCATGTCCGCGAGCCAGACCTTGGCGCCGGAGTTCAGGGCGTTGACGGTCATCTTCTTGTCCACCGGGCCGGTGATTTCCACGCGGCGGTCCTCCAGCCCCGGGGCCGGGGGAGCGACGCGCCAGGACGGATCGTTGCGGATGTGCTCGGTCTCCCGGAGGAAGCGGGGGTCCGTGCCGGCAGCGATCCCGGCCCGCCGGGCCCGGCGCGCCTGCAGGAGCTCCTGCCGCCGCTCGGCAGTGGCCCGGTGAAGCTTCGCGACGAAGGCCAGTGCATCCGGAGTCAGCACCTCATCCTGCCGGCACACAGGCTGGGCGGTCAGGGTGATGCCATTGATCGTGAAGCTATCGGTGAAGCTGTTCATTTCTGTCTCCTTAAAGACGAAAGGGAAGTTCGACGGCGGGTGGCGGCTGGGTGGGCGAGGAACGCGCAAAGCCGAAGGAGCGGTGATGCGGCAGCCTGCGTAAAGGGGCCCTATGCCCGCCCCCGACCGAGTTCTACGAGGTCTTGGGGCGGGCATGGGGATAGCAGGCAGAGCATTGCCGCTCCGAAGGCGGGGGTGACCGGTCCGAAGGCCGGAGGCAAGCGCCGCCGTCGAACGGTAAGTTTTAGTGGAACTGGCCTTCTTCGGTGGATCCCACCAGGGCCAGGGTGGATGCGTTCGGGTTGAGCGCAGTGGCGATGTCATCGAAGTAGCCGGTGCCGACTTCGCGCTGGTGCTTGGTTGCGGTGTAGCCGCGTGACTCGGAAGCGAATTCCTTTTCCTGCAGCTCGACGTAGGCGCTCATGCCTTCCCGGGCGTAACCGTGGGCGAGGTCGAACATCGAGTAGTTCAGGGCGTGGAAGCCGGCCAGGGTGATGAACTGGAAGGTGAAGCCCATGGCGCCGAGCTCACGCTGGAACTTGGCGATGGTGGCGTCGTCCAGGTGCTTCTTCCAGTTGAAGGACGGCGAGCAGTTGTAGGAAAGCATCTGGTCCGGGAACTCGGATTTGACGGCTTCGGCGAACTTGCGGGCGAGCTCCAGGTCCGGGGTGCCCGTTTCCATCCAGATGAGGTCGGAGTAGGGGGCGTAAGCCTTGGCGCGGGCGATGCAGGGTTCGATGCCGTTGCGGACCTTGTAGAAACCCTCGGCCGTTCGTTCGCCGGTGATGAACTCGCGGTCGCGCTCGTCGACGTCGGAGGTGATGAGGGTTGCTGCCTCGGCGTCGGTACGGGCGATGATGACCGACGGCGTCCCGGCGACGTCAGCGGCCAGGCGGGCTGCATTGAGGGTACGGACGTGCTGCTGGGTGGGGATCAGTACCTTGCCGCCGAGGTGTCCGCACTTCTTCTCGGAAGCGAGCTGGTCTTCCCAGTGCACGCCGGAGGCGCCTGCCTGGATCATGGACTTCATCAGCTCGTAGGCGTTCAGCGGGCCGCCGAAACCGGCCTCGGCGTCAGCGACGATCGGGACCAGCCAGTCTTCAACGGTCTGGACGCCTTCGGAGTACTCGATCTGGTCTGCGCGAAGCAGGGCGTTGTTGATCCGCCGGACAACCGTGGGAACAGAGTTCGCCGGGTACAGGGACTGGTCCGGGTAGGTGTGGCCGGAGTTGTTGGCGTCCGCGGCAACCTGCCAGCCGGAGAGGTAGATGGCGCGCAGGCCCGCCTTGACCTGCTGGACTGCCTGGTTGCCGGTCAGGGCGCCGAGGGCGTTGGTGTACTTTCCGGTGGCGTGCTCTTCGGTGAGCTGCTTCCAGAGCTTCTCGGACCCCCGGCGGGCCAGGGTGTGTTCCTCGGAGACGCGGCCGCGGAGGCGGACGACGTCCGAGGCTGAGTAGTCACGGGTCACACCTTCCCAGCGGGGGTTGGCGGCCCACTCGAGCTCCAAGGCGGCGGCCTGTTCTTCGGGCGTCTGCTGGGTGGGCTCAAATGCTGCAGTCATCGTTGATCTCCTTGATTGAGCTCCGGAGTCGGTGGGTGGGAACCGCGTCATTGGGGTTCCCGCCGGCTTATCCGGTGCGGTGTTTCTTTCCGTGGAAACTACTTTTCTGCACTTTCAGGCCCCTTTCTAGACTAAAAGTCTGGAAAGAAACGCACTTCTTCGCGTATTCTTCAGAAATGTCGCCTTCAAGCTGGAACCGGGAAGTTTTACAGCCGTCGTCCGTCCCCGCCACCCCGGAACTGGACGTCATCTCGCTGGGCCGCCGCGTTCGCCACCTGCGCAAGCAGGCCGGGCTCACCCTCGATGGCCTGAGCGCCGCCGTCGGCACCGCGCCCAGCCAGCTGAGCCTGATTGAGAACGGCAAGCGCGAACCCAAACTGGGCCTCCTCCAGCAGCTCGCGGGCGCGCTCAATGTGGGCATAGACCAGTTGCTCGGGGCCGAGCCGCCCAGCCGCCGGGCGGCCCTGGAAATCGAACTGGAACGGTACCAGCGTGGACCGTTGTACGAGTCGTTGAACCTGCCGAAAATCCGCGTCAGCTCGCGGCTTCCGCTGGATGTGCTGGAAGCGCAGGTGGGCCTGCTCCACGAACTCGAACGGAAGATGAACGAGCAGGTGGCCACCCCGGAGGAGGCCCGCCGCGCCAACGGCGAACTCCGGGCCATGATGCGTGAGCGGGGCAACTACTTTCCGGAGTACGAGGCCGAGGCGCAAAAGGTTCTCAAGGAGGTTGGATACACCACCGGCCCGCTCAGCCAGCACGTCATCGCGGACATCGCAGCGCACCTCGGATTCAGCCTCCACCACGTGGGCGACCTGCCGCACTCCACCCGCTCAGTGACCGATTTGAAGAACCGCAGAATTTACCTGACTCAGAGCCAGCGGCAGGACCACGACCCCCGCTCGGTGCTGCTCCAGGCCCTGGGCCATTACGTCCTGGGCCATGAAACGCCCAAGAACTACGGCGACTTCCTGGCCCAGCGCGTGGCCACCAACTACTTCGCTGCCGCTCTGCTCCTGCCCGAGCAGGCCACGGTGGAATTTTTGCAAAAGGCCAAGGCGGCCAAGGAAATCGCCGTCGAGGACATCCGGGACGCGTTCGCCGTGTCCTACGAGACCGCGGCCCACCGGTTCACCAACCTGGCCACAAAGCATCTGGGCATCACCACGCACTTCCAGAAGACGCACCAGAGCGGCATCATCTACAAGGCCTATGAGAACGACGGCGTGAACTTCCCGCAGGACCACACCGGGGCCATCGAGGGGCAACCGTCGTGCAAGGCATGGACGTCGCGGGCCGTGTTCGACGTACCGGACAAGTTCAGCGCCTACAGCCAGTACACGGATACTCCTTCCGGAACCTATTGGTGCACTGCCCGCACCGAGCGCTCCGCCACCGGACAGTTTTCGCTGAGCATAGGGGTGCCTTACCAGCACGTTAAGTGGTTCCGCGGACGGGAGACGACGGCGCGCGCCACCTCCAATTGCCCGGACCCCACCTGCTGCAAGCGGCCGCCGGAGGCCCTGACGTCCGAGTGGGCCGGCAACGCCTGGCCGTCGGCGCGGGCGCACTCGCACCTCCTGGCCGCGATGCCGCCGGGCGCTTTCCCGGGTGTGGACGAAACCGAGGTGTACACGTTCCTTCAGGCACACTCCGGCACCTGACCCCAGGACGCTCTCTCACTTAATGCGGGTTGTTTTAGGACGCTCTCTCACCTCGTTGCGGAAAGTGAGAGAGCGTGCGGGTTTTTCCTGCGGTAAGTGAGAGAGCGTGCGGGGGGGGGGGGGGCTCAGTGCCGCAGGTCGCAGGGAAACCTACCTGTAGTACCGCCCCAGCGTCTCGGCTTTGAAGTCGAAGAAGGTGCCGGACTCGATGGCCAGCCGGGCGTCATCCACCATCTTCACCACGAAGCGCTCGTTGTGAATCGAGATCAGGGTGGCGGACAGCATCTCCTTGGCTTTGAACAGGTGGTGGATGTACGCCCGGGAGTAATGGGTACACGCATAGCAGTCGCAGCCGTCCTGCAGGGGACCGAAGTCCCTTTTGTACTTGGCGCCGGAAAGGTTGAACCGCCCGTAGGGGGTGTAGAACGCGGAATTGCGGGCAACCCTGGTGGGGGAGACGCAGTCGAAGGTGTCGGCACCGTTTTCGATGGCGGTGAAGATGTCGTCCGGCTCGGAGATGCCCAGCAGGTGGCGCGGCTTGTCCTCGGGCAGTTCCTCGTTGCACCAGCGGACAATCGTGCCGAGGTTCTCCTTCTCCAGGGCGCCGCCGATCCCGAACCCGTCGAACGGCATGGCGCCAAGGTCCCGGCAGGCCTTCCGGCGCAGGTCCTCGTACTGCGCGCCTTGGATGACGCCGAACAGCGCCTGGTATGGCCTGCCGGCGCGCTCAGCGGTCAGGCGGAAGTGCTCATTGATGCACCGCTCAGCCCACAGCCGGGTCCGTTCCAGGGACTCCTCCTGGTAGCCTCGCGAGTTCTGCAGCGTGGTGAGCTCATCGAACGCGAACATGATATCCGCGCCGATCTTGTGCTGGACCTGCATGGAGATTTCGGGGGAAAAGCGGTGCCGGTCCCCGTTCAGGTGGGATTTGAACCAGACCCCGTCGTCGTCGATATGGGCCAGCCGTTCCTTGCCGGGCGCCACGGCGTCGTCGGGCCCGGAGGCGTCCACGGACTTCATGTCGATGACCTTCTTGAACCCCGAGCCGAGGCTCATCACCTGGAACCCGCCCGAGTCAGTGAAGGTGGGGCCTGGCCAGTTCATGAACGCGCCCAGGCCGCCGGCCTCGTCCAGGATTTCGGCACCGGGCTGCAGGTACAGGTGGTAGGCGTTGGCAAGCACAGCCTGCGCCCCGAGGTCCGCTACCGCTTCGGGCAGCACCGCCTTGACCGTGGCTTTGGTTCCGACGGCGATGAACGCCGGCGTCTGGATCTCGCCGTGCGGGGTGGTGATGGTGCCGGTGCGGCCCAGGAATTCGCCGCCGTTGCGTTCGAGCCGGGCGGACGACGGCGGGCACGATTCAGTCAGGCGGGTGCCCACCTCAAACGAAAACTGTGACTGGACAGCAGGGACGGACGGGGCGGGGTTGGCTGGCACCGTACCAGTGTGCCAGCAAAATCGGCAGTCAGCTCACGGGCCCGGAGGACGGGTAGTTCTCGGCACGCCATGAGTCCCATGAAGATCGGATCGAGTCCAGCCTGGCTGCGCCCAGGTCGTACGTGGACGCCACCACAATGGATCCGTTGTCGGGCTGCACGTCCTTGATCTCCGGATGATCAGCCACGATCAGCAGCCCTTCGCCGTGCCCGGCATAGTCGTGCACGGTAAGCCCCACCTGGTGGCCGGTCCGGAACCATACCTTGCCGGAAATCTCCTCACCCGTGCCCAGGGTGAGCCGATAGTCCTCGCCGGGAGCCGGGAGATCCGTCAGGCCAAGCTTCTGGATGGCCCCGGCACCGGAACCGGACCCGGAATCCCCGCCGGGCAGCTGCAGCGTCAACGTGTGGCGTTTGCCGTGCGGATGCCGTTCCAGCGCGAACCGCAGCTGCTGCAGGAACATGAGCCAGCCCTGCGTGATGTCCTCGTCCCAGGCAGCCCATTCGGAGTTGTGGTCCAGCGCCCCGCGGGTCACGCTGACCCGGGTGCCGCCCGGAGCGGGGTGCAGCTCGAACGTATCCCCGCCGTGGACGGTCAGGCTGGTATGGTCCGCGGATTCCTCCACGTCGCCGGAAAAGTAGATCTCCCTGATCTCGGCATCCAGGTTTTCGGCCTGCCAGCCGTGCCATTGGGCTACTTTTGACGGTTCACGCAGCATGGTCCAGACCTGCGGCGCGTCAGCGTTGATCAGTACGCTCAGATTGTTCGTCATAGCCCCGAATGTACAACTCCCGCCGGGCCGCGGGTAGGGGCGATTTGCTCAGGCGCGGACCGCGTCCAGCTCGTTGCCGATCCGGCGTTCCAGCTCCGAAGCCCCGATGGTCTCCGATCCGCCGTGCGCCCGCAGGAACAGCAGCGATTCGAGCCGCAGCAGCCGCCACTCGCGCTCGGCATCGTGGTTGGAGTTGTCGATGGAGCGGAAGATTTCCTTGTCGTACAGGTTTGGCTCGTTCAGCGACCGCTGCCGCACCTTGGCCGCCATCCGTGCCTTGAACGGGTCAGTTTCCTGGTTTTCCGGCGTGCGCAGCAGCTTCTCATACACCGCGGCGCGCTCGTCCTGCCCCTCCTGGCGGCAGATGTAGCTGGCCAGCGCCAGCGCGGCCTCCACCGAGGACCACCGCCCGGGGTTCCCGTCGTACGGCAGCACGGTGATCAGGTCCGCAACCGACAGGGCCGACTCGGGATCCTTGAGCGTGATGAACAGTTCGTGCGCCAGGTCGCTGAGGTCCTTTAGGCAGCTTCCCGACTTCACGTTCACGCCCTTGGCCAGCCGGTCCGCCAGCAGCAGGACGCCCTCGGAATCCGGGTGCGCCTCGGCAGCGGCCTCCACCACGGATTCGGGCGTGCCCTGCGGCACCGGGATCAGCGCCAGGTCCTCCTCGCTCGGTCCGGGCAGTGCCGGCGGCGCCGGGGGCAGCGGGGGTACGACGACGGCGGGAGCCTCCGCGCCGGGGGCCGCCGTGGCGCCGGACTGCTCGAGCCCGGGCCCCGCCGGGGTGTCCGCGCCGGCTTCCCCGGCGTCCGTCTCCGTGGAGCCCCGGGTTCCGGCCGGTTCCCCGGCCACTGCGCCGGCCGTGCCGGCGAACGGAAGCCGCGTGACGACGTCGTTATCCCGCTCCAGCACCGTTACGGCGGTGCCAACGGCGATGCGCAGGGTGCCGCCGCCGGCCAGGCTGGCGAGCACGAGTGCGGGCGCGCCAAAGTCATCGGGTTCCAGGTCGACGCGGTGGATTTCCGCCGTCCGTTCACCGTCCGGCAGGACGATGGTGCTGCCGGCGGCCAGGGCCCCTGCCTGCTGTTCACTGCGGCGCCTGGCGGCTGGTGATTCGGTCATGGGAGTCCTTACGTTCTCTTGCGGTCCGCCCTACAGTCTACAAAGACGGCGGCCCGGACGTGGGGACGCGCGGCTCCGCCCAGTGGCCTAGAAACCCACGCCGGCGAACGCCAGGGCCTGCCGGATCAGCCCACCCCGGCCACCGCTGAATTCCATTTGAACGCCGGGGCTGAGTACTTCCTCCGGGGTCATCCAGGTCAGTTCCAGCGCGTCCTGGCGGGGCTCGCATTCGCCGGTGACGGGGATGATGTAGGCCAGGGAAACGGCGTGTTGCCGGTCGTCCGTGAAACCGGTCTGCGAGGGCGCGGGAAAGTATTCAGCCACGGTGAACGGCACCGGGCTGATGGGAAGCTGCGGAAAGGCCAGCGGGCCCAGGTCCTTTTCCATGTGGCGGAGCAGTGCCGCCCGGATGGTTTCCCGATAGATGACACGGCCGGACACCAGGGACCGGATCATGGTCCCGTCCTCGTCGGCCTGCAGCAGCGTGCCCACTTCGTTGACAAACCCGAGCGGATCCAGCCTGACCGGAACGGCCTCCACATACACCATGGGCAGCCGGCCGCGGGCCTCAAAAAGGTCCTCTTCTGAGAGCCAGCCGGGATTCGGGTCAGGGGTGCGCAGGTTCATGGTTAAGTTCTACCCCATGGCGTGACGCAGCGAGATCCATACCGTCTCCGGTGCATGGGCCGAGCCACCGGCGTCGGGGCTGGCCACGTGAAGGGTGCTGCCGAACGCCTCCTCGGTGACGGTGGGACTGAACCCCGCGGTGACGAGCCGTTCCCGCAGGGGTTCCAGGCCGCCGTCGTACTCGAATCCCAAGCCGCCGCGGGGATGGCCGGACGCCGGGCGGACCAGGAGGACGCCGCCGTTCTTGGCGGTGAAGTCTGCGGTTTCGTCGTTGTCCGGGACCGGGCGCGGGCGGGCGCCGATATGCAGCAGGGTGGCGGCTGCCGTGCTTGGATCCGGCGTGAACCAGACGCCGACGACGGCGAGCGCCGGGTCGGTGCCGTCCAGCGGGACGGTGCGGGGTGCTTTTTCCGCCGTGAAACTCAAGCCGTCCGGCGCGGTAATCCGGCACGAGTCACCGTCCGCCTGTGCGATGTCTGTCCGCGTGGTGCCCGCCTGGGCGGCGAGGTTGGTGCGGCGGGCAAACTCTGCCGGGTCGCCCACCTCCACGGAGAATGCGGTGGTGCCGTCCTCGGCGGACCCGGCCGCGACCTGCCGCAGCACCAGCCTGCCGGAGCCGGCGGTGAAGACCCGGCGGCCGCCGTCGTCCTCTCCGCCGGTCATCCCGAGTGCGGTCAGGAGCCGTTCCCAGCTCCGGGCGCTGGAGGTGGAATGAATGGGTCGGACACGCAGCATGGGGTACTCCTCGAATCCGGAACAGCGAAGATACCGCCATCATGCCACCTCCCGAAGTCTCCGGCACCGTGCAAAATAGGGCCATGGCCATTGAACTTGAGGAGCTGCTGGTGGCAGATGCCGCTGCGTGGCGGGCCTGGCTGGAAACGAATCACCGGGACAGTCCGGGCGTGTGGCTGGTTCTCCATAAGAAGGGCGGGAACGTCACCCGGCTGGATTACGATGCGGCGCTGGACGAGGCGCTGTGCTTTGGATGGATTGACGGCCAGGTCAGGAAGCGCGATGCCGGGAGCTACCTCCAGCGGATGACGCGCCGCGCCCCCAAGAGCCCGTGGTCAGCCAGGAACGTGAGGCGCGCGGGACGGCTCGAAGCCGCTGGCCGGATGGACGACGCGGGCCGCGCCGCCGTCGAAAGTGCGCAGGCTGACGGGCGGTGGGAGGCGGCGTATGCCGGGCAGGCGGCGGCGGTAGTCCCGGACGACCTCGCCGCAGCGATCGCCGCCGTTCCGGAAGCGCAGGCGATGTTCGATGTCCTGACATCGGTGAATCGGTTCGCGCTGATCTACCGGACGGACTCGGTGAAGCAGGCGGCAACGCGGGAACGCAGGATTGCCGCTTTTGTAGAGATGCTGGCGCGCGGGGAGACGCCGTACCCGCAGAAGAGGAAGCCCGCCTGAGTACCCGGTCCTGCGAACACGGCGCCCGGCCCGGTCAGGCCGCGGCGGCTGCATCCCGTCGGTCTGCGATGGCCGCGGCCGCCTCCAGCGCCATCCATGCCTGCAGCTGGGTGGAAAGTTCGACGGCGGCCCCCGGCGGATACGTTTCCCCCGCCCGCCGTGCGGCCTGCAGGGAGAAGATCGAAGCGTTACGGCCTGCGGGTGACAGGCCCGCCGACTCCTCCGGGGCCAGCGGGCGCCGGCCCGCCCAAAAAGCCTCGGCGGTGTCCAGCACCAGGCGGGCGGCCGTTTCCCGCGTAGCCTCGGGCAGCTTCTGCTCTGTAGCGGCCAGTGCCAGGTAGCGGCAGAGGATCCCGGTGAACAGACCGCCGTCGCCGTTTCCATCACAGCGCAGGATCCTGCGGGGCTCAGCGGACTCAGCGGACTCCGGGGACTCAGCGGACTCGGGGGAGCCGGGCGCTGCAGGGGTGGCTACGGTCAGGTGCCGGTCAACCGCAGCCACCACGGCAGCCACGCGGGCCAGGTTTTCCTCGCCGCCAAGCTCAAGGAGTGCCCCCAGCACCGGCCCCTGGTTGTACGTGTACACGGTGCGTTCCAGGACCACTTCGCCGGCGGGGTTCAGCCGGACGCCGTCCAGGTAGAGGCCGCGATCGGCGTCGAAGAGCGTCGCGTCCAGCCAGTCCAGCAGCGCCTGGGCTTTGGCCTGCCGGTCGGTCCGGGCGTAGAAGAGTGCAATGGGCGCAGTGGCGGGCGTGTTTTTGAAGTCCCGCGCCTTGCTCCAGAAGACGCCGCCGCCCAGGTCCGTGGTGGCGGCGGAATCGAACTGCAGCGCCAGCGACTTCCGCACCGCTGCGTTGCGCCGGCGGCCCGGCCTGCGGGTTTCCCCGGCCAGCCGGTCCAGCCGTTCGGTGGCAAGGGCCAGCCAGGCCATGTCGTCGTAGTAGTTGTTGACGAAGGTGAAGGCGTTGCGGAGCCGGATGCCGGTCACCAGCCGCGAGGCAAGCCGCCCGGCGCTGGGCCGGTCCGGACCGTTGAACCGGGCCGCAGGCGTGGCGCCGCCGCCGAGTTCCCGCCGGCCGGTGTCCACCAGGCAGTCCACGTAATGAGCCTGCCACCAGTAGTGCCACGGCTGGAACAGCGCCCGGATGGCATTTCCCTGGATGAGCCCCTCCAGCCACCCCGCGGCCCGCCCGGACCCCGAGCGTCCTGACGGGGAGCGCCCGGACCAGGAAACGGCGCCCAGGTGCGTTCCCGGAAGCAGCAGCAGCTTCCTGCCGAAAAGCGCGGTGACGGAGCGGGCGGCATGGTTGGCGCGGTCGTGCCACTGCGGGCGGGCTGCATCCGGAAGCGTCATGCGTTCCACCCTAGCCAAGCCCGCCGAAGGGCCAAAAGGGTGCAGCCGCGGCGCATTTCAGTTAACATTCACTAACTAACATTCCTGTCCGCGCGGCGGCCGGGGACCGCATCAAGGAGGATGTATGGACGTTGCAGGCAGCGTTGCGCTGATTACCGGAGGCGCCTCGGGGCTGGGTGCCGCCACGGCCCGGAGGATGTTCGACGACGGCGCCTCCGTGGTGCTCGTGGACCTCCCGTCGTCGGCCGGGGAGGCTTTTGCCGCGGAACTGAACGCTGCCGGGGATGGCCGGCGCGCCGTCTTTGTCCCCGCGGACGTGACCAACGAGGCGCAGGTGCAGGCCGCCGTCGACACCGCCATGGGCCTGGGCCCGCTCCGCGTGGTGGTGAACTGCGCCGGCATCGCCACGCCGGGGAAAGTGCTGGGGCGCGACGGCGTGCTGCCGCTGGACTCCTTCAGCCGCGTGGTCCAGGTGAACCTGATCGGGACGTTCAACGTGCTGCGGCTGGCCGCGGCGGCGATGGTCACCACCGAACCTGCCGCCACCGAACTCGGCGGTCCGGAACGCGGCGTCATCATCAACACGGCCTCCGTGGCGGCGTTTGACGGGCAGATCGGGCAGTCCGCGTACGCGGCCTCCAAGGGTGCCGTAGCCGCGATGACGCTGCCCATCGCCCGCGAACTGGCGCGCTCGCTGGTCCGCGTTGTCACCATCGCGCCGGGCATTTTCGAGACCCCAATGATGGCCGGGCTGCCGCAGGAGGCGCAGGATTCCCTGGGGGCGCAGGTGCCGCACCCGTCGCGGCTGGGCCGGCCCGCCGAGTACGCCAGCCTGGTGGCGCACATTGTGGACAACGCCATGCTCAACGGCGAAACCATCCGCCTCGACGGCGCCATCCGGATGGGACCCAAGTGAGTCCCGCGGCCACGGCGGTCCTGCCGGAAGCGGACTTCTTCGCCTACGAGTCCCTGCTCAGCCAGGGCGAACGGGACAAGCTCGCCGAGCTGCGCGCCTTCCTCGCAGTGGAAATCGCGCCGTATGCGGGGGATTGGTGGAACAAGGCCGAATTTCCCGCGCATATCCTGCCCAAGCTCGCCGCCCTGGAGCTGAGCACGCCGGCCCAGCGCGGGTACAGCAACCTCTTCGCCGGTCTGGTCATTGCGGAAATGACCCGCGTGGACACGTCGATCGCCACGTTTTTCATGGTCCACCATGACCTCTTCGTCGAGTCCCTCTACGCGTTCGGCACCCCGGACCAGCGCGGGCGGCTCCTCTCGGACGCGGCAAACCTGCGGATCACGGGCGCCTTCGCGCTGACTGAACCCGACCATGGCTCGGACGTGGCCGGCGGCATGGAGACCCGCGCCCGTCGCATTTCTTCCACCACGGGAAAGCCCGACGACGGCGGGGATGCCTGGGTGCTCAACGGTGCCAAGCGATGGATCGGCAACGGGACATTCTGCGACTACATGCTGGTGTGGGCGAAGGACGAGGCGGACGGCGCCGTCCGCGGATTCATCGTGGACGCGACCCTGCCCGGCGTGACCCGGAGCCGGATTGAAAACAAGATCGCCCTGCGGACGGTACAGAACGCCGACATCGCGTTCCAGGACGTCCGGGTGGCGGAAGCAGACCGGTTCGCAGCCATCAGCAGCTTCGAGGACACCAACGAACTCCTGCGCGGCTCCCGGATCATGGTGGCCTGGCAGGCGGTGGGCCAACAGCTCGCCGCCTTCGACGTTGCCCGCCAATATGCCGTGGAGCGCCATCAGTTCGGCCGCCCGCTCGCCAAATTCCAGCTCATCCAGCAGCAGCTGGTGACCATGCTGGGCAATGCCGTGGCCAGCATGGGGATGATGGCCGGGCTGGCCCGGCTGCAGGACGAAGGCGCCGCGGACATGGCGCAGGTTGCCCTGGCCAAGTCCTTCATCAGCGCCCGCATGCGCGAAACCGTGGCGCTCGGCCGGTCCATCCTCGGCGGCAATGGAATCGTCACCGACTACCGCATGGCCAAGATTTTCGCCGACGCCGAGGCCATCTACACCTACGAGGGCTCGTACGAGATCAACAGCCTGATCGTGGGGCGGTCCGTCACGGGAATGTCCGCGATCGTGTAGGCGGCCCGGGGGAGGGGTGGCTTCATTCCTCCGGGAACGGCCGCTTCTCCCCGGCCTCCACGCGCGCGTCCAGGCTGTTGTTCCGCACCGGCATGGGGCACGTGCCGTAAGGCGTGAAGGCGCTTGGGTAGTTGATGGCCCGGTTGAAGTCCAGGACCACGCTGAACGTCCCGTTCGGATTGGGGCGGGGCCGTGGCATGGACAGCTTGCGCCAGTCGTCGGTCGTGTCGCCGTTGGTCTCGTCGTGGAAGGTCACGGTGAGGGCACCCAGCTTTTCCTCTTCCGCCTGCAGTCGGAATTCATGGCTGCTGCCGGGCAACCGGAACAGAACTGCGCCCACCGTCCGGTGCACGCCGTCAACCAGCGGATTGGCGGTGCCTATAGGCACGGCCACCGGTTCAGGGTAGGGCTCGAAGCGGCCAGTGACCTCCCAGGCCGGGTCGTACGGGAAAGTGGGAACGCCGGCGAACGCGGTCAGCACCGGCGAGGCGGAATCCCTGGTCCGAAGGGCGTACCGGCCACCGCGCATGGCGAGCTCCACCATCACCCGGTCCCCGTTCGGCCCTCCGAACCGGACCCACATCAGCGATTCCCCGTCGGCAAGCGCCGCCGTGACGGTTCCGTCCACCGGCCCGCCTGTCTCCACCAGCGAAAGCCCGTCGGCTGGCACTGCGGTAAGCGCCGCCGTCGTGCCGTCCGTGGACCAGAGCCCCGGGACACCCTCGACGGCGGCAGGAGAGTCCGCGAGCCAGGCGAACGAGGTGAGGCTGAGCCAGCCGTGGCGGGCTGCGAGGGCGCTGTTGCGGTTGGCGCGGAAACGCTGCCAGCGCTCGAATCCGGCGTCCGGGGCCCAGGTCATGGTTCCTCCCGGGAAGTGCGGACGGGGGCTCTTCCTATGGCGGCGGCCACCAGCTCAGCCGCGGCTGAGCGGGCGGCGTCTGCCGCGGCGGGGTCCGCGTCCAGCGCGCCGCCGGCCAGGCCGCCGTCGAGCAGCAGCGAAAGGCTGCGGGCCAGACGGGCCGGATCGCCGGCTCCAGCCTGGTCCGCCAGGGTCTCCAGCCAATGTAGGATCTGCTGTTTGTGGGCCACGGTCCGCTGGTGCACCCTGGTTCCGGCGGCGGACTCGGCGGCCGCGTTGATAAAGGCGCAGCCACGGTACCCGTCGCGGCGGCAGGCGGTGCCGAGGGCGTCAAAGAGTCCCACCAGCTGGCCCGCGGGCTCCGGTCCGGCGGCTTCCGCGGCAGCCTTCAATTGCCCGGTCCAGACGGCGTCCACTTTCTCCAGGTAGGCGAGGATCAGGTCATCCTTGGCCGGGAAGTATTTGTAGAACGTGGCTTTGGCCACCCCGGATTCGGCGATGATTGTATCGATTCCCGCGGCCCGCAGTCCGTGGGCATAGAAGAGCCGAAAAGCGGTGGTAAGGATTTTTTCCCTTGCCTGCCCGGCGGGTGTCCTGGTGCCCGGGGCCGGTGTCGGCGTCATGAGTCCATCGTACACAGACCGGTCTGTCTTGGGCGTGTTCCTTGCAGTAGACAGGTCTGTCTGATAGCGTCACGGCGAGCAGGGCAGACAAGTCTGTCTGCCGAGGCAATGAACGGAAAGAGGGCGGGACATGAAGATTGCGGTTTTTGGAACCGGCATGGTGGGAACGGCCGTAGCCGGGGCACTCTCGGCCAACGGCCATGACGTCACGGTGGGAACGCGGGACCCCGAGGCCACGCTGGCCCGGACCGCAGCGGGACCCATGGGCGGTACACCCTTCGCCGAGTGGCATGCGGAACACCGGGAGATTCCGGTGGCCGGCTACGCCGAAGCGGCAGAGGGCAGCGACCTCATCGTTAATGCGACCAACGGCAGCGGTTCCCTGGCCGCCCTGGAGGCCGCGGGAGCGCGCAACCTGGCCGGCAGGATCGTCGTCGACATCGCCAACCCGCTCGACTTCTCGGCGGGATTCCCGCCGTCGCTGAACCCGGTCAACACGGACAGCCTGGGTGAACAGCTCCAGCGCGCCTTCCCTGACGCGCGCGTGGTGAAGACGCTCAACACCATGAACGCCGCCATCATGGTGGACCCTGGAAGCGTAGCCGGAGGTGACCATTCCGTGTTCCTCTCGGGAAATGACGATGACGCCAAGGGCGTGGTGCGCGGTCTCCTGGGCGAGTTCGGCCACCGGGACATCATCGACCTGGGTGACATCACCACCGCCCGCGGCACCGAAATGGTGCTTCCCCTGTGGCTTCGGCTGTGGGGTGCGCTGGGCCACGCCGACTTCAATTTCAAGGTGGCGCGCGCGGCCGGTTAGGCGAGGACGGTTGACGCACGTTACCGGGGCCGATGACATTATCTGAGATGGATTCCCACGCGGCGCCGGCCTGCGGGTAGCATCTTTAGCTAGTAACGCGGCTCACAGTAT
Source organism: Pseudarthrobacter sp. NPDC092439 (assembly GCF_044754945.1). NCBI lineage: Bacteria > Bacillati > Actinomycetota > Actinomycetes > Micrococcales > Micrococcaceae > Pseudarthrobacter > Pseudarthrobacter sp. NPDC092439. The sequence goes on from NZ_JBIVQB010000006.1 coordinate 141,768, forward strand.
CCAGCGCAGTGTACGAGCCAAGTCCCGAACCCTCGAAAGATTAGTTTCCATGGCTCACACTGCAATGAATTCCGAATCCGATCTCGCTTCCGAGCTCCGGGCTGACGTCCGGCGGGTTTCCACGCTGCTCGGCGAATCCCTGGTCCGGCAGCACGGCCCCGAGCTCCTGGACCTGGTGGAGCAGGTGCGGCTCCTCACCAAGGAGTCCAAGGAAGCGGCGCGTGGGGGTGCGGACGCCACGGGCCCGTGGAGCGCGCACGACGTCGTTGCCCAGGTCCGCGAGCTCCTCGGTTCCCTGCCGATCGAGCAGGCGACCGACCTGGTGCGCGCTTTTGCCTTCTACTTCCACCTCGCCAACGCTGCCGAGCAGGTCCACCGGGTGCGCGGGCTGCGCACCCGCGCCGAAAAGGACGGCTGGCTTGCCAAGGCCGTGGCGGACATCGCGGACAAGGCCGGCGCCGGAGTGCTCCAGGAAGTGGTGGACGGGCTGGACGTCCGCCCCATCTTCACCGCCCACCCTACCGAGGCGTCCCGACGCTCGGTGCTGGACAAGATTCGCAAGCTCTCGGATGTTCTGGCGCAGCCCACGGCCGAGGGAACCACGGCCCGCCGCCGCCAGGACCGCCAGCTGGCCGAGATCATCGACCAAATGTGGCAGACGGACGAACTCCGGCAGGTCCGCCCCACGCCCGTGGACGAGGCCCGCAACGCCATCTACTACCTCAGCGGCATCCTCACCGACACCATGCCGGAGATCCTGACGGACTTCTCCGGGCTCCTGGGCGAACACGGCGTCAGCATGCCCTCCCATGACGCGCCCATCCGGTTCGGGTCCTGGATCGGCGGGGACCGCGACGGCAACCCGAATGTCACCGCGGCGGTCACCCGGGAAATCCTGCAGATCCAAAACCAGAACGCGGTGCGGATCAGCATCGGCATGATCGATGAACTGATCTCCATCCTGTCCAACTCCACGGCCCTGGCCGGCGCAGACCAGCAGCTCCTGGACTCGATCGAGGAGGACCTGAAGAAGCTGCCGGGCCTGGACAAGCGCGTTCTTGAGCTCAACGCGCAGGAGCCCTACCGGCTGAAGCTCACCTGTATCAAAGCCAAGCTGATCAACACCGGCAAACGGGTGGCTGCAGACTCCAACCACCAGCACGGCCGGGACTACAGTGGCACGGACGAGCTCCTGGCCGATCTCGACCTGCTGGAACTGTCCCTCCGCAACCACTCGGCCACCCTCGCGGCGGACGGTGCCCTGGCCCGCGCCCGCCGCGCCATCGCCTCCTTCGGCCTGCACCTGGCCACGCTGGACATCCGCGAACACGCGGACCACCACCACGACGCCGTTGGGCAGCTGATGGACCGCCTCGGCGGCCCCGGCCTGCGCTACGCCGAGCTGAGCCGGGAGGAGCGTTTCGAGGTGCTCGGCTCCGAGCTCGCCTCCCGCCGTCCCCTCTCCGGCCACCCGATCAAGCTCGACGGCGCCGCCGACGGCACGTACGACGTCTTCCGCGAGATCCGTCGCGCCCTGCGCGCCTACGGCCCCGATGTCATAGAGACCTACATCATCTCGATGACCCGCGGTGCGGACGACGTCCTGGCCGCAGCCGTCCTGGCGCGCGAGGCAGGCCTGGTCAATTTGTTCGGTGAGAAGCCGTACGCCAAGATCGGCTTCGCGCCGCTGCTGGAAACCGTTGAGGAACTGCGCGCTTCCGCCGAAATCATCGACCAGCTGCTGTCCGACCCGTCCTACCGCGACCTCGTCCGGCTGCGCGGGGACATCCAGGAAATCATGCTGGGGTACTCGGATTCCAACAAGGAGTCCGGGGTGATGACCAGCCAGTGGGAGATCCACAAGACCCAGCGTAAGCTGCGGGACGTGGCCGCCAAGCATGGCGTGCGGGTTCGCCTCTTCCACGGCCGCGGCGGTTCCGTGGGCCGCGGCGGCGGCCCCACGTACGACGCCATCATGGCCCAGCCCAACGGCGTCCTTGAGGGCGAAATCAAGTTCACCGAACAGGGCGAGGTCATCTCGGACAAGTACTCCCTGCCGGAGCTGGCCCGCGAAAACCTGGAACTTTCCTTGGCCGCAGTCCTGCAGGGGTCTGCCCTGCACCGGGACCCGCGCACCTCGGAGGACCAGCGCGAACGCTACGGGCACGTCATGGAGGTCATCTCCGATGCCGCGTTCGACCGCTACCGCCAGCTGATCGACCACCCGGACCTGCCTGCCTACTTCCTGGCGTCCACCCCTGTTGAGCAGCTGGGTTCGCTGAACATCGGCTCACGGCCATCCAAGCGACCCGACTCCGGTGCCGGGCTGGGCGGGCTGCGGGCCATTCCGTGGGTCTTCGGCTGGACTCAGTCCCGGCAGATCGTGCCGGGATGGTTCGGTGTGGGGTCGGGGCTCAAGGCCGCACGCGAGGCCGGGAACTCCGGGCAACTGGCTGAGATGATGGAGAACTGGCACTTCTTCCGCTCGGTGCTCTCTAATGTGGAGATGACCCTGGCCAAGACGGACATGGACATCGCCGGTTACTACGTGGCCACCCTGGTCCCGGAAGAACTGCACCACCTCTTCCGCACCATCCGCGAGGAGTACGAGCTCACGGTCAGCGAGATCCAGAAGCTCACCGGCGAAAACCTGCTCCTGGACGCGCAGCCCACCCTCAAGCGTTCCCTCGAAATCCGCGACCAGTACCTGGACCCGATCAGCTACCTGCAGGTTGAACTGCTCCGCCGCGTCCGGGCGAATGATGCCGAAGCCGCGGGAACCGTCAGCGCCGGCGAGATTGATGAGCGCCTGCAGCGGGCCATGCTGATCACCGTGAACGGGGTGGCAGCCGGCCTGCGCAACACCGGCTAACCCGACGCTCTCTCACTTAACGTCGCTCTTCCTGTGACGCTCTCTCACCTAATGCCGGTTTTACCCAAACCCTCTCTCACCCCTCCGCGCTATCGCCCGGGAGGTGAGAGAGGGTTTGGGGATTTTGGGCAACAAATGAGAGAGCGTCTTGGCGCAGCCTCTCGGCTAAGCACCCGGGGCCCGGCTTAGGCTGCTAGGGGCAAGCGACGTTCCAATTAAAAGTCGCCAGGACTCCGTCAGGATTCCCCTGCCACAGGTAAGCGTGGAGGTCGTAGTGAATAGGCATGCCGGGAGCATGTCCTGGCATGGGACCATCGAACGCCGTCCCGAACATACTTGGCCGGTCATTGTCGGTAGCCAGGTCCTGGTCCGCATCCACCTTGAACCATTCCGCAGCGACCAGCCGGAGTTCTCCTGCCTCGTCAACCGCATACGTGAAGGCATCCGGCACCAGCGGGTTCAACTGGCCGAACTGCTGGAAATTAACGTAGTGGTAACCCATACCTGGAACACAGTCACCTACGGGTACGTAGCCTGCTGCAATGGCGACGTTGACATCGTGGTACTGGGCGGTAGCCTGCCGAACCTGTGCAAGGTCCTTCTGGCCTGCGGCTGACGCGCCGCTGATGGTGAGCATTGATACCAGCAGACCTGCAGATAATGCAGCCAACAGGCGAATTAGCGTCCGTCTCATGTTCGTTCTTCTTTCTTGAAAGTGGGTAGAAACGATGAGACCGCGGCCATATTCTAGACCCGTGCTCCCGGTAAAACCATGCCCTGTGCACTTATTTGAGAGAGCGTTTGGGAACCTAGTGCATTAAGTGGGAGAGCGTTTGGGAGTTAAGGGCATTAGGTGAGAGAGGGTTGGGGGATCTTGGGTATTAAGTGGGAGAGGGTTTGGGCGGGCTAGGGTGGAGGGCATGCCTTCGTTCCAAGCCCGCCTGAAGATCACCGGCTTGCGGCCCGGCAATCCGCCCGAGGCCGTCATGGACGCCGCCGTCGAAGCGCTCGGAACCCGCCATCACGTGGAAGCCCACCAGCTCCAGATCGCCGGAGGCGTGCCGCAGCTGAACCTGCGGTTCCTCGTGGAGGCGACCGGGTACAGCGGTGAGAACCGCCAGGCGGTGGAGTCGGGCGCCATGATGCGCGACGCCGTCGAACGTGTTGCCTTGACCGGCTCGCTCACCGTGCTCCGCCGCAGCCGGGGCCGCTGGCTGCCGGTGTGAGGTCAGGCGCAGTGTGAGGTCAGGCGGGCGGTTCATCCACGGGGGAACGGTTGCCGCGCCGCCTGGTCGCGATGACTCCGACCGCCGCGCCCACCACGAGCCCCAGCGCGACGCCGATGAGCGAACTCGCCCAAAACGGCAGCCCGGTGGCCGATCCCGTGAAGTAGCCGAGTCCCACCAGCCAGCAGGCCCACAGCACTGCTCCAAGCCCGGCGCAGAGGCTGAAACCGCGAACTGAAACGCTGGCGATACCGGCCGCCGCTGAGGTGGCCAGCCGGCCGCCGGGGATGAACCGCGCCCCGATGATGGTGCCGTAGGTGGACGTGCGGCCGGCTTTCGCGATGGCTTCGCGGATGCCGCGGTGGACCCGGCGGCCCCAGCGCCAGCGGTCCAGGACATGGCTGAGGCGGCGGCGGAAGAGCTGGAACACCACCATGTCGCCGACCCAGGATGCCAGCGCGGCAAGCAGGAGCACCAGGAAAACGTTGGCCCGGCCATCCGCGGAGAGCGCGCCGCCGGTGATGACCACCATCTCGGACGGGACTGGCGGGAAAATGGCATCACCGAGCACAACGGGGATGATCCAGAAATAGATCGCCGCGCCCCAGCTGTCCGCGCTGCCGAAGTCCATGCGGACAAGCTATCAGGCGCCGGCCCGGGCTGCTTCGCTCAGTTCCAGCCGGCTCCGGTACTCCACGGGCCGGCCCGAGATCGGGTCCACGAAACGGATGCCGCGCGCCAAGAGCTGGAGCGGTTTGGAGTAGTCGTCCGGGGCCTTGTCCAGCAGGTCCGGGTAGAACGCGTCGTTCACGATGCCCAGCCCCAGCGATGCCATATGCACCCGGAGTTGGTGGGTTTTGCCGGTGTGCGGCTCCAGCCGGTACCTGGCGAGGCGGCCGCCGCCCGTGGTGCCCGGAGCACCCGCCGGGGCGCCGGCGTCGAACGTTTCAAGCTGCTCGATCCTGGTCTCCGCATTGGGCTCGCCGTCAACCACCTCGGCCAGGAGGTAGCTGCGGGACTTGGTCATGCGGTTGCGGACCACCACTGGAAAGTCGACGGCGGGGTACGCGGGCGCGGGTATGGCGGCGGACACGCACTCGTATTCCTTCTGCACCTGCCGCTTCTCGAAGAGCACCTGGTACTTGCCGCGCGTCCTCGGGTTGGTGGAGAAGAGAAGGACGCCGGCGGTCATCCGGTCCAGCCGGTGCATGGGGATAAGATCCGGCAGATCAAGCTGGTTCCGCAGCCGCACCAGCGCCGACTCCTGGATGTACGTACCGCCGGGTGTGGTGGGAAGGAAGTGCGGCTTGTCCGCGACGAGGAGGTGGTCGTCCTGGTGCAGGATGTGGATCTCCACGGGAATCCGGGTTTCCGGCGGCAGCGTGCGGTAGTACCAGATGAAGGTGTGGTCCTGGAGCCTGGTGGTCCGGTCCAGCGGGACGCCGCCCTCGCCAACAATCTCGCCGGCATCGAACCGGTCCTCGATGCCTCGCGGATCGATGTGCCCCCACCGGTGCATCATGTAGTCCATGGCGGTGTCCCACGGCCCGTCCTCCGGAAGGCGCAGGCGTGTGGCGTTGACGCCGTCGCGCACGGGAAGGGGGGACTGCATCACCGGCCCAGTCTACCGGGCGGGAGTCTGGTGGGCTTCAGGGTGACCCGGCCGATCATAAAAAAGTTATTGACAATAAAAGTTGTCGGTCGGCATGCTTAAGCCATGTTGGACATCGCAGTGATCGAAGACCCCGCCGCCGCGGAGGTCTCGCTGGACCCCATCCGGACCAGGATCCTGCACGAACTGGGCGAGCCGGGCTCGGCCACGCAGCTCGCGGTAAGGACCGGACTGCCCCGGCAGAAGGTCAACTACCACCTCAGAGCCCTGGAACGGCATGGCCTGGTGGAGCTGGTGGAAGAGCGGCGCAAGGGCAACGTCACGGAGCGGGTGCTGCAGGCGACTGCTGCGTCATACCTGATCTCGCCCCAGGCGCTGGCCGAGGTCTCGCCGGACCCGCACCGCTTTTCGGACCGCTTCTCCGCCTTCTGGCTGCTGGCACTCGCCGGGCGGATGGTGCAGGAAGTAGGCAAGCTGATCGCCGGAGCGGCCGCAGCCAGGCAGAAGCTGGCGACATTCGCGATCGACGGCGAAATCACCTTCCGCACGGCCGCCGACCGGGCCGCCTTCGCCGAGGAGCTTGGCGTGGCGGTCACGCAGCTGGTGGACAAGTACCACGCCGGCGGACCCAACACACCCAAAGGGAGGCGGCACCGGCTGGTGGTCGCGCTGCACCCCGCGCTCAAGTCAACCGACCACGAAACAGGCAAGGAACAGGACAATGACTGACAACCGCGGCTTCGAGATCGTCCAGGACACCGAACTTCCCGCCACCCCGGAACGGGTGTGGGAGGCTGTAACCAACGGAACCCCGGCCTGGATGTTCCCCACCGATCAGTGGCCGGACGTGAAGACAGTCCAGGAGCATCCCACCCATCTGGTCTCCCGGATGGAGGGCCCGGACGGCTGGTTCAACCAGTTGGAGCACGTGCTCGAGCCGCTTGACGGCGGCCGCGCCCGCCTGCACTACGTCCATAGCGGCATCTTCGCGGACAACTGGGATGAACAGTACGACGGCGCCTCGCGCCACACCGCGTTCTACCTCCACACGCTGGGGCAGTACCTGGCGCATTTCGACGGCCGGCCCGTGGTTTTCACGGACATCCAGGCTCCCGCCGCGTCCCAGGCGCCGGACGGTTTCGAGCGGCTCCGCGGGGCGCTGGGCCTTGGGTCGGCGCAGCAGGGCTCAACGGTGGAGGTGGAGGTGGACGGCGTGGGCCGGCTTTCGGCGGAGGTGGACTTCTCCAACCAGCACTTTCTGGGCCTCCGCACCAAGGACGCCATGTACCGCTTCTTCGGACGCAGCGCGTGGGGCGCCCCGGTGGGAATGACCGTGCACGACTTCAGCGGTTCCGGTGACCCGGACACCACGGCCAAGGCATGGGGCCAGTTCCTGGAGCAGGTCTACGCTTAATCTCCGCAGCGGAGCCGGGACGAAGCCGCGGAGGTCGGGACGATTCCGTGGCAAGGTGGTGTGATGACCCGCAGACTCGTCCAGCTCCTCATCGGCCTCGCCCTGTACGGGGTGTCCCTGGCGATGCTGATCCGCGCAGGACTCGGCCTGGACCCGTGGGACGTCTTCCACCAGGGCGTAGCCAACCGGACAGTGCTGAGCATCGGCACCGTAGTGGTCATTACCAGTTTCGTCGTGCTGCTGCTCTGGATTCCGCTCCGGCAGCGGCCGGGCTTCGGGACCCTCTGCAACGCGGTCCTGGTAGGGCTCTTCGCAGATCTGGGCCTGGCGGTGATTCCGGACGTGACGCACGTCGCCGGCCAGTTCGCGATGATGGGCGGTGCCGTGCTGCTGAACGGCGTGGCCTCCGCGTGCTACATCGGCGCCCGCTTCGGCCCGGGGCCCCGCGACGGACTCATGACCGGTCTGGCCCGGCGCACCGGGCGGTCCATCCGGCTGTGCCGTACCCTGATCGAGGTCACTGTCCTGGCCATCGGCTGGGTACTGGGCGGTTCGGTGGGTGTGGGCACCGTGGTTTATGCACTTGCCATCGGCCCCCTGGTCCATCTCCTTCTGCCCCGGTTTATGGTGCCCGGGGCGGCAGCGGTTCCAGGCAGCCCCGCCAGCGAAGAACCCACGACGGCGGCCCGCTGGTTCGGCCGGCAGGACGCGTCGGGGGCCAAATCCAGGTGAGCAGGGCGTGGCTTCAGGCAGGGGCGGGCTGGCAATGCGGGCAGAAGTAGATGTCGCGTTCCTCGTCGCCGTTGGGCTTTCCCAGCAGCCCGCGGCGGATGGGCGATCCGCACTTGAGGCAGGGCCGGTGTTCGCGGCCGTAGACCCAGTAGCCGGGCCGTCCGGCCATTCGGCCCACAGGCAGCCCGCGGGCGTTGAGCACGGTGACGCGCCGGCCAGGCCCGAGGTTCACCTCCAGGAGCTGCTTGGCATCCGTCATGATGGTCCGCAGATCGGCGACCGCCGAGACGGGAACAGCGGGATGGACTCCGGACAGGAAACACGCTTCGCACCGGTAGATGTTTCCGATGCCGGCCAGGTTCCGCTGATCAAGCAGGGCCACGCCCACGGGAACGTCCGGCGCGGCACGGATCCGGCGTTCGGCCTCGTCCACGTCCCAGTCCGGGCCCAGCAGGTCCGGCCCCAGGAACCCCACCACCGCGTCCTCCTGGTCCGTGGCCACCACCTCCAGCAGCCCCAGGGAAAATCCGACGGCGTCCGCAGCCGCCGTCCGCAGCACGCACCGGGCCGTGTGGCCGGGTTTGCGCCACCGGCCGCGGGGCGGATAGACCTGCCAGGTCCCTTCCATCTTCAGGTGGGAATGGATGGTGAGCCGTTTGCCGCCCGGACCCGCGACGCGCATGAGCAGGTGCTTGCCGCGAGGCACCACCTCGGCCACGGTCCAGCCGGCCAGGTTCAGTGTGGCGAACCGCGGCACCCGGAAGTCGGAGGCCAGGAGCGTCTGCCCGGCCAGGGCTTCGTGCAGCTGCCGGGCCGCGCGCCAGACGGAATCGCCTTCAGGCACGGATCCTCAGCCCCTTCGGCGTGGAGTAGGCGCCGGCCGCGGTGAGCGCCGCCGCGACCGGGGTATCAAGGATCCCGTGGCCGTTGACCTTCTCCATGATCAGCTTGTCCACGGCACCCCGGGTCACGACTCCGGCCAAGGCCGCGGCCGCGGCGGCCAGGACGGCGTCGTCATCGCTGAAGGCCAGGAGCGTCTTGCCGCCGCGCTCCACGTACAGCGACAGGGCACCGTCCACCAGGACCACCAGCGCTCCTGCCTTCCGTCCGGGCCGGTGTCCGGTGCCGGCGTCGTCATGCAAAGCAGGCCAGGGGAGCGCTGCGCCGTAGGGGTTGGCGGGGTCCGTCGCGGCCAGTGCCAGTGCAACCGGCTCCGCCTTGGCCAGCTGGGTGTCCTCGGAGTAGGAGCGCAACCGGTCCACCGTGGCGGGCACGGCGAACTGGGCTGCCCCCAGGTGTTCGATGAAGTAGCCGCGGCGGCACCGCCCGGCCTCCTCGAGCCGCGCCAGCACTTTATACATGAGGCCGAAGCCGCCTAGGATCTGCTCCGCCATGACAGAGCCCCGGGTGACCACTCCATAGCGGTCCAGGAGCAGTTCCGCCGTACCGCGCGCATGGATCGTGGCGTCCAGTTCCGGCTGCGGCAGCGCCGACCAGCGGCCCGCCGCCATGGACGGCACCGCTCCGGCGCCGCCCAACCGGGAAGAGCCCAGCCCTGAGGAACCCAATCCCGCAGCCCCGCTCAGCCCTGGGGACCCCAGCAGACCTGTGCCGTGCGAACGGCCAAGCCTGCTGAGCCGCGGCGCCCTTGCCCGCGGCGCCCGGGCCACCTGCCGGTGTGCGGTGTGCCCGCCGGCGATCAGTGCCCGGACCGGGGCGAACGTATCGCCGGTGATCCGCCCGGCCCAAGCCAGGTCCCACAGCGCCGCAACCACTTCCTGGTCGCCCAGCACAGCGTCCATGCCGCCGGCCACGTCGGTCAGCTGCCGGAAGAAGTAGCCGCCGCCGTTGTTCCGCAGATGGTCCAGGATCCGCTGCTGGGCGTCGCCGGGTTCGTAGTCGGGCGACGGGTTCAGGGTCAGTTCCGCCGAATCTGCCAGGTGGAGGCTGATCCAGCCGTCGTTGCCTGGCAGCGGACCTACCCCCGACCACACCACCTCGCCCGCCGCCATGAGCTCATCCAGCATGGCCGGCTGGTAGTTGGACACCCGGCTGGCCAGCACGAGCGGCTCCCATGCGGACGCCGGGATGGGCACGCCGGACAGCTGGTCGATGGCGGTGACGATCCCGTCCAGCCCCCGCAGGGACGGCTGTCCGCGGCCGCTGCCGGGTGTGCGGACGTGCTGCCACGCGGGCAGGAACCGGCCGTATGCGGACGCATCCACCGGCTCAACCTCGGCACGCAGCGCAGCAAGCGAACGACGCCGGAGCTTGCGGAGGACCTCGGCATCACACCATTCGCTGCCGGCCGGGTGGGCCGTCGGCTGCGGAGCAGCTTCATGTGCGTCCGCGGATGCGGTGTCGGGCGGCGTGGCGTGGGGGCGGAACTCGCCCTCCACCACGCGGCCGTCCGCCGCGAGGCGTTTGAGCGCGGTTTCCACGACGGCGACACCAAGCCCCAGCCTGTCCGCGGCCTCGGCGGCCGTGAAAGGCCCGTGCGTGCGGGCGTAGCGGGACACGAGGTCGCCGAGCGGATCGGCCACGGGCTCGATGAACGCCAAGGGAACGCCCATGGGCAGCGGCACGCCTATAGCGTCACGCAGCCGGGCGGCATCCTCCACAGCGGCGAACCGCTCCACTCCGCCGATCGTCACCCGGATGGCCCGGTTGGCCCGCTGCAGCGCCACCAGGTGCGCGGCGGCCTCGGCTGCTGAGGCGCCCGGCACGGCAGGCGCGCCCACCGCGTTGCCGGCATCGGCGTCGTCGGCAGGCAATCCAGTTTCGGCGCCGGCATCGGAGGCCCCGTCAGCAGCCGAAACCCCGTCCGGCCCCTGCAGCCGCTCGGCCGTTTCTTGCGGTGTCAACGGCCCCAGCAGCCGCAGCAGGTCAGCTACGCCTTCCAGTCCCCGGGCGCGGCGGTCCGGGACCAGCCGCTGCAGCTCGCGCTCGGTAGCCTCGATGACCTTCTCATCAAGCAGTTCGCGCAGCTCAACCCGGCCCAGCAACTCGTTGAGCAGCGTCGAATCCAGGGCGAGGGCGGCAGCCCGGCGCTCGGCGAGCGGGGAATCGCCCTCATAGAGGAACTGGGCCACGTACCCGAACAGCAGGGACTTGGCGAAGGGCGAGGGCTGCTGCGTCGTGGTCTCCAGGATGCGCAGCTCCCGGCGCTCCACCGACGCGGCAATGTCCTTCAGCGCCGGGAGGTCGTACACATCCTGAAGGCACTCGCGCACCGTCTCCAGCACGATGGGGAACGTGGGGTATTTCCGGGCCACGTCCAGCAACTGTGCGGAACGCTGCCTCTGCTGCCACAGCGGCTGCCGTTTTCCGGGGGTCTGCCTGGGCAGCAGCAGGGCGCGCGCGGCGCATTCCCGGAAGCGGGACGCGAACAGGGCGCTGCCGCCCACCTCGGCTGTGACTATCTGCTCCAGCTCCTCCGGATCGAACAGGAACAGCTCCGCACCGGGCGGTTCGTCCTCCATCATGGGAACGCGAAGAACGATGCCGTCGTCCGCGGCCATGGCGGAGCCGTCCAGCCCGTACCGCTGGTGCAGCCGCTGCCCCACAGCCAACGCCCACGGCGCGTGCACCGGCATGCCGAAGGGGCTGTGCAGGATCACGCGCCAGTCGCCGAGTTCGTCATGGAAGCGCTCCACCACCAGCGTGGTGTCACTGGGGACCACCTCGGTGGCTTGCTTCTGCTCGCTGAGGTACTGGATGAGGTTGTTCGCAGCGAAGTCGTCCAGCCCGCTGGCCTTGCAGCGTTCGGCGGCAGGGCCGGCGTCGGACGCTGAAAGCTCCCGCACGAACGCTCCCAGGGCGCGTCCCAGGTCCACCGGCCGCCCCAGTGAGTCGCCCTTCCAGAACGGCAGCTTGCCAGGCTGACCGAACGCGGGGGAGACCAGGACCCGGTCATGGGTGATGTCCTCGATCTTCCAGCTCGTGGCGCCCAGCGCGAAGACATCGCCCACACGCGATTCGTAGACCATCTCCTCGTCCAGCTCGCCCACGCGCCGGCCGCCCTTGGGTGCGCGGGCCGGCTTGCCGTCCTCCGCAGGTGCTGCGGAGCCCTCCACTTCGGTGCCGATGATGTACACCCCAAAGAGCCCGCGGTCCGGGATTGTTCCGCCTGAGGTGACGGCCAACCGCTGAGCCCCCGGCCGGCCCTCGATGGTGCCGGCGTTGCGGTCCCAGATGATCCGCGGCCGCAGCTCGGCGAATTCGTCTGACGGGTACCGCCCCGCCAGCAGGTCAAGGGTGGCCTCGAACGCCGAACGGGGGAGCGAAGCGAAGGGGGCGGAGCGGCGGACCGTGCTGAACCATTCCTCCACATCGATGCTGCCAAGCGCGGTGGCGGCCACGGTCTGCTGGGCCAGGATGTCCAGCGGATTGGCCGGGATGCTGAGCCGCTCGATCTTTCCGTCCAGCATCCGCTCCACCGTGATGGCGGTGTGCACCAGATCCGCTCGGTGCTTGGGAAACAGGACGCCCTGGGACACTTCGCCCACCTGGTGGCCGGCACGGCCCACCCGCTGCAGCCCGCTGGCCACCGACGGCGGTGATTCCACCTGCACCACCAGGTCCACCGCGCCCATGTCGATGCCCAGTTCCAGGGATGAGGTGGCCACCACGCAGCGCAGCCGGCCCGACTTCAGGTCGTCCTCGATCAGCGCCCGCTGGTCCTTGGATACGGAGCCGTGGTGGGCGCGGGCCAGTACCGGATCCGCCCCGGCGGAGCTTCCGGCCTGGGCCATCATGTGCGCGGGGGTGGCGGTTGAGGCAGGAATGCCCGACGGCGGCGCCCCCGGCGGCGCGTCTCCCCAGGCCGCGGCCGTCCCAGGCGCAGCTGCGTCCGTACCCAGCCCAGGTGTGTCCCAGCCGCCGCCCGCGGCGACGAGCTGGCGTTCGGCGTAGATCTCATTCAGCCGCGCCGTGAGCCGTTCGGACAGGCGGCGGGAGTTGGCGAAGACGATGGTGGACTGGTTGGCCAGCACCAGGTCCACGATCTTTTCCTCCACATGCGGCCAGATGGACGCCTGCGGCTGGAGCCCGGACGCGGGGCCGGAGTCGAACGCGCCCGCCGCGCCCTGCAGGTCCGTCATGTCCTCCACCGGCACGGACACCGTAAGGTCCCAGTTCTTTTTGGCCGGAGGCGCCACGATCTCCACGGGCGCAGTCCCGGCCAGGAACTGCGCCACAAGGTCCCGCGGCTCCACGGTGGCCGAAAGCCCGATCCGCTGCGCCGGTTTGGGCAGCAGCGCGTCCAGCCGCTCAAGCGACACGGCCAGGTGCGCCCCGCGCTTGGTCCCGGCCACGGCGTGGACTTCGTCGATGATCACCGTGTCCACCTCGGTGAGGGTGTCGCGCGCCCTGGAGGTAAGCATGAGGAACAGCGACTCGGGCGTGGTGATCAGGATATCCGGTGGGTTGCTCAACAGCGCCCGCCGGTCCGCCGTAGTGGTATCCCCGGACCGCACCCCGACGCTGACCAGCGGCGCCGGCAGGTCCAGCCGCTTGGCCGTCTGGGTGATGCCGATCAGCGGGGAGCGAAGGTTTCGCTCCACGTCCACGCCCAGCGCCTTCAGCGGGGAGATGTAGAGGACGCGGGTCTTTCGCTTGGGAGCGCGGGCGCGTTTGCCTTTGGGTACTTCAGCGGGGACAGGGGCGGGTGCGGCGGAACTGATCAGCTGGTCCAGCGCCCACAGGAACGCGGCCAGCGTCTTGCCCGACCCCGTCGGGGCAACCACCAGCGCGTGCGAACCGGATGAAATGGCGTTCCATGCCCCGGCCTGCGCGGGCGTGGGCCCACTGAACGCACCCAGGAACCACTCCCTCGTGGGGCGGCTGAACTGCCCCATGGGAGCATCAGCGCCGGGAGCAGGCGGCCGTTCCGGGTTCATGCCTCCATCATGCCCCACCCCGCCGACAGCCAGGCCTCACCCCTTGTCGGCTCCCGGCAGGTTCCGGGTAGCCGGTCCTTCGAGGAGCGTTCCGTCGCTGCTGAACCGGGAGCCGTGCAACGGGCAGTCCCAGGTCTTCTCGCTGTCGTTCCAGTGCACGATCCCGCCCAGGTGTGTGCACACTGCGGAGAGCCGGCAGGTGGTCCCGTCCACGGTGGAGACGGCCACGGGACGTCCGCTTCCGCCGTCGACCGTTCCCGTCCCCTCCGCAGGGACAGCCGGTGCCGCCGCCGGCGGCGCTTCCCTGCGCAGCTTCCGGCCAGCCGCCTTGCCCCAGTCCGTGGCCAGCCGGGCGGCCACGCCGGCGTTCAGGCCCACGGCGGACAGCGCCCCGGACGGCGACGTGACCCGGTGGTGGATGGTGTCCGCCCACGGGACCTGGCCGCCCAGGATGTCCGCCGAAATTCCCAGGGCTGCGGCAACGGCGTTGGTCATGCCCCACTTGTTGTAGCCGGTGCCGAAGTACACGTGGCCGCGGCCTCGGGGGAGCTTGCCGAAGAACGGCATGAGGTTGGTGGGCTGGTAATCCTGCGCCGACCAGGTGTGCGTTGGCACGGCGCCGGGATAGTGCTGGCCGGCCCACGCGAGTAGACCTTCCAGATGCGCTTTTTCGGACGGGGTCCGGCCCACGGGATGCCCGTGGCCGCCCACCAGGAGGAGGCGCCCGCCGTCGGACCCGTAGTCCCGGAGTGAATGGGTGGGCTGTTCCACGGAAATGTACATCCCCGGAGGCGGCTCCTGGCCGTCGGGGAGCTGGAGGGCCGCCGCGTAGGAGCGGTGCGGCTTCAGCTTGGCGAAGTACAGTCCCCGGTCCAGCACGGGCGTGCCGGTGGCCAGCACCACCTGGTCCGCGGTGACGCTGCCCCGGTCCGTCTCCACCGTGCAGGGCCCGCTGCCGGTGACGTCCCGCAACCGGACACCCGTTGCGATCGAGCCGCCGCGGCTGCGGAGGTCCGCAATCAGCGCGTCCAGGACCTCCATCGGGTGGATCTGCGCCTGTCCGGAAAGGCGTGCGGCGCCGTGGACCGGGAAGGGCAGGCCGGCATCACGCACGTATTCGACGTCCAGGCCCGCGGTGGTGGCCGCGCTGACCTCTTCGCGGAGCTTTTCCGTGGCAGCCGGCGTGGTGGCATAGGTGTAGGCGTCCCGGCGCTGGAACGGAACGTTGTGCTCCTCCAGGTAGCGCAGCAGCCATGCCTGCCCCTCGCGGTTGGCGTCAACGTACGCCTGGACCTGGTGCCGGGGATACTGCCGTGCCAGCTGCGCCAGGACCGTGCCCTGCAGCAGGGTGACCTTGGCGGTGGTGTTTCCCGTGGTCACCGCGCCAGGGTGCCGCGCCTCCACCACCAGCACATCCTGCCCCGACCGTGCCAGCAGGAGCGCGGTGACCAGGCCGGTAAGCCCCGCGCCGGCCACGACGGTGTGGTACCGGGAGCCCGGCTTGAACGGATCAGGAACAGAGGTATCGGGACGGT
Organism: Pseudarthrobacter sp. NPDC092439; assembly: GCF_044754945.1. NCBI lineage: Bacteria > Bacillati > Actinomycetota > Actinomycetes > Micrococcales > Micrococcaceae > Pseudarthrobacter > Pseudarthrobacter sp. NPDC092439. The sequence continues at coordinate 157,059 of NZ_JBIVQB010000006.1, forward strand.
CCAACCAAAGTGATGTCATGTCAGCTGCCTGCCTCCGTGGTGAAGGCCCTGGCCGGGGCCGGTTTTGTGATGGGTCCGTTATGGAGCCATCCTTATCCGCGCGGGATTTACTAAGTATACTTAGGGTGTCCGGGTTTAAGTCTATGGCCAGGCCCAGCCCGGCGGGCATCTTGTGTACGTTTCGACAGACACCAGGAGAAGTCATGACAAGCATCAGCTCGGACGGCAGCACCGTGGGCCGGACCACCATCCAAAAAGCAGCGCTCGCCGTGGGGGCGGTTTTCCTCCTGGTGGGCGTCCTGGGGTTCATCCCGGGAATCACCACCAACTACAGCGCACTCGGCTTCGCCGGCCACGGCTCGGAGGCGCTGCTGCTGGGCATCTTCCAGGTTTCCGTGCTGCATAACATCGTGCACCTGCTGTTCGGCGCAGCCGGGATCGGAATGGCACGCACCGCGGCGCAGTCACGGAACTACCTGGTGTGGGGCGGAGCCATCTACCTGGTCCTGTGGCTCTACGGGCTGCTGATCGGGCACGACACCGCCGCCAACTTCGTCCCCGTCAACACGGCGGACAACTGGCTGCACTTCGTCCTGGGCGTCGCCATGATCGGACTGGGTGTGGCCCTGTCCCGCGGCACCGCCCACACCCGCCGCACCACCACGGCCCACTAACGGCAGACACCATAAACCAGGGCGGCCCGGCATTCAGCCGGGCCGCCTTTGTTGTGCGGTGGAACGGTTGTGCGGTGGAACGATCCCTACGGTAGCGAGCGTGCCGTCAGCTGGGCTGGAACGCCCCCACGCTCAGCAGCGTGATGTCGGTGTTGGTGCACGCCTTAGTGGGCTGGGCAAGGAACAGGGAGCCCTTGTCCTCCGGGGGGTAGATTCGGTAGCCCGCGGCGTCCGCCAGCTTGCATTCCATGTAGTTCCGGGCCTGCGTGTAGCGGAGCACCGCCGTGCCGCTCTTGCCCGGGGCCAGGAGCACATCCACGGGGGCCGCGGTGTTGTCGCGGCTGGCCGGAGCGCCGATGGGTGCGCCGGTGGCGTCGGCCACGAGGGACACTCCCGGGAAGCCGCGCAGGAGGCACGGTTCGGTGCCCTTGTTGGTGAGCATCAGTTTCATGTAAACGCTGCCGGCAGCTCCGCCGCCGGTGGCGTCCGTAGCAGCGGAAAGTCCCGCCGCCTTACACAGGGCAGGCGAACCCGCCGCGGTCGACGACGGTGCCCCCGACGCGTCCGGCGTGGCACTGCCGCTGGGGCTGGCTGAGTCCGTGCCGTTCGGAGCGGGGCTGGCGGAGCCGGTGCCCGGGCTGGTGGCGGACTGCTGTGGCTGGCTGGGCCCGCACCCGGCCAATACCAGAGCCGCCGCTGCAACCGCCGTAGCCATGACTAAACGGGATGAATTTCGCTGAGACCTCATGGCACCACCTTTGCGCCACCCGTTGCCCGCGTCAACGATGCCGCGTGGCGGAGGCCCATTTGATGCCCGGATCGTGATGAACCGGGCCTCGCCCGGGACCTCCGCCAGCGGTCACCAATCCCGGTTACTTATCCGTAGCGCGGTTCCGGGTGCGCAGCAGCGCCGCGCCGCCGAGCGCCAGCCCGCCCGCACCTGCGGCGAGTCCCGCCCAGCTGCGCGCAGAGGCCCCGCTGTCCGCCGCCGTCGTCCGCTGTTCTTCCGGTGCCACGCCGTGTTCGTCCGCGTTGTGCGCGACGGAGGCCGTAAGGGTGACCGCAGGCGCCGGGGCAGCGAGCGAGTGGGGGTCCTCGCCGTCCTTGGCGATCTGCGACCAGTCGGTCTGGCCTGTTTCGCAGGTCTGGAGCGTGGGGAAATACAGCGTCATCCCGGCGCTCTCGGGGAGCTTGACGGACAGCACCAGCGCGTCGCGGAGCTCGTGCGGTAGCGGGGTCTTGGCGGTGTAGACAATCTGGCTGGTGCGCTGCGTGATGGACGAGCCGTCCGCGAGTTTGCGCGGTTCCGCCAACTGTTCCGTCACCTTCTCGACGGTCCAGTTGGGGTTAACGGTGGGCTGGGCGTCGTTCAGCTCCTGCGGCAGAGTGATGGCCATTTTAGTGGTGGCCGATCCGTCGCAGCCGTGCGGAATGCCGAAGGTGAGCAGGGCGTAGGAACCGGCGTCGGTTTTGTCGGGAGTGACGCCTACGTGGGCGGAGGCGCCGGCCGCGGAAGCGAAGAGAAGCAGTGCGGCGCCGCCGGTTGCTGCAGCGGCGGACAGGGTACGGCGAAGGAAGGTGTTATGCATGGGTTTGCCTTTCGGGTGCGCGCCGCATCGGGGCGCGCAAAAGTAAAGGATGTTCGGACCGGCACGAAAGCAGTGCGGGTCAGGCGGAAAGCACGGCGGCGGAAGGCGGGCCGCGCCGGCTGTCCTGCCGAAGGTTGCGCCAGGGACGCAGGGGGCCCGCAGCGGACGGGATTACGGCGGGAGCCTTTGGGCCGGGGCGCACGACGGCGGCCCTCGGCAGTTCCGCGAGCGGCCGCAGCCACGCGGCCAGGTGCCAGAGGGCGTTCTCACCCTGGGCGAGCAGAAGCGCGCAGCCGAGGGTGGCCAGCGCGTGGGCGGCCAGCATGACAGGGGCAGCCGCGGGATCGGCGGGGCTCACATGGGAGGCCACGTGGGCCAATGCGGCGATGGGCACGTCCAGGGTGCCGGTATCGTGGGCGTGCGCCCCCGCCGGCGGTGGCGCCACGGCAGGCGCGGCGGGTGTAGCGCTGAAGAGGGTGAGTGCCTCGTGCAGGGCAAGCTGCCCGCCGGTCAGGAGGGCTCCGATGGCGGGCAGGCCCAGCCGAAGGCGCGTGGCGACGGTGCAGGAAAGGACCGTCAGGGCAAGGAGGGCCAGCAGGATTCCAGCCGGGGGAAGGCCGCCGCCGCCGGCCAGGTGCGCCCCGGCTGCCAGGGTGACTGTGGCGGTGGCGAACGACGCAGCGCGCAGGGCGTGGAACGGGGTCCGCGGCGACGTGCGCATGGCGGCTCCTTCCACGGGGTGTGCTGCTGGGGTCCGCCCTGAATCTTACCGGCGGATGTGCTCGGGGAGCCCCGCCACGAGTTCGGCCAGCACGTCGGCGGCGCTCCGGTACCGGACAAGGGGCGCGGCCTGGCCCGCCCACAGGGACATCAGGTCCGTGTTCCCCTGGGCGGCCGCCTCGGGCCGGAACCGTCCGGTGAGCCAGTTCTGAACCGGGAACGGGGCGATCTGGTCCCCTGCGATGCTGCGGGTCACGCGGTTGGGAATGCCGCGCGCCAGCCGTCCGCTGAGGGCACGCGTGAGGACCGTGTGCGCGGCGGCGGGGCTGTGCAGCATGTCGCGGTAGGCGGGAACAGCAGCCGACTCCGAAGTGGCCAGGAAAGCGGTACCCACCTGCACGCCGTCGGCCCCTAATGCCAAAGCGGCGGCCACACCCCGGCGGTCCCCGACGCCTCCGGCCGCGATCACCGGAATGCGGATGGCGTCCGCGATCTGCGGCACCAGCGCGAAGGTGCCCACCAGCGACTCCTCGGCCGGGGCCAGGAAGGAGACCCGGTGCCCGCCGGATTCCGCCCCGCTTGCCACCACTGCGTCCACGCCGCCGGCCTCCAGTGCCACCGCTTCGGCCACGGTGGTGGCTGTGCCTACAATCCTGGTTCCCTGCCGGTGGGCGGCCTCCACCACCTCGGGGGAGGGGACGCCAAAAACAAAGCTGACGACGGCGGGACGGGCTTCCAGCGTGGCCTCCACCTGTTCGGCGTAGTCGGCCATGAAGCGGGCCGGCGGCTGCGGCAACGGGAGGCCAAGCTCATCAAAAAACGGCTTCAGCGCGGCGGCGTAGCGGTCGAAGCCCGCCCGGGGCAGGGACGTGGTTTCGGAGCCTGTGGGGATCCACAGGTTCAGCGCGAACGGCCGGCCGGTGGCTGCCCGAAGTTCGGCTGCCGTGCGACGGATGGCATCCCCGTCATACCCGTAGAGGCCAAAGGAGCCCAGCCCGCCGCCGTCGCTCACGGCAGCGGTGAGGCGGACGGAGGAGACGCCGCCGAACGGCCCCAGCACCACTGGAAGCCCGATGCCCAGGACGCCGGCGAGCCGGTTGGGCTGTGCTGCGGGGAAGCGCTCGGCAGTCATCGGTGCTCCTGTATCGGCGTCGGCGTTAGACTGCCACGGTAACTGCCAGGCGATCGCAAGGAGAAGTTCATGAACTACACCGGAAGCCAGTCAGAACGGGCCGTGGCCGCAGGGGAGCTGGACCGCAGCCACATCGGCCAGACGGTCAGTTTCCAGCCGAACGAGTTCACAGTCGTTTTTGGCCGGATCGCAGGAATCGCGCGGACCGAGGCCATGGTGTACCTGTCCCTGGACGGGGTGGCCGGCGGCACGCACCTGAAGGATGAATATGACCTCCCCGTAGGCCACGACGTGTACCTGCAGGTGGACGTGATAACCAATGCCGAATCGACCATCAAGGATCTGTTCGGCAAGGTTCAGGAAAATCTGCGCGGTGCAACCCACAAGCCCGGGGACCACCCGGGCGGGTCTCCTTCGTAGCCCGGGCCTCCGCCGCATCCGGCGCAGGCCGGGCAGCCGCCCGGGCCTGCGCCGGAGGGCGGATTATGCGGGGCCCGAAGCGTGACTGGACAAAATAGTTGTTGAACAATATCTTGCGCAGATTGTTCAACAACCTGTATCGTCTCTCAAGACGACCATTGTGACACCAGTCACCCAAAGTAACGGACGGACCCATGGCAGACACCGGCACAAAACTGAACCTGAGCTCCTCAGCCCGGCGAACGGCTCTCCTCGGGGCCATGTTCCTCATGGCCACCAGCGCCATCGGGCCGGGCTTCATCACGCAGACCACGGTCTTCACGGCACAGATCGGCGCGGCCTTCGCGTTCGCGATCCTGGCCTCGATCCTCATTGACATCGCCGTCCAGATGAACGTCTGGCGCGTCATCGGTGTCACAGGCCTCCGGGCGCAGGAGCTCGGCAACAAGGTGATTCCCGGCGTCGGCTGGTTCCTCGCCGGCCTCGTCTTCCTGGGCGGCGTGGTCTTCAACATCGGCAACATCGCCGGTACGGGTCTGGGCGTCAATGCGATGATGGGCGTGGACCCCAAGGTAGGCGGCATCGCCTCCGCGCTGGTGGCCATCCTGATCTTCCTCAGCAAGAAGGCGGGCATGGCCCTGGACCGCGTTGTGGTGATGCTGGGCGCGCTCATGATCCTGCTGATGATCTACGTGGCCATCGTTGCCGCGCCTCCTGTGGGCGAAGCGCTGAAGAACACGTTCCTTCCCGAAACCGTTGACTTCCTGATCATCACCACGCTGGTGGGCGGCACCGTAGGCGGCTACATCACTTACGCCGGCGCGCACCGCATGCTGGACTCCGGCGCCACCGGCATCGAGCACGTCAAGGAAATCACCCGCAGCTCCGTACTGGGCATTCTGGTCACCGGCCTCATGCGCGTCCTGCTCTTCCTTGCCATTCTGGGCGTGGTGGCCGGCGGTACCGTGCTTTCCAGCAACAACATGGCGGCAGAAGCCTTCGGCGCAGCCGCTGGTGAGATAGGAATGAGGATGTTCGGAGTGGTCCTCTGGGCCGCCGCCATCACCTCCGTCATCGGCGCTGCGTTCACTTCCGTTTCATTCATCACCTCCTCCAGGACCCCGGAGCGCAAGCGCAACCTCATCACGGTCGCGTTCATTGCCGGCTGCGCCATCATTTACATGTTCCTTGGCCAGGCCCCGCAGCAGCTGCTGATCTTCGCCGGCGCCTTCAACGGCCTGATCCTCCCGGTGGGCTTCGCCGTCCTGCTCTGGGTGGCCTGGCGCCGCCGCGACCTCATGCACGGCTATGCCTACCCCAAGTGGCTGCTCATCGTCGGCGTCCTGACCTGGCTGCTGACCCTGTTTCTCGGCTGGAACTCGGTCATGGGCCTCGCCAAGCTGTGGGCATGATGCACCGCGCAACAGCACAACCCGCCGCGGCGCGCGAAGCGTTCCGCGGCGGGCTGGTGGAACCCACCGCAGGCTGGTCCCGGGGGTTTGCCCAGGCGAACGTCCTGGCCCTCCCGCGTGAACATGCCTTCGACTTCCTGCTTTTCGCCCAGCGCAACCCCAAGCCCTGCCCCATCCTGGGGGTGCTCGAACCCGGGCAAACCAGCGGGCCGCTCCTGGCCGGAGGGGACATCCGTACGGACGTGCCCAAGTACACGGTGTACCGGGACGGCGAAAAGGTGGACGAACCCACAGACATCCTGGAGCACTGGCGCGATGACCTGGTGACCTTCCTGATCGGATGCTCGTTCACCTTCGAAGCCGCCCTGCAGGACGGCGGGATCTCCATTGCGCACATCGACCAGGGTGTTAACGTGCCTATGTACCGCACCAACCGGGAGTGCGCCCCGGCCGGTTCGATGTCCGGGCCAATGGTGGTCTCCATGCGTCCGGTCCCCGCTGCCCAGGTGGCGGATGCGGTCCGGATCACCTCACGCTACCCGGCGGTCCACGGCGCGCCGGTGCATGTGGGAAACCCCGAGGAGCTGGGCATTACGGACCTGTCCCGCCCCCACTTTGGCGACGCAGTGCAGATTCCCGCCGGACACATCCCCGTGTTCTGGGCATGCGGTGTGACGCCCCAGGCCGCGGTGATGCAGTCGCGGCCGCCGCTGGCCATCGGCCACGCCCCGGGGCACATGCTCATCACGGACGCCCGGGACAGCGAGTACCTGATCCCCTGAAGGCGCGCGGACCGGCGTCCGTGCTGCATAATCGGGGGCGTGACTATCGCTTCCCTGATTGCCTTCGCGGGGCTGTGCCTCGTTCTGTCCCTGACGCCCGGGCCGGACACGTTCCTGGTGCTGCGAATTGCATTGAACCGGCCCAGTGCCGGCGTTGCGGCAGCGGCCGGCTCGGCGGGTGCCGCGATAGTCTGGGCCGCCCTGGTTGGCGTGGGCCTGGCTGCGCTCCTGGAGCAGTCCGCGGAACTCTTCCGCTGGCTCAAGATCGCGGGCGGCCTCTATCTGGTGTACCTCGGGGTTTCCTCCTTCATTAAGTCCCGGCGGGCCGCTAAGGCCGCCAAGACCGGACTTGCCGGAGAAGGAGGGGACACCCCGCTTCCTTACAGCAGGCTCTCCGCACTGGGGGCGGGGGCATTGTCAACACTGCTCAACCCCAAGGTCGGCCTGTTCTACCTCGCCGTGGTGCCCCAGTTCATCCCGCACGGCGGCGACACGATGGGCACGTCCCTGATCCTCGGCGTCGTCGTGGCGCTGATTGCCTTTGCCTATCTGTCGGTTGTTGCCGTGGTGGCGTTCAAGGCGATGCGGTGGCTGAAGCGCCCCAAGGTCAGCACCATCGTGGAACGGGCCAGCAGCGGGATCATCGCCGCGCTCGGCCTTGGCGTGGTGGCATCCGGCGCCACCAGCTAGGACGCCTCTCCCCGAAACCCTCTCTCACTTAATGCCGCTTTTATCGAAACCCTCTCTCACCCGGGGACTTGGACTTCCGGCTTTCCGCCGGTAAGTGAGAGAGGGTGCGGGATTTTGCCGCCTTAAGTGAGAGAGGGTCCTAGGCTCTTGCGCTGGAGAGCAGGTGCCCCAGCAGCTCGGCCTCGGCCGTGTCCAGGTACTCCCGAAGCTCCTGGGCGGCCTTCTCGTTCTCGCCGGCCCGCAGCCGCGTGACCAGCTGCACGTTGCGGTCCACGTAGTGGCTGTGGAAGTCCGGTGCGGAGGACATGGCATGGAAAACCAGGCGCATCTCGGCGAGCACCCGGTCCATCAGGGACTGCAACGTGTGGCTTCCGGTCAGTCCCACCACTTCGCGGTGGAAGGCCTGGTTGGCATCGGCCATCTCCGCCACCGACCCGGCGTCACGGGCTGCCTGCGCGCGCTGCACCACGGCCTCCATGGTGGCAAGGGTGGCGGGCGTGGGCGAGCTCCACATCACCGCTGCCGGCTCGATGGCGCGGCGGACGCGGTAGATTTCGCGGACTTCGTCCACTCCCGGGGATGACACGAACACTCCACGGTTCGGGATGCGGTGCACGATCGACTCGCTCGCCAGCGTAGTGAAGGCCTGCCGCAGGGTGTTCCGGGAGACTCCAAGGGCAGTAGAGAGCGACTGCTCGGAGAGCTTGGACCCGGGCGTCAGTTCACCGGCCGCGATCCGGTTGCGCAGCACGGATGCCACCCACGCCGTGGTGTGCGCGTGCTCGGCCATGCCGTCCAACCTGGTACCGTCCAACACCGTATCCATAGCCTTTCCCCCAATATCTCCGACCCTAAATCTTAACCGACCGTTCCGAGGACCTCTCCGCGCGCCACGGCAGCGCCGGGCTCCTGCGGTCCGCGGCTGAACGTGCCGGCCCCGGCGGCGGGAACCACCGTTTCCATCTTCATCGCCTCAAGCACAGCGACCGGTTGTCCGGCACCCACTTCGGCGCCGTCGTCGGCCAGCCACTTCACCAGGTTCCCGCCCATCGGGGCGGTCACCACACCGTCCGCGGCCGCCGTCCCGGGAGCAGCGGAATGGTCGACGGCGGCGCCCCCACCGTGCATGAGCGCGTTGAAGACCTTCGCGGGGAGACCCAGCTGCACGGCCTTCCCGTCCAGCTCCACCGTGAGTGTCTCGCGCTTGGCCAGGGGGCCTTCCACGCCGCTTTCGAGTGCGGCGGCCAGGCGGGTGGCGAAGGCGGACTCGATCCAGGTGGTGTAGACGCCCAGGCGGTCCCCGGCGGTGAAATCGGCGTCGCGGACCACGGCCCGGTGGAACGGGACCACGGTGGGGACGCCTTCGATGCGGAGCTCGTCCAGGGCGGCGCGGGCCCGGCGCAGGGCCTGGGCGCGGTCGGCGCCGTGGACGATCAGCTTGGCCATCAGGGAGTCGTATTCGGACGGGATCACGGAGCCGGAGCGGACACCCGAGTCCACGCGGATGCCGGCGCCGGTTGGCGCCTCGAACACGTCCACGGGGCCGGGGGAGGGCAGGAAGCCGCGGCCGGCGTCCTCGGCGTTGAGCCGGAACTCGAAGGCGTGGCCCACGGGCACCGGATCCTCAGTGATGGACACCGGCAGGCCAGCCGCGATCCGGAACTGTTCGCGGACCAGGTCGATTCCGGAGGTTTCCTCCGTGACCGGGTGCTCCACCTGGAGCCGGGTGTTGACCTCCAGGAACGAGATCACGCCGTCCGGCGCCACCAGGTACTCCACGGTGCCGGCGCCGGTGTAGCCGGCTTCGCGGCAGATGGCGCGGGCGGATTCGTGGATGCGGCTGCGCTGCTCGTCCGTCAGGAACGGCGCCGGTGCTTCTTCAACGAGCTTCTGGTTGCGGCGCTGCAGCGAGCAGTCGCGCGTGCCCACCACCACCACGTTGCCGTGCGTGTCTGCCAGGACCTGTGCCTCCACGTGCCGGGGCTTGTCCAGGAACCGTTCCACGAAGCACTCGCCGCGGCCGAACGCCACGGTTGCCTCACGGACGGCTGAATCGAACGCGTCCTCGATGTCCTCGAGCCGGTAGGCGATCTTGAGGCCACGGCCGCCGCCGCCGAAGGCCGCCTTGATGGCCACCGGCACACCGAACTCCTCGGCGAAGGCGCGCACCTCGGACGCGTCCGCCACGGGTCCGTCCGAGCCGGGCACCAGCGGAGCGCCGGCGCGGACCGCGATCTCCCGGGCGGTGACCTTGTTGCCCAGGCTCCGGATGGCCTGCGGCGACGGGCCCACCCAGGTCAGTCCGGCGTCGAGCACCGCCTGCGCAAAGTCAGCGTTCTCCGAGAGGAAGCCGTACCCCGGGTGCACGGCGTCGGCGCCCGCCCGCGTGGCCACGGCCAGCAGTTTTTCAATGTTCAGGTAAGTGTCGGAGCTGGCTGAGCCCTCCAGCGCGTAGGCCTCGTCACTGAGCCGCACGTGCAGCGCGTCGGCGTCCGGGTCCGAGTAGACAGCGACGGAGGCCAGCTCTGCATCGGCGCAGGCGCGGGCGATCCGGACAGCAATTTCACCACGGTTGGCGATAAGTACTTTTTTCATGGTGGCTTCTTTCACAGGCTCGGAGCGGAGGTCAGGGGCTGCAGCGTTTCGGGGTCCACGGCAACAAACCGGAGGGAAGTGCCGGGCGGAAGCTGCGCCGCTGCGGGCAGGTCCTCCGGGATGACGGCGCCGATCACCGGGTAGCCGCCGGTCACCGGGTGGTCCGCAAGGAACAGGACAGGAAGGCCCGACGGCGGGACCTGCAGTGACCCGGCCACCACGCCTTCGCTGGGCAGTTCCTCGGTCCGCGACCGTTCCAGCGCGGCTCCCGTTCCGGTGGTGCCCAGGCGGAGGCCGATCCGGTTGGATTCCGGAGTCACGGACCAGATCTGGGCCGTGAGGGCTTCGCGGGACCCGGGGGTGAACCAATCGTCGCGGGGGCCGGTGGTGATCCGCAGGACCACGGGCCGGTCCATGGCGCCGGCGGCAATGTCGTCGGGGAGGGTGGACGGTTCCGGATCGCCAACGATCCGGCCGCGGGCCACCTCGCCCACCGGGAGTACGGTCCCGTCGGCCAGGGGCTCCGGCCCGATGCCGGACATGAGGTCCGTGGACCGGCTGCCCAGTGCCGCCGGGACGTTGATTCCGCCACGGACGGCCAGGTAGGTGCGCAGTCCGGCGGTGGGCCGGTCCAGGCGCAGGAACTCGCCGTCGTGCAGGGCGAAGGGTGCGTACATGGGGGCGGGACGGGAGCCGTGCGGTCCCTCGATCTCCGCCGGGGCGGGTGCTCCGCTCAAGGCTGCGGTGAGCTCGCCGCGGGCCTTGACGGTGAGGCCGCCGAAGACGTTTTCAATCACGGCATCGCCGGGCGGGTTTCCGGCCAGCCGGTTGGCCTGCCGGGCACTGGCCGTGTCCGCGGCGCCGGCGGCGGAGACGCCCAGGTCGCGGTAGCCGGCCCGGCCCAAGTCCTGGATCAGGGACTGCGGGCCGGGGATGACGATCTCGAGGGCCGGGCCGGCGCTGGTTTCAGCCTTTGCGGGTGCGTTTGCCTGCGGGGCGGCCGGGGCCCCGCCGGCCGGTTCGGAGACCTCCACGAGTTCGCGGACGGCCACGTACTGGACGGTGCAGCCGGGGCGGATCAGCGCGGGCTGGTCCCGGTCCAGGTCCCACATCCGCGCCGCGGTGCGCCCGATAAGCTGCCAGCCGCCGGGGGAACTGCGCGGGTAGACGGCGGAGAAGTTGCCGGCCAGCGCCACTGATCCGGCGGGAACGGAGGTCCTCGGGGTGCTCCGGCGCGGGACGTTCAGGGATTGGCTCTCGCCCACCAGGTAGGCGAAGCCCGGCGCGAAGCCACCGAACGCGGCGGTCCACAGCTGGCCGGTGTGGGCTGCCACCACACCATCGGCACCCAGGCCGGTGAGGCGGCCCACCTCGGCGAGGTCCTCGCCGCCGTACACCACTTCGATCCGCACCGGATCAGCGGAGGAGGCCGCATCGGCGGAGGGGCTGCTGTCCAAAAGCGCGACGGCGGCGCGCGCCGCCTGCGCGTTGGCGCGGGAATCGAACACGGCCAGGACGGTCCGCGCAGCCGCGAGGACGTCCACCTGGCCGGCCGGCGGGTGTTCCAGCAGCTGGGCATGGAGGGCCAGCACGTGTTCCAGGGAGCCGAGCTCGATGAGCAGTGCGCGGGGTCCGGCCCAGCGGATGTCCGGGGAACTCACACGAAGCTCCGGATGGTGACGCCGGCGGCCTCGAGTTCGCGCCGGACGGCCGCGGACATGGAGACCGCGCCGGCGGTGTCGCCGTGCAGGCAAATGCTTTCGGCGGAGGTGCGGATCACGGAGCCGTCGCGGGCCACGATGGTGCCCTCGGTGGCCAGCCGGACCATGTTGGCCGCCACCGCGTCCTCGTCGTGGAGCACGGCGTCCGGTTCCCTGCGGGACACCAAGGTGCCGTCCGGGTTGTAGGCGCGGTCCGCGAAGGCCTCCGCGACACCGCGCAGGCCGGCTGCCTCGGCGGCAGTGAGCGCGACGGAGCCCGGCAGGAGCAGCAGCGGGAGGTCCCCGCCGAAAGCCTTGACGGCGTCGACCACGGCCTGGGCGTGCACCTGGTGGGTGACGATGGTGTTGTAGAGGGCGCCGTGGGGCTTGACGTAGCGGATCCGGCCGCCCGCCGCCCTGGCCAGCGCGTCCAGGGCCCCGAGCTGGTACAGGACATCATCGGCGAGTTCGGTGGGGGAGCAGTCCAGGAAGCGGCGGCCGAAGCCGGCAAGGTCCCGGTAGCCCACGTGCGCTCCAATGGTGATGCCGGCCGCTACGGCGTCGCGGCAGGTCTGGGCAATGGTGGAGGGGTCCCCGGCGTGGAAGCCGCAGGCCACATTGGCGCTCGAGACCGAGCGGAACATCGCGGCGTCGTCACCCATCGTCCAGTTGCCGAACGATTCCCCGACGTCGCTGTTGAGGTCAATGAAGGCCATGGTGATTCCCGTCTCCTTTTAAGTGGTCTCCCTAGGATGCACGAGAATCACAGATTGTTCAACAATTTATCCGTGTCCACCTGCCCACCCCTCGCGAGGTGGCAGTTCGCGGCAGTGTTTCCCGCAAGCACTGCCGCGAAATGCCACCTCGCGGGGGAAGAGGGGCGGGGAAACGCGCAGCCAAAGGCGTTGCCGGCGGGGGACCACTCTGCCATCCTGTGGGTAAGGGAGAGTCCGGCGTCCAAAGCGACAGGACAGGACCATGCCTCTTTATCTTTCAAAGTTCAGTTACACGCCGGAGACGTGGTCGCGGCTGATCGACCATCCCGAGGACAGGCGGATGGCAGCGCAGGCCTATATCGAGTCGGTGGGCGGAAAGCTCCATGGATTCTGGTACGGATTTGGCGCCCATGACGGCTACAACCTGTGGGAGGCGCCCGACAACGTCTCCATGGCAGCCGTTGCCCTGGCGATCAGCGGGGGAGGAGCGTTAAGCTCCTTCGACACCACCGTGCTGCTGACCGTCGAGGAGACGATGGAGGCGCTCCGGACGGCCGGCGGCATCAGATATCGGCCGCCGGGTTCGGCGTAAGGGTGGACGGAGTCCCGGTGGGGGGCTAGAAGACGGACCAGCCTGTCTGTTCGGAGAGGTCGGCCAGGGCCGCCGTGCCCGCGAGTGAATTTCCCTTGGCGTCAAGCCGGGGGCTCCAGACGCAAATGGTGCAGATGCCGGGAACCACCACCAGGATTCCGCCGCCCACTCCGCTCTTGCCGGGCAGGCCCACGCGGTAGGCGAACTCGCCGGCCGCGTCGTACATACCGCACGTGAGCATGATGGAGCCGATCCTCTTGGCCTGGCTTCGGGACAGCACGGTCCCCCGCCTGCCCTGGCCGTCCCGGGCGAGGAACAGGGCTGCCCTGGCAAGGCCGGTGCAGGTCATCATGATTGAGCACTGCCGCACGTAGTTTTCCACCACGGCTTCCGCCGGCGCCACGAGGTTGCCGAAGTCCTTGAGGAAATGGGCCAGCGCGAGGTTGCGGCTGCTGCGGGCAAGCTCGCCCGCAGCAGCGGCCTCGTCAATGTACGGTGTGCCGCCCACACTCCCGGGCCCTGTGCCTCCCGCCTGTTCGGTGAGGAACCGCACGAGCTGCGCGGCGGCGTCGGACGTTTCTTGCATCAGGTGGTCCGTCACCACCAGGGCGCCCGCATTGATAAACGGATTCCGGGGGATGCCGAGTTCCGCCTCCAGTTGCACGAGCGAGTTGAAGGACGTGCCCGATGGCTCGCGGAGGACCCGGGACCACAGCGTTTCGGGATTGCTGCTTTGGAGGGCAAGGGCCAAGGTGAACACCTTGGAGATGCTTTGGATGGAGAAGGGCACGCCTGCGTCACCGGAACTGAATACGTCGCCGGACGTGGTGGCCACGGCGATTCCGAACCTGTCGTAGGGGACGGTGGACAGGAACGGGATGTTCGCGGGGGTGCGGCCACCCTCCTGGCGCGGCCTGTGCCTGCGCACTATATCCGCAAGCAGCGGGGCCAGTGGCGGGGCATCGAGTGCGGTGGTCATGAGGTGCTTTCGTTCTTTGGGTGCTTAGCTGCCCATTCCTGCAGGTGCAGCAGGGTCACCAGGGCGTCACGCGGGTTGCCGAAGGCCAGGCCGGTGGAGCGGGCCGCCTTGCTGACGCGGTAGTAAACGGTGTTCTTATGGAGGACCAGGCGTCGCGCCGCTTCCGCCACGTCCAGGCACGCGTCAAAGTAGGCCTGCAGGGTCAGCGCGAGTTCGCGGTCAGTCGCCAGCAGCGCCGCTAGTTTGCGGTGCCGGAACGGCGAGGAGGTGAAGTTCTCCACGGCCTCGCGGAAGAGGACTTCTCCTTCGAAGCCGTCCAGCGTGGCTACCCGGGTGTCGTCGGCAGTAGCCGCACAGGCCAGCAGCGCCTCGGCTGTGAGCGTAACCGAATGGAGGGCGGCCAGCTCCGGGACCAGGGGGCTGATTGCGGCAAAGGGGTGGATGCCCAGGTGCTTTCCCGCGTCGCGGATGATCGCTTCGGCCAGCGAGCGCAGCCCGGCCTCGGCTCCGGCGGTTTGCAGGCCCGGAACGACCACGGCCGGCTGGCCCTTGTGTTGGCCGACCACCGCCGAGGTTTTGTACGCGGCGGCGTGGATGGAAGCGAGGTTAGCGAGCTCGCCCTGTTTGAGTGCGGCGTCATCGGCCTGTGATTCGGTTGCCGGCAGGCCGAGAAGGATGAGGGCAGCGGGACGGTCTTCGGGAATTTTTTCGCTGCGTGCGCTTGCGGCGGCCTCGTCCGGACCCGAGAGAAGCCGTGCAATGCGGTCCTCCTGCATATGCACCGACTGCTGGTTGCGGTAGCGGATGAGCTCAGCCGAGGCCCTGGCAGCCGCGCCGCTGAGGACGTAGTCGATGTCCGGCCCGAACCCCTCGCCGGTTTCCTGCAGCCAGATGTACCCCATGATGCGCTTGCCGGCGAACAGCGCCACCGCGACACGTTCGCGGAGTCCGTCCTGCGGCCTTGCCGGGACCCGCACCGGGAGCCGGGTGCGGTGGAGTTCGCGGTAGGCGCCAAGGTCCTTGAGCAGCAGTTCATACTTGCGCGGACCCCGCCGGGCCAGGATGGAGGCCTTGCGGAGCTCGTCGATGTCATTCGAGACGGTGGAATAGGCAAGGAGCTTGTTGGCTGCGTCCTCGATGACCACATGGCTGGAGGTAAGCCGGGCGGTCGTCTGCGCAATGGCGAACAGGTCCTCTTCGAGGAGGGTCAGGACTTCGCTCTGGTAGCTGCGGGGCTGGGTCCGGTCCTTGGCGATCGACAGCAGCCGGTCCCAGTCCGCGCCGGGATCCACCAGGAGCAGGCCGGTCCCGGCAGCGCGGAGCAGTTCCTCGGCGTCCGCCAGGTCCTCGCGGGTTCCCTTCACCGCCACCACCGGCGGCGGGGTGGCCAGGAGCCGCCGCAGGGCGGGCAGGGCGGCGCGGCCGCGTACTCCGATGAGCAGGACGAAGGCCGAGTCCGAGTCCGCCGGCCCGTCATCGGCGTCGAGGATCATGAACCGCTCAATCGCAGACTCCGGCACTGCCGGCCGCAGGATCAGGCTGGCGAAACCTACAGGGAGGTCCGAGAGGATATCGTCCACCGTCAGCGCGGCCATGGGCTCCCTTTAGAGTCGATCCACCGGACGCCTCTGTCCGGTCACCACATGGTATCGAGCGCACCGGGCCCTAAATATGGAACCTGGCCCAACCGGTACGGACTTTCTTTGGTCCGCGTTCCGAACCGCCGGCTCCCATACGATGCCAAACAACGGAAGTCCCGTGTTACGTTTCCGTAAACTGGGAGGAAGAACGGTCCCGCGGGAAACGCGGTCTAAGGAGATGACGTGGCAACAGCGCCGGCAGCGGTTTCGCCTGCAGGGTTTGGTGCGCGAATCCGTTCCGAGGCGCTCCAATCGCGGATCATGGACCTCATCCTGGAACGCGGCCTGGATGTCGGTGATGCGCTGCCCACGGAGAATGAGCTCTCCTCCGAGCTGGGCGTAGGCCGCAACACCGTCCGCGAGTCCCTCAAGGTCCTTCAGGCACTCGGAGTGATAGAGATCCGCCACGGCTTCGGCATGTTCGTTGCCCCCAACAACCTCAGCGCGCTTGCGTCCGGACTGGCGTTCCGCGGCCGCCTCTCCCTGCGCCACAACGGCGAAGAAGTCATGGAGCTCATCGACGTCCGGCAGGCCCTCGAATCCGGCCTGATCGGCCCAGCTATCGAACTTCTCACCGAAGAACACCTGGCCGGCCTTAAAGAGGCCATGGAAGCCATGCAGGAAGCCGCGTTGGAGGGCAGGCCATTGGCCGGGCACGACGCCGAATTCCACCGTTGCCTCTACGCTCCCCTTGGAAATCAGGTGCTGAACAGCCTCATGGACGTCCTCTGGCAGGTGCACCGGCAGATTCACCAGGCGCTGGGTTCCGGCCGCGGCAACCCCGAGGAGCAGGCGCAGGCTTACCGGGACATCTACGAAGCGGTGGCCAACCGGGACAAGGCGCTCGCCTCCGAGCGGCTGCAGCGCCACTTCGACGGCATCCGCCGCGAGCTCCGGGACGTTGCCCGCCAGGGCGTTTAGCTATCAAGGGTTCATTGCCAGGGATGCTTCATGTGGCCGAACGGCATGGCCGGCGGCGGGTGGGCGCAGCCTCTCTTGCCACTGCAGTATGCCCCGCTCCCGCACGTTCCTAATGGGATCCCGAGCCTGGCATCGTTTGGACAAACGGGAGGGTGACGCGGCTGTCCGAGGTGACCCGGGAACGGGAATCTCCACTGCTACACTCTGCTCATGACCGGGCTTCCCTTCGCGGGAGACGGGCTGGTGCACGCCGGCTTGTTGGGGCTGGGAATCCTCGCAGCCCTCCTGTTCTATGCCTATGAGAAGCGGCGCAGGGGCCTAACCGATCCCCGGCTGTGGCCGATCGCGGGTTTCGCCATCGCCTTTGGGGCCCTCGGATCGAGACTGCTGACGTGGGACTTTTCCCGGCAGATGTCCCTCGCTGACTGGTGGGGCAACGGCGACCGAAGCATCCTCGCGGGCCTGGTGGGCGCCTGGCTCGGTGTCCACGTGGGTAAACGGCTGACAGGTTACCGTGAATCGACCGGTGACCTGCTGGCCCCAGCGGTTGCCCTGGCCCTGATCATGGGGCGCATCGGGTGTCTCCTTACCGAACTGCCCGGCACCCCCACCGGGGGAACATGGGGGATTATGCTGACGCCGTCCCAGGCGGCAATGCTGGGTGGAGTCCCCGGCGTAGGGCTCCACCCCTCCTTTGCCTATGAAATCGTGTTCCATATGGCCGCGTTCGCGCTCATGTGGCGGTATAGGGACCGCCTTCACCGGGCCGGCGACCTGTTCGTCTCCTATGTCACCGCCTACGCCTTGTTCCGCTTCGGCGTCGAGTTCGTCCGCGGCAACGAAATCATTTGGCTGGGGATGAGCCGTCCCCAGTGGTTCCTCATCGTGATCCTCCCCCTGCTGCTCTGGCGGATGCTGCGGGTATTGGGGAAACCTCTCCGCCCGAAATTGGAGGAAAGACCAGCATGAGCGAGGACAGTTCCGACGTTCCGCAGGACCCGCCGCCGCATCGGGAGGAGCCCCAGCCCATTCGCGGCTTGATGGCGCTCGGGATCCTGGTGGGGGCAGTTGCCCTCTACGCCCTCTATTTCGGGACAACTGCGGGTATTGCTCCGGACCAGGGCTATAGAACCTTCCTCGCCGGGCCCGCGGTGTTCATACCCATTGCGGTCTATCTGGCCGTCGCGGGCATTCTGACGGTCCGGCCGCGCACTTCGCAGTTGGGCGCGGGACTGTTGATTGGCCTTGGTGTCTTCACTTTGCTCGGCGGCGGCGTCTGCGTCATGGCACTGTCGCAGATGAGGGCTTGAGATGAGCGGGCTCTCTTCCCGGCAGGCGCTGCCGGGTCCCGGACAGCCGCTGCGCGGTGACCGCATCCACCGGTACGTCACGGCGTTCTGTCCCCAGTGCCACGAAGCGAATCTCCCGCTTGAAGAGGTTCGGCGGCTCTCCGGTGCGCTGCTGATCCGCGATGACCGGGTCTGGCTTGAACGCGGCTGTCCGGATCACGGGCTTGTCAGGACGTTATACGACGAGTCCCCGGAAATTCTGCGCTATCTGGAGAGGTGGCAGGCGCCCACGAAGCAACACATCCCGGACCAGGACGGCAACTATCGTCCGGTCCCCGCGGCCTATGCCTACGGGCTGCCCGCCATGCAGACGCAGCATACGTGCATACTCCTGCAGGACATCATTGAGCACTGCAATCTGCGCTGTCCAACGTGCTTCACCGCCTCGGGACCTCAGCTGCAGGGAGTCGCACCGCTCAGCGAAGTCCTCGCCAATATCGACACCCGGCTTGCCCGCGAAAACGGGCGGCTGGACGTGCTGATGCTCTCCGGCGGCGAACCGACGCTGTATCCCTATCTGTCCGAACTTCTGGACGAGCTCGTTGCCCGGCCGATCGTCCGGATTATGGTGAACAGCAATGGCATGCTGATAGCCACCGACGACGAACTGCTGGCACTGCTGGCCTGTCACCGGGACCGTGTCGAGGTCTACCTCCAATACGACGGCCCGTCCAGGGAAGCATCCATCCACCACCGGGGCGGGGACCTGACCCGGTTCAAAGACCTGGCCATCGAGCGGCTGTCCGAGGCAGGTATCTTCACCACCCTAACGATGACGGCGGCCCTCGGCGTCAACGACGGCGAGGTGGGCGCCGTCGTTATGAGGGCTTTGGAAACCCCGTTCGTGGGTGGTGTCGCGCTGCAGCCGGTGTTCGGTTCCGGGCGCGGCCACGGCATCGACCCGATGGACAGGCTTACTCATACGGGCGTGCTGGACCGGCTCGAAGAGCAAACCGGTGGGGTGGTCTCATGGCACGACCTGACAGCCCTTCCGTGCTCACATCCGCATTGTGCATCCGTGGGCTACATGCTGAAGGACGACGCAGGGGTTTGGCGCTCACTGACAGCGCTCATCGGGCACGACCAATTGCTCGCCTGGTTGGAACTCAACCCCGACACCATCGCCAACCGCATCGCCGACAGCGCCATTCCACTCGAGCTGCGCAACCTCATGAAGACGTCACTGCTGGACCTGCTCAGTGAGCAGTCCTCGCTGTCCCACCCGCGGACATTGGATCTTTGGAAGAACGTCTGCACCCAGTGCGACCTCGGCATCGGTACCCTGACCACCCTGGCTGCCGGCAAGCTTCCAGGGCAGCAGCAGCGCCTGCGCCGGCTCCTCGGCGAACGGATCACCCGGATAATGGTCAAGCCCTTCATGGACATCTCGACCATGATCGAGGAACGGCTCACGCAGTGCTGCGTGCACGTGGGCACAAAGAGCGACGCCGGCGATCACCAGTGTGCCCCGTTCTGCGCTGTCCAGGCCTGGCCCGCCCTGGCCAGGCATCGGATGAGCACAGCCACGGGCACCCGGCTCCTCCCGGTCCGGCAGGTCTGAGCAGCGGATAAGGAGGGATGATGAGTTCCGCTTCCGACGCCCGGCGGATAGCCGCCGGGCCGACACCGTCGCACCTGGTGCGCTACAAGCATGCAGCCCGGCATGGGCACCTGCCTGATCCCGACGCCGATCCGCAGTCACCGCCGCCCTTCGATCCGCTGCGGCTTTGCATCTTCGCGACCATTGCACTGCTGGGCTGGGCCGCCGGCCCGGTGGCACTGGCTGTGTTCGCCGCCATCGGATTCGCAGGTTATTGGAAGGCCCGACGGCGGGGCCTGACGAAGTCCAAGTGCTACCTCCGCGACACCAGGCTTGTTCTGGCTTACCTGGGCATCCTTTTTGCCGCGGGATCATGGGGCATATATGCGCTAACCGCACGATGGCTCGGATTCTGAGCCGGCAGCCGCGAGGGACGTCTTGCGGCAAAGCGAAGGCCCCCGCTTTCCTTGATGCACAAGGGGCGCGGGGGCCTATCTATTGGCGGTGACGGTGGGATTTGAACCCATTTCGGCGGCCAAGTGGGTTCAGGGTGATGCGTCGAAACTCCCGGAAACTCAGCGATCTCCGGCACTTTCCTCACAGGTGCGCCCAGATGCCCACATGTACTTCTGCACCAAAATGCACCACCGGCAGTCACTCACGGGGAGCTGTTCGTACCGCATTTTCGATGGTCCTTCGACCGTACAGGGCCCACGGGATAGCACTAACCAAGGTCAACGGCGGCCCGTGCCCAGATCAGCGGGAAGCAATCTGAGATGGTGTTTTTCCCGAATCAATC
Source organism: Pseudarthrobacter sp. NPDC092439 (assembly GCF_044754945.1). Lineage (NCBI taxonomy): Bacteria > Bacillati > Actinomycetota > Actinomycetes > Micrococcales > Micrococcaceae > Pseudarthrobacter > Pseudarthrobacter sp. NPDC092439. The sequence continues at coordinate 177,309 of NZ_JBIVQB010000006.1, forward strand.
CATATTTCGTCAGGTATGAAGGAAGCAAACCCAGGGCCAACATCTCGCCAGGAAAGATCATGGGCAATCGATCCCACCGCAGCACTCGCCGCTCGGGCGGCCACTGACAAAGCCGTGGCATCCTTACCCAAGCCCGCTTGAACTAGAGGGTGGGCATCTCCTTCGATATCAAGCTCTCTGGCCAGATGTTCCGCTACGGGGCAGTGCCAGCGCTCATCCAATCGACGGTCGACGGCCAAGAGATGAGCACCGCGTACAGGAGCCCTGTGGGCGAGTTCACCGAGGGAGCGGTCTCTGCTTTGCGCAGCCTGCGCACGCAGTACTCGCGCCTCGTCAATGCCGCTTCCCACAGATTCTGCCCTTTCGAAGGCCTCTTGAGCCTCCAACAACTTAGATTCCTCTTGGTGGAACCCCTCAAGAAGTTGGCTGTAGCGTGAGTCGCTCATGATGGCTGCAACGATGCGTAGAACCTCAAACTGCTGCCATGCATCCTCGAGAGCCGCAGGGGTGATGGAGAGAGACTGCTCAAGAAGCGGCCGCAAAAAACGGTACAAGCGAGAAGGAGTGTTTTCCAGCGCACGGTCCGCCTCCAAGATGTTTGCTAAGAGCTGTTCTCCTTCGTAAGGATCCGAAGTGCGGCGGGACAGTAGCTTCCCCACCAGCGAATAGCGCTTCGATGCCTGGGCAGCAATGCCTGCCGCATAAAAGAGATTTGTCCCGGCTACTCGTCGAAGATTTTGCAGCTTGACTAACCCGGAGACGCGGGGGCGCCGTGAGAAGCGTTCCAACTCGTCAATCCACCAATTATCGGATTGCTCATTACCCCAGTAAGCGGTTGCTGCTACCAAAGCGCCCGGTACTTTGCTTGCCTCTTCCACGCGCTCAAGCATCGCCAGGTATCCGTCTGGAGCTTCTTGTTGGTAGTCCTGCAGGTTCACTTCTGGAATGCGATGGAGGCGTTCAAATTCGATCCCAAGGGTGTCATGTAGACCGATGGCGACCCATCTTCCAGACAGCTCTCGTTTGGCCGTATCTGCCGCCAGCGCGGGGGTTAGTGGATGACGTGCCCGCCGCGAGTTGAGAGCACCCACGGAATCCGCCAGCAGGCCAAAGGCGGTATCGGCATCAGTGGGAAGCAGAAGTCCTCCCATTAGGGTGAGGAACTCTGTGGCGGGAGGAGTCTGTGTGCGCGGTTCGATCCAGGTGAGGGTGTACCTCGCTGGATAGTTTGTTTTGATGGCGTCGACCAACGCGGGGTCATAAGTGCCGGACCACCCGGCAAGGATCAGCCCATAGTCCTTAATGATCCTATGAAGGAGGTCAAGCATTTGTGGGCCGTAGGAATCGAGTTCTGCCGTCGTGTTCAGCATTGACGCAGGATTCAGGTAGTCGCCATGCAGGTGGACAACGCAACATTTGAGCGTGTGAACCGGGGCCATGCCAGCTACGTCGGCTGCAGATGCCACGATTGTGGGTTCGATTCCTTCAGCTCTGAGTGCTTGTTCCATCAGCCTGTCAAAGTTGAGCGTAACGATTACCCGAATCGTTCCAGTTTTGACCAGACGCGCTATGGACCGGTGCGCGAGAGTCGGTTTTCTGTCGGGCGAGTCGTCTTCGGGATCTGCCGGTTCGAAGTACTCACGCAGAAGGCGTTGGCGTTCCAGTGGTGATGGGGCCAGTTTTTCCAGCAAGTTCTCGTACCGTGCTGGTTCGCTATAGCGCTCTTCATACCATGCCGCGGGATCGTCAGGCCTGCTCTGCCCGATCAGATCGGCTATTCGCCCGATGAGGTCTTCCACGATGCCCCATGCAGTCAGAATCCCGCTGGGTGCTGATACACCTGCGCCTAGTAGAACCGCGTATCCGCCAGGGTTGGCACGTACTGAAAATGCCAAAGCCAGAAGTGCATCTTCATGGGGCGCGGGGCTCGTCATGAGCCCACTTTAGCCACTGCTATGGATGCTTCACGGCTGCAACATGTCGGATGTGAAGCCACGCCCTTCTAAGCTCCGTTCAGCGCGCCGCTTGAAATGAGCTCATGCAGATTTCGGTAGAGGTTGTCGGGCCGCCCTAGCCGTCTATTGGACTGTCTCATCTGCGAGATTGCTGAGCGTTCACCGACGATGTGATCTGCATATCCTGCAGCACAGGTTAGGTAGATGAGGTCGGTGAGGTCATTGCCTTTCCATGCAGTCCCCCCATTAACCTGTTTCTCGTGCAAAACCTCTCGGTAAAGGCCAAGGCACGGCATTTGGACCAAGTCGTCCCGCCAGCCGCCATGGATCCACAGATGTAGCTGGTCTACGTCGAGCCCTGCTGCTTGCGCGGCTACCGCGACCTCCTTGCGGACATCGTCAAGAAAGTAGACATCCGTGCTCAGGCGCTTACGGTGGCTACCGCGCTCTTGGCCCGCCAACCAATCAGTGATGAATTGAAACTTCTCAACCCATTGCGGGGTCTCGCCTTGCTGAACAGGCTCGCGGCCCAGCATCACTGACAAATGACTCGATATTGAGGTCATAGCATCCGCCGCCAGCTGCATGTCCCGAGGTAGGGGATCATCGCCCCAGTCTTTGGGCCCCGTACGGGACGAATGAATTGCGTTGGGCGCCAAGGTGAAGACTTCTGGCTCAACCGCACGGATTTTGTCGCTATATCTATTCTCGAGACTCCGCTGCAGTTCGCTTCTCCTCACCGTGAGCGGATCCTGCAGTTGCCACCCGCCACTGAGCTGGGCAATGGTAAGAGCCAAACGATACCTGCGCTCATTGTCCGACCACTTGCATGTTTCAGCCATGTGAGCAGACGACAGCGGGAGTATGACTTTCTTAGCGAGGACGAGCTCGATCAACGTCTCCGCCGCCTCGCGTTCACCCACGGAAGCGATGCGGCCGGGGTTATGGATTGCGTTGGCTAGAGTGCTCCAGTCCTTCTGATCCAGGTAAATCACCTGCCGGCCATTTATCGGGGAGCGGCTTTGAAGCGTCGGCAGCTCAGCGCCAATGACATCACCTCGGTCGGTTTCCAGCACGATCCGGTTCGCCAGCATGAAGTACGTGCTCTTCACGATTACGTCGTTCCGAGCCCCTGATAAGGCCGCATCGGGGATGAAGGCTTCCTTGCCATCCGATCGGACAAACCGACATACACCGGTTTGCCAATCAATTTCGACAAAGATCAAAGAAACACCCGCCGGTAGCGGCGAGCCCAACCTGTCCGTGTTGCCGAATATGGACTCATCTTCGCTTTGAACTGCTTGGCCCGACACCAGCACTCCTTCGTCCCGCGACATGTCACCTAGGCAGGGACGCTTCGCCTCTGAGCATATGGCCCGTCCTGACGACGCTCCTACGCTCTTCAGAGGCCGTGCGAAATGGCTGCCTCTAACCGGCGATCAAAGGGCGACGAAATCGCGTCCAGATGCAACTCGGGATGCACTCGGACGACGCGGAGCGGGCGGCGGAAGCACCTGCCGGACCAGGCTGCGCCGGAGGAGACTTCCACTATCACAGGTTCGACAAGGGCCAGCGCTACCGGTTCCTTGTCGCGGTTGAACCGGTCAGGGGTGGTGCCTTTCACCGTCGCGGGCCTGGATGGGCACCGGGGGCCGTCGCCGCCTAATCAGCCGCAGCTAATGACCAGTTCGGCATGCGAGACAGGACGCCGAGTACTGAAGAGCGTGTACGACATTCGATCAGACTAATCCCATGGGGGGCTAGACGATTTGAGTAAGCTTGGACCCCCGGCGCGGAGGTCGCCCCAGCCGAATGACTCGAGGCGGCAGCCGTGCCCGGGGGACAGGGTACCCGAAGGGAACCCGAAGGGAAGCCGCGAGCGTCCGTAATGCGGCGGGTATGAGTTGGCGGGATAGGCTGTGCCCATGGTGCGCCCCCCAGTTGAGACAATCGCTGACCAGCTCTTCTTCACGACAGTCTTCATCGAAGCTTTCACGGCTACGGGTAGGTCCACAGGGACGGGATTTATCATCAACTATCCAGCCGAGAATGGTCAGGTAATGCCCGTTCTCATCACAAACAAGCATGTGTTCGCCGGGGCCGGGCAAGTTGCCTTCACCTTGCCCGCCGCCGAGGAAACCGATAGGCCCGCCAACCGCGGTACACGCATGCTGATCACTGACTTCGATGCCCAAAACTGGGTTGGGCATCCAGATTCAGGCGTCGACATCGGAGCCATGTTCTTTGCCGTAGTTCTGAACGCGATGGAAGCCAACGGTGCTGCTCCGTTCTACCGGGGGTTTAGCCCCGAACACCTTGTTACCCAAGGCACCGCAAACTCGCTCGATGCAATCGAGCAAGTGACGATGATTGGATACCCAAACGGCCTCTTCGACCAATCCTCCATGCTGCCGATCGCACGACGTGGTCAGACGGCAACCCCGGTCTTCAACGATTACAACAATCTGCCAGCCTTTCTAATTGATGCATCGGTATTTCCGGGATCTAGCGGTAGCCCGGTTGTGCTTTACGACCGTGGGTCGTACACGACTCGCGATGGGTCGACCCACTTGGGCTCCCGAATGGCACTTCTTGGCGTTGTTGCTGCGGTTCACACCCGTAGAGTCAACGGAGTGGTGCAGATGGTGAGTAGCGGCATCGCCACCTTCGACGACATGATCGACTTAGGCATTGTCTTCAAAGCAAGCGCCATCCAAGAAACGGTTTTTTCGCTGTACGAGGCGAATGGGCTTCCTCTGCCTGTCGCGACGGTTGCCCCCGGGGAACTCGCCTAGCAGGTCACCTGGACCAGCACGGAATAATGGCGGCCGAAAGTCGTCTAGAGACCGGATTGAGACTCGATAGAGTCAAGGATCTGCTTCTCTCGCAAGTGCTCAACCCGCTGCCGGCTGAGGGCGCCAACGACATTGTCGAGATCATCGGGGAACAGGGCCGCGTAGGTGTCCAACGTGACCTTGGCCGACTTGTGGCCCAGCATTCTCTGGATGACCTTGACGTTGGCCCCGGCGCTGATAGCGAGTGATGCAGCGGTGTGCCGCAGGTCGTGGGGCGTCACTCGCCGGAAGGTTTCGTCGGCTTCCTGGGCGCGCTTGACAGCCCCGGCGAACCAGCCTGAGGCGGCATTGCCGGGTCGAAGGTAGCCGCCCTCATCCGAGTTCCACAGACGGTCTTCCTGGCCTTTACCCTGGCATGCAGCCTTGACCGCGGCGTCCAGGAAGTCCGGGTATGCCACCGTGCGTTTCTCGTGGCTTTTCACGCTCCCCAAAACGGCCTTGCCGTTGACCTCGGCGACGGCTTCACGGACATTGACCCGGCGTGTTGTGGAGTCCACGTTTCGCACCCGAAGGGCGGTGGCCTCCCCCCAGCGCAGGCCTGTGTAGGCAAGGAAAAGCACAAGGTTTGGGTGCCGCGATGTGAGTGCCAGCGCCTGGACCTGTGCGTGCGTCAGAAACACCTCGTCAGGAAGTGGCTTCTTTTTGATAGTGAGATCTCGCGCCGGGTTCTTCGTGATCCTGTTGTCTTCAACCGCGTGGTCGAGGATGCCGGCCAAGAGGTCCCGGACACGGGCAACGGTCGTGTGAGAGCGCTTCTCGCCCAGTTCATTCAGCCACGCCTGTACGTCGCGCTTGGTGACTGCTCCCACCGCATAGCTGCCCCACTTTGGCTTGACGTGAATGCGCCACGCGCTTTCGACTGAGTGGTAGCTCGCCGGCGTGATTTTCGGCTTGTGCTGTTCGAGCCACTGGATGCCGAGCTCCGAGACGGTGGCTTTCGCGTCGGAGCGGTTGACATAGGCGCCTTTGAGTTTCGAGACCTCGACAGTTGCGAGGTGGGCCTCGGCGTCGCGTTTCAGCTTGAAGCCACGGTCGTGCCCACGGGTGCCGTCCGGTTTTGTGTACCAAACCTCGTACAGCCTGCCTTTTGTTTTGGTGCTGTACGCCTTGACGGTGCCCATGTGCTCGTTTCCCCTCGTAAGGATCGATCTGGTGGGTATCACATTCTGTGAGCAGTTGTGAGGCTACCGTGTTATTCTCGTCTCAAGCAACGCAAGAGGTTGGCGTCAGCCGGATTCACCACCCGGTTTCCTCCTCGATCAAGGCGGCCGGAGTGGTGACTGATCTGGCCACAGCATTAGGCGCACTACCGCTTGGTGTTGAGAGATGTCCATGTCGTGAGGAACCACCGCCCTCGCGAACGGGAGTAGAGCGGCCGCTCCTTCCTTAAGGACTTCTCTAATGTCGTCTCCGTCAATCGATATCACTACGCCCCTGCTCGAATCCCTTATCCATCCAGACACCCTGGCCGAGTGCTTGGGCACCAAACGCCGCACCGTGGATGAATGGCGCATTACCGGCAAGGGCCCCGCCTTCATCCGCATCGGCCGCAGTGTTCGCTACGCGCCGGAAGCCGTTGACGCCTGGCTTCTGAGCCAGCAGCGCACCAGCACCTCGGAAGAACGTTGATCCGATGAGTGCCCAATTCCGTGAGCATGAACCCTCTCCGCCCGACCCCATTCAGACCGAAGGGTGTGAGCTCGCACTCGCCGGCGGGGAGCTGCCCGATACCGCAGTGTCCGAGCTCCAGATGTCCCAAGCCGTTGACGAAGTTGAGCCAGATGCACAAACGGATGCAACCACCGCCGCTGAACCTTCAGCTACCCCGGTACCGCAGGGATCTAACGTGCGCGACTCCTTGGGTTCGCGCGCATCCGTTTCGGAAACGGCTGCACAGTCTTCTCCTTCGGATGGTTCAACTTCGGGTCCTCTGAACTTCGCCGAGCTGGACGTGCCGGGAGCCGATGTCAGTGATGACGTCGAGCCGTTCGTCGTCGAATCTGCCCCTGACCAGATCGCGGAAGCTAAGGCGTTCTTCGCCAATGCGAAGACTTCGGAGAGCCCTGATCAGGTGAAGCGAGCCCGCACGCAGTCGCGTGTGTTTTCGGTGATGCAGTACAGGGCGCATCCGGAGACCGGCGAAATAATGCTCACGCAGGAGCAGATCGACGAAGGCCTCGCAGCGCTGCAGAAGCGCCTCTACCGCTGGGCCTATGTGTGGCACCCCTATGACCGCCTGGTGGAAGTCGACGAGGGCACCGGAGAGGCGGTGTGCTGCGGCCTAAAGGGCCCGCACGTGCATATGGTGCTGTGGTTCGACGACACGATTACGCGCCCCACGATACGCACCGTTTCTGATGCCCTTTCGATCCCCTCGGCCAGAGTGAAGCCGCCGAAAGAGATCGTGAAGGAGGAGGGGGCCGAGGAGCACAACGGACGTGGCGCGGCGGAGAAGGCCTTTTTCGATCTCAGCGAGTACCTGCCGCATGAGTCCCGGGGGAAGAACGCTATCCGGGGCATCAATCAACCGGATCGGCACTACCTCGTGGACAAGAAGCAGGAGGGGATGCCCGGTAAGTACCAGTACGGACGCGGGCGGATAGTCGCGAACTTTGATTTCGGCCGGGAGCTGGACGCGCACATGGCTACGCGCCACAACGCCGCGGAGGGCGGCGGAGGAGCGAAACTGAGCAGGCTCTTCCAGGCCGTGGGTCAGGGCTCGCTGACGCTGAAACAGGTCCGCGATCAGGAACCTGCCATCTACTTCGCGAAGGGCAACCTGGCTCATTTCCAGAAGTTGCGTGGAGACTTCCTCTCATATCAGGACGCGCCGGAATCGGTGATGAACTTCTATGTTTTCGGGGAGGGCGGCACCGGCAAGGATCTGCTTGCGAAGGCACTTGCGCGTGCTCTGGTTCGCGGGTCGGAAAAGCCGTACTTCAAGGTGGGCGGCGAGAACGTCTCGTGGGAGGGCTACGACGGCGAGCCGGTCGTGATCTGGGAGGACATGCGCGTCGGGGACATGATCCGCACCGCGAAGAGCCGGGGCATGCTCTTCCGGATCCTCGGCCCATGGCGCGAGGCTGACGAGAAGCCGATCGTGAACATCAAGGGTTCGAAGACGCAGCTCCTCAACCGGGTGAACATCGTGACGGGCCCTGAGGGCTACGAGGAGTTCCTCCGCGGTCTGGCTGGGGAGTACGAGTCGATGCAGGGTGGCGTGCGCATTAAGCACCAGGCAGAGAACCTGGGACAGGGATTCCGCCGCTTCCCGGTCATCATCCCGGTTGCGGAGCGCGAATTCTCGATCTTTGTGAATTCCGGTGTGCTCAACGGCACCCGCGAATACCAGAGCTACGAACGGTATGAGCACATGCGCCAGGATCTGGAACTTCTGGCGCGCCGGTCCAAGGCGATCAAGGATACAGCGGAGCGGGAACGCGTGCGCGGCGAGATCGAGGCCCGCACCGTCGCACCGATCGTGGAGCAACACGACCGGATCGCCCGCCCCGAGCTGGACGCTATCGAGGGCGACGATCTGTTCGCGGAGTTCGCCGGCGTCGGCCAGCCGATCCGGCAGAGCGCCGAAGACATCGCGGACGCCGAGGACGCGGCGCAGCGTGACGCCGAGGCCGTAACCGAACAGCAGGAAAAGGAGATCGAGCGGCTGCGTGCCGAGCAGCAGCAGCAGCTCATCGAGCACCAACGCCTCCGCGAGATGTGCACATGCGAGAGCTATCAGCACTACGCCTGGCAGCACGGCGACGAATGCCCGGTGCTGCCTGACGAGGAGCGCCAGAAGCGGGCCGCGAAGCGGCAGGCGGAGCTTGACGCGAAAGTCGCCAGGCTTCGCGCGAACGGCGGCTTGCTCTCCGTAGGAGGTGCAGCGTGAGCGCCATCGACGGCCAGTACCTGACGACCTGGGAGGGCTCCAGTGGAGTGCTGACGGATCGGTGGGTCGAGGCGCGCAGCGCCGTGGATGCTCCGCGCAGCGGCCCCCGGAGGGCCCCGGGAACCTTGGAGCGAAGTGTAAAGGTGTATGGGGCTACACTTCCGGTTCTTCCGTTTCTGACGTGCGGTGCAGAGGCTCCGTTCATGGGTGCAGGGGCCCATGAACGGAGGGGCAGCGCACGTCAGAAACGGCATCCCCGCGGGAGCGCCGCCGGAGGCTTCACCGGAGCTATGCGGAGGTGGTCTCTGTGAGTTGGACTGTCACTTACGACGCCTCTCCGGAGGCCAAGGTCAAGGCCGCCGGCTCCCATGCGGTGGCCCGTGACCGCCACCTCGGCAGGGGCCCGGATCTTGCGGCTGGCTTCACCTTCGGGCACCGGAACCCGAACATCGACTTGGCCCGGTCGAAGATGAATATCACGTTCGTCAACGACGGCGAGGGCGGCTTCCGGGCGCCGGTAGTTACGAAGGACCCGATGGGCCGGGACCGGCCACCCAGCGCCGAGTTCGCCGACTATCGGGACAGCCTGCTGGCCCAGGTAAAGAAGCCGCTGCGTAAAGATGCCGTCATCCTGCGCGGCGTCATGCTGCAGCTCGACCCACGCTGGTTCGACGCACATTGTCCTGATTGGCGCACCGAAGGACTCACTGATGAGGCGCAGCAATTCATCTACGCCCAACTCAAGTGGGCTTGTGGGGAATTCGGCCAGCAGAACATCGTCTGCGGGTCCATCGACTTGGACGAAACGTCACCTCACCTGCAGTTATCCGTTGTGCCGGTCACCGACGACGGCCGGCTGTCGCAGAAGGACTTCTTCAGAGGACCGGGGCATTTCAGGAAGCAACGCAAGGAATTGTGCGACGCACTCGAAAGAGCTGGGTATGACCCACAGCGAACCGTCACGGAGAGGTCGACCGAGCGGACCTCCAGTGAGGTCTATGCCCGCACGGCGGACATGGCGCGGGCCACCTTGGCTGTCGCCAAGCGCGACACTGAGAAGCTCTGGAAGGAGCGCCAGCAGGTGCGGGCCGAGAAAGCCCGCCAGGAGGAGGCTGCCAAATCCATCCAGTCCGACAGGGAGGAAGTGGATGCGCAACTGGAAGAGCTGCCCCGGCTGAGGCGTAGGGCAAGAGAGGAAGCAGTGGTCGAGGCGCGGGCAGATGCCCGTCGGGAGGTCGCCGATGAGCACCAGGCGGCCCAGGAGCGGGAACGACGGGCGCAGGCCGCGGAACGGGTTCACATGGCAGCTGGGCGCGATCTGCTGGCGCTGCGGGAGCAAATTCAGCAACAGCTCGACGATAACCCCAGCCCGCCGGAGGTGCCCAGCTACGACGACATGCGCCGGGACATCGTTGAAGCCCAGCCGCACTTGCTCAGAGCGTTCCTCAAGAGCATCAAGTTCAAGGATGGGTCGACATTGGAAGACAAGTTTGAGGACTTCCAGCGTCGATCGTTTGCCGCCCACCAGCGTCGCGAAAGTGACGCTTTCGGTCGCTACAGCGGTCCCGGCTATGAGCAGTGGAAGGAACGCAGTCTGCAGATGCAGAGGAAGATCGACGCCGCGACGTTTTCCACGCAGGTTGCTGACCTGAAGCGCCCGGATGAGGTCAAGGAATTACGAGCGCGGTAGTCCGCTGTGTCAGCATGGCGTCCGGTCCACACTCAGCACTGTGGACCGGACACTCGGGGTCGGTCGGCTTCATAATGGCGGGCAACCCTACGCCTATGACCGCGATCTTCGTTAGCGAGGGCGAATGGTAGATGAACTGCCCGTGCGGATCTAATCGTTTCCTAATATGAATCCATTTGCCAAAGAATCTTTTTATGAGACCAGAGTTGTAGTTTGCTCATAAACGAGAAGATTCTACTCGGTGGCTATTCGGCGGACGCTAAGTCTGCAACTTTCGTCCCCGTGGAGCCTGCATCATGTACTCATGACTAGAGCTACAGGAAAACCTAGAGGCCGGCCCTCCAAAGGTCCCCGGCATTCCTTTGTCGTAAAACTCGATTTGGAGCGGGCCGCAAAGCTGAAGGGCATACTGGCTAGCCGGCGGATCAGCGGTATTCAATACCTCACCCCCATCATCGAGGCTCACATCGACAATGCGGACGTACAGACATTGGCCGACCCCGCGGAGGCGGCCGCGCGGGCCATGGAAATGCCTCAGGACGATCCCGCAGATTTTGACCATGGCTGGCCTTATGTTGCGGCTTTACGGCGAGCCGAAATACTGGCCAAGAAAATCAACCTGCTTCTGGATGCGCGAACGGTCGAAACGGGTCATCCATTGAATTTTCCAGAGATTTACCAAGCCGCGGAAAAGATCGGCTACAAGCTGTCACGCACCCGCTGGTCGAGGCTGAAGAACGGCCAGTTTCAGGTAGTCCCCCACGAGTGCCTCCATGCCATCGCCACTGTGTTCGACGTGGCCCCGGAGTACCTGCTGCGTGAGGACGCAAAGCTTCCGGCGCAAGTGGAAGCCATGCTTCCACGAGTGAGGATCAAGAGACTCTACGAGGTTCGCAATTTCGCCACCAAAGCCTTAGGTAGGCTTGACCCTGAAGGGCTCAGCGCGATCACAAGGGTCCTCGACCAGGCTGTCGAGAGGAAGGCAGGCGGGGCTGAATTCTCGGGTGAGGTGACCACGTGACGCGTCCGGGCGCAGGCATTTTCATTGGGTACGGCCAAACTCCTGCTGACGCTCCGAGCCGTCTCCGTACCGACATCGAGACGATTCATCGCCATGGGTGATTCCACGAGCCGGACGTACACAGCTCCTAAACTAGACGGCCACCGCGTCGCTTTGCGTGGTCGTGTCCTTCCCGAACAGCACGCCCGCGCCACGTTACAGGCAGCAAGATACGGACTCTCTTTGAGCGACTACCTGGCCGCTCTGATCGACCGCGACAGCGGCCTGCCCACGCGGCTTGATCAGGAATTGAAGGCTCCCTCGTCAGCGGCAGATTTCAGAGCGGTCAAGAGCCGGTAAGCGTTCATAGGGGAGCTCATCAGGTAGCTCGTCTCCACCAGCGCGTCGAGTTCGTCCTTCGACATGAAGACAACGGATGGGGCAGTCCCGATCGTCACGTTGTCACTAGAGACAAACAAGATTGTGGCCCGGCTGCCGGCGCTGGAGATCGTGGAGTAAAGACTCCTTGCCGTGTGAGGCTGACCGGCATCCGAGCAGCGGAATTTCCGAACACCTAACCGGGCGCTTAGACGGTCCAAGTCGTGGCTGTCTGTGGCCCCGCTCATCGTGGCCGAGGGCGCTGCGCCAGTTCAAAGATCTTGCTCTCGGCGCCAGCGCCGCCAAATCGGCTGGCGGTGACGTGTCATTTCCCGACTGCCGCCGTGGCGACGAGCGAGCGTGAGATCGAGACCGTAGCGTGGGCGGCAGGAACAAAAGCGGCCCGCCTGCCGCTTTCGCGCTGGGGGAGAAAATGGAAAGCCAAACAGGGCAAATGGAGGACCTCCGAGTCCTGATGGACACAAACGTTGTTCTCGCCATTGAGGGCGACGAAGGTGCAGACCACGCTAACCACAAGTCGGCGTCGACCGTTTACCGCCTTGTTCTGGATTCCGGCGGTCAGGTCTCCATCGTGGAAAATCAATTTGATGACATCTCGAGGATTAAAGATCGTCCGTTACGGGACCGGCGGCGCCGTCAACTGGAGAAGTATCCGCGGTTGGGACGTGTTGAACTCACTACACGGTTCCTGAATGAAGCACGCTACGCACGTGATCTGAGGGCCCAGAGCAATGACGGCGTGGACGCCGCGCTGCTTCTTGCACTACAACGTAATGCCGCCACCTGGTTGATAACCGAAGACCGAAAGCTCCACTCGCATGCTCGTCATGCCGGACTTCAAGAGCGCGTGATGATACTCGACGATGCCCTGGGTGTGCTAACAGCACTATCGGGGCAGTTGCCAGTTCACTATTCCGTCGATGACGTCCAGCCTCACACCATAGACCCGGTACAGCCGTTCTTTGATTCGCTTAGATCTGACTATGGAGACTTCTCCAAGTGGTGGGACAAGGTCGTTGCTGAAAGACGAATCACTATGCTCATGGGGGCCGGCAGTGATATCCGCGGCCTGGCGGTCTTGGACCGTCAGGAGCCGGAAGTGCCCGGGTTGTCCGGGAACAGCGTGAAGATCTGTACATTCAAGATTGCCGAAGCCAGCCAGGGCAGGAAATTGGGAGAGGCACTGCTTGAAGCGGTCATAGCCCGCATTCGATTAATGCGTGGTGACACCTGTTTTATCGAGGCTTCGTTGGACAAAGAGTCCTTGCTCGCGATGTTGCGGGAGTTCGGCTTTTTCGATTTGGGGCCCAAACCGGGGGCGCCGGGCCAGATTGTACTTGGCAAGATCCTGGAGCCTCGCGTCGACCAGAAACCGCCTGAGCACCCGCTTGAGTACAACCGGCGCTATGGCCCCGGAAAGCGGCGTGTGAACAGGGCTTTCCTCGTGCCCATCATTCCGGCCTTCCACAGCATGCTCTTCCCAGCGTCCGAACCACAGCAGTCGCTCTTTGATTCGACCTATGGAAACGCGATCCGTAAGGTATACATCTGCCACTCGGGTATCAAAGCGTTAGAGCCGGGAGACACCCTGTTCTTCCTCCGGACGCACGAAAGGCGGGCTGTGCACGCTGTCGGCGTTGTGGAGGAAACACGTCGTACCAGCGTTCTGGCGGAAGTGCTGAGTTTCGCAGGAGCACGCACTGTGTACCGTTACGAGGAACTGCAGAGGATGTGCGCGAAGCAAGTGCTGGCCGTTAAATTCCGGCTTGACCAAGTGCTGGAGACACCGGTTTCCCGAGAAAATTTAAAAATGCTGGGGGTTATGGAAGAGTCCCCGCAATCTATCTCACAGATCAGAACAGAAGAAGGACTTCAGTGGGCAAGAACTCTCTAGGGCGGGTAGCCCTGATGTCCATCCGACCGGAATTTGCCGACGCGATTCTTTCCGGGGAGAAGGTCGTTGAGTTCCGCAAGCGGCCCGTCGCCGATGATGTCACCCATGTTCTGATTTATGCCACGATGCCGATTGGCTCACTTCTTGGATGGTTTGCCATCCGAGGTCAGAAAACCATGTCCCCCCAAGCGCTCTGGTCCGCGTTCCGTACGGTCGGTGGAATCTCGAGGAGCGGGTTCTTCGAGTACTTTGACCAGAGGGAGCACGGAACAGGGATCCTCGTCGACAGGGCAGCCCGGTTCGCTGAGCCCGTCCCCCTGACTGAACTCGGCGTCTCGCTCCGTGCCCCGCAGAGCTTCCAGTACCTGACTGCACCGCAGGCAGATACCTTCTTTCAGATGTTACGGGCCCAGTCCAGTGCTGAGCTGGACTCCGACCTTTATCCGCTGTCCCGCGCTGGGTGATAGCCCCGGCGAAGCGTGGTCGTCCGACACCGTTGCCGGGAGAATAGCCCCAGAAATTCCGGGACATGAGGCGGGCGCCATCTGGCACTACACCTATGGTGGACCCCTGATCAACGCTTGCGAAGATCGAGCTGTATGCCGGATCGATGGTGTCATGAAAGACACAAATTAAGTCCTGAGCGGCAGCACTCAGCTTTGGAAGCAGTGTGCGGCCTCGCCGGAGGACGTCGTCCAGACCTGGAAGCGTGCAATCCTTTAGTCAATGAAAGATCGCGGTCGTTTTTTCACTGTCTCATGGTGGCTATTTACGCATCTTGTGGTTGCCGGACACAACATGGATGGTAGCGCGCACGATGACCGATGATCCCGCAGCAGCCTGCCGCCATGGGAAATATTGGGCAGCGGGATAGACCGGGGAAGATGGAGGGGGCTGTGCCTCCCTTGAACACCGTTGTGATAGTGCACACTGATGTCGAAGCTAGTGGCTCCATTACAAAACCACGGCTACGATTGACGTTGGATGCCGATGGCCTAAATTTTATTCGCCTCAGCTGTACATCACGTAAAACCGAGACTTGGGGAAATGAAGAGCTATTCCGCTGCCATTCTGGCAGTCCTATTCATCCTGGGCATAAGCGCCTGCGGCTCGCCGTCGGCCAACTCGCACGACCCTAAGACCGCCGAAGTGGCAACACCTTCGCCTTCGCAGACGTCGCGGACAGTCCCAGATCTTAAGGGCAAGTCCGTGTCCAACGCTCGCTCTTTGCTCAATAATGCCGGATTGTCGGCAAACATTTTCGGCACGGATGGCAAGGAATGGGTAAGTTCTGTCCCGGACAACTCTGTCAAGGTGGTTTCTACGGTTCCGGCGGGGGGAAGCGCAACCACCAATAAAGAGATTCGGGTAAATGTGGACAGCACTGAAACCGAAAACACTGCACGCGCAGCTGCCGCTGCCGAAGCGGCGGCACTCGCCGCGCGGTACACGTTTATCTGCACCGACGACTTCATCTCCGGTGACTCGGTTGAATACAAGTCGCTCAAGGAGGTTTGGGCCAGCCCCGCGTACAAGGACAAGAATTCTGGCCCCTGCCGACTCGAAATCGACGGGCTATCCGCCTACGAAGTGGAGAATCTCCTGCCGAAGGAGGCTGCCATCGCCAAGGTCATTGCGTCTCACGGCGGGGGAAGCTACGGGAGTCCCGCGGGGGACTTCGGCACGGCCATGGAGATGTGTGCCAAACCCGCATCTGACTTGGCCGATCAGGTAAGCGGCGTGCCAGGAGCACTGCAGGCTGACGCCTACGGTGCCCTGGCGCTTTGTCCGAAAGCACCCCATGCCGCACTTCTCCGACAGGTGGCAACGACCATCAAAGTTGGCGATGGGACGAGGACGGTCGGCAAGGACATGCCACCGGGCACTTATCAGACCCGACCCGGCGCCAAGGACTGTTATTGGTCCCGGACCGACGGCGGCGGCAACATTATCGATAACAACTTCGTTGGATTCGCGCCGGACGGCGTTACCGTTACTGTATTCCCCGGCGAAGGCTTCGAATCAAACAACTGTCCGGTCTGGACAAAGATTGGCTAAGCGCCGCATAGTTTCGCTCGCCGTTGCATCTGTCGCTGGCTGGAGCTGCGAGCGGGAGAACCGGGTCGGCATCTACCGACGGTTCGTGCAGGCTTGGCAGTGCCCTTCGAGCGAAACGACATGTTCCTAAGGTGAACTCCGAGCCGAATGATGTCCTCGACAACCACCTCTTTCAGCGCAGCGTCTGGGCTGAGCGGTCGCGGAGAACATTCTATGAAACTGACCCTGAGGCCCATCTGCTGACGACTTTCATTCTAGAAGCGTTAGCCGATTTCAGTACGCAAACGTCAGGAAGGCCTTGGCCATGTCAAACGACAGAGGGTGGATATTCCGCTGGCTTGGCCGTGTCATTCATTCGCACCCACTTCATGGTGGTCAGATGTGCGGAAGAATCGAATCTGATCGAGGGAACGACGCTGTTACGAAAGCAGCTGGAGGTCGTGGCCCGCCTGAATGAAATCGATAACGCAGGCGGTTTGCTCCAAAAGCTCCTGAAGAAAACCCCCAAGCTGGCTGTACTAAGTTCGAAAGTGAAGGAAACGTATGGTTCCTTCTCAGAAGTCGCACACTCCTCTGTGCCTGACCACTTCCACCTCTTAGGGGCAGGCGTAGAGGAACAGCATAGTAGCTACATGTCTATCTATCCGAAGTTCTCGCGGAACTCGTACGTACTCCTGCACAATACTGGGCACGTCTTTCTCGAGTTCTGGACGTGGCTGCAGAGCTATAAAGACCGGCACAGCGCGTCCTGGGATCTTACGGAATTTAAGGTCTCGCGGAGGCAGCATTCCAAGTGATGGTTGAGTGGGATGTCGACGGCCGGAAAAAATCGAGCCGGTAGCCAGAAAGATCCCGCGTAAGGCCGCCTCAGTGACCCTGTTGATCGAACGTCTTGATCCTGATCCGATGGGACCCGCAGTCTCCTGAGATGCCGGGTTTGGGAAGCGCGGTTCTGACGGCTTCGGTTTGCCTTAATTCAGTCGGCTAAATTCTAAAATCCACTGGTACCCCACCATTAATAGAGCTCTCTAAATCAGCAACATAATGACAGTTATGTTGTCGGCGTTGAACTCAACGGTGGCGCGGTGGACGACCGGCTCGCCACCAGCCCGTCCATTCACCGTTCGTGCTCGAGCGTTCCCTTCTCCTGAACGGACCTGAGGGCGTTCATAAGGCGGCGCGCGTTGGCTGGAGAGCTCAGCAGGTAACTGCTCTCCATTAGCGCGTCGTACTCATCCTTGGACATGAGCACGGCCGAACCCCGATTGGAAGTGATCTCGATGGCGACGTGGTCGATATTGACCTGGTCTATAAGGCGGGCCAGCTCGCGGCGGGCTTCGCTGGTGGTGACGGCCATGAGTGCCTCCTCGTTCTGGCTACACGCTAGTACCGGGCCCCTGAAAAGGACACCCAACGGACATGGATCCGGCTGCGACACAGTGGGGTCTGTGACGGTGGCAGTCACACACACATTTGTTGGAATTTATTGCCCCTTATAGGAAAAAGCCAATAACCGCCTATAAGTTCCAATAAACCCCAAGAAGTAAGGTGGCTGAGAAGATGTCTGACTATGACAGGTTGAAGTGGCCCCACTGTGACGGTTTGAACCGGACCCACCTGGCGGCTCGCGGGGCTTCTTGTGACGGTTTGAAGTGGCCCCACCCCACCGTTGGAATCATCGATTGGCTATCTGAGCAGTCCATTGACTGGTACCCGCTCTATGTCTCGCTCGCTCGCCTCGGCTTAATCCATGGCTTTGACGGCAAACGAGTGCCGTAGTGCGCGGCATCCCGCTGGGGGATCCCCTCAGGGGAACATCTCTAGTGCATTCTGTTGATATGCATCCAAGCAGTCGCAAGTGGAAAAGTACGGCCGCGGCGGTCCTGGGGCTGCTTAATGATCTGGATCCGTACAACTTTGAACCTGGCACGCCAGCCGGTGCGCCGCACGACGAGTACGAGAACGAGGCGCACTCCATAGCTAGCTTGCTGTTCAAGAGCGGGTCAGTCAGTAGGAGTCAGGTGGACGTGATTTGGCGGGAGTGGTTTCAGGAACCTCTAAGCGAAGTCATCGGTGCTGTGAAGGCTGATCGCTTCTGCGTCAACCTCAACTCGATCGCTGACTCGGCCTAACGTCCCGGAATGTTCGAAAGCCGATCGCTCTTCGGGCGGATAGATCAGGTTGGAGTACAGGTCAAAGGCGCCGTGCTAAGCCGGTGCCGCAGGTAGCTTCGTCCCAGTTGGTCACCCACATCGTTGAGGGCTGCCTCATAGTCGCCGCGATCGAATACGAGCGGCCCAACATGAGTGATCCTGTCTTCCTCCTGAGACTCCTCCGGCTCGTTCTCAGTACTGGGCGGACCGTCATGACAGAAGTCGCTCCAAACCACTCGATCGGTTTCAACTTGGACGCTTACGCTGATCCCACCGCAGCCCTCGTCAAAGCATTCACCGCAGAAGTAGAGCCAGACACGGTGTGGAAAGAACTCGCCTGAAAGCTCCCCCTTCAGTCGACGAATCTGATCTTGGGCGGCGCCGAAGGGCAATTTGCGTCGTCGTAACAGAGTGATCTCGTACTGCTCCAAGTCATCCGTCTCGAACACCAGTTCCCGAAGGAACCGACCATCCACGAGAAAGTCAAAACCACCGCTCGCGTCAGGGCAAAGACCAAACTGATTCATACCGGTACCGATACCTTCACTTGTCTCCTTCGCACGTCTAGGACCTCCGGGAAAGCTCGCTAGCTACTGGCACTGCTAACGGGGACCCAACCGCTATTACTGTCTTCTACCCCAAGAGTTTCGACCGAGGCGCCATCTCGTTCCATTTGCCTCGATGATCAGTTTGCGAACAACGCCGCGGCCCAACAGGCTGCGCCGCTCACTGATTCGGCCTCCTCCCTCGAGGTATACCAGCATTGCAAGACAGAGCTTTCGCAATGCTTCCTCCCGGTATTCCTCGGCGTCCTCCTCATTATCTTCTTCATCGAAGACCATGGCCTGCACGTTCAGCTCGGGAACGTGGGCGATCATGAATGAACCGCCGTCAGCTCCGATGATGACTGAGCGCCCCTCGCTCGTGCGGCTAATGACGAGTGAGCCGTAGGGCCAGTCTTTGTGATCGGCATTCACATCGGCCGTCACAAGATGCTCATCGAAGACTTCCGGGACGACGCGTCTGAGCATGGCTCTCATATCGATAGTCACGGTGACAGTTTCGCAGACCGATGCCATAGCGACACGCTCCACCAGGAGAATCAGACAGCTGCCACCGAATGACACGCTTGAGGATCCTGCAGCGGGGTCATAACCATAAGGCGTTGACGGCTTGGCTACGTTCGATGGTCATCAGCCGGGGCCACTTCTAGCCGTCCGGCCGGGGCTAAGACGGCTTGACACAATCAGATGTCACTGCTTCGGTCGCCGGCCGCCGCGGCGGCCGCGTCCTTCCCGCCACCCGGGAAGCGCGCTGTCCAGGAGCTTTACCTTCGCCGGGCCCATCACGCCGTGCCGGGCACTGATCCGCTGGCTATGCAGCCATAGACCGAGGGCCCGCTCCTGCTCGTCAAGGGTTTTCTGATGCCGGGGCCAGTCGCCGCCGCCTGCACGGAGCTGGATGAGCTCTTCGAAACGCTGCCGCCAGCGGGCTTCGTCCCGGATCGCCCGGGCGGACGGCCCGTACCACCCGGGAACGACCGAGAGGCCCTCACGAAGTTCGGCGGAGAGGGTGCCGGCGGCCGCCTCGCGCCGGCACCTGGCCAGCCACACGCTCAAGGTTCGTTCCCGCGCCGTCGCCCCACTGGGGGCAGGCAGTCGCCCTTCAGCCTGGTGCAAGGCGATTACGTCGGCCAGGTTCCTCATCGCAGCACGACTGGGCCCGGGTTTCGCCGCGGCCAGGGCACGGCGATGCTCCTCCCGGAGGCCAGGCTCCTGGCCGGCGGCTTTCTGCAGGTGGAACCTGACGGTGCTGGATGGAACGCCGCACAGTGCTGCGATCTTCGCTGAAGGCAGGCCCTTCCGGTACATGAGCACCCATTCCGGGTGAGGGGCGGTTCTATGCTTGGTCATGGTGTCAGCCACGGACAGGGTCCTAGCGTGGAGGGTGTTCGCCGACAGGTGTCATGGCGTCGAACCGTTCCATGTCATCCAGGTACGCCGGAAAAGAAAGCTCCCCGGTCCGCTTGTCCACGATCGTGCACGGCTTGCCGACAAGTACACAGTCGGGGTCGCCGTCGACGATGTACCGGCGACCGCCATCGATCAGCATCCAGGCAACGTCGTCTTCATAGCCGTACTCGGCGACCGTGTACTCCCCGCAATCGTCGGGGGCCCAGGTCGGGCCTATCCGGTCAAGGGCGATCTGCCGGGCCTGTTCGAAAGTGATCATGGCCGGCAGACTACCCTGACTGCCCGAAAGTAGCCGAACTATTCGCCAGCCTTCGGGTGGCGCTCCCTTATCTTCTGTAAGTATTCGCCCGCAGTCATGTCGCCGTTCACGAATGCATTGATGTTTTCGACGATCTCGCGATTCGGTTCCAAGCCTGAAAGGGCCCAGCTGGCCATTGTGTCGATTGTCAGCTCCCGTTTCTGCTCAGGGGTCAGGACGTGGTCAGGTTGCCCAGTGGAGGTAGATGACGGCATGCTGCGCTTGCAGGGTTCATTCATGGAGGCCTCCGGGTGTCGGCTAGTCATTCGATTTTATCGATGGTGCGGGGCCGGTGGGCTGTTCTGATGTGAAGGGAAGTGTCCTGAGGCGCCTAAATCTGGCAAGCATCCGAGAACTGATACCCTGCGCTGTTCCTTGGCCGGTCGTCCCCACTCTGAGACCATGAAAGCGGGGTGCAGAGGGCGGACCAGATGCCTGATGCTAATGGGAAACCCTTAGCATCCAGGGACGAAACGATTCTGCGGATGCGGCGTGGAATCCGGATGGCCGATCTCCGGTTCAAATTGGACGAGCTACAGGAGCGCCAGACGGGAGGCGGCGGCGCGGCTGGCAGCGCTGACGCCGCCGAAACTGCCTTCTCCTTTCGACACTTTGCGAATGCCGGACGGAAGGCTCCGAAGGGATCCGGAGAAGCGACTGGCCCAGACAAAACTTCCGGCACCTGAGGAGTCTGCCGAGGATCGCCCCATCGGTCGTCGCGCTTCAGGCGCGGACGATATGTGCCAACTTGGATGCGAGCATCGAGTAGGCGCCCGCCGCGGCCTCGTGCTGGCCTACCCGTATGGGGCAGGACCTGGAATATAGGATGAACCGGTGACAGAAGAGCCTGCCCTGCCCCGCCGATTCCTGACCATTGAGCAGGCGGCCGATGAGCTGAACGTGAACCCGAACCAGATCAGGGCGCTCCTCAGGACCGGGGAGCTTCGCGCAATACAGGTCGGGGGAAGAGGCGTCTGGCGCATCGGGGCCGCCGACGTCGAGGACTACATTGCTGAGGCCTACCGCCGCACCGCGGAGCGGATCGCCGCCGGGGAACTGAAAGATGAAGAGCCAACCGACGGGGGAGGAGCCGAATAGATGAACGCAGACGCCTCCGGTGCATTGAACCTCGGACATCTTCTCCAAGCTGTCGGCTTGGCACCGGTTTCCATGGGCAGCGCAGAATGAATTCCGACTGGAGATAGGCCTGACCGGGTGTAGCGGTCTTGGTCGTGCATCTGAAAACGTCCGAACAAGTTTGGTTTTGTGATTGGCTGTGCGCCGTCGGCGGGTTAGCCCCTTCTGGCTCGAGCAACATGCGCGAGGCGGCTCGCGAAGTAGATGATGGCGACGACGCTCACTACTGTCAGAATCCACGTGCCATCCATGCTGAGCGCGGGGCCGCTAGTGCACATGCTCGTAGCGCCAGACTTGATTGAGTCAACGCACTCGCCCCCTTTATACGCCAGAAGCGTTATGTTCACGGTGATCAAGAGGAGGATCGCGCCGGCCCAAGGCCACCATCGCGGTGAACGGAATCTCGGCGTTTCATCCATGCAGTCACCATATCGGCGGAGCCGAGTAATGTCTGCCCCTGAAGGTTGGCTAAGAGCGACCTACCCCGCGAGCATCTGAGCACGGTACTGTACCGGGCTCAGACCCTTGAGCCTGGTTGATCGGGGCCATTGAGTTTGGTCTGGTGGTAGAAGAACGTGGAGCGGGTTAACCCGGCCACGTGCAGTGCTCCCGTCCGCCATTGTCAGTGGTGCTTGGCATCCTGACGCCATGAAGCGCGTGCACCAGCCACCCGTCAGCTCATTCGTTGCCACAGACCAGGTCCGCACCGAAGTTGGCAGCCGGCGCCTCGCACGGCCTGAGCGTGGTACAGCCGCCGAGATGTTTAGTAGCCTTAGTAACTAGTATTGCCGTTACTCGTTACTAATGTTACTATTTAACGTATGAGCACACGAGAATCTACTGCCCTCCCGGAGCGCCGTGCCGCCGAGGCCGCCGAGGCCCTGGCTGCCGAAGGGCTGCCCGTCACCAGCCGCGCCGTGCGGGCACGGGCAGGCGTCTCCATGGCCGTCGCCGCCGAGGCAGCAGCAACGTGGAATGAACGCGAGGCCGCCCGGACGCACATTCCTGATGCACCGGAGTCCGTCACCCTCCGCTTCGGGGGTATCTGGCGCGAAGCATACTCAGCCGCGCATGAAGTTTTCGCCGCTGAGCGCGACCGTCTCCGGGCCGCCGAGGAGGAGATCGGTTCCCTCACAGCGGACCTCACAGCCTCGGACGCTCGGGTCGCGGAACTCGAAGCCGAACTGAAGCAGGTCAAAGCCGACGCCGAGCAGGCGGCGGCTGCAACGGCGGCCGCCCATGCTGCTGAGTTGTCCGCCGAACGATCCCGCGCAGACCGTGCCGAAGGCGCCCTGGACGCAGTGACTACCGAGCGCGACCGGCTGTTGAAGCAAATAGAATCCGCCAGCCCGCCGGCCGGCGACTGACGGCGGAGCTGACCCAAGGCTTCATCGACGATAGGAGTGCGGCATGGCGACTGACATCGAAGGCGGCGTCGCGCGCATTGAAGCTGCCCTCAATACGCCGACCCTGAAGCTGCTTGACCGTAAATCCGCTGTCATTGCCATGCCGCTGCTGTCGGCTGTCTTCCCTGATGATTCCCAGCCGGTGCAGGTGGAACAGTTCCACACCCGGATCGACGCCCTGCTGGATGACCTGCGGGCGGGTGGGTGCACAACCGTCGTGGACGGCTGCTGGGCCGACTTCGGCCGCGACATCGACTCGATCCTCATGGGCCCGGAAGCTTACGAGGCGTACGAACCCTTCGGCACCGAACTGGACCAGACAGGCCGGGCGCTTCGGGCAGGCAACCGGAGGCCGGTGGAAAGGCTCACAGCGGAAGAGAGGGTCGTTTACCTGCGTCTCCTCGATCCGCAGCACACCGGCCACCGCCGCGTCGAGCAGGAACGAATCCCGCTCGCCCGGGCACTGGAAGAAGTCGAGCTGGTCCGCCGGAGGTTTGACCGGCGCGAAGTCGCCGGAGCCTTGGCGTAAGTTGGGTGCTGTTCGCAAAGTCACTGGAGGAGAGATGAAGAAGAACGGCCTGGAATTCAACATCACGCTTCCAATCCGGCGTTCCAGCGAACGTGTTCAGTCTTTGCTGCTTTTCATTTAGAATGAACAAGCCCAACGAATGAACGGAGGCTGCCTCTTGAAGAAGATGGTGGCGCGGGATCTGTCTCAGCGCCTGAAGGAGTACGGTCTCGGCTTCGCGGGGCAGGTGGACCTTGGGGAACTCTCGGCGTGGGATGCGGTGAAGACCCTCCTTGTCAGCGCCAAGGAACGAGCAGAGGCAGAATTCACGGTTGTGTACGCGCCGGCGCCTACTGAGGCGGCGCTCATGTCGTCAGGACTTGAGCGCTACAGCCCTGATTGGCCCCAGGTATTGCTCGTGGGACCGCGGGTCACCGAACGCAGTGCCGAGCGCTTCCGGGCCACCGGAGTCAACTACCTCGATGCCGCCGGGAACGCGTTCATCGTCTTCGACGGCGTGCGCATCGACGTGAGGGGACGGCGCGCTGATCCTGCATTGAACGCGGCTGACACCGGCCTGGGCGCTGTCCTGAGCGGGCCCAAGGCAATCGCGAGCCTGTTCACCGCCAAGCGTGCGCAGGTCATCTTCGCGCTGCTGTCCTGGGAGGAGTTACTCAGCGGCACAGTCCGGGACATCGCCGATGCTGCCGGGGTATCCGTTGGCCAGGCCCAGACCACCCTGAAGCTCCTGGAACAGACAGGCTTTCTTCATGGACGCCGATGGGCGAACCCTCACGAGCGTGACAGCCTTATTGACCAGTGGACGGCAACGTACCCACTGAGCCTTGGCGCACTCTCGTCGGCTAAACGGTTCTCGGGTGACTTCACAGACCTTGAAGCCGCCGACCGGCCGGTCTACATCTCCGGCGAGGCGGCTGTGCCTGAAGTACTGCGCGGCGCACAGTCTGTGGTGTTGTACAGCCCTGAGACCCCCACGGAATTGATCCGCAGGGGCCGGTGGCGCCGTGACGAGGAGAACCCCACCATCTTCCTGCGCAAGCAGTTCTGGAACCCGCCCGCGTCTGAATCCACTGCGCCAGGGCGCAGAATGCCCGAGATACGCCGTGCACCGTGGCTGCTGGTCTATGCGGACCTGATGGCCTCCGGCGATGGCAGGCTGCGCGAAGCGGCGCAGCAGTTCAGGGCCAGCCAGTGATCGACCTCTCCCTAGTGGAGCCGAGGCTGCTGGACATGATCACACCCGTGGTCGACGAGCTCCAGGAAGCGACCGGGCTTGACCCGCAGTGCGTCCTGGTAGTGGGCGCAGCCTGCCGCGACGTCCTGCACGCAGCTATGGGACATACCTTCGAGGTCAGGGCGACCAACGACGTTGACCTGGGCATCGCTGTGCGGGACTGGACGGTCTCCGACCGGATCGAGAAGCAGTACGAACGCATAGGCGACAACGGCATCCGGTACCGCATTGCCGGGCTTCCCGTGGATGTCATGCCATTCGGGGAGGTCGAGGATCCTGACGGAATCTCCAGCCCAGCAGCGCGCGGAGAAGACCTCGTGGTGTTCGGCTTCCAGGATGTCTTCGAGCGGGCCGTGGCCCTGGAACTTCCGGGCGGTGCCGTCGTGCGCCTCCCGCAGCCGGCCGGATATGCTGCGCTGAAGATGCGCGCGTGGATCGACCGCAACATGGACAAAGATGCCAAAGACTTGGCTCTTTGCACCTTCTGGTACCAGGAGTCTGGTGCAGTAGAAGACCGGCTCTTTGGCACCGAAGCGGGACTGCAGATCCTTGCCGCCGTGGGTTGGGACGTGCCTGTCGCAGCAGCGAGGCTCCTCGGCGTCGACGTCGCTGAGCAGCTGGAGACCGCGAACCACTCTGACCTGATGGAACGCTGGTCCGCTCTCGACATGAACATTCTGGCCCGCGACTTCGTCCTGCCGGCGGGGGCCGGGCGCATATTCAGACGGGAAGCCGCGCACTCGTATGCGGGAGAGCTCGGACACGCACCCTGAGCAAAGGACGCCGACAGGCCTGAAAACGAGCAGGAGCTCTCTGTCAAATAACCTTTGTCGCTAAACGCTGACGTAGGTTATACCGGCAACTGGGGCTATCCGGGCGCTCACGGCCGGACCTGGAGCTTGGAGAACCGTGGAACGAGCGCGACGTCACGGCCCAGAATTCTAATAGCCTGCATGGCGACGACCAGGGACACCGCGTCACCGCGTTCGAGACGGACGATGATCCCGCGGGTGACCTTTAACTGCCCAGCCATGTCCTGCTGCGTCAGGCCAGCCTCTTTCCGGGCGTCGCTGATGGCGCTGCCCAAAGAGCGCGCGTCCACGGCACGGTAGAACGGTGTCACCTCAGGATGTTCGATATTTCGGACATTGGCTCCCCGCAGCCAAGGTGTCAGGTGTGGCCCGGTAGCGGACGGTGTGGTCTTTGTTCCGGGCGAGGGCTGCTCACTCCAGGGCGATTAGAACACATATACACATGTGGAGAAGCCTGTGGAGAACATTTATTCGATTGCGTCCGGGATCGGTTCTAAGATTGATGAGTGATCAAGGCTGGTTCTTCCGAGGATATGGAACGGATGGTCGCGCGCCTGGATGCCGACAAGTGCCGGCCGATCGATGACACCTCGCCGATCCAGGACTTCCCCAAGTACGGCAGGCCCTTGGTGCAGGTTGGCAGGATCTACGGCAAAGCAGTGGCTTGGACCCACAGTTACGGCCTGATCGAGTGGTTAGATGTGTCCGGCAAGTACCACCTGGGCTGGGCGCATTCGGCAAGCATCAAGCGCGTTCCGGCGGAGGAATGGAAGGGCAGCAGTGGGCTCTAGCCGTTAACCTAGGCGCCCTTGCGAAGTAGATTCCCTGGATGCCGAGCCCTGAGCCCCGCCGCTTAGAAGTTCTAGGAAGTCATAGGGGTTCTAGGAATCTTCCTATAACCACCTATGACTTCCTATGGGTAGTTATAGCTGCGGTTGCGACCTGCGAAGACCCGTGCTGAAAATCGCGGTTCCTTACCGGTCAGTGCGGGCTTCCTTCCAGGCGGTGCCCATGAACGGAGTCCTTCGCTGTAGCGGCTCTCTCGGAGATGATGAAGACAACGGGGAGGGGCTTGGCCATGTCTGATGCGGATCAGGAAGTACAAGCGTCACGGAAAGAAACCATTCTGCGTATACGGAGAGGAATCCGGGCGGCCCGGCTTCGGATTACCCTCGATAAGATCCAGGGGCGTCAGACGCCGGAGGCGGTAGTACGACTTGCGCAGCTAAAGCCTCCGAAGTTGCCGTCCCCCTTCGTCACGCTGAGAACGCCCGACGGCAAGCTTCGGACCGATTCGGCGTCACGGAGAGTTCTGGCTATGCATATACGCCGCAATATCCTTGCTGCGCAGTTGAGGGTCGCCTTGGACAAGGAACGGGGCAGGGTTACTCCAGAAGCCGTGACGAGGCTGGCCCAGATGGAGCTTCCATCTCTGAGGTGAAGGATCTTGGCGCCCCCGCGGGGACAGGCGCTAAGGCTCACCCGCGTGCAGTAGGCATCCCGTTTCCGGCGGCAGTCCTCGAAAAATGCACCAAAAATGCACCACAAGGGTGCTAGGAATGCAGAAAACCCCCGGTTTACCGGGGGTTTTCTTTGGCGGTGACGGTGGGATTTGAACCCACGTTGGCTTTTACACCAAACAACATTTCGAGTGTTGCACCTTCGGCCGCTCGGACACGTCACCAACCTGAATAGGGTACCGGAGCATGGCGCCCATCCCCAAAACGGGGCTTGTTCAAGAGGTCCGGGACGCTGACCCATGCTTGAGGACGATCCGCGCACAATGCCAGTGCTGCCGGGGCGGATGCTGCGGCTCAGATTGTCGGACCCGGGTTGGATGATGTGGGTATGGGTTTTGGTGGGGGTATCGGGTTGGCGGTGGAGGCTGTTGGGGGCTCCGTCGCGCGGTTGGATGCGCTGGTGCGGCAGGCTGCTGCCGGCCCGGGTTCCGCCAGTGCTGCCGGCCCGGGTTTTGCCAGTGGCGCTGTTCCGGGGA
>NZ_JBIVQB010000007.1:0-190462 GCF_044754945.1 Pseudarthrobacter sp. NPDC092439
GAGGGTGTGGGAGAGTAGGTCACCGCCGGACACACATTGGTCGAGGCCCCGAACCACCAGGTTCGGGGCCTCCCACATTTAAACACCCACACCCCCCGGGCAACGCTCTCCCACACCCGGCACCGAACCGGGCAACGCTCTCTCACATCCGGCACCCAACCGGGCAACGCTCTCCCACATCCGGCACCCAACCGGGCAACGCTCTCTCACATCCGGCCGGTAGAGTTGGGCAGCATGGACAACCTCTTCAGCCATGCTCCCGGGCCCCGGGATGGCCAGGGCCGCGACGCGCAGGACGGGCTGGAACCCGTTGTGAACACCGTGGTGGTACCGGGCGGCGTAGCCCACGCTTTCGCCGGCTTCACGGACCACACCCATTTGTGGTGGCCGCTGGGGGACCATGGCGTCTACGGCGAAGGGTCCTACGTGGAGTTCGAAGAGAACCTCATCCTGGAAACCGCGGACGACGGCCGTACCAGCATCTGGGGCACCCTGGACGACTGGCACCCGCCGTTCTCCTTTCACGCCACGTGGCACCCTGGCAGCACTGCCCTCTGGTCCACAGAGTTGCTCGTCGCTTTCAGGCCCGTAGAAGACGGTACCGAAGTACGGGTCTTCCACAACGGCTGGGAAGGCGCCGAAGATCCTGCCGGCACGCGTGCGCACTACGCGGAGGCATGGCCCGGTATCCTTGCCCGCTACGCGCGTTTCATGGGAGCGTAGCGTTGGCGTCCGTCGTGGTGGAACTGCGGGCTCTCCTCCGTCCCAACCAGCTGGAAACCTCCGAAGTTGAGCTTAGGCGCTACGCCGTGGACCAGGCTCCGGTCATCGACTTCCATCTGCCCCTCGCGGTGGCTTTCCCGGAGTCCCTGGGTGACGTCCAGACAGTAGTCCGCGCGTGCGCCGCCGCCGGGGTGGCGGTGGTCGCCCGGGGTGCCGGTACCGGCGTCTCAGGCGGGGCGCACGCGGTGCGGAACTGCATCGTGATGTCCCTGGAGCGCATGGACCGCATCCTGGACCTTAACCCGGACGATGAGACCGCCGTCGTCGAACCCGGCGTCGTGAACGCCGTTCTCAACGAAGCCGCCGCCGTCCACGGACTGATGTACGCCCCGGACCCGGCCAGCTTCCGAAGCTCAACCATCGGCGGGAACGTGGCCACCAACGCCGGAGGCCTCCGCTGTGCGAAATACGGAGTGACACGGGATTCGGTGCTCGCGCTGGACGTGGTGCTGGCGGACGGTTCCCTGATCCACACCGGCCACCAGACCTTCAAGGGCGTGGCCGGCTACGATCTGACCGGACTGTTCGTGGGGTCCGAAGGAACGCTGGGGATCGTCGTCGGAATCACCGTTCGGCTGAAGTACCTGCCCCGTGAAGTCCATACCGTCGCAGCCTTTTATCCGGACTTCCGGATGGCTGCCGCCGGCGTGCTGGCCGTGGGCCGTGCCCGCGTCCAGCCGGCCATCATGGAATTGCTCGACGGCGGCACCCTGGCCCAACTGGACGACATCCACGGATCGGACCTCAGCGCCCGTGGCCGCTCGCTGCTCCTCATCCAGACCGATGGTTTCGGCGCTGCTGCGGAAGCCGAAGAGGTGCGTGCCGTGCTGCGCAGAGGCGGTGCCACTGTTACTGCGGAGGCCAGCAGCGAAGCCGAGCGGCTGGTGGAACTCCGGCGGCACAGCAGGGGCGTGGAGGTGGACGACCAGTACCGGGTAGGGGAGGACGTCGCCGTACCCCGTTCCCGCCTTGTGGACTACATCGCCAAACTGGAGGCCATGGCAGCCAGGCACCGGGTGAACCTCAAAGTAGTGGCCCATGCGGGCGACGGCAACCTGCACCCCACGTTCTGGATTGAACGTGCTGCGGACGGGGTGGACCGGGAAGCCATGGCGGGCCTCCAGCGCGCCCTGGACGAGTCCATTACCGTTGCCCTGGACATGGGCGGCACCATCACCGGCGAGCACGGGGTAGGGCAGTACAAACTGCGCTGGCTCGGGCAGGAACAGCCGGAGCCGGTACGCAACCTGCAGCGCCGGATCAAGGAACTGTTCGACCCGGCTGGAATCCTGAATCCCGGGAAGGCGATCTAGGCCCGGCCGCCCCGGCTTCAGGAAGCAGGGGCCTAGTCGTCGGCGTCCGGGTACTCGTCGATGGATTCGTCGGCCCCGTAACGCGATTCCTCGGTTTCCACTTCTAGGATCTTGAGGAGCTCAGTGTCCGGGTTGAGCATGATGGCCGCTTCGTCCCGGCGGTGGCGCAGGATGGAATCGATGTAGCTTTGCACGGCCTCGGCCAGCGGAATGTGGCGTTCCTGCTTCTCCGACATGTACCAGCGGTGCTCCAGGACCTCGTGGACGGCCTCTGCCGGTTCCAGTTTGCCGGAGAGGTCCCGCGGAATGGACCGGACGATCGGTTCGAAGATCTGGCTGACCCACAGGTGCGCACTGTACTCCTCGTCCATGTCCGGGTTGTTGTCCGCCCGGAAGGAGTCCATGTCGTTCAGCAGGCGGCGGGCCTGGTTCTCCTGGGCGTCCAGGCCGGTCAGGCGCAGGAGGCGGCGCTGGTGGTGCCCGGCATCCACGACCTTGGGCTGCAGCTGGATGGTGGATCCGTTCTGGGTGGTCTTGATGGCGTATTCCTCAACGTCGAAGCCAAGTTCGTTCAGCCGCCGGATGCGGGCCCCCACGCGCCAACGTTCCCCGAGTTCGAAGGATTCCTTCTCCGTCAGCTCCGCCCACAGCCGCCGGTAGCTGTCCATGATCAGTTCGCTGGTGGCCACGGGGTCCACCTTCTCCTCGATCAGGCCGCCGTCCAACAGGTCCATCAGCTCGCCGGCGATGTTCACGCGAGCGATTTCAAGGTCGTATTCGCGCTGGCCTGTGGAGAGGTCCGGGTACAGCTCACCGGTCTCGGCATCCACCAGGTAGGCAGCGAACGCACCGGCGTCCCGGCGGAACAGGGTGTTGGACAGGGACACGTCGCCCCAGTAGAACCCGATGAGGTGAAGGCGGACCAGCAGCAGCGCCTGCGCGTCGATGAGGCGGGTCAGGGTGTCCTTGCGCAGCATCTGGGAGAACAGGGCGCGGTACGGCATGGAGAACTTCAGGTGCCGGGTTACCAGGACAGGGTTCAGCGGGCGCCCGTCCGCGGTGGTGCGTCCCGTGATGACGGCGACCGGCTCCACGCAGGGAACATCCAGCCGGGCCAGTTTCCGCAGCATGTGGTATTCGTGCCTGGCCACGTGCTCCGAGGTTTCCTTGATGGCGATCACGGACCCGCCAAGATGCGCGAAGCGCACGATGTGCCGGGAGATGCCGCGGGGGAGCGCCGCGAGGTACTCGGCGGGCCAGTCCTCCAGGGCGATATGCCAGGGCAGGTCCAGGAGTTCAGGATCGGCAGCCGCCGCGGTGATGTTCAGTGAGCTTGCGGCGGCCGCGGCCTTGCCGTCGTCCGCGCTGGCGGCGACGAAGCGCGGCAGCTTGCCGATCTGCCCGTAGTCGGTGGGTTCATCGTGCCACTTGGCGCTGTTTTCCTCGGTCATGCGTCAATTCTTCCGTACTTGGCGGCGGGCGGCTAAATACCCGGCAGCCGCGGTTAAAGGCCGACGGCGGCCCGCACCATCGCGAGAGGGTGCGGGCCGCCGTCAATTGCGTGGAGTGGGCCCACGCCGGCCGGGTTCCCTGGCCGAAGCGGTACGGGGTTAGGGTGCAGGTGGGGAGATCAGTCGCCCAGGCGCAGGCCGGTCTTGGTGTCGAACAGGTGCACGTGGCCCGACTGCGGACGGACGTAGATGGACTCGCCCTTCATCGGGGGGCGGCGGCCGTCGACACGTGCCACGATGTCGTGGTCCTTGCCGTCCAGGGTGGTGTGGCCGTAGACGTAAGCGTCAGCGCCGAGTTCCTCAACCACGTCAACTTCGACCTTCAGGCCTTCACCCTGGGGTGCGGTCTCGAGGTCCTCGGGCCGGGTGCCCAGGGTCACCGTGGTGCCGTGGGCCTCTTCGAGGACGTTCCGCGGCACGGGGTAGACGGTGCCGCCGAACTGGACGCCGCCGTCGACCACGGGAAGTTCCAGCAGGTTCATGGCGGGGGAGCCGATGAAGCCGGCAACGAAGACATTCTTGGGACGGTCGTAGAGGTTGCGCGGGGTGTCAACCTGCTGCAGCAGGCCGTCCTTGAGCACAGCCACGCGGTCACCCATGGTCATGGCCTCGACCTGGTCGTGGGTCACGTAGACCGTGGTGACGCCCAGGCGCCGGGTCAGGGACGCAATCTGCGTACGGGTCTGGACACGCAGCTTGGCGTCCAGGTTGGAGAGCGGCTCGTCCATGAGGAAGACCTGCGGGTTACGCACGATCGCGCGGCCCATGGCAACACGCTGGCGCTGACCGCCGGAGAGTGCCTTCGGCTTGCGGTCCAGGTACTGCTCGAGGTCGAGGAGCTTGGCTGCTTCGCGAACGCGCTCGGCGCGCTCTTCCTTGGAGACGCCGGCGATCTTGAGGGCGAAGCCCATGTTGTCGGCCACAGTCATGTGCGGGTACAGCGCGTAGTTCTGGAACACCATCGCGATGTCGCGGTCCTTCGGCGGAACATCGGTGACGTCGCGGTCACCGATCAGGATGCGGCCGGCGTTGACGTCCTCGAGGCCTGCAAGCATGCGCAGCGACGTGGACTTACCGCAACCGGAGGGTCCAACGAGGACCAGGAATTCGCCATCGGCGATGTCGATGTTGAGCTTGTCGACGGCGGGCTTATCTGTGCCCGGGTACAGACGCGTAGCGTTGTCAAAAGTAACTGTAGCCACAGTTATCAATCCCTTCACCGGCAGGTACGTGCCGGACGATCCGTTGTGAATGGTTCATGTTTGTTCAGTTTTGTCATGCATGATGCACTGCAGGCGGAGCCGGAGGCATCGTGTGACGCCGCACGGTTACTGTGCGCCACATCACAACCAAGAGTATGTCAGGCCGTGACCTTATTGTCGAAAATGTTACTGGGGTCACATGTGAGCTTGGCCATCCCTGGGTCTCTATCCGGAGGCGGCCTGCGGATCCTCCTCGGCCACGGCGAGGCTGCGCGCCTGCAGGAGGGCCTCCAGGAGCTCGGAAACGTAATCCGGCGCTTCGACCCGGAACTCGGCGCAGGTAAAGTCGAGGCCGACCTTAACGCCTACATCGCCCGGTTCCAGGCGGGCCAGAGCGTCCTCGTCGGTGGTGTCGTCCCCGGCGAAGAACACGGCGGTGGCTCCGCTGATCTGCCGCAGGAACGTGACGGCCTCGCCTTTGGAGGCGTGGACGACAGAGGTTTCCAGGACGCGCTTGCCTTCCTTGAGGAACACGCCTTTACGGTCCTGCAGCAGCGAGCGGGCGGCCGCCACAGCATCCTCGGCCACGTCATCGGCTGCCAGCCGGGTGTGCAGAACGACGCCGGCGGGCTTGTCCTCGAGCAGGGTCCCGGGCGCTTCCTCCACTATCCCGGCCAGAACTGCCCGCACTTCCGCCAGCCGGTCCTGCTGATCCGCATCCAGCGTCAGTTGGGTGGATCCGGGTCCCAGCCACGCTTCCGCCCCATGGCTGCCGATCAGCAGCGAATCCACCGGGGGCGAGGCCACTGCCCGCAGGCTGGCGAGGGCGCGCCCGGAGATGAGCGCCGTCGTCGTGCGTGGAAGGACGGCGAGGCCAGCGAAAGCCGCGGCCGCCCGTGGAAGGGGGCGTGCTTCGTCGGCCCGTCCCACGATGGGCGACATGGTGCCATCGAAGTCCATGGCCACCAGGAGATGTTCGGTCTGCGCGATGCGGCGGATCGCGGAGCGCAGTTCGGGCGTGAG
Source organism: Pseudarthrobacter sp. NPDC092439 (assembly GCF_044754945.1). Lineage (NCBI taxonomy): Bacteria > Bacillati > Actinomycetota > Actinomycetes > Micrococcales > Micrococcaceae > Pseudarthrobacter > Pseudarthrobacter sp. NPDC092439. Next base: position 5,833 of record NZ_JBIVQB010000007.1, read on the forward strand.
GCTGAGCGCCGGCCGGCGGGCCTCAGGAGTCATCGCGGACCACCTTCTCGTTGAGCGCGGTGAGGAAGTCGGCGGACCAGTGGTCCACGTCGTGCTCCAGGATCTGTTTGCGCATGGCGCGCATCCGGCGGGAGGCTTCTTTTGGGGACAGCTCGACAGCCCGCATGATGGAGTCTTTGAGTCCGTCGATGTCGTGCGGATTCATCAGCAGGGCCTGCTTGAGCTGGTCTGCGGCTCCGGCGAATTCGCTCAGGACGAGGGCGCCGTCGTTGTTGGTCCGCGACGTGACGTATTCCTTGGCCACCAGGTTCATGCCGTCGCGCAGCGCGGTGACCAGCATGACGTCCGCCGCCAGGTACAGGGCCACCATCTCCTCCACGGGGTAGCTGTGGTGGAGGTACCGGACGGCGGTGTTCTCGAGGGTGTCATAGGTGCCGTTGATGTGGCCGACGGTCCCCTCCACTTCCTCGCGCAGCAGCCGGTACTGTTCCACGCGCTCGCGGCTGGGGCTGGCCACCTGGATGAGCGTGGCATCCCCGACGGAAAGCTTCCCGTCAGCCAGCAGCTCTTCGAAGGCCTTGAGCCGGTGCCGGATGCCCTTGGTGTAGTCGAGCCGGTCCACGCCGAGGAGGATGGTTTTTGGGTTGCCCAGGTCCTGGCGGATCTGGCGGGAACGTTCCACGATGTCCGGCCGCTCGGCCAGCGCCGTGATCTGCTGGACGTCGATCGAAATCGGGAACGCCTGGGCACGGGCGATGTGCGTGATGGCGCCGTCCTGGCCCTTGACATGCACCTGCTGCTGCTTGACGCTGGCGCCCAGGAACCGTCGGGCCGAGCGCATGAAGTTCCCGGCGTCGCTGGTGCGCTGGAAACCCACCAGGTCCGCGCCGAGCAGCCCGTCAATGATTGCCTGCCGCCACGGCAGCTGCGCAAAGATCTCCGGCGGCGGGAACGGGATGTGGTTGAAGAACCCAATGCGGAGATCGGGCCGCGCCTCGCGCAGCATCCGCGGGACCAGCTGGAGCTGGTAGTCCTGGACCCACACTGTGGCCCCTTCGTCGGCATGGCGTACGACGGCGTCGGCGAACCTGCGGTTGACCTTGCGGTAGGCGTCCCACCAGGTCCGGTGAAATTCCGGCGGGGCGATGACGTCGTGGTAGAGCGGCCACAGGGTGGCGTTCGAAAAGCCCTCGTAGTACAGCTCGACGTCGTCGGTGCTCAACTGGACGGGCACCAGGTCCATGCCGCCGTGGCTGAAGGGCCTGACCGTCTCATCCGGGGCGCCGTGCCAGCCCACCCAGGCGCCGTCCGTCTTGGTCATCATCGGCGCCAGCGCGGTGACCAGCCCGCCGGGGGAGCGGCGCCAGCCGGAGCCGTCGCCGCCGCTTTCTCCCGGACCGCAGCGGTCAACGGGCAGCCTGTTCGAGACCACCATGAAGTCGTATTTGGTGTGAGCGCCGGGGCGTGCAGCGGCGGCAGCTGGAGCTGCCGTTCCGGCGGGTTTTTCCTGGACGGGTGATTGCATTGCGGCCCCCTGGGGTTGCTTGTGCCTCTCAGCCCACCCTAACGGGACGGAATGATCGGTGCTATTCGTCCGTTAGTCAATGGGCGGGATGCTTGAAGGCCCAAGCTTCCGGCTTTGTCCCCTAAACTGGGCGGGTTGCCACTTAGTGGTCCCCCCACGTCGACCGACCCAAGGAACACATGAGCCCTGCAAACGAAAACCGTAAGTCCAAGGCTGAACGGACTGCTGAGGCGCGCGAGAAAGCCCGCCAGATCCGGGAAGCGCAGCTTAAGAAGGACAAGCGCAACAAGCATCTGATCGGTTGGGGCATCGTGGTGGCTGTGGTGGCCATCCTTGCGGTCGTGGCACTGGTGGTTACCAGCAACATCCGGAACAACACTCAGGTTGCGGACCAGGGGCCCGTCCCCGCCAACGCCAACGTCAACGGCGGCGTAACATTGCTGGCCAACACGGACGTGGCACCCACCGAAGCGGGCACCGTGGATGCCGCGAGCGTTCCCGAGCCCCCGAAGACCCCGCCGGCGGAGATCGCTGCTCCCGGTGCCGAAGCCGAGGCGGGCAAGCCGGTGAAGGTGGTCATCTACATCGACTTCATCTGCCCTATCTGCAAGAACTTTGAGGAGCAGTTCAACGGGCAGTTGACCTCCCTGCGCAACGAAGGCAAGATCAGCGTCGAATACCGCCCGCTGGGCTTCCTGGACAACCGCTCGAGCACCAACTACTCCTCCCGTGCCGCCAATGCTGCCGCCTGCGTGGTGAACGAATCCCCGGAGAAGTACGCAGACTTCATCAACGCCCTGTTCGCTGACCAGCCTGCCGAGGGCACCGCCGGTATTTCGGACGACGACCTGAAGAAGATGGCCACTGAGGTGGGCGCCGCCAGCATCGATTCCTGCGTGGAGGAGAAGACATACCGCCCGTACGTGAAGTACTCCACGAAGCTCGCGTCGTCAATCGGCGTCAGCGGCACACCCACCGTCCTGGTTGATGGCAAGCAGTGGGGCAAGGGCGACAGCGCGCAGACGCCGTTCCCGGAGTTCCTGCAGGCAGCCATCGACGCCAAGGCATAAGCGACTGCACCGTTTTCGGCAGAAAGGGCCGGCCCCGGATTCGTTTCGGGGCCGGCCCTGCTGTTTTTACCCGCGGGCAGGACTTGGGCTAACCTTATCTAGCGCTCGTTGGGCGCACGCCCGGTTTCCGGGCACGCCTCCTTAGCTCAGTTGGCCAGAGCACCGCTCTTGTAAAGCGGGGGTCGTCGGTTCGAATCCGACAGGGGGCTCCACAAACCAGTCTCGCGGCCAGCTCAGATTCCCTTGCCGGGGTTCAGGATCCCGTCCGGATCCAGCGCGTTCTTGATGGTCCGCTGCACATCCAGCGAGACCTCGCCAAGCTCCGGCAGCAGCCAGTCCCGCTTCAGGATTCCCACTCCGTGCTCCCCGGTCAGCGTGCCTCCCAGCCGCTTAGCCAGGTGGAACATGTCCCCGAGTGCCTGCTTGGCCGGGCCTTCCGTGACGGAGTCCTCCGGGTCCAGGACCAGCATGGGGTGCAGGTTGCCGTCCGAGGCGTGCACCACGGAGAAGATCCGCACACCGGTGGCAGCAGAGATTTCATCCAGCCCCACGGCCACCTCAGCGAGCTTCGATCGGGGAACGCCGATGTCCCCGATGGACACCCTGCCCAGTTTCTCCAGGGACGGGATGGCCTCGCGCCGGGCGGTGATGAGTTCGTTGGCGTGTTCGGCATCAGTGGCCTTCTCAAAGGAAGAGGCGTACGGCCGGATCGCGTCGATCAGGACGTCCTGTTCCAGGTAGGCGCCGTAACCGTCCGTCTGGGCCAGCATGAAGGCCCCGCCCTTTGACCGGTAGTCCGTCCCCATTGCCATGTCGATGGCCTCAAGGGTCTGGCCGTCGATCAGTTCGAGCAGCGAGGGCTGGATGCGGGCCGCAATGACGGCGGAGGCGGCAGCGGCTGCGGTGGCGAAATCGGGGAAGAACGCCGCCACGGTGGCGGTTGCCACCGGCATGGGCCGCAGCCGGAGTGTCGCCTCGACCACCACGCCGAGGGTTCCTTCCGACCCGGTGATCAGCGCATTGAGGTCGTAGCCGGTGACCCCCTTAATGGTCTCGCGGCCTGTCCGCAGGAGCCTGCCGTCCGCAAGCACCACCTGCAGTGCGAGCACCGCCTCGCGGGTCACCCCGTACTTGGCGCACCGCATGCCGCCGGCGTTGGTGGCGACATTGCCGCCGATCGAGCAAATGGCGGTGCTGGCCGGGTCCGGCGCATAGAACAGCCCGTGCTCCGCCGCGGCGGCATTCAGGTCGGCGTTCAAGACCCCGGGCTGGACCACGGCGAGCTGCTCCAGCGGATCAATGCGCAGGATACGGTCCATCCGCGAAACATCCAGGACAACTTCCCCTGCCTTGGCCGCCGCCCCGGCGGCAAGGCCGGTTCCCGCGCCCCGGGGAACCAGCGGTGCCCGGTGAGCGGCCGCCAGTTTCACCGCGGTGACGACGTCGTCCGCTGACTCCGCGAAAACCACACCGTCGGGGAGCGACGGCGATACGTACCCCGAACGGTCCGTGCTCGCTGCGAGGCGGTCCTGCTCCGCCACGGAGGCGCCGGGGGCACCCTCCAGGACTGCCGCCGTCGGACGGGTTGAAACTGACGTATCCACGAAACCCCTTTGTTCTGCATTGGATCAGCCGGAAACATAGTTTCCGTAGAGCGAAAACTTAATTCTGCTATTTGGATAACTCTAGGATCAGCCGCAGGCGGCGGTCAATGGCCTGGCCGTGGGGTGGTCGGGCCTATTCCTAGCCGGCATGTGGGGTATCTTGGGAGCCTGAGCGCAAATCTTTTCACGATGCGGATAAGAGTTGTCGGAATCTGAACCCACAGGAGATTGCCCCATGGCCGGGAAAGCAAGCGGAGGCGTACAGTCCGTTGAGCGCGCGTTTGAGCTGTTGGAACTTATCACCAACGCCGGCGGGGACGTGACCCTCAGCGAACTCTCGGCCTCGACCGATCTTCCCTTGCCCACCATCCACCGCCTGCTGCGCACCCTGGTCACCCTGGGCTACGTCCGCCAGCTGCCCAGCCGCCGCTATGCCCTGGGGCCCCGCCTGATCCGGCTCGGCGAGGGTGCCAACAAACAGCTTGGAGCCGTTGCCCGGCCACAGCTGAAGTCCCTGGTGGACCAGCTGGGCGAGACATCCAACATGGCGGTGTTCGATTCGGACATGGTGGTTTACGTGGCACAGGTCCCATCCCTGCATTCCATGCGGATGTTCACGGAGGTCGGCCGGCGCGCCCACGCCCACGATACGGGGGTGGGCAAGGCAATCCTCGCCCAGCTGGACGACGAGACGGTCCGGGGCGTTGTGGCCCGGGCAGGTATGCCCACGCCCACCGCCAAGAGCATCGGCGACGTGGACACCCTCCTGAAGGAACTCGAGCGGATCCGCAAACGCGGCTACGCCATCGACGAGGAAGAGCAGGAGCTGGGCGTGCGCTGTTTCGCCATGGCGGTGCCCAATGCGCCCACGCCTTCCGCCATCTCCGTGTCCGGCCCTGTCTCCCGCGTGGACCGCTCCTTTGGCGACCGGGCCATCCCGGTGCTGCGCGAAGCGGTCCACGCGATTTCCGCCGAACTCAACCGCAAATAGCCGCCAGTCAGGCGGGTTGGGCCGTCAGCCCGGCTGACGCGATCGCCTTAAGGGCGGCGGTCTCGTCGTTATCCGAGGTGTCTCCGGTGATGCCCACGGCGCCAAGGAGGCCGCCGTCGCCGTCGCGCACAAGGACCCCGCCAGGCACCGGTATCAGGCGGCCGCCCAGCGATGCCGCCGCAGCGGAGATGAAGTACGCCTGCTGCTCGGCCCGCTCCATGAGCGCCCGCGAGCCGACCCCCATCGCCAGCGCCCCGTAGGCCTTGCCGTGGGCGATGTCGAAGCGGTTGTTCGAGGCGCCGTCCTGCCGGGCGGCGGCGATGACGTGGCCGCCGGCGTCGAGCACGACGACGGTTAGCGGCTTGAAGCCTTCCTGCTGCCCCGTCTCCAGCGCCTTGGCTACGATCGCCTGCGCGGTTTCCAGTCCAAAGTTCATGATGCGCTCCTCGCAAGGTTGCCTGCATGCTTCTGCGCCGCGCGCCGGCGGTGCAGGACCGGTTCGGTGTACCCGGACGGCTGTGCGGCGCCGTCGAGCACCAGCTCGCGTGCGGCCAGGAAAGCCTCGCCGTCGAAGGCCGGCGCCATGGGCAGGTAGTCAGGGTCGGCGGCGTTCTGCCCGTCCACCACCACTGCCATCCGGCGGAGGGTTTCCTCCACTTCGTCGGTGCTGACGATGCCATGGTGCAGCCAGTTGGCGACATGCTGGGAGCTGATGCGGCAGGTGGCGCGGTCCTCCATGAGGGCAACACCGTGGATGTCGGGGACCTTGGAGCATCCCACGCCGGCGTTGACCCAGCGGACCACGTAACCCAGGATGCTTTGGATGTTGTTGTCCAGCTCGCTGCGGCGGGCGTCGGCGTCCCAGTCGGAGGGGTCTCCGACCGGAATGGTCAGCAGTTCCCGCAGGGTTGACCGGCGCTTTCCGCCCAGCTCCGCCTGCCGGGCATCCACGTCCACCTGGTGGTAGTGGAGGGCATGCAGGGTGGCGGCGGTAGGGGAGGGGACCCAGGCGCAGTTGGCCCCTGACAGGGGATGGGCGGACTTTTGGGCCAGCATCTCCGCCATGTTGTCCGGTGCGGCCCACATGCCCTTGCCTACCTGCGCCCGGCCACGGAAGCCGCTGGCCAGTCCGATGTCCACGTTGGCGTCCTCATAGGCCTTGATCCAGCTGGAGTTGCGCATATCTGCCTTGCGGACCATGGGGCCGGCGGCCATCGAGGTGTGGATTTCGTCGCCGGTGCGGTCCAGGAAGCCGGTGTTGATGAACACCACGCGCTCGCGGGCCTCGTAGATGCAGGCTTTGAGGTTTGCCGAGGTGCGGCGCTCCTCATCCATGATGCCGATCTTGAGCGTCAGCGGCTCGAGGCCAAGGACGGACTCCGCACCGGCCAGCAGGGCGCAGGCGACTGCCACTTCCTCCGGGCCGTGCATCTTCGGCTTGACGATGTACACGGAGCCGGCCCGGGAGTTCCTGCCCGCGTCAGGGCCACGCAGGTCGTGCACGGAACCCAGGCCGGTGAACAGGGCATCCAGGATTTCCTCCGGCACCGGGTTTCCGTCCGCGTCCAGGACGGCGTCGCTGGTCATGAGGTGGCCCACTTGCCGGATAAGGAGCAGCGACCGGCCCGGGAGGACCAGATCGGAGCCGTCCGGTGCCGTGAAGGTCCGGTCAGCATTGAGCCGGCGCGTATAGGAACTTCCGCCCTTGGCGACTTCGGCAGTCAGTGTGCCCTGCATCAGCTGCAGCCAGTTCCGGTAGCCGTCCACCTTGTCCGCTGCATCCACGGCGGCCACCGAGTCCTCCAGGTCCATGATGGTGGTGAGGGCGGACTCCAGGACAATGTCCTTGACGCCGGCCGGATCGGTGGCGCCGATGGGGTGGCCGGCGTCGATCTGGATCTCGGCGTGGAGGCCGTGGTGGACCAGGAGCACTGCCTCGGGGGAGTCCGGCGCACCCCGGTACCCGCGCAGCTGGTCCGGGCCGGCCAGCGCCGTGGGACCTGCTGGGGTCTCCGCCACGAGGGCGGATCCTTCGATGCGGTAGGCCGTAACGTCGCTGTGCGAGCCGGATGCCAGGGGAGCGTGCTGGTCCAGGAACTGCCGGCCGCGGGCCACCACGGCGGCACCCCGCGCGGGGTTGTAGGCCCCGCCGCGCTCCCGCCCCTCGGATTCGTCGATGGCGTCGGTGCCGTACAGTGCGTCATACAGCGAGCCCCAGCGGGCATTGGCGGCATTGACGGCGAAGCGGGCGTTGAGCAATGGAACCACCAGTTGCGGGCCGGAGATCGTGGCAATTTCCGGGTCCACGCGGCCGGTAGCGATGGTGAAATCCGCGGGCTCATCCACCAGATAGCCGATAGAGCGCAGGAATTCCTCGTAGGCGTCCGGATCGCCCGGCCCGTTGGCCCGGTGGAAGTCGTCGATCTGCCCCTGAAGCCGGTCGCGGGTTGCCAGGAGCCCACGCACCTTCGGTGAGAATTCGCCGATCAGAGCAGCCGCTCCCCTCCAGAACAGCTCTTCTTCTATCCCGGTTCCGGGCAGGGCCTCGTCACCCACGAACGCGTACAGCTCTTCGGCGACGCTCAGGCCGTGGGTTTCCACTCGGTTCGTCATTGTTTGCTTCCGTTCCCAACTATTCCGCAAAGCGGAAACAATATTTCAATATATGCAAGGTAGCGGCTTTTGCGAAGGGGTGTCAATGCCTGCCCGGCGGGGAAGCCCAACGCTTGGAGCCTGCGCGCAAGCCATTGACGCCGGGGAATGCTGCTCCTAGACTCGACCCAGATTTCTGGAAAGCATTTTCCACATTATGAAATGGTCAGAGAGGACCGCCCGTGGACAACCTTTTTATGCTTTGCCTGCTGGCACTTGCGCCCATCCTTATCGTCGGTGTCCTGCTGGCCGGATTCCGATGGCCCGCCAAGTATGCGATGCCCGTGGGCTATCTGCTCGTGGTGCTGGTGGCGCTGCTCGTCTGGCGGATGGACTTCGGCAGCGTCCTGGCTGCGTCTCTTGAGGGCCTCATCACGGCAGGCACGCTCCTTTACATCGTGTTCGGTGCGCTCCTGCTGCTCTCCACACTCACGGTGGGCGGTGCCATGGCGAGCATCCGCGCCGGCTTCAACAACATCTCCTCGGACCGCCGGGTCCAGGCCATCATCATCGGCTGGCTTTTCGGCTCCTTCATTGAGGGTGCATCCGGATTCGGCACCCCCGCGGCTGTGGTGGCGCCCCTGCTGCTGGCGATGGGTTTCCCCGCCATGGCCGCGGTCATGGTGGGACTGATCATCCAAAGCACGCCGGTGAGCTTCGGTGCCGTGGGAACGCCCATCCTGGTCGGCGTGGGCAAGGGGCTTGGCGGCGACCCGGCCGTCGCGGAGCGGATTTCGGTGCTGGGCCTGACCATGCCTGAGTTCGTCGCCTCGATTGGTTTCCAGGTAGCTGCAATCCATGCCATCGTCGGCCTGCTCATCCCGCTGATCCTGGTCTGCATGCTGACCGGTTTCTTCGGCCCCGACCGCCGCTTCCGCGACGGCCTGGCTGTGTGGCCGTTCGCCCTGTATTCCTCGCTGGCCATGACCGTCCCATATGTGCTGGTGGCCCGGTTCCTGGGTCCGGAATTCCCTTCCCTCTTCGGCGGACTGATCGGCCTGATGCTGGTGATGTACACGTCCAGCAAGGGCTTCCTCATGCCCAAGGACTCCTTCCAGTTCGGGCCCCGCGCCACCTGGTCGGACCGGTGGATGGGTTCGATCGAGCCCGAAGCCGCCACGGAAATCTCGTCCCGCATGAGCCTGGTGCGTGCCTGGTCGCCGTACATCCTGATGGCGGTGCTGCTGGTGGCAACGCGCGTCATCGCTCCGCTGAAGGCCTATCTTTCCGGCCTCGCCATCCCGTTCCAGAACATCCTGGGCACCGGAATCAGCACCTCCGTCCAGCCGTTCTACTCTCCGGCCTTCCTGATGATCATTGCCGCGGTGTTCGCCTACCTGCTGCACCGGATGAACCGCGGGCAGGTTCTCCGCACCCTGAAGATCTCCGGCCGCCAGCTGGGCGGAACCGCCGTGGCGCTGCTCTTCGCGGTCCCGCTGGTGCGGGTCCTCATCAACTCAGGACCGGACTTCAACGCCTCCGGCCTCTCCAGCATGCCGGTCACGCTGGCCGAGGGCACCGCAGCCGTTGCCGGGGATTCGTGGCCGTTGATCGCCCCGTGGATCGGCGCGCTCGGCGCCTTCGTGGCCGGATCCAACACCGTCTCCAACCTGACCTTTGCACAGTTCCAGTTCTCCACCGGAGCGGAGCTCGGCGTGCCGCCGGAGGGGATCGTGGCTGCTCAAGCCGTAGGCGGTGCCGGCGGCAACCCGATCGCCATCCACAACATCGTCGCCGCAGCGGCAACCGTGGGACTCCTGGGCCGCGAAGGCGACCTGTTGCGGAAGACCATCATCGTGACCACCTATTACTGCCTTGCGGCGGGCGCGGTCGCGTTCATCTTCATCCACGGCCTCGGGTTTAACCTGGGGACCGTGCAGCTGGTGCTCCTGGTAGCGGCTTTGGCTCTGGTGGCACGCTGGATGCTGAGGAGGCAGCCGGCCATGGCCCGGGAGCTCGTCGACGACAGCCGCCGACCCTAGCCAGAGCGGGCACACCCGCCTATTCCTGCACGGATTCGGGGACCTTCCAGGCCTTGCCGTTCCGCCGCCAAAGGTGTCGAATCAGTAGACAGCTTTCAGCCCGGTGAGCCCGCAGAGCCCAGGAGGTCCCCATGTCCGTTAAAGGCGCCAGGGAAGCGGCAAGAACGCAGGGCCGGGGCGGCACCGACGCCCGCCGGGCGGATGCGGCCGGGCTGGCCGCCACTGATCCGGCGGATATCCGGAACGTGGCGCTGGTAGGCCACTCGGGTTCGGGCAAGACCATGCTGGTGGAGGCGATGCTTGCCGCCCGGGGCATGATCACGCGCAAGGGTTCGATTGCCGACGGCACCACCGTGGGCGACTCGGATCCCGCAGCCGTGCACCAGCAGCGCTCGGTCACACTCTCCCTGGTGCCGCTGTCCGTCGACGGTGTTAAGGTCAACCTCGTCGACACGCCGGGCTACCCGGATTTCATCGGCGAACTCCGGGCAGGGCTGCGCGCCGTCGATGCCGCCCTGTTCGCCGTGTCCGCGGTGGACGGCATCGATGCCACCACCACGGCGCTCTGGGACGAATGCGCGCACATGGGCCTGCCGCGCGCCGTGGCCATCACCCGCCTGGACCACCCGCGGGCAGATTACGACGGCGCCCTGGCCGCCTGCCGCGCGGCGTTCGGCGAGGGCGTCCTCCCGCTCTTCGTCCCGGTGCGGACAGGCGGCGAGGTCACCGGGGTGGCCGACCTGTTGGCCGGGGACGGCGCAGACGAAGCCGCCCGGGGTGAGCTGATCGAGGCGATCATCGCCGAAAGCGAGGACGAGACGCTCATGGACCGCTACCTGGAAGGCGGGGACCTCGATCCCGAAGCCCTGGCAGCCGACCTGGAGACCGCCGTCGGCCGCGGTTCCTTCTTTCCCATCCTGCCCACCTCGGCGGTGACCGGGCTGGGAATGGAAGAACTGCTGGACCTGCTGGTCCGGGCGTTCCCGCCGCCGGCGGGGCGGCGCCTCCCGGAAGCCGCCGGGCTGTCGGGGGAGCCCGTGGAGCTGGCCGGCTGCGACCCTGACGGACCGCTGGCCGCGGAGGTGGTGCGGACATCCAGCGACGCCTTCCTTGGCCGCATCTGCCTGGTGCGCGTCTTTTCCGGCACGCTGCGCGAAGATGCCCCGGTCCACGTGGGCGGGCACGGCCTGGCGGACCGCGGCCACCAGGACCACGATTACGAGGACAGGCTCACGCACCTTTATTCCCCGCTTGGCGCTGCGCTGCGCCCGGTTCCGTTCTGCATCGCCGGGGACCTGTGCGCGGTGGCGAAACTGGGTGCTGCCGAAACCGGGGACACCATCTCCGCCAGGGACACCCCGCTGCTGCTGGCCACGTGGGATATGCCGGAACCGCTGCTGCCCGTGGCGGTGGAAGCTGACTCGCGCAGCGATGAGGACGCGCTGGCCCGCAGCCTGGGCAAGATCGCCGCCGGGGACCCGACCCTGCGGGTGGAACGCAACGCAGAGACGCACCAACTGGTGCTGTGGTGCATGGGCGAGACCCACGCGGAGGTTCTCCTGGACCGGCTGCGGGACCAGGGCGTGAAGCTGCACACCGTGGACGTCGTCACCCCGCTGCGGGAAACGTTTTCAGCCCCCGCCGCGGGCCGCGGCCGGCACGTCAAGCAGTCGGGCGGGCACGGGCAGTACGCGGTGTGCGACATCGAGGTGGAGCCGCTGGAACGCGGCACCGGCTTCGAGTTCGTGGACAAGACCGTGGGCGGCGTCATCCCGAACAGCTTCATCCCGTCCGTGGAGAAGGGCGTCCGGGCGCAGATGGAGAAGGGCGTCGCCGCGGGCTTCCCCGTGGTGGACATCCGGGTGACCCTGCGGGGCGGGAAGGCGCATAGTGTTGATTCATCCGACGCCGCGTTCCAGGCCGCAGGCGCGCTTGCCCTGCGGGAAGCGGCCGCCGCGGGCAGCATCCAGCTGCTCGAGCCAGTCTCCGCTGTGGCGATCACCGTGGCGGATGAGCACGTGGGCACGGTCATGAGCGACCTTTCCGGCCGCCGCGGCCGGCTCACGGGGACCACCTCGGGAGGCGGCGGGCTGACCGAAATAAGCGCCGAGGTCCCGGACCAGGAACTGCTGCGCTACGCCGTCGAACTGCGTGCGCTGACCGCCGGCACGGGCCGGTTCCGCCGGCGCTACCTGCGGCACGAACCCGTCCCGCCGAACTTTAACCCGGCCTGAGCTTCCGGTGAATCCCGCAGCCCGCAGGATCCAGCGCATCTACCTCGCGCTGACGCTGGGCAACACCTTGGCCACGTCCTTCATCTGGGGCATCAACACGCTCTTCCTGCTCGATGCCGGGCTGACCAACCTGGAAGCATTCGCGGCCAATGCGTTCTTCATGGCCGGCATGGTGATCTTCGAAGTGCCCACCGGCGTGGTGGCGGATTCGTGGGGCCGGCGGGCATCGTTCCTCCTGGGCACCCTTACGCTCGCGGGATCCACGCTGCTGTACTACCTGCTGTGGCAGGTCTCGGCGTCCTTTTGGTGGTGGGCGGCGGTGTCCGTCCTGCTGGGCCTCGGTTTCACTTTCTTCTCCGGCGCCGTGGAAGCCTGGCTGGTTGATGCGCTGGACTTTTCCGGGTACCACGGTGCCCTGGAAAGCGTGCTGGGCCGGGGACAGATGGTCTCCGGCATTGCGATGCTTGCCGGTTCCGTGGCCGGGGGCGTCATTGCGCAGGCCACGGACCTGGGCGTTCCGTTCCTCGTGCGCGCCGCCGTACTGGCCGCGATGTTCCTGGCCGCGTTCCGGTTGATGCACGACGTCGGGTTCACGCCTGAGCGTTCGCCCCGCCCCCTGCAGGCCACCCGGGCAGTCCTGGCGGCCTCGGTGGACAACGGCCTCCGGAACCCGCCCGTCCGGTACATCATGCTCGCCGCGCCGTTCACCGTAGGGGCAGGGTTCTACGTCTTCTATGCCCTCCAGCCCTACCTGCTGGCGCTCTTCGGCGACCCCCGGGCATACTCGGTCGCAGGCCTGGCAGCGGCGCTTGTTGCCGGCGCGGACATCCTGGGCGGATGGCTGGCCCCGCGGCTGCGCGGCCTGGCCCGGAAGCGCACCACGGTGGTGCTGGCCAGCAGCATCACCAGCGCCCTGCTCCTGGTGGCACTGGTGGCCACCCCCGCATTCTGGCTTGCTCTGGTGCTTCTGGCACTCTGGGCCGTAGTGGCCGCGGCCGGCACACCGGTCCGGAAGGCCTACCTGAACGGGATGGTCGCGTCCCGGCAGCGGGCCACGGTGCTCAGCTTCGACTCGCTGATGGGCTCAGCCGGCGGAGTGGCGGCACAGCCGCTGCTGGGCCGGACCGCTGATCTCTACGGCTACCCCGCCTCCCTGGCCGTGGCCGGCATGCTCCAGTTGATGGCGGCGCCCTTCATCTTCCTGAGCCGGCGCCGCCGAGCACCGGCGGACACTGCGTCCGGCGACGCCGCGCGGGGACCGGCATCCGGCGTCTAGCTGGGAGAACGCGGAAAATGACGGTTTGGTGCGCTATTGCGCGGTGGCCGGGACCATGGCCTAAACTGCATCACTGACGCGCCTGAAATGGCGTTTCCGCAGCAACGAAAGTGAACAAGCCATGGCTACTGATTACGACGCTCCCCGCAAGCAGGAAGAAGAGACCCCGGCTGACTCGCTGGAGGCACTCCAGGCCTCGCGCGGCGGCAACGCGCAGACGGCAGTCATCGACGTCGACGAAAACGACACCGCAGAGGGCATCGACCTCCCCGGCGCAGACCTCTCCAACGAGGAGCTGACCGTCATCGTGGTGCCCGAGCAGGACGACGAATTCACCTGTTCCTCATGCTTCCTGGTCCGCCACCGCTCCCAGGTGGCGCGCGAAAAAGGCGGCCTGAAATACTGCCGCGACTGCGAAGGGTAACTGCCGGGCCCGGCCCTATGCCGCCGCCGTTATCCGCATAACGGCGGGGTGCAGGAACGGCACCCAAAAGGGTGACGGAACGCCCCCGCAGGCCCTTGTATTTATGGCCGTGTGACCCGCCCGGCGCTTCCCTAACGGTTGCGCGCCGAAGCGGCCACAGCCCTCGCCTGCGGCCTGCGACGCTCCTACGCTTGAGCTATCCAATCGCTTCGCACATGGGTGGCACCACAATGAAAAAACTCTCCATCTGGCTCACCGCCATTCTCATGGCTGTAGGGCTGGGCATCATGGTTCCGGGGCCCGCCTCGGCAACCACATCGTATTGCGGACTCGTCTGGGGATCCTTGGCCAAGGCGGATCCGGACATGAGCCGTGCGCAGGTCACCAACGTCCGGACGGGGCAGCATTACTGCTTCGACCGGCTGGTGGTGGACCTCAACGGGCCGGCCTCCGGCTACAACGTCCGGTACGTCTCCCAGGTCGTCCAGGACGGCTCCGGCCTCCCTGTTCCGGTCAGGGGCGGGGCGCGGATTCAGATCACGGTCAACGCGCCGTCGTATGACGCCTACGGCAAGCCCACGTACAACCCTGCCAACAAGGCTGAGCTGACCAACGTTTCCGGCTACCAGACGTTCCGCCAGGTGGCCTGGGCCGGCAGCTTCGAGGGCTACACGACCCTTGGCCTGGGCGTCCGCGCCCGCCTGCCGTTCCGGGTCTTCACCCTCAACGGGCCCGGTACCGGGTCCCGGGTGGTGGTGGACGTGGCGCACTTCTGGTGACCGCTGCGCTGGCGCACACCAAGGTGCCGTGCCCCAGGGGAGGGGGCGCGGCACCCTTGCGTTGCGGGAGTACGACGGCGGACTCGGCGTTAATTAGTAAGCTCACTGAGAAATTTCCGCCCGCCCAGTTGCCGTGGCCCGTCCGGCTGGTAGGTTCAGATTTGCTGGACTAATCGAGGAGGACTCATGAAAGCTTCACCGACACTGACCAATAACATGCAGGCCGTGCTTACCGACCTGATCGAGCTGCACCTGCAGGGCAAGCAGGCCCACTGGAATATCGTGGGAACCAACTTCCGTGACCTCCACCTGCAGCTGGACGAGATTGTTGACGCAGCCCGCCAGTTCGCCGACGACACCGCAGAACGGATGCGCGCACTGCATGCCCTTCCGGACGGCCGCAGCGCCACCGTGTCCGGCTCCACCAACCTGCCCCCGTTCCCCGACGGCCTGATCAGCACCAAGGACGCCATCGACCGGATCGTTGCCGCCCTCGAAGCCGCAGTGGGAACCATGCGCAAGGTCCATGACGAGGTGGACGAGGAAGACCCCACCACCGCTGACCTGCTGCACGAGTTCATCGCCCGGCTGGAACAGTTCGCCTGGATGGTCAACGCCGAAACCATGAAGGCCACGGCCAGCGTCACTACCCCCGACTCGAAGTAGCCGGGTCCCTCCACCCCGTACCACCGGTCCGCACCCCTGCTCCCGGAAGTCCCCGGGGCGGGGGTGCGGGATTTAACAGCGCTTCGGGTTTCAGGGCAGGCTTTAGACTTGAGGCTGCATGTCCGCACGCAGCATGAGTACCACACCGCGCACAACCCCGATTGGACACGGCCCCCTTGCGAGAATTCACCGCACGCTTTGCCACTGACGAGGAAACAGAAAACTGGGACAAGCACGTCACGGCCAATCCCAACGGCGGCAACATGCTCCAGTCCGCCGCGTACGCTTCGGTGAAGAACGGCAGCGGCTGGACGGTCCGCTTCCTGGTGCTGGAGTGCGGCGGCCAGGCCAGCTACAACCTGGTGCTGGAAAAGCGCTTCCCCGTACTCGGCCGGCTCTGGTACCTCATCAAGGGCCCGGACCTTGCCGTAGCCGACCTGAAGCCGGCCCTCGAAGCGTGCGCGGCGCTGGTCCGGGAACGGAAACTGAACGTCTTCACCATCAAGGTTGAACCCGACATCGTGGACTCCGCCGAGGCGCATGCACACCTTGCCGCTGCCGGACTGGTCAAAGCGCCGAACATCCAGTCCAACGATTCCACTGCCATCCTGGACATCTCCGGTCCGGAAGAGGCAGTCTTCAAGGCGATCTCCTCGCGCGCCCGGAATGCCATCCGCCGCGCCGGGCGCGAAGGATGCGAAGTGGTGCGGCGCGAGCCCGGGCCGGAAACCTACCGTGCCCTGTACGGGCTCATGGCGGATACCGTCAGCGCCAAGGGCTCCATGCCGCTGCGCAGCTACGCGTACTACGCCGAATTCTGGGAGGAATTCTGCAGCCGGGGCCAGGGCAGTTTCTTCTTCACCTATGAGGACGGCAAGCCCAGCGTGGGCGCCTTCGTGATCAATTACGGCGCCAAGGCCACGTACAAGGACGGTGGCTCCACCCAGAACCGCAAACAGTACGGTGACTCCCACCTGGTCCAGTGGACAGCCATCCGGCACATGCAGGAGCTGGGGTGCACCGAGTACGACTTCTGCGGCACGCCGCCGGCTGCCCGGATCAAGGACAAGACGCACAACCTGTACGGGATGGGTATGTTCAAGACCAGCTTCACCAAGTCCGTTACCGATTTCGTGGGCTGCCATGATTACGTCCTCTCGCCCGTGCGGCACACGCTGTGGGTGAAAGGCGGGGAACGGGTGTTCCGCCGGATCGAGACGGCCCGCACCGGCCAGCAGTTCTACTGACGGGCTGCCCACCTGCCGACCCAGGCATTCGTGCCCGTGACATCCTCGCCCGCGCTCCCGCAGCATCAGAGTCCCGAAGAAGGTAAACCCGTGAATCCAGCCACCGCAGCAACCGATCTTGAGTTCGTCCTTCTCAGCGACGCCGACTTCGAAGCGTTCGCCGTGAAGCACCCCCGGAACAGCTTCCTGCAGTCCGTGGACTTCGCGCGCTTCCAGCGCGCCAGGGGACAGGAAGTGGAGCTCTTCGGCGTGCGCCGCGCCGGTGAGCTGGTGGCAGCGGGAAAGCTGAACTACACCACCACCCGCCTGGGCTACAAGGTCTGCGATTGCGCCAAGGGACCGCTGATGGACTTCACGGACCCCGCATTGGTGGGTGCCGTCGTCGGACTCCTCCGCGCGCACGCGGCCAAGCGTAGGGCCGCCGAGCTGCGGATCTCACCTAATGTGAAGTACATCGCCCGTGATGCCGACGGCGCCGAGCACCCTGAGGCGGAAGACAACCGGCCGCTGGTGGCCGCGCTGTCCGGGCTGGGTTTCGCTCACCAGGGTCTTGAGATGGACTTCGTGAACGTCAACTGGATGTTCGTCAAGGATCTTACCGGGATCCAGGACGCCGAAGAGCTGATCATGGGCACCAGTTACCGCACCCGCAAGGCCATCCGCAAGGCGGAAAAGAACGGGGTGTTCCTGGAACAGGCCAGCCTGGAAACCCTCGACGATTTCTACTCCGCGCTGAGCCGCGCCGGCGAGGAGAAGGGTTTCACCTACCGGGAACGCGAATACTACGAACAGCTGCTCCGTACCACCTCTCCCGAGTTCACCAAGCTGATGATGGCCAAGATCGACATTCCGGCGTACCGGAAATCGATCACGGAGCGCCTGGCTGCCGAGAGCGCCACGGCCGCAGAGCTGCGGCGTGAGGTGGAGGAGACCGGCAGCAAAAAGAAGGCCAACCGGCTCAAGGTGGTCCAGGACCTGGTGGACAGCTATGAGCGCAGCCTCAAGGACATTGAGCGGTTCCCGGATTCGGTGGGTACTGCCACCGTGGCCGCCATCCATTTCGTCTGCTACGGCGACGAGGTGGTGTGTGTCATCGGCGGCACCGTCCAGGACTACATCTACTTCAACGGTGCCACGTCACTGTATTGGGGCATGATGCTGCACGCGCTGGAAAAAGGCTATCCGCGGTACAACTTCTACGGCACGTTCGGCATTTCCGGACAGAACGAGGAAGGCCACGGCGGCTACGAGTTCAAGAAGGGCTTCGGCGGCGAGGTGGTCCAGTTGGTGGGCGACTTCGTGTTGCCGGTCCGTCCTGCCGTATTCCACGCCAATCGGCTGGCCCGTGCCGCTGCCGGGGCTGCCCGGACCGTTCTGGGTAAGCTGCCCCTGAAGCGCGCCTGACAGCCGAACATACCGCAGCACCGGAGCCGCAGTACCGGGAGGAGGGACCCATGACCGACCGCCCAGAGCAGACGCACCCAGAGCAGACGCACCCTGAACAGGCGCGCCCCGAACAGGCGCGCCCTGAACAGGCGCCAGCCGGGCAGCCCCGCTCCGGCCGGCCGCCCACCGACGGCCTGCCCCGGACCGAGCCGCTGAGCCCCTCCCAGGTCCGGCAGAACGCGGCGGCCAAGAAGATGCTGCGCCGGCTGGTGCAGGGCGAGAGCCCGCCCACGGCTCCGCTGAGCATCGTGGACCGGCTGGCCGGCAGCCCGTACGCCAACCCGATGATCCAAGTGGGCGGCGTGGACACCTCCGCCCGCAAAACCCTGGACTTCGTGCTGCACCTTGCCGAGACCATGTTCCGGTACGGTGCCGGCGCCCTCGAAGTGGAAACGAGCATTATCGCCGTCACCGCCGCGCTGGGGCTGAAGAACATCGAGGTGGACATCACCAACCAGTCCGTCGGCATCAACTACGCGCCCAAGGACCAGACCCCCATTTCGCTGCTGCGCGTAGTCCGGTCCTGGACCAACAACTACGCCGGCCTGGCCAAGGTCCACCAGCTGGTGACGGACATCGTGGCCGGGGGAGTGGGCCGCGACGAGGCCATCCGCCGGCTGGACGAGGCCATCACCAGCCCCAAGCCGTTCCCGCGGTGGATGGTCACCGTGGCCTTCGGTGTGTTCGCTGCCGTGTTCGTGGGCGTTCTGGGCGGCGGACCCGTCTCCTCGGCCGTGGCCTTCGCGGCGAACATCGGCATCAGCCTGCTTGCCCGCCAGCTGGGCCGGTGGCGGGTGCCGGACTTCTTCATCACGGCCAGCTGCTCCTTCGTGGTCACGCTGCTGGCGCTGGTGCTGTGGCAGTTCGGGCTCACCAACTCCCCGGCCATCGTGGTGGTGGGCGGCATTCTCCTGCTGCTTCCGACGGGCCGGCTGGTCTCCTCCGTGCAGGACGCCATCAACGGCTTCCCTGTCACTGCGGCCGGCCGGTTCCTCTCCACCCTGCTGACCTTCGGCGCCATCGTAGCCGGCATCGCCGTCGCCTTCGTAGTGGGCGAGCTGACCGGGATGCAGCGCATCGACGTCACGCAAACCTATCCGCCGGCCTACGACCTCTGGGTCCTCGTCCTCTTCGTTGCCGTGGCGGTGGTGGCCATCGGAGTCACCGAACAGACCGCCTGGAAACTCCTCCTTCCCACCGCGGCCGTGGGCGTGGCGGGCTACCTCGTCCTGCTGGGGAGCGGTTCGCTGGGCATCGGGGACCGCTTCTCGCCTGCCATCGCCGCCGTGGTGATCGGCCTCCTCGGACGCGTGGTGGCGCTGCGGATGGGCGCGCCGCAGCTGGTGGTGGCCGTGCCCGCGGCGCTGATCCTGCTGCCGGGCCTCACCATCTTCCGCTCGATGTACGTGCTCACCATCGAGGAGGCCGAGATCCTGCTGGGCGCCGGAGGGATGCTCAACGCCGGCGCGATCGTCCTGGGCACCGCCGGCGGAATTGTGCTGGGCGATACCCTCGCCCGCCCGCTGACGCGCAGCCTTGCGAGCAACGAACGCCGGCGCGCCCGCCGCCGCTGAAGCGCCGGACGAAGCCTCAGATCTGCCCGACCGGAAGTTTCTTCTCGGCCTGGAACACGTCCTCCACCCGGCCCTTGGCCCAGTAGCCGGACAGCGACACCTGGCTGCGTTCCAGCCCGCGCTGCTCGAAGAAGACCTGGCGCAGCCCCTTCATGTATCCCCGTTCCCCGTGGGCGAAGACGTCCACGCGCCCGTCGGGCCAGTCGGCGTCCGCCACCGCGTCCACAAGGCGGCTGCCGCTGCCCGCCGGTGAGCCGTCGCGGGTGAGCCAGCTGATGCGCACCCCGGCGGGCGCGCGCAGCTGCTGGATGTCGGCGTCGGAATCCACTTCCAGGAAGGCCAGCCCGGCGGCACCGGCAGGCAGGGACTCCAGGACGGCGGCAATGGCCGGCAGCGCAGCCTCGTCGCCGGCGAAGAGGTACCAGTCCGCATCGGGCGAGGGGTTGTAGGCGCCGCCCGGGCCGGTGAAGGTCAAGGGATCACCCGGCTCGGCACGGGCAGCCCACGGACCGGCCAGCCCCTCATCGCCATGCACCACGAAGTCGATGGCGAGTTCACGCGCGGCCTCGTCCACCCACCGGATCGTGTAGGTCCGGGTAAACGGCCATTGCTCCCTGGGCATCGTCTCCCGGATCTGCCACAGGTCCAGCGGCTCCGGGTACCGCACGCCGGGCTGCGGGAAAACGATCTTCACATACCGGTCCGCGTATCCGTTGTTGAGGAAGTCAGCGAAGCCCTCGCCGCCGGCGACGATCCGCACCATATGAGGAGACAACTGCTCCCGGCGCAGCACCGTGAGATTGATCTGCGGGCGGCTTTGCTTGGTGGCGCTCGTGGCGGCGGGAAGGCTACTCATGGGATTCAGCCTAGCCAGAGGCAGGGCTCACGGCACAGGGGGAAGCTCCCAGGTTACGCCGGCCGCGCCCTGTTCCTGCAGGAGCCCGTTGACCCTGCTGAACGGCCGCGAGCCGAAGAACCCCCGGGATGCGGACAGCGGGCTGGGGTGGGCGCTGGCCACGGCCGGCACACCGGGCAGGAGTGGCCGGACGGCCTCCGCGTCCTTGCCCCAGAGCACGGCGACCAGGGGCAACCCGGCCCCGTCCGGACCCCGGCGGGCCGCCAGCGCGGCGACTGCCGCCGTCGTGATTTCCTCCCACCCCTTGCCCCGGTGGGAGCCCGCTGCCCCCGCGCGCACGCTCATCACGCGGTTCAGCAGCAGCACCCCCTGCTCCGCCCACGCTGACAGGTCCCCGTGGGTCCGCGGCGGAATTCCGAGGTCAGCTTCCAGTTCGCGGTAGATGTTTGCCAGGCTCCGTGGAATGGGGCGGGTGCGGCCGTCCACGGAGAAGGACAGGCCCACCGCATGCCCGGGCGTGGGATACGGGTCCTGGCCCACCACCAGCACCTTCACGGCAGCAAGCGGCCGGCGGAAGGCCCGGAGCACGCACGACGGCGGCGGCAGGACCGGGTGCCCGGCAGCCACTTCCGTGGCCAGGAAGGAGAGCACGCTCCGCAGCCTGTCCTCGACGCCCGCCAGTGCCTCCGCCCAGTCCGGGGCCACGAGCTCCTCGAGCGGCCTCTGCGCCAAGGCTGCAAAGGTTTCGGTGTCCGCCGGCTCCGCGGCGAGGTCGAACAACGCATCTGAATCCCACACGCTCCCATTCTCGCAGGGCCGCTGCCTGGGGAGGCCGGCCGGGGAACGGGGCGCGTGCCGAATGACAAGGCTGTTATTCCTCCGTAGCATGGGGGCAGGACATTTGCCGCACCGGCAAGCAAAAGCAGCGACCGTAACGATTGAAGGAGCATGCCGTGGCGGAGCCAGCGCGCGAATACCTGCCGGAGCAGGAACCGCGGAAGGCACTCCTGGCGGACTTCACCCTGCGGGATTCGCCCCTGAGTGAGCGCGACCAGCAGATGCTTGCCCTCGAACGCCAATGGTGGAAGTACGCAGGGGCCAAGGAACAGGCGATCCGGGAGCTTTTCGACCTCTCCGCCACGCACTATTACCAGTTGCTGAATGCCCTCATTGATACCGAGGATGCGCTGGCGCACGATCCCATGCTGGTCAAGAGATTGCGTAGACTACGTACGTCACGCCAGCGCGCCCGCACCGCGCGGCGCCTGGGTTCGGACGCGTAATTCGCTCAGGCTGAGCCCGCATCAGCAATCAACAAGGACTGTCTTCCATGCCCAAATATGCCCGCGATGAATTCGACAAGGTCCCGGAGGCCGCTTCGCGGCAAGGCGTCCACCGGGCGGCCACGCCGCCGTCGCGCGTCCGCCTCTGGCCCATTCTCGCGGCAGGCGCCGTGGCGCTGGCCATTGGCGCCGTGGCCTTCCTGATCCTCCCCAAGCTGGGATTCAGCCCGCTGGGGCAGGCCTCTTCCAGCGTGGAGGCGCCCCTGGCGGACACCGGGTCATCGCCCTCAGCTTCGGCGGCACCCTCGGCAACCGCCAGCGAATCCGCCACCCCGTCCGCCACGGCAAAGCCGTCGGCCACCGCCAGCGCCGAGCCGGAACCCACTGAAACGGCTGTGCCCGTGGATAAGACCCAGTCGGTTGCCGTCTACAACGCCGCCGGAACCGCGGGCCTTGCCGGGCGGGTTGGCACCGCTGTGCAGGCAGACGGCTGGCCGCTGGGCGAGGTGGCCAACTGGTCCGGCGCCCCGCAGCAGGCGTCCGTGATCTTCTACGCCGGCGAGGCCCAGCGGGCCAACGCCGAGGCCTTGGCTGCACTGCTCGGCATCCCCACGGTGGTAAGCAGCACCGAATTCCAGGCCCCGCTGGTGGTGGTCCTGGGACCGGGGTATGCCTAAGCCGCGCACCCCGGCCGGCATTGGCTACAGTACATTCCAGGCCCTGGTCCGGGCCGGACGGCACACAACGGCGTGGACTGCCGGATTCAACCGAAAGAATGGTCATCATGGCATTGGGAACCGTCAAATGGTTCAACGCTGAAAAGGGCTACGGCTTCATCACCGTTGACGGCTCGGGCGATGACATCTTTGTCCACTGGTCCGCCATCGAAGGCGAAGGCTACCGGGCCCTGGACGAAGGGCAGCGTGTGGAGCTGGAAGTCGGCGAGGGTGAGAAGGGCCCGCAGGCCGAAAGCGTCCGGCCAGTCGAATGAAGGCCCGGTTCAAGCGGAACGCACTCTTTGCCGCAGTCCTCTGCACTGCCCTGCCCGGGGCGGCCTGTACGGCGGTGCCCGGCAACGCCCGGACCGAGGCCGCGGAGGCATCAGGCGACGGCATCCTGCGCATCGGCCTCCTCCTGGACAACACCGGCGGCAATGCCTTCCTGAACGCACCCCAACTCGCAGCCGCCGAACTGGCCGTGCGGGAGATCAACGCCGGCGGCGGGCACAAGGGCCGGCCCGTGGAACTGCTCCCCGCCACGCCGGGCGGGGACCCCGCGGCCCAGGCCAACACCTTCGTCACGCTCAAGGCGGACGTGGTCATCGGCCCCACGGATTCGAGCAACGCCCCGGCAGTCATCGACGTCCTCTCCCGCGCCCGGACGCCCCTGGTCTCGCCCGCCAACACCGCCGCCGGCCTAAGCAGCGCCAAGAGCGGCGGCTACTACTTCCGCACCGCCCCCGCGGACATCGCGCAGGCTCCGGTCCTCGTGAAACTGGCCAAGGAAGCAGGTGCCAACCGTGTCTCGGTGATGCACCAGGAAGGTTCCTATGGCGGTGACGTGTCCGCCGCCGTCGTCCGCGCCGCCGAGGAGGCAGGACTGGATGTGGGGGCTACCGCATCCTTCAGCCCCGGCGACGCCGGGACTGCGGCTGCCAAGGCAGGCGAGGGCTCCGGTGCGGTTATCCTGATTGCCCGCGACGGGGCGCAGGGTGCCCTGGCGGAGCTGAATAACGCCGGGGTGGACGGCGCCAGGATCATCCTGAGCGACGGCGCTTTCGCCCGGTATGGCGGGGCCCTGGCGGCCAAAGCGTTGGACGGGGCGCGTGCGGTGGTTCCCGGAAAGCTGGCAGCGGCAGGGTTCCAGGGCCGCATCCTCGAGGTGGACAAGGGGCTGCATGACATGTCCTTCGCCGCGGAGACCTATGACGCCGTCACTCTTTCCGCGCTCGCAGCCGCGCATGCGCAGGACGACGCCGGCCGGTCCATCGCCGCGAACCTGATTGCCGTCTCCGGCGGATCCGAGGCGGCGTGCACGGCGTACAAGGAATGCCTAGCCGGCCTGTCCGGCGGCGGGGAGATCAATTACGACGGCGAATCCGGCCCGATTGCCTTCGACGCCAACGGAGACATCACCTCCGCTTCCTTCATGGTCTTCACCTACGGGGCGGACAACAATCCGGCGCCCACCGGAAGCGAGACCGCAGGCAGGGCGGGCGGCTGACCGCGCTCCGCAAAGAACGCTCCACGCGGCCCGCTCCGGGTCCGCTTTCGCTTGCACTCTCACCGGGGGAGTGCTAATTATTGACTTAGCACTCTGACGTACCGACTGCTAAAGCAATGCCGGCCCCCGGCGGCGCAGCACCGGGCGAGGAGCGAGAAACACCTAACTGGAGTGAGGTCCGCCTCCGGAGGCATACAGAGGCCGCCGGTGCGAACCGTCCGTCGCGGGCACTGCAGCGAAGGTTCATTCTTAACGACTGTCCCGAAAGGACTACTGCCGTTATGGCCAAGATCATTGCATTTGATGAAGAGGCACGCCGCGGCCTTGAGCGGGGCCTGAACACCCTCGCCGACGCCGTTAAGGTCACCCTCGGCCCGCGTGGACGCAACGTCGTCCTCGAGAAGAAGTGGGGCGCCCCCACGATCACCAACGATGGTGTTTCCATCGCCAAGGAGATCGAGCTGGACGATCCCTACGAGAAGATCGGCGCCGAGCTGGTCAAGGAAGTTGCCAAGAAGACGGACGACGTCGCCGGTGACGGTACCACCACCGCCACAGTGCTGGCCCAGGCGCTGGTCAAGGAAGGCCTGCGCAACGTTGCCGCCGGAGCCGACCCGCTGTCCCTCAAGCGCGGCATCGAAAAGGCTGTTGAGGCCGTTACCGCCGAGCTGCTGAACTCCGCCAAGGAAATCGAAACCAAGGAAGAAATCGCGGCCACGGCCTCCATCTCTGCCGGTGACGACGAAATCGGCGCCCTGATCGCCGAAGCCCTGGACAAGGTGGGCAAGGAAGGCGTCATCACGGTCGAGGAGTCCAACACCTTCGGCCTGGAGCTCGAGCTCACCGAAGGCATGCGCTTCGACAAGGGCTACATCTCCGCCTACTTCGTCACCGACGCGGAGCGCCAGGAAACGGTCCTTGAGGACCCGTACATCCTGATCGTCAACTCCAAGATCTCCAACGTCAAGGAACTGGTTGCTGTCCTGGAAAAGGTCATGCAGTCCAACAAGCCGCTGCTGATCATCGCCGAGGACATCGAGGGCGAGGCCCTGGCCACGCTGATCGTCAACAAGATCCGCGGCACCTTCAAGTCCGTCGCCGTCAAGGCTCCGGGCTTCGGCGACCGCCGCAAGGCGCAGCTGGCCGACATTGCCGTCCTCACCGGCGGCCAGGTCATCTCCGAAGAGGTTGGCCTCAAGCTGGAGAACGCCGGCCTGGAACTCCTGGGCAAGGCACGCAAGGTTGTTGTCACCAAGGACGAGACCACCATCGTTGAAGGTGCCGGCGACGCCGACCAGATCGCCGGCCGCGTGTCCCAGATCCGCGCCGAGATCGAGAACTCCGACTCCGACTACGACCGCGAGAAGCTGCAGGAGCGCCTGGCCAAGCTGGCCGGCGGCGTTGCAGTCATCAAGGCCGGCGCAGCCACCGAGGTTGAGCTGAAGGAGCGCAAGCACCGCATCGAAGACGCAGTGCGCAACGCCAAGGCTGCCGTTGAAGAAGGCATCGTCGCCGGTGGCGGCGTGGCCCTCATCCAGGCCGGCGCCAAGGCCTTCGCAAACCTGCAGCTCTCCGGCGATGAAGCAACGGGCGCCAACATCGTCCGCGTTGCCATCGACGCTCCGCTGAAGCAGATCGCCTTCAACGCCGGCATGGAACCGGGCGTTGTGGTGGACAAGGTCCGCGGCCTGCCCGCAGGCCACGGCCTGAACGCAGCAACCGGCGAATACGTCGACCTGCTGGCTGCCGGCGTGAACGACCCCGTCAAGGTGACCCGCTCTGCCCTGCAGAACGCAGCCTCCATTGCCGGCCTCTTCCTCACCACCGAGGCAGTTGTGGCCGACAAGCCCGAGAAGAACGCTGCCCCCGTCGGCGGCGGCGACGAGATGGGCGGCATGGGCGGCTTCTAGCCTTCCCTGCTTTCCCGTCCGGGTCTTCTCCCGGATGCACCACGAAATGCGGTTCCCTCTCCGGAGGGGGCCGCATTTCGCGTTTCGCCAAAACTCAAGGGGGAGGGCGGGGCGTCTGGCAGGATAGAGCAGTGACGATTACTGCAGCGGCTGACGGTTCGGCCTTGGGAAACCCCGGCCCGGCCGGATGGGCCTGGTATGTGAATGACGACTGCTGGCGGGCCGGCGGGTGGCCGCATGGAACGAACAACCAGGGCGAGCTGATGGCCGTCCTGGACCTGCTCCGGGCCACGGCGCATGTTCCCGAGGAGGACCTGCGGATTCTCTGTGACAGCCAGTACGTCATCAATTCGATCACCAAGTGGATGCCGGGCTGGAAGCGCAAGGGCTGGCGGAAGGCGGACGGCAAGCCCGTCCTCAACGTCGAGCTGCTCAAGGAGCTGGACCGGGAGCTGGCAGGCAGGAAATACACGTTCGAATGGGTCAAGGGCCACGCCGGGCATGATCTCAACGAAGCTGCCGACGAGCGGGCCCGGGCGGCCGCCACCGCGTACCAGCAGGGCGTGGCCGCCCGTTCGGGCCCGGGCTTCCCGGCCTCCCACGCGCATGCCGCCAAGGCGCCGGCGATGGTACGGGCTCAGCAGGCGGAGCCGGAGCCGGCACGGCCGGCGTCCGCCCCAGCCGCGCCGGCGGCCCGGGGTGTTGCGGACTACGGCGTCCCCGATCTCTTCAGCCAGCTCGCGGATGACGAACTGGGAGCCGACGCCGCCCGGCCTGCCCACGCGGCCCCCGAGGCCCTGGTGGAGGAACTGGAACGTGAACTCCTCGGCCCGCTGGTGCGGGGCGACATGGGCCGCACGGCGGTACTGCTGCACCCGGACTTCATGGAAATCGGCAGTTCGGGCCGGGTATGGACCCGCGATGCCATGATGATGGCACTGGAGGACGATCCGGGGGAGCGGACGGAGATCGAAGTGCTCGCGGCGGACCGCATCGGCACCGGCGCCGTCCTGCTGACCTACCGAAGCTTTGCCCGGTCAGGCACAACCCTGCGAAGCTCCCTCTGGGTGCTGGACGGCGACCGCTGGCGGCTGCGCTTCCACCAGGGGACGCCGGAGGCATAGCTGGAGCGGCGGCTCAGCTGAAGCGCTGAGTGTTGCCCTGCTCGGCCTGCGCGTAGGTGCTGGCTGCGGATACCAGCGCGGCGTTGATCGATGCCAGGGACGCCTCGACGCGGCCCTGGGTGATGGTCCACTCCGTGACGAGGGCCTGGAAGTTGGTGGCCGCTGACCCGCGCCACGAGCCCTGGAGCTCATCCAGGCCGTACTTCATGGCCTGGACATCGGCGCTGATCCTGTCCACCGTGGCCTGCACGTTGGCGGATTTCAGCTGGAGAAGTTCGGTGTCCACCGAAATGATGCTCATGGCTCGTTTCCCTTTCGCTGTACGGTGCAGCCTGCGCTGCAGGGCACGGAGTGGTTCCGGGCCGCTGCAACGAGCCTAGGAAGCCGGCGCAGCGGCACACCAGGGCGAAAACCTATATGTGGACAACCTCGGCCTCGCTGTACGGCAGGCTGACCACCAGGGTGGCGCCCCCGCCCGGCGTCTCCTCCACGCGCACCGTGCCGGCGTGGGACCCCACGATTGCGGCTACGATGGCCAGGCCCAGTCCGCTGCCGCCCGTCTCCCGGGTGCGGGAGGTGTCCGCCCGGTAAAACCGTTCAAAGACGCGTGCTGCGTCCTCTCCGGAGATGCCCGGTCCGTGATCGCGCACCTCGATGACGGAGCGCTTCCCGCCGTCCGGTTCTTCGCGCACCCCGACCGCCAGCTCCACCGGGCTGCCCTCGGGCGTGTAGCGCAGTGCGTTGCCTATCAGGTTGCCCACTACCTGACGGAGTTTGGCCTCGTCGCCCAGCACAGGCGCGGGAGCCGCAGGGCCGCCGTCGAGCCCGGCCAGGGAGATGCTGCGCGTCCGGTCGCTGGCCTGGGTGTCCACCACGGCGTCGTGGGCCAGGAGCTGCAGGTCGACAGGTTTCTCCTGCAGCGGACGCTGCTCGTCCAGGCGGGCCAGCAGGAGGAGGTCCTCCACCATGGACCCCATGCGCTTGGCCTCGCTCTCGATCCGGCCCATGGCGGTGGCAACGTCCTCTTCGGTGGCCAGCGCCCCGTGCCTGTACAGCTCGGAGAAGCCGCGTATGGTCACCAGCGGAGTGCGCAGTTCGTGGGAGGCGTCCGCGGCAAAACGGCGCATCCTTGCCTCTGAAGCGGTCCGGGCGGCGAAGGCGGTTTCGATGTGCGCCAGCATCGCATTCAGGGAACTGCTCAACCGCCCCAGCTCGGTCCCGGGGTTTTCCACGTCCACGCGCCGGGAGAGATCGCCGGCGGCAATGGCGGCGGCCGTCTTTTCCACCCTGGCCAGCGGCCGGAACGCGCGGGTCACGGTCCAGCTGGCAATCAGGGATGCCAGCAGCAGCGTCACCAGCCCGACGCCCATGACCACCAGGGTGGCGTGTTTCAGGACGTCGTCGACGCTCCGCAGCGGCAGGCCGATGGCCACCACGGCCGTGGTCTGCCCGTTCTGCACCGGGACGGCGACAACGCGCCAGTTCTGGCCGTCAGTGCCGCGGACCTGGTAGGGGACGGCCCCCCGGTCCTGCGCCTGTGCCACCGTGATGGAGTCGATATCCGGGCGGCTGTCCTCGTCGCCGCCGAACGGGTACGGTTCCTCGCCGGGTGCGAAAAGGATGAGGGAGTAATCCGTGGGCACCATCGGGTTGGGCGTCTGCAGCGGCGTAAAGGAGCGCTGCTTCCGGGCCAGGTCCACGGCTGCGTACAGCTTTTCATCCACCTGCGCCTGGAGGTAGCTGTGCAGCAGGGCAAGTGTGCCCGCCCCGGTTCCGGTCAGGGCGACAATGAGCAGGGCCATGGTCATGGCCACCAGCTGCGTCCGCAGCGAGGCGGACTTCCAGCGTTCCAGCAACGTCAGCGCTTCTCTGCCGTCCGCAGGACGTAGCCCACGCCGCGCTTGGTCTGGATCAGGGCGGGAGCGGCGGGGTCGATGTCCACCTTCCGCCGCAGGTAGGAGATGTAGGACTCCACAATGGAGGCGTCCCCGTTGAAGTTGTACTCCCAGACGTGGTCCAGGATCTGGGACTTGGAGAGCACCCGGTTGGGGTTCAGCATCAGGTAGCGCAGGAGCTTGAACTCGGTGGGGGACAGCTCGATCACGGTGCCGCCGCGGCGCACCTCGTGGGCGTCGTCGTCGAGTTCCAGGTCGTCCACCCGGATGACGGCGTCGTCCTCGAGCCGGGGCTGGGTGCGGCGGAGTACTGCCCGGATCCGGGCGACTACCTCGTCCAGGCTGAAGGGTTTGGTGACGTAGTCGTCTCCACCCACAGTGAGGCCGGTAACCTTGTCCTCGGTATCGTCCTTGGCCGTCAGGAACAGGACCGGGAAGTGCTTCCCGGCCGCACGGAGCCGGCGGGTGACCGTGAACCCGTCCATGTCCGGCAGCATCACGTCCAGCACGGCCAGGTCAGGGGTGTGCGTTTCGGCGGCGGTCAGGGCGTCCCGGCCGTTTGCAGCGGAGACCACCTCGAAACCCGCGAAGCGCAGGGACGTGGACAGCAGCTCACGGATGTTGGGTTCGTCATCAACAACGAGGAGCTTCGCCTCGGGCCCGTTCTTGTTCATGTTCCCATCATGCGCCCAGACTCTGGGAGTTTTCTGGATGCTTCATGGGAGAACTATCCAGGCAGCTCCACGTCCTTTGCGTCCAGGATCCGGTACGCGTAGCCCTGCTCAGCCAGGAACCGCTGGCGCTTGGCCGCGAACTCCTGGTCCAGCGTGTCCCGGGCCACCAGCGAGTAGAAGCGGGCGGCGCGGCCGTCCTTCTTGGGCCGCAGCAGCCGTCCCAGCCGCTGGGCCTCCTCCTGGCGGGATCCGAAGGAACCGGAAACCTGGATGGCCACGGAAGCCTCCGGCAGGTCGATCGAGAAGTTGGCCACCTTGGACACCACCAGGGTCTGCACTTCCCCGGCGCGGAAGGCATCGAAGAGCTTCTGCCGTACCTTGACCGGAGTGTCGCCCTTGATCACGGGTGCGCCCAGGCGCTCGCCGAGCTCGTCCAGCTGGTCGATGTACTGCCCGATGACCAGCAGCTGTTCGCCTGCGTGCCGGGCAACCAGCTGCTCCACCACGGTGGTCTTGGATTCGGAGGTAGAGCACAGCCGGTACTTGTCGGCGTCGTCCGCCATGGCGTAGGCAACCCGTTCGTCCCGCGGCAGGTCCACCCGGACCTCGACGCAGTCCGCCGGCGCGATGTAGCCCTGGGACTCGATGTCCTTCCACGGCGCGTCGTAGCGCTTGGGCCCGATCAGGCTGAAGACCTCACCCTCCCGTCCGTCTTCCCGGACCAGGGTGGCGGTCAGGCCCAGCCGGCGCCGCGCCTGCAGGTCCGCCGTCATCCGGAAAATCGGGGCGGGCAGGAGGTGCACCTCGTCGTAGATGATCAGGCCCCAGTCATGCCCGTCCACCAGTTCCAGGTGCGGGTACACGCCGCCGCGCCGGGTGGTGAGCACCTGGTAGGTGGCGATGGTGACCGGCCGGACTTCCTTCACGGCGCCGGAATACTCGCCGATCTCGTCTTCGGTGAGGGTTGTGCGCTTGAGCAGTTCGTCCTTCCACTGCCGTGCAGCTACGGTGTTGGTGACCAGGATCAGCGTGGTGGTGCATCCGGTGGCCATGGCTGCCGCGCCCACCAGGGTCTTTCCGGCACCGCACGGCAGAACCACAACGCCGCTGCCACCCGACCAGAAGTTTTCGCTGGCCAGCCGTTGGTACGGGCGCAGGGTCCAGCCCTCTTCGGTCAGGGAGATCAGATGCGGAGTGCCGTCCACATATCCCGCCAGGTCCTCAGCCGGCCAGCCGATCTTGAGCAGGAGCTGCTTGAGTTGGCCGCGCTGTGATGCGTGCACCACCACGGTCTCGCCGTCGATCCGGGGCCCCAGCAGCGGCTGGATCTTCTTGGCCCGGACCACTTCCTCCAGCACCGGATAATCATCGGTGCGCATCACCAGGCCGTGCTGTGGATCCTTTTCCAGCCGCAGCCGCCCGTAGCGGGACATCGTTTCGGCGACGTCCACCAGCAGCGAATGCGGCACCGGGAATCGGGAATACTTCAGCAGGGTGTCCAGCACTTTTTCGGCGTCCAGTCCGGCCGCCCGGGCGTTCCACAGGCCCAAGGGCGTGAGCCGGTAGCTGTGCATGTGTTCGGGGGCGCGCTCCAGTTCAGCGAAGGGCGCGATGGCGTGCCGGGCTTCGGTGGCCAGTTCGTGGTCCACTTCCAGCAGAATGGTTTTGTCGCTCTGGACGATCAGGGGTCCGTCGTTCACGCGGGCAGGTCCTTCACTGCCGCAGTTCCCCTGCGGCTTCAACATCGATGATCCGGTGGATGGACAGCACGCGTTCGGTCTCCTTGGCAGGATCGAACACCCGGACACGCCCGCCGCTCAGTGATAGCGGAACAACAATTTCAAGGCTGGCATTCCCCAGGCTGTCCACCACGTTCATGCTGATCCGCTGCTTCAGCCGGATGGCGCGGTGCAGCGTCTCCAGCCCCAGTTGGGTGGCGGCTTCACCACCGGCCGGCGTCCCGCCGTTTGCGGAAGGGCCCACGACGGCGGCATGGGCCTGGCGCAGCACGGCAAGCTGGGCGTCCACCTCCTCAGCCGGGGGCGCCAGTCCGGGGGCTGTATAGACCGGGCGGCCGCTGCGGGGCTGAGCGGTTGCCCGGCGCAACCGCAGTGTTGGATCAGCCAGGCCGTCCACCGTGGGGGAGAGCCCGAGGCTCCGCAGTTCGTGGGCAGTATCGCGGGGTGAGGCCGAGGACAGCAGGACGGTGGGCGCGAGCCGGACCAGGCCGAGCGCGGCCGCCTTGGGCCCGGCCAGCAGCTCCAGGAGCGCGGCCTCGTCCTCGCTTTGGATGAAGCTGGCGGCCTGTCCCACGCGTATCCGGCCATGGCGTGCGGCAGTGTCTTCCACCAGGTACTGCAGCGGCTGCGGGACGGCCGTGGCGGAGTGCTCGCGCAGGAAGTCCAGCAGCCCGGCCGCGTCGTAGCCGGAATCCAGCGCCCGCCGGATGGAATCCGCTGAGAACCGGTAGATGGTGGCGGGGCCCTGCCCCTCGGCGTCGGCCATGGCCTGGAGCTTGCCGGCCAGCGCGGGGGAGAGGTAGCCCGGTGCCACCGCGGTGAGGTCCGCCTGCAGGAGCACGTGGTTGAGTTCCGCCGGGAGGTGCTCGCCCAGGATGGCCAGGGCTGCGTCCGGATCGTCCTGCGCCAGCGCGCTGCCCAGCTGGCTCAGGGCACCTGAGCCCACCAGTCCCAGCAGCTCGGCCTCCGCCAGGACACCGCGGATCAGCGAACTGAACCGGCGCGCCATCCGGGGCTGGGACCACTCTGCCCGCTGCAGCACGGCCGCGGCGTCCAGTACCGGCGCGGGTCCGTCGTCCGCGCCCGGCTCAGACCCTGCGGCCTCGGCGGTGAGCTCGTGGAGGATCTCCAGGATGCGCTTGCGGACCAGGGGGGCGTCCGGCCGTTGCGCCTCGGCGGACAGGGGCACGATGCTGCTGCCGGACGCGGTCCGCTGGGCGGCGCCCGGTCCGCTGATGGGCTGGCCCACCAGCGACGGGACACGCTCGCTGGCCAGCCACGCATTGACCAGCCACAGCCATTGTTCCTGCCGCGGGAGGGCCAGCCATTCCAGCTCCGGAGGCTGGACCCAGGTCGAGGAGTCCACGTCCAGCCGGATCAGCCCGGCCAGCCCGCAGAGCTCCAGCAGCACGCCCGCGCGCGGCTGGTCCACCCGGAGCTGCTCGGCCAGGCGCCGCAGTTCGCGGACCCCCACCCCGCCGCTGCGCAGCGTGGCCAGGGGCTGGTCCCGCACTGTCTGGAGGAGTTCTGCCGCCAGCCGCAGGGTCTCCGCTATGGCGCCCAGGGCGGCATTGCGGCGCAGTGCCGGGGTGGTGGAACCGAGCTCCGGGACCGGGGGCGAGAGGGTGAAGTCGTCGATGATGGCCCCGCCGCGCAGCGACACCCCGACGCTGTGCGGCAACTCCACGTGCGCGGCGTCCAGCGGCACCAGCAGCCCCCGCGCCAGCAGCCAATCAATGGGCCCGACGTCGGGCGCTTCGGCCAGTACGGACGCTTTCCGCTGCGCCTGGGGGACGGCACCCATGGCCCAGTTGCGGAACCTGGCAAGCAACGCCGTCGTGCGTTCCGGCGCGGCGGCGAGGATGTCCTGGAGGGCCGCCGGCGAGGACGTCCAGTGCTGCAGCGCGAGCGCTGCGTCCATGGGCGTGGTGGCTTCCTGGATGGCCACGCCGCTGCGGTGAAGCTCCGAGACCAGCTGTACGGCGCGCTGCGCGAAGGCGGGCTGAAGCCGGACCAGCTCCGTGTAGCTGCGTCCCAGACCGGCCGGGTAGATGCCCACCACGTCCTTGAGGCTGCCCACCGGAAGATAGAACCGCTGCCGCGCCGCGGAGGCCGGGGCGCCGTGCGGCGGTTCTGCCCGGTGCACCAGCGCCAGGTCCTGCAGCGAGGCCAGGATCTGCTCCACCACTGCCACCGTGGACCCGGCGATCAGTTTCCGCAGTCCCGCGGCGGACGCGCTGTGACCGGTATCGGTGTTGGTGCACAGGTGCAGCGTTTCCAGCACCTGCATCTGCGGCCGGGTGAGCCGCTCCAGGGCGCGCTGCACGCTCACACGCGCGCTTGCCCGGGCCGCGAGGGCGGCGAAGTCCGGAACGGGAGGGGAAATAAGGTCCGGCCGCGCGGTGAACAGGGCCCGCAGCGCATCGTCGCTGCGGCCCGCCAGTTCCTTGCTGAGCGCGCGAATGAGGGACATCAGTCCAACGTTACCGCTGCCCGGACTTTCCCGCCCGGCGGCGGCCGGCCACACTGTCCAGAACCAGGAACAGCATCACCAGGAACGCGGCCGGCAATCCGTACAGGGCCGTGTAGGTGATCCAGGCGGGCGAGGCGGAGCCGGCGAAGGCGAAGGCCATGACGGCGGCCACGGCAGCAAGGGACAGCACGGCAATAACGCCGGCAAGGATCATCAACGGACGCCGGTAGCGCGAGGGTGTCATGCAGGTAACGCTACAGCGGAGGGAGCGGCGGCGGTGAATGCCCTCCGCGCCGCCGGGGAAAGCGGAAATAGGGCACCGGGCAGGATAACCTTGGAGGATACAGACCAACACGGTCCGCAGCTGCCATACCTTAAACCCGCACAACACTGCGGATGCGGTGACGGCCGGCCGTGTCCCAAGAACGTCAGAACGAAGAAGGTTGATTACGTGCCTACCGGCAAGGTCAAGTGGTATGACAAGGAAAAGGGCTTCGGCTTCCTCGCCGGCGAAGACGGCCAGGAAGTCTTCCTGCCCAAATCGTCGCTCCCCGAGGGTGTCACCGAGCTGAAGGCCGGCACCCGGGTGGAGTTCGGCGTGGCGGACGGCCGCAAGGGCGCCCAGGCGCTGGGCCTGCGCGTGCTGGACAAGACGCCGTCCATCGCCAAGGCCAAGCGGCCCAGCGCACGGGACCTCGCACCCCTGGTCCAGGACCTGGTGTCCGTGCTGGACAACCTTTCCGGCACCCTCTCCAAGGGCAAGTACCCGGAAGGCAACAAGGGCAAGGCCATCGCTGCCGCCCTGCGTAAGGTTGCCGACGAGCTGGACGTCTAGGCGCAGATGAACCCGGAAGCTGATCAGCCCCAGGCGGCGCCGGCCAAGGCAGCTGCCAAGCGCCGCGCCGGTGTTCCCGTGTGGCGTACCGGGAGGCCGGACGCCTTCCTGGCCGCTGCCGTGGACACCGCCCGGAGCGCCATCGAAGGCATCACGGACGCCAGGACCATCGGCGCGCACCTGGCCGCCAAGAGCGAGGGCGACCGGCTGGTGACCCACCTGTTCGAGTCGAAGCTCGCCGGTTACGCCGGCTGGCAGTGGTACGCCGTGCTCACCCGCAATTCGCGCTCAAAGGCCGTCACCGTGAACGAGCTTGGCCTGCTGCCGTCCGAGGACTCCATCCTCGCCCCGGAGTGGGTGCCGTGGGCCGAGCGCGTGCGTCCTGAGGACGCGCAGGAAGCGCAGCAAGCGGACGCGCGGGAACCTGTGGCGGAGGCGGCGGAGGCACCTGCCGCCCCGGTCACCGATGAGGCGGCGGACGACGACGGCGGGGACACGGCGGACGACGACGGCACGGACGGCGGGGACGCCGCGCCTTAGCGGGCGCACCCCCAGTGCCCGAAGGACAGGGCGAAAGCTCCACGGGGAGAAAGGCGGCGCCAGGGATAAACCCGGGCGCCGCCGTCGTACTTAATCCGGACCGAACCCCGGCTGCTACTTGCGGAGGCGTTCCACGACGTAATCGATGCTGGCCAGCAGTGCGGTCACGTCCGCCGGTTCGATGGCCACGAACGTGGCGATCCGCAGCTGGTTGCGGCCCAGCTTGCGGTACGGCTCGGTGTCCACCACGCCGTTGGCGCGCAGGACCTTCGCCACCTGGGCGGCGTCCACGGAGTCGTCGAAGTCGATCGTCGCGATGACATTGGAACGCTCGTCCGGGTTGGTGACGAACGGCGTGGCGAAGTCCGAGGCCTCGGCCCAGGTGTAGATCCGGCCCGCGGAATCAGCGGTGCGCGAGGCGGCGAAGTCCAGGCCGCCGTTCCCGTTGAGCCACTGCACCTGCGCGTCCAGCGTCACCAGGGTGGACAGCGACGGGGTGTTGTACGTCTGGTTCAGGCGCGAGTTGTCGATGGCGGTCTGGAGGTCCAGGAAGTCAGGAATCCAGCGGCCGCTTGCCTTCACGCGGGCGGCGCGTTCCAGGGCGGCGGGGGAGAAGAGGCCCAGCCAGAGGCCGCCGTCGGAGGCGAAGTTCTTTTGGGGCGCGAAGTAGTAGACATCGCTTTCGGCCACGTCCACGTCCAGGCCGCCTGCGGCTGACGTGGCGTCCACCAGCACCAGGGCGCCCTCGTCAGCACCGGCAACACGCTTGACCGGAGCGTAGACACCGGTGGAGGTCTCGTTCTGCGGCCAGGCGTACGCATCCACGCCCGCTTCCGCCTGCGGAGAGGGGCGGGTGCCGGGTTCGGACTTGATGATGGAGGACGCATCGAGGAACGGCGCCTTGTTGGTGGCGGCGGCAAACTTGGAGCCGAACTCGCCGAAGGACAGGTGCTGGGCCTTCTTCTCCACCAGGCCGAACGCGGCAACATCCCAGAAAGCCGTGGAACCGCCGACGCCGAGGACCACTTCGTACCCTTCCGGGGCGCGGAAGAATGTGCTCAGGCCTTCGCGGACGGAACCCACCAGGTTTTTGACGGGGGCCTGGCGGTGCGACGTGCCCAGGATGGACTTCGAGGCCGCGGACAATGCATCGATCTGTTCCTGGCGGACCTTCGAGGGGCCGGCGCCGAACCGTCCGTCCGCGGGCAGGAGGTCGGCGGGAATAGTGATGCTGTTGTCGCTCACAGGTGCTCCAGTTTCGGCATGGACGCGCATGGTCCGGGCGGATGGTTGGCCTGCGGCCGGCTGCGGTGGCTCAGGCCCTCCTTATTCTGCCTGAACGGGTGTTCCCGCAGGAACCGGATGCGTCATAGTCCAGCAATTGAGACAAGGCGCGATGCTGCCTTCGGCGACTATTCGGACAAATTCAAAACAGGCTAAGCTTTTCACCGGACTACGCCCGGCCGAAGGCGTTACGGTGGGACAACGCAAGGTACTGCGCTCGAGGAGCTGAGCTGGATGACGGATCTGATCGACACTACGGAGATGTACCTTCGCACGATTCTGGAGCTTGAGGAGGAGAACATCGTTGCCCTGCGCGCCCGGATTGCGGAGCGGCTGCGCCACTCGGGCCCCACGGTGTCCCAGACCATCGGCCGGATGGAACGCGATGGCCTGGTGGTGGTCTCCGGAGACAGGCACCTTGAACTCACCGAGACCGGGCGCAAACGGGCCACCGAAGTCATGCGCAAGCATCGGCTGGCCGAACGGCTCCTCGCGGACGTCATCGGCCTGGACTGGGCATACGTACACGATGAAGCCTGCCGTTGGGAACATGTCATGAGCGAGCGGGTGGAGCGGCGCATCTACGAGCTCCTCGACCATCCCACGGAGTCCCCTTACGGCAACCCCATTCCCGGGCTCGACGCCCTGGGCGGCCAGCCGGTGCAGGCCGGCGGTGGCGCTGCGCCGGCTGCCGATAGTGCTGTGAGCCTGCTCGAAGCGATGAAGGCCTACCAGCCTGCTTCCGCGGTGGTGGTCAGTCGGCTGGCCGAGCCCATTCAGGTGGAGCCGGAACTTCTCCTGCAGCTCGACGAGGGTGGAATCCGCCCCGGCGCCAAGGTGTCGCTTGAGCGGGTGGGGGACTACATTTCGGTGCGGGTGCCGGGGATCGAAGGCGCACTCGAGCTGCCGCCGGAAGTGGCCGCGCACGTCTTCGTTACCGTCGTTTAGGGCGCTCAGGGCCTTCGCCCCTTACCCCGGTGTGCCCGTTCCCACACGGTTATAACGGAATTGTTACTGCCGGGCTTAAGCCCGTATAGTTAAACCCAAGCGTTGATACACAAGCGTTACCTGATCCGGAGCCGAGCTCTGCCAGCGGATCAGGTGCACGAGTCATTTACTGGCAGAGGCGGGGGAACCACAACCGGCAGCGGGGGCTGCCTTGGGGTGAAGTCCGTCAGCAGCAAGCCTCTCCAGCAAATTCCTCCCGGGATAGCTCTGTGCAGAAGTTTGCTTACGGCGGACCGGGTCTTTGAACTCTCTGACCCGAATCCGACAGCTAACTTCGCAGGCTTTCCAGAGAGGAAACCTTCTTTTGAGCATGCAGACCTCCAGGGGCCGGCGCCGCGCTGCGGGCCCCTCACCGACCCCCCGGGTTGTGGAAGTCATCGCCGCGGAGCGCCCCCGCGATTTCCACCGGGAAGCCCGCCGCCGGCGCGGCCCCTTCCGGCAGATGACGGAGTTCGCCTCAGCGAGCGGTATCGGCCAGAAGGCCGGAATTGCCCTGGCAGCCACCGGGCTCGTCCTCACCGTGACGGTCCCCTCCACCAGCCCGGTAATGGCCACTGAGGCCTCGGACGTTGTTCCCGCGGTTGCCGTGCAGCCCGCACAGCAGCCTGAAATCTCCGCTGAGGCCGGGGCCCGTATTGATTTCAGCCGCTCCGCAGTGGTCACCAAGGCGGACCCGGACGGCAAGCTGAAGCAGCTCCTGAGTGCCCAGTCCGCCAGCGCAATCTCGCGCGCCGCTTCGGTGGGCAGCCTTGGTGCGCCCCTGGCCAACCTGACTATGGTGTCCCCGTTCGGCTACCGGGTGAGTCCCATCACGGGCGGCTACGGCGACTTCCACCGTGGCGAGGACTTCGCGGCCCAGTGCGGCACCTCCGTGCTCGCGGCGGCCACCGGCACCGTGACCTTCGTGGGCTGGCATGATTTCGGCGGCGGCAACCGGGTGGTCATCGACCACGGAAATGGCCTGGAGACAACGTACAACCACCTCTCCGGCTTCAACGTCCGGGAGGGCGAGACTGTGGGCCGCGGCGACGTAGTGGCATATAGCGGAACCACAGGGGCGTCCACGGGCTGCCACCTCCACTTCGAGGTCCAGGTCAACGGCGAGGTCGTCGACCCCACCGGCTGGCTCTAGTCAAAACTGAGGGTTTGCTCTCGCAACACTTTTAGGCCCCGTGACCTTAATGTGACATTGGTTATTAATTCCTGTAACGTCGTACACGCGTCAACTTTTCCGAAGTTGACGCTCTTGAGTGGATTGCCTAACTCTGCCACCGCTCAAGGTCCGTTCGCATTTCATCGTCTGGCAGGGGCGGGGGAACCAATTTCGGCCTTCTGTTTGTGGGAAGGCCTTGGGGTTAAGCCGTAAAAGCTTCCTTGGAAGCGCGCGGCCGGGTGACTCCCATCCGAATCCGACAGCTCACCTCGCAGGCATTGGGAGAGGCTACCTTTCGTGTCTTCACGTCGTAATTCTGCGCGCCACCGTGCACAAACGGTGCGCACCAACCCTTTGGGCTCCGTATCCAAGGCCGTCAGCGCCAATGCGGGGACCATGGGTCGCCAGGCCGCAGTCGCAGCAGCAGCTTCGGGCCTCATTCTGACCATGGGCCTGCCGGCCACCGCAGCGGACACCACCGCGGGCATTTCGGCCTCCACCGAGTCTGGAGCCCCGAATGCCGCCGTAATGGCAGCCCCCACCGCCACGGTTTCCTTCGAGCGCCCGGTGGTTAAGACCACCGCAGCTCCGGAGATCGAGCCGGTCGAGGTACAGTCCACCTCCGAGGAAGAAGAGTCCACCACGGACTCCGCCGCCGACACTGCACTGTCTGCAGTTGCCGGCGCTTCCACCTCCGGCATTGCCGGTATTGCCTACACAGGCATTGGCCGCCCGTACGTCTGGGGCGGCACCTCTCCCAACGGCTGGGACTGCTCCGGCTTCACGCAGTGGGTCTATGCGCAGGCCGGCATCAGCATTCCCCGCGTCAACGCATGGTCCATCATGACCGCCACCGCTGCCCCCAAGCCGGGCGACCTGGTGGTCCAGAACGGCGGTGCCCACGTGGGCATCTATGTCGGCAACGGCATGATGGTCAGCGCGCTGAACCCCAGCCAGGGCACCCTGCTGCATGCCGTGGCCGCCACCGGTTCCTCGGTGTATTACACGCTCAACCCGTAGTTCAAGACGGCCCGCCCGCGGGCCCGGTTCAAACGCGTATTTCGCCAATCACCACATCCCCGTTTGGGACGTGCCGGGGTACCCCCAAGATCCCGGCACGTCAATAGCCCTGGGCTGTTCACAGCGGTCTTGAGGAAATCGAAAGAGAGAACATGACTACTCGTGCTATCGCACGGCACCGCGCCGAGGTCACCAAGACCAACTCGCTTGCTGTCATTGCCAAGGCCGTGGGCGACAACGCCGGCGGCATGGGCCGCCAGGCCGCAGTCATCGCTGCCGCTTCCGGCCTTGTCCTGACCAGCGGTGTTGCCGCCAACGCTGCAGACTCCAACGTCCAGCGCGATTCAGCCCCGGCTTCTGCCCTGTCGGTCGAGTCCGCCGTGGATGCGCCCATCTCGGCTGCCTCCACCATCTCCATCAGCTTCGAGAAGCCGGCCGTCTCCACCGAGGCCGCTCCCGTTGTCGAGGAAGAGCCCGTTGTTGAGGTGAAGGAGGCCGAGCCGGCTCCGGAACCCGAAACGGCAGCACCGGCCACCGCGGCCACGGTGACGGCATCCGCACCGACGGCCACCAAGGCTTCCGCCAGCGGTAAGGGTGCAGCCATCCTGTCGGCCGCCTACGCCCAGCTGGGTGTGTCCCAGGACTGCACCATGCTGGTGACCAACTCCTTGGCCGCCGTTGGCATCAACTTCCATGACTGGCCCGCCGGCTACCTCTCCCTTGGCCGCACGGTCAGCGCAGCTGAAGCCCAGCCCGGCGACCTCATCTACTACGCGGACGGCGGCGCGGGCGTAGCGCACATCGCTGTCTACGCCGGCAACGGCCAGGCCGTGCACGGTGGCTATAACGGCAACCAGACGGTGGTCTTCAGCGCGAACGTGGGCTCCGGCCCGGTCTTCATCCGCGTCGACTGACACGCCTTCGCAAGCCCTCCCCACTCCGGGAGCTTTGTCCTCTTAGAGCGCTTATAACCCCCCCTTTGGGGTGGCTAAGCGGACAAAGACTCCGGCGGGGAGGGCTTTTGCGTGCCCGCATTCCCGCGCCGGATTAGCTGATGGCGCAATTCTTTGTTTACTCTGGTGGTGTCGATCCATAGCCCGGACATGCCGAGGGCAGCCGGCCCTCGTGCCCCTGACGGGTGCGGCCGTGAAGAGGTACGTGCATGCGCACTCTCGTTCTGAATGCTGGATATGAACCGCTGGCGGTAATAACTTTCCGCCGGGCGCTGGTGCTTGTGCTCACGGGCAAGGCAAGCGTGGTGGCCGAAGGGGACGACCCCGTTGTGGGGCCGCAGGAGATCCTGGGCCGCCCGTCCGTGATCCTCCTCAACCGTTACATCCGCCCCCGGTATAACCAGTCCACCGCTGTCAGCCGGCGCGGAGTGCTCCGCCGGGACGGGCACCGCTGCGCGTACTGCGGCAAGGCTGCACACACCATTGACCACGTCCACCCGAAGTCACGCGGCGGCGCCGACTCCTGGGAAAACCTGGTGGCCGCGTGCCTGCGCTGCAACAATGCCAAGGGGGACCACACCCCTGGGGAGATGGGCTGGAAACTTCGGTTCGTGCCCGGGCCGCCGCACGGCACCATCTGGCAAATCAAGGAACTCGAAAAGCCTGCGCCCGACTGGGACCCCTTCCTCCTTCCGGAACGCGCGGCCTGAGACCGTTCTGCGCCGTTCCGCGGCCGTTGGCTAGGCTGGTGGCGTGGACAACCAGTACGCCTTCGATGCCCTGATTCTGGCCGGGGGCCGCTCCTCGCGGTTGGGGGGAACACCCAAGCAAGCGTTGGTTTACGACGGCGGCACCCTGCTTGAGCGAGCGCTGCAGGCGGCGACGGGCGCATCCCGCAGGGCAGTGGTTGGCCCGGACCCGGGAACTCTGCCGCCCGGAGTCGTGTCGTGCCGCGAAGATCCGCCCTTTGCCGGGCCTGCCGCTGCCATCGCTGCCGGACTGGCGGCCCTGGCCGGCCGCCCCGCCGGCTTTACCCTGGTCCTGGCCTGCGACATGCCGCGGGCGGAAGCCGCCGTGGTACGCCTCCTTGCGGAGTTGCGCGCTGCCGGTCCGGTCCCCGATGGCGTGGTTGCGTGCAGTGCTGAGGGCAGGATGCAGTCCTTGGCGGGTTTTTACCGCACAGCTGCGCTACAAAAAGCGGTGGACGAACTGGCGGGCAGGGGCACATTGATCAACGCCTCGGTTCGTTCCCTCCTTGCTAGTCTGGACCTGCAGCTTGTCACCGTCCCCGCCGGGTCCACTGCTGACGTGGATACCTGGGATGATGCCGCCGCACTAGGAATTGCCGCCGGACCCGGGCTACAGACCGGGACCGGCGCGGCAGCAGAGAACTTGGGAGGCAGTCCGTGAAAAGCCAGGAAGAAACCCTCGAGGAATGGTGCAGGTCCCTGCTCCAGGCCTACGGGCTGGAGGATGTCCAGGTGGACATCAACGCCATCCTGGGCCTTGCCGGAGTTGCCGCCCACTCGGTGGTGCGGCCGGCAGCTCCCCTCACGACGTTCATCGCCGGGCTGGCCGCCGGTCTGGCCACAGGCGGGGCCCGCGCGGTGGATGCCGCTGCGATGGAGTCTGCCCTCTCCGTAGCCAAGTCACTGGCAGCCGCCTACGATGCTGAAGCGCCGGAGGCTCCCGGAGAATGACCGGGGAAACCCAGGGGGAACCGGCGGACCACGGACACCACCACGCGGCGCACACATGGGCTGAAGCGCGGCAGGCCGCATTCGACGCGGCCGGGCCGATTCCCGCAGGACCCGTCGCGCTCGAACTGGCGCTGGGCCGGCGGCTCGACCAGGACATCGTGGCGCTGCAGGACATGCCGCACTATGCGTCCTCCGCCATGGACGGGTGGGCTGTCAACGGCACCGGACCGTGGATCACCACGGAGCCGGGAACGCGGCTGGCTCCGCACCAGGCCAGTCCCATAGCCACGGGCGGGCTCATCCCGCCCGGGGCCAAGGCGGTGCTCCGCACTGAAAGCGCCGTCCTTGCCAAGGACGAGGACGGCCTGCCCATCCTCACCACCGGCGGCACCGCCCGGCCGGGGGAGCCGCGGACCGGACAGCACGTCCGCAAGGCGGGAGAAGAAGCCCAGGAAGGGGACGTCCTGGTAAAAGCCGGCGTGATCCTGAACCCGGCCCACCTGGCCTTGGCCGCACTGGCCGGCTATGACGAACTGCAGGTCCAGGGCAAGCCCGTGGTCCGGCTCATCCTCACCGGTTCAGAGGTTGTGGAACGCGGCGTGCCGGAACCGGGGAAGGTCCGGGATACCTTCGGTCCCCAGCTGCCTGCTGTCGTGGAGATGCTCGGCGGCATCCCGGGCGGCCAGCAGCGGATCGGCGACTCCTACGGGGAATGGCTGGCCGCCCTGGAGGACGTGGTCCCCGAGGCGCCTGGCGCGCCCGGACTGCCGGCCGACGTCGTCATCACCACCGGCGGCACGGGACGCTCCGGAACCGACCACCTGCGCCGGGCCGTCGCCGAGTTGGGCGGACGCCTTGTGATCGACGGCGTGGCCATGCGGCCGGGACACCCGGCGGTCCTGGCGGAACTGCAGGATGGCCGGTTCGTTCTGGGCCTGCCCGGCAACCCCCTGGCAGCCATGATGGCGCTGTCCACCGTGGGTGCGCCGCTGCTGGCCGCCCTGGGCCACGGCACGCTGCCGGAGGTGCAGGAAGTTCCGTGCGGCACCCTGCTCGAGCCTGAACCGGGCCGGACCCGGCTGATGCCGTTCCGCCTGCTCTACGGCATGGCGTCCCCGGCCCAGCACACCGGGCCGGGGATGATGCGCGGCCTGGCCGCGGCGGACGGCGTAATGGTGGTGCCCCCGCACGGGGTGCAGCTGGGCGAGATGGTGCCGGCTTTCGCGCTGCCCTGGGGCCCACCCATCCCGGCCGCCCCGGACCCGGCCGCCAAACCGAAAACCAGGACTGCCAGGCCGGCAAAGACCGGCACCGCCAAGGCCGCGGAACCCGCCGGCCCCGTTGACTGGAGCGCCCTCCTTGGCTGACCCGCGCTTGGACCACGGGCCCTCCCGTTGCCATGATGGAGGCATGAACGGAAGAGGCCGGCTATGGGACGCGTGACGCAGCGCCGCAAGGTGCACAAATATGTCCTGGACGGCAGCCCCAAGGCGTTGGAGTTCCCGGTCCGGCACCGCGAAGACGTGCTGGCCGTGGAGGAACCGCTCGAGATGCGCCTGGACAGCCTCTCCTACTCCGTGACCATGCGCACCCCGGGCGACGACTTCGACCTGGTGGCCGGCTTCCTGGTGGCCGAGGGCATCATCTGGGAGCCGGAGCAGCTCATCTCCCTCCGGTTCTGCGCCGGAGAAGACGAAGACGGGGTGCAGACCTTCAACGTGGTCGAAGCCCAACTCCGGCCGGACGTGCCGCGGCCGGCCACCGGGCGGAACGTCTACACCTCCAGTGCCTGTGGCATTTGCGGCACGGACTCCGTGGACGCGGTCCGGAAATCCTCGCACTACAGCCCCGAAGCGGACCCGCTCACTGTCGACGCGGACGTCCTGGCATCCCTCCCCGCACTGCTCCGCCAATCCCAGCGCCTCTTCGACACCACCGGGGGAGTGCATGCTGCCGGGCTGTTCCGGATAACTGACGACGGCGGCGCACAGCTTTTGTGCCTGCGTGAGGACGTGGGGCGCCACAACGCGGTGGACAAGGTGGTGGGCTGGGCGCTCCGGGAGGGGTTGCTCCCGCTGCGCGGGAC
The DNA here is from genome assembly GCF_044754945.1 of Pseudarthrobacter sp. NPDC092439. Lineage (NCBI taxonomy): Bacteria > Bacillati > Actinomycetota > Actinomycetes > Micrococcales > Micrococcaceae > Pseudarthrobacter > Pseudarthrobacter sp. NPDC092439. The sequence continues at coordinate 50,059 of NZ_JBIVQB010000007.1, forward strand.
GGTGCTGCAGGTTTCCGGGCGGGCGTCCTTTGAGCTCGTCCAGAAGGCTGCCCTTGCCGGGATCCCGGTCCTCTCCGCGGTCAGCGCCCCTTCCAGCCTGGCGGTGGAACTGGCCGAGGCCAGCGGCCTGACACTGGCAGGCTTCAGCCGGGGCACCAGCTTCAATGTCTACTCCGGGGATGCCCGGGTGCGGCTGGCAGCCGCCGGTGCGCCGCCGTCGTAATGACTGGCTCCGGGACCCGCGACCCGGCGGGGAGGGGCTTGGTTATCCTCCGGCCAGCCGGTAGATTTTTCCATCGAATGGACATCGCGGTCACACTCCAACGCTAAGAGGCCCCTATTGCATGACGACCGACGGATCACGGAAGTCCGGCTGGAGCGGTTCGTCCGCGAACGGATCAACCCCGCCGTCTACACGCGGATGGTGCCGCTGGAACTCAGCAGCTGGGAGGCCCCCGGGGAGCCTGTTCCCGCGATGGAGGCGATGCGGCAGGAATTCCGCCCGCAGGAGCATGGCGCCGCGTGGGGCAGGCCATGGAGCACCACGTGGCTGCGGCTGCAGGGCGAGGTGCCCGAATCCTGGGGCAGCCGGGCGGAAAGTGCCGTTGAGGTGGTGGTGGACCTCGGCTTCACGCTCGAAGCGCCGGGGTTCCAGTGTGAAGGCATCGCCTGGCGGGCGGACGGCACCATTATCAAGGCGATCTCGCCGCGGAACCAGTACATTCCCCTGAAGCTGCTGGGCACCGGGATGGCCGTGGACTTTTACGTGGAGGCGGCCGCAAACCCGGACGTGGCCGGAGGCTGGACTTTCGCGGCAACCCCCTACGGAGACAAGGCAACGGCCGGGACCGCGCCGCAGTACCGGCTCGGCAGGATCGGCATAGCCGAGCTGGACAAGAATGTATGGGAACTCCAGCAGGATGTGTGGACCCTCGCGGGACTGATGAAGCAGCTGCCGCTGGAGCTGCCCCGGCGGCACCAGATCCTCCGTGCCCTGGAACGAATGATGGACATCATGGACCCCGACGATGTCGCCGGAACCGCTGCCGCCGGCCGGGAGGCATTGGCGGATGTCCTGGCCAGCCCGGCCTACGCGTCCGCGCACCAGCTGGTGGCCACCGGGCACGCGCACATCGACTCGGCCTGGCTCTGGCCGGTCCGCGAAACCATCCGCAAGTGCGCCCGGACGTTCTCCAACGTGGTGGCGCTGATGGACGAGGACCCCGGCTTTGTGTTCTCCTGCTCTTCGGCCCAGCAGTTCGCGTGGATCAAGGAGTACTACCCGGAGCTGTTCACCCGGATCCGGGAGAAGGTCCGCTCCGGCCAGTTCGTGCCCGTGGGCGGCATGTGGGTTGAATCGGACACCAACATGCCCGGCGGTGAGGCCATGGCACGCCAGTTCGTGGAGGGCAAGGGCTTCTTCCTTTCCGAATTCGGCGTCGAGTGCCGTGAGGCCTGGCTCCCGGACTCCTTCGGCTACTCCGGGGCATTGCCGCAGATCGTGAAATCCGCCGGCGGCCGCTGGTTCCTCACGCAGAAGATCTCGTGGAACCAGACCAACCGCATGCCGCACCACACCTTCAACTGGGAAGGCATCGACGGCACGCGGCTCTTCACCCACTTCCCGCCCGTGGACACGTACAACGCCGAGCTGAGCGCCCGCGAGCTGGCGCACGCCGAGCGCAATTACCGGGACCACGGCCACGGCAGCGTCTCGCTGGTGCCGTTCGGGTATGGCGACGGCGGAGGCGGACCCACGCGCGAAATGCTCGCCGCCGCGCGGCGCACCGCTGACCTTGAAGGCTCCCCGAAGGTCCGCATCGGGTCGGCCGAGAGCTTCTTCCGCCAGGCGGAGGAGGACTACCGGGCCCTTCCCGTCTGGGTAGGCGAGATGTACCTGGAGCTGCACCGCGGCACCTACACCAGCCAGGCCCGCACCAAACAGGGCAACCGCCGCGGTGAGCACCTGCTGCGCGAGGCCGAACTCTGGTGTGCCACCGCTGCCGTCCGGTCCGGGTTCCCCTACCCGGCAGCCGAGCTGAAGCGGCTCTGGCGGCTGGTCCTGCTGCACCAGTTCCACGACATCCTCCCGGGCAGTTCCATCGCCTGGGTGCACCGCGACGCCGAACGCAACCACGAGGCCATTGCAGCGGACCTCGAGGCCCTGATCGGCCAGGCGGCCCGCGCCGTGCTGGGTGCCGGCGACACGGCCTTCCTGCTGAATGCGGCCCCGCATGCCCGGGACGGCGTCCCCGCGCTGGCTGCCGCCGAGCCTGCCGCCGCGCCCGCGCCGGCCACCGTCACCGCCGCCAGCGGCCCGCAGCAGGGCGGCTATGTCCTGGACAATGGCGTGATCCGGGCGGTGATCGATGCGGACGGGCTGCTGGTGTCCCTGACGGACTATGCCAGCGGCCGTGAAGCAATCGCGCCGGGGGCACGCGGCAACCTCCTGGAACTGCACCGGGACACTCCCAACGAATGGGACGCCTGGGACATCGACGAGTTCTACCGGCGCAACGTCACCGCGCTGGTGGCCGCAGAGTCTGTTGGTCCGGCGGAGCCTGGTGGTCCGGCAGGGTCTGCTGGTGTGCCGGAATCCGGTTCCGCGGAGGATGGGGCCTCGGTGGTGGTGCTCCGCACTGTGGGGGCTTCCGCCATCACCCAGCGGATCACGCTAGCACCGGGCAGCCCGTCCCTCACCATCACCACGGCGGTGGACTGGCAGGAACGCGAAAAGCTGCTGAAACTCGGCTTTCCGCTGGACGTCCGGGCGGACCGCTCCGCAGCGGAAACGCAGTTCGGCCACGTGCTCCGGCCAACGCACACGAATACCTCGTGGGAGGCGGCGAAGTTCGAAATCTGTGCCCACCGCTGGATCCATGTGGGAGAGCCGGGTTATGGCGTGGCCATCTCGAACGCCTCCACCTACGGCCACGACGTCACCCGGACCATCAGGGAGTACGACGGCGGCACCACCACCACCGTGCGCCTCTCACTGTTGCGTGCGCCCAAGTTCCCGGACCCGGGAGCCGACCGCGGACAGCACGAACTCACTGTCACGATCCGTCCGGGGGCCGGGATCGCCGATGCGGTCCAGGAAGGCTACCGGACCAACCTGGCGCCGCGGCTGGTCCGGGGCGCCGCTCCGGTGGAACCGCTCGTCACGGTATCCAGCCCGGCGCTGGTGGTGGAAGCAGTCAAGCTGGCAGAAGACGGATCCGGCGACGTCATCGTCCGGCTCTACGAGTCCTTGGGCGGGCGCGCCCGGGTAACGGTCACGGCCAACTTTCCGGCCCGCGGCGTCCGGGCGGTGGACCTGCTGGAGCGGGAGGCCCCGGTACCCGGCGTGGAAGCGCTCGAAGATGCCGGTGCTGCCGGGAGCGGCAGTGGCGGAGGTGTGGCGGCGGAACTGTCGGTGCGGCCGTTCCAGCTGGTAACTCTCCGTTTCGCCCGATGACCGGGGCCGGTCAAGCCCGGTCTCCACAGAGACCCGGCAGCGGCGTTAAAAGGCTGAGTGGGGGCGGTCCCCAACGGCCGCCACCACTCATCCCCCCAATAGTGCGAAAGCACGCGGGGCCACCCCGGCGTCCAAGAATTTCTCCCCGTTCGCAAGACGCCACTTGCCCCGCCTTCACACATTCATGATTGAATCACATTCTAATGATTTTGTGAAAGCGTCTCGGGTTACTTTTCGGTAGATGTCCTGGCCGCTGTCCTGCGGGTATTCCTGATCCTTGCCACCCAGATCAGGGCCAGCCCCACCACGTAGCAAAGCACCGCCGTGTAATTGACCACGTACTTGAGCGGCCCGAACTCCGGCGGCACCACCGGGAACAACAGCGTCAGTGCGATGGCCACACCACCGCTGCCCAGCAGGAACGCGGCGATCCGCACCAGGACGGGCAGGCGGCTTCGGACGGCGCGCACCATGGCAGGCAGCAGCACCAGGGACACGTAGGCAGGGTAGGCCCGGCCGGCAGCGCCGTAGTACTCGACCAGGGCCGCGTTGCGCGGATCCTTGTGGGCCTGCGCCACCATCCCTGCGGAGGAGCCCGCGGTGTCCATCAGCAGGAACACGGCCACCAGCACCAGCGATACCGCCAGGAGAACCATCGTGCCCACGCGCCCGGTGATCAGCCGGTAGGCATCCTGGGCCCCGAAACCCCTGGTGACCCGGATCCCCACGAAGTAGATGGCCGCAAAGATGATGAACCGCAGCATCAGGTTGCTGTAGTTCATGCCGCCCAGCGCCTGGTCGATGGCCACATACGGATCATGAATGCTCAGCAGCGTGGCCAGGGTCATGAGGAAGAAGATGTAGAACAGCGAACGGTTCTCCCCGCGGAGCGCACTCGGCACGCGGGCGGCGGCAATCAGGCCGCACGTGGCCAGTGTTGCCCACTGAATGACTTCGATCATCCGAGGTTCTCCCAAATCTGCTCTGTTTGCGCGGTGTCATGTTCCTGCCGGCGCAGGACCTTGCCGAGGGCCTGCAGCCTCTCCCCGGCGAGGGCGGTCAGGTCGCCGTCGGACATTGCATCCAGGGCGGCCTGCCGGGCATCCGGCGGCCAGCCCGCCTCGGCCTCCGTGACCAGTCCGGTGGCCACCAGCCCGCCGGCAGGGCCCACCCCCGCTGCCAGCGAGGTGGCGACGGCCAGTTCCGGCGCCAGCCGGTTGGCGGTGAGCTGCGCGGAAAAGTTCTGCGGAGCAACTCCTGTTGCCGCGGAGACCCTATGCCGCAACTCGCCGTCGTCAATGGCATCCACCCAGTTCCGCACCGAGGTGGAGTGCGGGGCGGGCGTGAGCGACGGCGGCCCGCCCGGGCCGTGCGGCCCCGCTGCTTCCGCCGAGTCCTCTGCGGTGCGGGCGAGGACCGCGCGGAGGAGGTCGGGGGTGGAGACCAGGCTAACCAGCTCACCGTGCGTTGGCGCCTGCCACGGCCCGGCCAGGCTGCGATAGGCGTCAAACCCGGCCAGCGCTGCCACGGGATTCACGCCGTAGGCGCGGCTGATGGCCACCACGGTTGCCTCGCCCACCTTGCCGCGCACCAGCTGCTGGGCGAGGGTGGTCCGTTTGATCCCGGAAACCCGGCAGATGTCCGCCGTGCTGGCATCGGGTGCGATGCCTTGCATCCAGCGCTGGAACGCCTTGGCGGGTACGGGCATTGAAGGCTTTCTGGACGACTGGCGGATGCGAAGATTTTACCGCGGCGCGGCTTCAACGATTTTACCCCCACGGGTGTTTCGGCTATTCTTGATTGCTGAGCCCGTTGGTCCGTACACCCCCCAAGTCCGGACCGGCGGGCTCTTTCACGTCCTGCGGCCCGGACGTCCGATCCCCGCTGCGGGTACCCCCGCCCGGCGCTGTTCCACGGACCCGGCCGGACAAACCAGCGAAAGAACCGACCCATGACCGCAACCCTCGTTGCCAAGGACATTGCCGGCGGCCACGACCACCGGCAGCTCTTTTCCAGCCTCTCGCTCACAGTCGCCCCGGGCGACGTCGTGGGCGTCGTCGGGGCCAACGGCGCCGGCAAGTCGACGTTGCTGCGGATCCTGGCCGGCGTGGACCAGCCGCAGGGCGGCACCGTGAGCCTGGCGCCCACGGACGCCTTTGTGGGCTGGCTGCCGCAGGAACACGAACGCGCCGCCGGCGAAACCGTGGCCGGCTACATTGCCCGGCGCACCGGCTGCGCGCAGGCCACGCTGGAGATGGAAACCACCGCCGAAGCTTTGGGCAGCGGCGCTCCCGGCGCGGACGATGCGTACTCCCGCGCGTTCGACCGCTGGATGGCGTCCGGCGCCGCCGACCTGGAGGAACGGATCCCCGCCGTCCTGGCGGAACTTGGACTGGACACCGGCGCCGACGCCGAAATGACGGGGCTTTCGGGCGGGCAGGCCGCGCGGGTGGCGCTCGCGGCCCTCCTGCTCAGCCGGTTTGACGTGGTGCTGCTCGACGAGCCCACCAACGACCTTGACCTTGCCGGGCTGGCCAAGCTGGAGGACTTCGTCAAGGGACTCCGCGGTGGCGTGGTGCTGGTCAGCCACGACCGCGAGTTCCTGGCCCGCTGCGTCACCACCGTGGTGGAGCTCGACCTTGCCCAGGACGCCGTGGGAATTTACGACGGCGGCTACGACGCCTTCCTGGAAGAACGCGCCGTGGCGCGCCGGCACGCACGCGAAAAGTATGAGGAGTTCGCGGCCACCAAGGCGGACCTGGTCGCGCGAGCCAGGACACAGCGGGAATGGAGTTCCCAGGGCGTCCGTAACGCCATGAAGAAGAACCCGGACAATGACAAGATCCGCCGGGCCGCCAGCACGGAGTCCTCCGAAAAGCAGGCCCAGAAGGTCCGGCAGATGGAGTCCCGGATCGCCCGGCTGGACGCGGTGGAAGAGCCGCGGAAGGAATGGCAGCTGCAGTTCTCCATTGGCAAGGCGGCCCGGTCCAGCTCGGTCGTGGCAACCCTCCGCGATGCCGTGGTGCGGCAGGGCGGTTTCACGTTGGGCCCGGTCAACCTGCAGCTCAACGCCGGTGAACGGGTCGGCATCACCGGTCCCAACGGGGCCGGCAAGTCCACCCTGCTCCGGCTGCTTCTGGGTTTGACCGCGCCCGATTCCGGCAGCGCAGCAATGGGCGCGTCGGTGGCCGTCGGGGAGATTGACCAGGCGCGCAGCCTGCTGGCCGGAGACGAAAGGCTGGCCGACGCCGTCGGGAATGTCCTGGTGGACCTGGCACCCGCTGAAGTCCGCACGCTGCTGGCCAAATTCGGGCTCAAGGCAGCCCACACGGAACGCCGGGTGGACTCGCTCTCGCCGGGCGAGCGGACCCGGGCGGCACTGGCCCTGCTCCAGGCCCGCGGGGTTAACCTGCTGGTCCTGGACGAACCCACCAACCACCTCGACCTGCCGGCCATTGAACAGCTCGAGGAGGCGCTGGAAAGCTACGACGGTGCGCTCCTGCTGGTGACGCACGACCGGCGCCTGCTGGAGAACGTCCGCCTGGATGTACGTTGGGCAGTGGACAACGGACAAGTAACGGAGCAGCAGCAATGAGCATGGACCGCGTCGCCTGGCACTCCCTGTACAACATCACCCGGGCCAAGAGCGGCTCCCGGCCATTCTCGAAAGAAACCCTCAAGCGAGTCCTCGGCTTCGCCCGGCCGCACCGCGGCAAGCTGACCGCCTTCGTGGTGCTGTCCGTGGTCATGGCGTTTCTGGCCGTGGCCACCCCGGTCCTCGCCGGTCAGGTGGTGGACGCGATCGTGGCCAATGCCCCGGCCGGCGAAGTGGTCCGACTGGCCGTGCTGATCGCCGTCGTGGCTGTTGCCGAGGCAGGGCTGGGCCTGGTGAGCCGCTGGCTGTCCTCCACCATCGGCGAGGGCGTCATCGTGGACCTGCGGACCCGGGTGTTCGACCATGTCCAAAAGATGCCCATCGCGTTCTTCACCCGCACCCGCACCGGGGCGCTGGTGAGTCGCCTGAACAACGACGTCATCGGCGCGCAGTCGGCGTTTGCCGGAACGCTCTCCGGCGTGGTGAGCAACGTGGTGGCGCTGGCCCTGACCCTGGTGGTCATGCTTGGCACGTCCTGGCAGGTGACCGTGCTGGCCATGCTCCTGCTGCCCGTGTTCCTGGTTCCCGCGCGCCGGATGGGAGCACGGCTGGCTGACCTGCGCCGCGAGGCCGCCGAGCACAATGCTGCCATGGGCACCCAGATGACCGAGCGGTTTTCTGCGCCCGGCGCCACCCTGGTCAAGCTGTTTGGCCGGCCCGAGGACGAGTCCCGCGAGTTTGCCGTCCGGGCGGGCCGGGTCCGCGACATCGGCGTCCGCACCGCGATGCTGCAGTTCACGTTCGTCACGGCCCTGACCTTGGTGTCAGCGCTCGCGCTTGCCCTGGTGTACGGGCTGGGCGGCTGGTACGCGCTCACGGGCCAGCTGGCGGCAGGCGACGTGGTGGTCCTCGCCCTGCTGCTGACCCGCCTGTATTCACCGCTCACCGCACTTTCCAACGCCCGGGTGGAGATCATGAGCGCGCTGGTCAGCTTTGAACGCGTCTTCGAAATCCTGGACCTGAAGCCGCTGATCCAGGAGAAGCCGGGCGCCAAGGCAGTTCCCGCAGGGCCCGTCTCCGTGGAGTTCGACGACGTCCGCTTCGCGTACCCTTCCGCGGACAAGGTGTCACTGGCCTCCCTCGAAGAGGTGGCCACGCTGGATACCCGAGGCGGCGAGGAAGTGCTGCACGGGATCAGTTTCCGGGTGGAACCGGGCCAGACTGTGGCGCTGGTGGGCTCCTCCGGCGCGGGCAAGTCCACCATCGCGCAGCTGCTCGCCCGCCTCTACGACGTCGATTCGGGGGCGGTGCGCCTGGGCGGATCCGTGTCCGGAACGGGGGTGGACGTCCGCGACGCCACGTTCGAGTCCCTCCGGGACACTCTGGGCATGGTGACCCAGGACGGGCACCTGTTCCACGAGACCATCGCCTCCAACCTGCGGCTGGCCCGACCGGATGCCACGGAGGACGACATGTGGGAAGCCATCCGGCAGGCCCGCCTGGAAGCCATGATCCGGTCCCTGCCGGACGGCCTGGAAACCGTGGTGGGGGAGCGCGGCTACCGGCTCTCCGGTGGGGAACGCCAGCGGCTTACCATCGCCCGGCTGCTGGTCGCCCAGCCCCGGGTGGTCATCCTCGACGAAGCAACCGCAGCGCTGGACTCCACGAACGAGGCCGCGGTACAGGCCGCCCTTGGTGCCGCACTGGAAGGACGGACGGCATTGGTTATTGCCCACCGGCTGTCCACAGTGCGGGCAGCGGACGCCATCCTGGTGGTGGAGGACGGAAGGATCGTGGAACGCGGCACGCACACCGAACTCCTGGCTGCGGACGGACGTTACGCGGAGCTGTACCGGACGCAGTTCGCCGAGGCCACCGCGGTGGCGCAGGAAGCCGTTCCCGAGCTGTAGGCTACGGCCGGCCGGCAACCCGGGGCCGGGAGCGGGTGAGCCCGGGCAGGATGTGGTCCGTGAGCAGCGGTGCGAGATCCGGCGTGGGCGGGTCGGCCGGGTCCAGCCAGCGGATCTCTTCGATCTCGGCGGACGGGAGCGCCGTCCAGGTCCCCGGGGCCAGGAACACCGTGGCCTCAATGACCGTGGCGGCCTCGTTGGCGGCGTCCGCGATCCACACGCCCATCAGGCACAAGGCTGCGGGTTCCAAAACGATCCCGACCTCCTCGGCCAGCTCGCGCGCCGCGGCCTGGGCTGCCGACTCGCCCGGTTCCGGCTTGCCACCGGGGTGCATGAACATCCGGGTCCCGCGTTTGCGGACTGTCAGCAGGCGGCCGGCATCATCGAAGACGCAAACGGCGGAAACGACGATCCGGTCCTTCACACGTCCTCCAGGCGGGTCAGGCGGGATGCGAGCAGCAGGTCCTTCCGCGGTCCGGTCACGTCCCAGCTGTAAGTGAAGCTTTGGACCCCCTCGAAGGTATACGTCACGCGGTATGTGTCAGGATCACACCAGTGCCGGTCCAGGTTGGCGTCCGGGGAGAAGCTCATCAGGTGGAACGGCCGGCCGTCAGGAAAAAACACGTCCAGCGCGTCGGGACGCCCGGACGGGCGCAGGAGGTACTCGCGGAAGGCGGGCCCGGTGAAAGAAGGCCAGCGCACAGTGCCGTCTTCGCGCAGGGCAAGGCCGCCGTCGGGCGTGGAAACGAAGCGTACGACGCCGGAAAAGGTTCCCCGGGTGCCCTGCGTCCGGTCCAGCAGGTCCCGGTCCACGCTCCAGCTGCCGGGCCCGGGATCGCCGGGGCCCAGGAGGTAGGCGCGGAGGTCGAACTCCGGGGAAGGAAGGTTCAAGTGCCCTCGATTGGAATCGAACCAACGACACCGGCTTTAGGAGAGCCGTGCTCTATCCACTGAGCTACGAGGGCGGGCGTCCGAAGGATCGGCGGGGCCGGTCCGGGCGGACACGGATACAAGCATACAAGGTGCGGGCGCGTACTACGCTCAAGGCATGAGTCCAGCCCGGCAGGCCGCCCCCGCGGCGGTGTTCATTCCCGATACTGCATCGACCCGCCAATACATCGGCGCCTGGGCGGTGCTGAGCGTGCTCCAGTACTTCGCGGCCGAAGCCGCGGCAATCGGCGCCTGGGCCGGGGCGCGGCCTTACGACCTGAGGACGGGCTACATCAGCGATCTGGGCGCGCTGCACTGCGGGGTCTTCGACGGACGCCAGGTCTGCTCGCCGCTCAACTGGCTGATGAATGCCTCATTTGTGGTCCAGGGGCTGGGCATGGTGGTGGGCGCCCTCCTGCTGAGCTCGGCGCTCCTGTGCGTGGCGGCACGGGCTGACCTGCGCATCCGTCCCGGCACCCGGAAGCCCTGGCTTGCGGCGCTTTGGGTCCGCCTGCTCACGGGGGCGGCCGGCACGGGCACGGTGATAGTAGGGCTGGTGCCGGAAGATGCGGGCTCCGGCTGGCACCTGGCAGGCGCAGTCATGTACTTCCTGGCCGGCGCCGCGGCGCTGGTGGTCCTGGGCGCTCTGTGGGTCCGAAAGACACCGATGGCCTGGTTCATCCTGGCCTGCGGCCTTGTGTCCCTGGCGGCGCTGGCCACCGGCGGGATCACCCGCATGGCGGTCCCCGAGCCCGGCACGCTGGAACGGTTGATGGGCTACCCCGTGACGGTGGGGATGGCCACGGCGGGCCTGGTCATCGCCCGCAGGGTGCACCGCCACCGGAAGGAACTCCGCGCGGTTGCCAAAAGGAGCGCGGGGTCACTTCCGGCCCAGTGAACCGCCCCGGAGTGGCCTAATGCGACCCCGCGTTGCAACGGCGGCGGCGCCGGCCACCAGTGCCAGTACGAGCAGCACCCAGCCTGCAACGGTGAGGCCCGAGGCAAGAGCAACCTGGCCGGCGTCCGCGCCGGCTGAGGCCATCATCGCGTCGATGGCGGCGTTGCCCCCGAGACGGACCACCACGAACAGCAGGGGAACGGCCCACAGCGCCCACCGAACCGCCCGGCGGGCAACGCTGGTGCCGATCAGCAGCAGCCAGGTGAAGCCAAAGATCAGCGGAAAAAGCGTGCCTGCGGTTTTGTGGAGGTAGTTGAGCTGGCCGCGGGCGTCGCCGTCCATGGCCTCCTGCAGCTGCGCGATGTAGGCCGGGTCAAAGCCGCCCACCAGCGAATCCGGCATGGCCAATCCGCCGGACAGATCCGTGAGCTGGTTCAGCGTCAGGAGGTGCAGGTACCAGAACAGGAACAGGCTGGCCACCACGCCGGCGATCAGGATCAGGTTGCTGTTGTTCTGCGCCTTCTCCGGTGTCCGGGCGGTGGTGGGGTTGATCACCGGCGGCAGATGGTGCTGCGGAACAGCCGCCTTGGAACCGTGCTTCCTGATGCGCTGGGCGGGGGTTTTGGCCATGGCACCATTATCGGGCCCCATAAACTGAAGCCATGACCATTGGCAGGCACAGCGCTGTTCAACTTGACCCTTCCCTGGACGACTACCAACTGGCCGCGGCCCTGGTCCGCGAAGCCGGGCAGCTGGCGTTGCTGATGCGGATGGCCGGACTGCAGTCGAAGCAAAAGAGCTCCGTCTCCGACGTTGTGACCGCCGCGGACCACGCGGCCGAGGCGTACGTGCTGGAGCAGCTGCAGCGGTGCCGCCCCGCTGACGGCATTCTCGGCGAGGAGGGTGCCTCCGTGGCCGGAACCAGCGGCCGCACCTGGGTGATCGATCCGGTGGACGGCACCTACAACTTCCTGCACGGATCCACCTACTGGTGCTCCGCCATCGCCCTCAAGGACAGTTCCGACGTGCTGCTCGGCGCCATTTACCAGCCCGAGGAGGACAAGCTCTGGCTGGGCGGCCAGGACCACGCTTCGTCCCTGAACGGCGAGCCGATCACCGCGTTCCGCGACGAGGAGGGAGAACGCAACGCCGTACCCGTGGCCGCCCTCGGCGCCGCCACCTACATCCATCCCACCTGGCTGATGGACCCGCTGTGCGCCATGCCGTGGCATGCTGCGGCAACGTCCGCGGCGGCGCTCCGGATGCTCGGATCCGGCTCCTGCGACCTTGGCCGCGTTGCGGACGGGCAGCTGGGGTGCTGGTTCCAGCACAGCTGTCCTGAATGGGACTGGTTGCCGGGCAAGGCAATCGTTCGCGCTGCCGGGGGTGCGGTGGACACCGTCACGGTCAACGGCCTCGAGTGGTTCATGGCAGGAGGAACGACGGCGGTCCGCGGCCTGCGTGCCGCGCTGGAGTCCGGTTCGGTGCAGTAATCCACAGGCCGGGACCGGGTGTCGGTCCCACAGCCTAGACTTGTAGGCACCATGGATATGTTGTTTGACCCGTACTCTGACGGACCGTTCACGGCTGCTCCCGCAGTTGCCGCCCGCACTGCAGCAAGCCCTGAAGGGGTGGCCACGGCGGCGGGCCCGGGCGGAAGCGGACACCATGGATCGCCGCGGCCGGACGCCGCGCAGCTCCTGGAGGGCCTGAACCCGCAGCAGGAGGAAGCGGTCAGGCACGCAGGCTCCGCGCTGCTTATCGTTGCCGGCGCCGGTTCGGGCAAGACCCGCGTCCTGAGCAACCGCATTGCCTACCTGATCGCCACGGGCCGCGCCCACCACGGTGAGATCCTGGCCATCACCTTCACCAACAAGGCGGCCGCGGAAATGCGGGAACGCATCGAGGCGCTGGTGGGCGGCCGCGCCAAGATCATGTGGATCTCAACCTTCCACTCCTCCTGCGTCCGGATCCTGCGGCAGGAAGCCGCGAACGTGGGGCTGAAATCCAACTTCTCCATCTATGATTCCGCGGATTCGCTGCGCCTGGTCACGCAGGTGTCGAAGGCCCTGGACCTGGATCCCAAGAAGTTTGCACCCAAGGCCATCCTGCACAGGATTTCAGCGCTCAAGAACGAGCTCATCGACGCGGATTCCTACGCATCCTCGGCGAACTACAACGATCCTTTCGAGCAGGCTGTGGCCGAGGTCTACAAGGGATACACGCAGCGGCTGCGCCAGGCCAACGCCATGGATTTCGATGACCTTATCGCCGAAACGGTGTACATGTTCCGGGCGTTCCCTGCGCTCGCCGAGTCCTACCGACGCCGGTTCCGGCACGTACTGGTGGACGAGTACCAGGACACCAACCACGCCCAGTACGCCTTGGTCCGCGAGATAGTGGGGGAGGGCCCCGGCGCCTCTGAGCTGACGGTGGTGGGCGACTCGGACCAGTCCATCTACGCCTTCCGCGGCGCGGATATCCGCAACATCGTGGAGTTCGAGAAGGACTATCCCGAGGCCCGGACCATCAAGCTGGAGCAGAACTACCGCTCCACGCAGAACATCCTCAGCGCCGCGAACTCGGTCATCTCCCGCAACCCCAACCGGCCCGAAAAGCGGCTCTGGACCGCGGAGGGCGAGGGCCACAAGATCATCGGATATGTGGGCGAGAACGAGCATGATGAAGCCCAGTTCATCGCCAAGGAGATCGACCGGCTCCAGGACGAGGACAACCTGCGGCCCGGCGACGTCGCCATCTTCTACCGCACAAATGCCCAGTCCCGTTCCATCGAGGACGTCCTGGTCCGCGTAGGCCTGCCGTACAAGGTGGTGGGCGGCACGCGCTTCTACGAGCGCAAGGAGATCAAGGACGCACTCGCCTACCTGCGCGTGCTGGTCAACCCGGACGACGACGTCAACCTCCGCCGGGTGCTGAACGAACCAAAGCGCGGAATCGGCGACCGCGCGGAGGGCGCCGTGGCGGCCCTTGCCGAACGGGAACGGTCCTCGTTCATGGCTGCGGCGCGCCGCGCGGAGCAGGCCCCCGGCATGGCCACCCGCTCCGTGAACGCCGTCCTGGGCTTCGTGAAGCTGCTCGATGACCTCAGGGAGGTGGCCGAGGGCTCCGGTGCGGCCGCCGCTCTGGAGGCCGTGCTGGAACAGACCGGTTACCTCGCGGCCTTGCGCTCCAGTACGGATCCACAGGATGAGTCGCGCGTCGAAAACCTCGCGGAACTGGTCGCCGTCGTCCGCGAATATGAACGGGACAACCCGGAAGGGTCCCTTGCAGCGTTCCTGGAGCAGGTGTCCCTCGTTGCGGATGCAGACCAGATCCCCGACGCCCCCGGCGCGGATATCGACGCCGCCGTAGCAGAAGCCAAACGCCTGGGAGTGGTCACGCTGATGACCCTGCACACGGCCAAGGGCCTGGAATTCCCGGTCGTCTTTCTTACCGGCATGGAACACGGGCTGTTCCCGCACCAGCGTTCGGCCACGGACCCCAAGGAGCTCGCCGAGGAACGGCGGCTCGCGTACGTGGGCCTTACCAGGGCGCGGAAGCGGCTGTACGTCACCCGTTCCGAGGTGCGCAGCATGTGGGGGCAAAGCCAGTACAACCCGGCCAGCCAGTTCTTGGAGGAAATCCCGGCCGAACTCCTCGATTGGAAGCGTGAAGGAACCTCGCGCCAGGCGGGGTGGGGAAGCAGTGGCTCCATCGGTTCGGGCCGTTACAGCGGCTCGTTCTGGGGTGCAGGCAGCGCCCGCGGGGCCGCCGCCGATTCATCTGCCGGATTCAACGCCGATGTACCCGCGGTCGTGGCCCGCACCAGGGTGCAGCCGCAGAAGGAAATCGTGGCCGTTAGCGTGGGGGACAAGGTCAACCACAACAGCTTCGGCGACGGAACGGTACTGGCGGTGGAGGGTTCCGGTGACAAGACGGTGGCGAAGGTCAAGTTCAGCGTGGGCGAGAAGCGGCTGCTGTTGCGTTACGCCCCCCTGACCAAGCTCGACGCCTGAGAAGCGGCCAAAAACCCCGGAAATCCGCGGTTTTTTCTACGCTTCATAGAATAGTGTCCTTACTCACATAAGCGGTAGTCTGGGACGGGCCGGTCCCCATAAAGGACTAGAGTTCCCAGAGGAGCATTGCGCCGCGTGGCTCGTTTCCAGACAGGCCGCCGGTGCGTGCAATCCGCAGCCCGGTCATCGTCTATCGATGGTGTCCGACTGTATAGAAACTACTTCGACGTAGAAGGACACTAAACCGTGGACCTGTTTGAATACCAGGCGCGCGATATGTTCGAGGCGCACGGTGTACCCGTGCTGGCCGGCATCGTGGCGTACACCCCAGAAGAAGCAAAGGCAGCTGCCGAAAAGATTGGCGGCGTCACCGTCGTCAAGGCACAGGTCAAGATCGGCGGCCGCGGCAAGGCCGGCGGCGTGAAGGTCGCAAAGTCCGCTGACGAGGCACTTGAGCACGCCACCAACATCCTGGGCATGGACATCAAGGGCCACACCGTCAAAAAGGTGATGATTGCCCAGGGTGCGGACATCGCCGAAGAGTTCTACTTCTCCGTCCTGCTGGACCGGGCCAACCGCAACTACCTGGCCATGTGCTCGGTTGAAGGCGGCATGGAAATCGAGCAGCTCGCCGTCGAACGCCCGGAGGCGCTGGCCAAGGTAGCCATCGACCCCGCCGTCGGCATCGACCAGGCCAAGGCGGACGAAATCGTCGCCACGGCAGGCTTCGCTGAGGAACTGCGCGGCAAGGTGGCCGACGTCATCCTCAAGCTCTGGGACGTCTTCAAGAAGGAAGACGCAACCCTGGTGGAGGTCAACCCGCTCGTCCGCACCGGCGCCGGCGAGATCATCGCCCTTGACGGCAAGGTCTCCCTCGACGAGAACGCAGAGTTCCGCCACGCCAAGCACGCGCTGCTTGAGGACAAGGACGCTGCCGATCCCCTTGAGGCCAAGGCAAAGGCGCAGGACCTCAACTACGTCAAGCTCGACGGCGAAGTCGGCATCATCGGCAACGGCGCCGGCCTCGTGATGTCCACCCTCGACGTTGTTGCCTACGCTGGTGAAAACCACGGCAACGTCAAGCCCGCCAACTTCCTTGACATCGGCGGCGGAGCCTCCGCCGAGGTCATGGCTGCCGGCCTGGACGTCATCCTCGGCGACGAGCAGGTCAAGTCCGTGTTCGTCAACGTCTTCGGCGGAATCACCGCCTGCGACGCCGTCGCCAAGGGCATCGTCGGTGCACTGGCCGAGCTCGGCCACACCGCGAACAAGCCGCTGGTAGTCCGCCTTGACGGCAACAACGTCGAGGAAGGCCGCCGCATCCTGAACGAGGCCAACCACCCGCTGGTTACCCTGGCCGCCACCATGGACGAGGGCGCCGACAAGGCCGCCGAGCTCGCCAACGCAGCTAAGTAAAGGGACGCACCATGTCTATCTATCTGAACAAGGACTCCAAGGTCATCGTCCAGGGCATCACCGGCGGCGAAGGCACCAAGCACACCGCCCTGATGCTGAAGGCCGGAACCAACATTGTTGGCGGCGTCAACGCCCGCAAGGCCGGCACCACGGTCCTGCACGGCGACCAGGAAATCAACGTCTACGGCACCGTCAAGGAAGCCATGGCGGAAACCGGCGCCGACGTCTCCATCGTCTTCGTTCCGCCGGCATTCACCAAGAACGCCGTTGTTGAAGCCATCGAAGCAGGCATCGGCCTGGTAGTCGTCATCACCGAAGGCGTGCCGGTCCAGGACTCCGCCGAATTCTGGGCCCTGGCCCAGTCCAAGGTGGACGCCGACGGCAACCAGGTCACCCGCATCATCGGACCGAACTGCCCCGGCATCATCACCCCGGGCGAGGCGCTGGTGGGCATCACCCCCGCCAACATCACGGGCAAGGGCCCCATCGGACTGGTTTCCAAGTCCGGCACCCTGACCTACCAGATGATGTACGAACTGCGCGACCTTGGCTTCTCCACCGCCATCGGCATCGGCGGCGACCCCATCATCGGCACCACGCACATCGATGCGCTGGCCGCATTCGAGGCTGACCCCGAGACCAAGGCAATCGTCATGATCGGCGAGATCGGTGGCGACGCCGAAGAGCGTGCCGCCGACTTCATCAAGGCCAACGTCACCAAGCCGGTTGTCGGCTACGTGGCAGGCTTCACGGCTCCGGAAGGCAAGACCATGGGCCACGCCGGTGCCATCGTCTCCGGTTCCGCCGGAACCGCCCAGGCCAAGAAGGAAGCCCTGGAGGCTGCAGGCGTCAAGGTCGGCAAGACGCCGTCCGAGACCGCCAAGCTGCTGCGCGAGGTCTACGCAGCGCTCTAGTAGTTCCTACCCGCTACGCGGGGTCACCTCAGGCCAGACAATCCCTCGGGATTGGGCCCGGTGTGACCCCGCGTTGCTGTTTAAGCTGAGAGCAGCTCGTCCAGGCGCTCATAGCCTTCGGTCATGCCGCCTTCCATTCCGGACTCTGCCATGCCGTTCCGGGCTTCCAGGCTCGGGTAGACGGCATGGCCGCGGATACGGCATCTGCCGCCGCCCAGGTCCTCGAATGTCATGGATTCGAGGCTGACCACGTCCGGGTAGCCGCCGAATTCGAACGTCTGCAGGGCGAATTCGTTCTCGCGGACAGTGTGGAAGACTCCGCGGAACTCGTAGGGCACTCCTTCGGGACCGGTGTGGGTATATCGATACGACCCGCCTGTCCGGAACTCGTAGTGGTCCACGTCCATCTTCATCCGGCGCGGGCCGAGCCACTGGGCAATGAGCCCCGGATCCTTGTGGGCGCGGAACACGTCCGCGACCGGAAAATCGAATTCGCGCTCGAAATCTATGAAGGGCAGGCCCTCGGGGACGGAGAGCTTCAGGGGATTGGTCATGGCGTTTCCTTTGCCTTGGCGCCGTGGTGCCCGGCGCTGGATTGAAGCACGGCATCGAGGCTGCGGAACTGCTCTTCGCGGACCAGCCTGTACTGGTCGATCCAGGCGGTGAGTGCCTCCAGCCGTGCGGGGTTCAGGTGGACGGGCCTGCGCTGGGCCTCCCGGCTGCGGGTGACCAGCTGCGCCTGCTCGAGGACCTGGATGTGCTTCGAAACCGCCTGCTTGGAAATTTCGAAAGGTTCCGCCAGCTCATTTACGGTGGCCGGTCCCCGGCTCAGCCGGGCGATGATGCTCCGCCTCACGGGGTCCGCAAGGGCCATGAAAGCACCATTGAGACCGGTCTGGTCGGGGTTCATGCAGGCCACCTAATCAACTAAATTGTTTATCAACCAAACGGTTGTTTAACTTTATACCCGTGGATGCCGGGAAGGAAGGGCGCGGGGGAACAGTTGGTGAACGCCCAGAGAACAGCGGCCGAAATTGGCGGTTCATGCCCCTGGCCGTCCGGATACTGGATTGATGAACAACTTTACTCGTCGTCAAGTTCTGCGCTCCGCGGGTGCCGTTGCTGTAGCCGGTGCGGCTGGCGCCGCTACCGCCAACGCTCCTGCCTGGGCCTTGGATGCTGCTGACCGCACCGTCTTTGCCCACGGCCTCGCCTCAGGGGACCCGATGCCCGCGAGCGTACTGTTGTGGACCCGCGTCACGCCAGTGGCGGAAGCCCTTCCGGGCAGCGGCAGGGGGCCCGACGTGACGGTGACTTGGGAGGTGGCACCGGACAGCGGGTTCCGAAAGATCGTTGCCCGGGGCTCCGCGCCCACCGGCCCTGGACGCGACCACACGGTCAAGGTCCTCGCCGACGGGCTAGCACCGGGGACCACCTACTGGTACCGCTTCAAGTTTGGTAAGGCCTTATCGGCTGTGGGCAGGACGCGTACAGCCCCGTCGGCAGGCGCGTCGGTCGACCGGCTGAAGTTCGGGGTGGTGTCCTGTGCCAACTGGCAGGCGGGCTATTTCTCGTCCTACCGCCACCTCGCCGCCCGGGGTGACCTTGACGCCGTCCTGCACCTGGGTGACTACCTCTACGAGTACGCGCCCGGTGAGTACCAGGCGCGCGATGTCGTGGTCCGGCCCCACGACCCGGCCCGGGAAATGACCGTGCTGCAGGACTACCGCCGCCGGCACGCCCAGTACAAGACCGATCCAGACCTCCAGTCACTGCACGCAGCGGCACCGTTCATCGTCACGTGGGATGACCATGAGTCCGCTAACGATGCGTGGAAGGACGGCGCGGAAAACCATACGGAGGGTGCCGAAGGGGCCTGGCGCGACCGGTCGGCCGCAGCGCGGCAGGCCTACGCCGAGTGGATGCCGGTGCGCTACGAACCGGGCGGCCAACTGTACCGCCGCCTGGACTTTGGCTCGCTGGCCAGCCTCTCGATGCTGGACCTTCGCTCCTACAGGGACCTGCAGGCCTCCAGCGGTGCAGACCCTGCAGCGGACAGCACCGCCCGGACCATTACAGGTACGGCGCAGATGGACTGGCTGCTGAACAACCTCAACTCCTCCGGCCCGCAGTGGAAGCTGGTGGGCAACCCTGTCATGATTACGCCCGTTAAGGTCCCGTCGACGCTCAGCGCCGGCGAGCTGGCCGGTGTCCAGGAGCTTATGGGCGGGACCACCATCGACGGCGTCCCCTACAACGTGGACCAGTGGGACGGATATGAAGCGGACCGCAGCAGGGTAGTGCGGCACCTGCGGGACAACGCAGTGAAGGACACCGTGTTCCTCACCGGGGACATCCATTCGGGCTGGGCATGTGACATTCCCGCCGACCCGGCAACCTATCCGGCCACGGGTGACTCCGTGGCTGCCGAACTTGTCTGCACTTCAGTGACGAGCGACAACCTGGACGACATACTGAACGTTCCGCCACGCACGGGATCCCTTTCCGTGGAAGCGGCCATCAGGGCGGCAAACCCGCACGTCAAGCACCTCGACTTCGATTCCCACGGCTATTCGGTCCTGGACGTCACCCCCGCAGGCGTTCGCATGGACTGGTACGTCCTCGCTGACAGGACTTCAGCAGGGTCCCCGGCAACACTGTCCACGTCCTTCACTGTGGGCGCCGGGACCGGCAAGGCCGTTCCCGCGGCGGGAGGTGCGCTGTGAAAGGCGGGCAGGCGACGCATGCCCTCCCGACGCCGGGCCGCCGGCAATTCCTGAAGGTAGCCGCGGCAGGAGGCGCCGCCGTCGTGCTTTCCTCGGCGCAAGGGGAAGCCTGGGCTGCTCCGGCAACCGGGAAAGAGCCTCCGCGCGTCCGGAGTTACATCCTGGTGGTGGACGGCTGCCGGCCGGACGAGATCACGCCTGCTCTGACGCCAAATCTTGCGGCGCTCAGGGGTGCCGGGACGAATTTTCCGGCCGCGCGGTCACTGCCGGTGATGGAAACCATTCCGAACCACGTAATGATGATGACCGGAGTGCGGCCGGACCGGTCGGGCGTTCCCGCGAATTCCGTCTTCGACCGCGCCGAAGGTGTGGTCCGCGACCTGGACCGGCCGGCGGACCTTCGTTTTCCCACGTTGCTCGAGCGGCTGCGGGAACGCGGGCTGACCACGGGGTCGGTGCTGAGCAAGAGGTACCTGTTCGGGATTTTCGGGGAGCGCGCCACCTACCGCTGGGAACCGCAGCCGCTGCTGCCGGTGACCGGACATGCGCCGGACGTGGCCACGATGGACGCCCTGCTGGCGATGGTAGGCGGCCCGGACCCGGACGTGGTGTTCACCAATCTGGGTGACATTGACCGGGTGGGGCATTCCGACCTGTCCGGAACCACCCTGCGTGCCGCCCGCGAGGCGGCCCTTGCTGAGACCGACCTGCAGGTGGGCCGGTTCGTGGAACATCTCAAGAGTGCAGGTAAGTGGGAGTCCAGCGTTCTGACGGTGCTGGCCGACCATTCCATGGACTGGTCCATCCCCGCGAATGTGGTGTCGATCAATCTGATCCTGCAGTCCCGCCGGGAACTGCAGGCCAACGTCAAGATTGCGCAGAACGGCGGCGCGGATCTGCTGTACTGGACGGGCGCCGATGCTGAACGCGCCGCCGGCATGGCTGCCGTGGCGGAACTGGTGGCGGCCCACCCCGGAGTCCTCTCCGTGGACGTGCCTACGGGTTTGCGGCTGGGCCCCGAAGCGGGAGACTTGGTTGCCTACTGCCGTGCCGGCTGGCGCTTCGCGGACCCTTATGTAATGTCCAACCCCATCCCCGGGAACCACGGACATCCGGCCACGGAGCCCATTCCGTTCTTCATCTCCGGCGGCAGTCCGCTGGTGGTGGGCGGAGCCACGTCCTCAGAGCCCGCCCGGACCGTGGATGTGGCGCCTACTGTGGGCAGCATCTACGGGCTCAGGCCGCCCGCGGGCGGGTATGACGGCGTGGCACGGACTTCCGCGCTGAACATCTAGCCTCACTTCCCGCCGCCCCCTAAAGCAACGCGGGGTCACCTTCCGCCCAATAATCCCCCGGGATTGGGCCGAAGGTGACCCCGCGCTGCCATTTAAGGTGGCGAGGGCGGCCGGGGCATAGCCTGTTGTAAGTATGTCAGTACAAACCTTTGACAGGACATCCGATCTAGGGCAAAGTAGTGCGTGTGGCCCACGCCACCGCAGACAGAGCCGGATTCCTGTCCAAAAGGTCCAGGGTTTCCACACCAGAAAGGTCCACGATCACCGTGACCCACGAGCTTCTTACGATCGGGCGCATCAGCGTTGATATCTACCCGAACGATATCGGGGTGGACCTGGAGGATGTCACGTCCTTCGGGAAATACCTCGGCGGTTCCCCGTCCAACGTGGCGGTGGCCGCAGCCCGGCACGGCCGGCGCGCAGGCGTCATCACCCGCACCGGGGATGATGCCTTCGGCAAGTACCTCCACCGGGAACTGCGCAAATTCAACGTGGACGACTCCTTCGTGACCGCCGTACGGCAATACCCCACAGCCGTCACGTTCTGCGCGATCAAGCCGGCAACGGACGAATTCCCGCTCTACTTCTATGGACGCTTTCCCACGGCCCCGGACCTCCAAATCAGCGCCGAAGAGCTGGACCTGGACGCCATCCGGAACGCAGGAATCTTCTGGTCCACCGTCACCGGCCTGTGCCAGGAGCCCAGCCGCAGCGCGCATCTTGCCGCTCACGAGGCCCGGCCGCGCACCGGCCTGGCTGACGGCCAGTTCACCGTGCTCGACCTGGACTATAGGCCTATGTTCTGGGCTTCGGAAGAGGAAGCACGCGCCCAGGTGGCAAAGATCCTGCCCCATGTGACTGTCGCGATCGGCAACGACAAGGAATGCGCCGTCGCCGTAGGCGAGGGAACCCCGGATGAGCAGGCAGACCGCCTGCTGGCCGCGGGAGTGGAGATCGCCGTCGTCAAGCTTGGCGCTGAAGGCGTGATGGCCAAAACCCGCACGGAACGCGTGGTATCCGCGCCGGTCCCGGTGGAAACCGTGAACGGCCTGGGCGCCGGGGACTCGTTCGGCGGCGCTTTCTGCCACGGGCTGTTGTCCGGCTGGCCGCTGGCCCAGGTGCTGGATTACGCCAACGCCGCCGGGGCGATCGTCGCCTCCCGCCTCTCCTGCGCAGACGCGATGCCCACCCCCGCAGAGGTCACTTCACTGCTGGCCGAACGCGGCCGTCCCGTTCCGCAGCTTGCCACCGAAGGAGCAGCACTGTGACCATCAATATCTCCAGCGGCCCCGAGGCTGCCGCCGGCACCGTCGGGATGGACGTGGATGACGATCCCCGCCGCTACGAGCACCTGAGCACCATCCGCCTGGAAGACCCGGAGGCCGTGGCACGGGCAGCAAAGTCCCGCCGCCGCCACCCCGGCCCGAAGTCCGGCAGGCAGAACTTCATTGTCGCCGCCGACCATCCCGCCCGCGGCGCCCTCGCGGTAGGGAATGATCCGGTAGCGATGGCGGACCGCCGCCAGCTGCTGGACCGGCTGCAGATCGCGCTGGCCAATCCCGCCGTGGACGGTGTGCTGGCCTCCCCGGATGTCATGGACGACCTGCTGCTGCTGGGCGCGCTGGATGGCAAGCTGGTCTTTGGGTCGATGAACCGTGGCGGGCTTTCCGGGCTGGTCAACGAGTTCGATGACCGGTTCACCGGCCACACCGCCGCGGCACTGGAGGCGCTCGGTGCTGACGGCGGGAAGATGCTGACCCGGATCTGCCTGGGCGATCCGGACACCGTGGTGACCCTGGAGGCTACGGCCAAGGCCATCGACTCCCTGGCCGAGCGTAAGCTAATCGCCATGGTGGAGCCCTTCCTGTCGGTCAGGGAAAACGGCCGCGTCCGCAACGACCTGTCCACCAATGCGGTCATCAAATCCATCGCCATTGCCGAAGGCCTCGGTTCCACCAGCGCCTACACGTGGATGAAGCTGCCGGTGGTCGCGGACATGGAACGTGTCATGGCCGCCACCACCATGCCCACCGTGCTCCTGGGCGGTGACCCGCAAGGAACCCAGGACGAGGTCTTCGCCAGCTGGCAGGCTGCCCTGGCGCTGCCGGGTGTCCAGGGCCTGACTGTTGGACGCACCTTGCTCTACCCCCAGGACGGGGACGTCGCCGCCGCCGTCGCCACGGCTGCCTCGCTGCTGCACCACACCTCAGAAACACCGGAGAACTAGCCATGGTCACAACAACAGGAACCCGCAGAATGACGGTGGCCCAGGCCGTCGTCGAATACCTTTCCAAGCAGTACACCGTGGACTCGGTCAACGGCGTTGAATACCGTGAGCGGCTGATCCCGGGAACGTTCGGCATCTTCGGGCACGGCAACGTGGCCGGTGTGGGCCAGGCCCTGAAGCAGTACCAGCAAATTGATCCGACGATTATGCCGTACTACCAGGGCCGCAACGAGCAGGCCCAGGTGCACCAGGCCGTAGGCTATGCCCGGCACACCCGCCGCCGCCAGACTTTTGCGGTCAGCACCTCGATCGGCCCGGGCTCCTCCAACCTGCTGACCGGTGCCGCGCTGGCCACCACCAACCGCCTGCCGGTGCTGCTCCTGCCCTCGGACACCTTCGCTACGCGCGCGGCGGATCCCGTGCTGCAGCAGCTGGAACAGCCCTACGCCTACGACCTCACCGTCAACGATGCATTCCGGCCGCTGTCCAAGTTCTTCGACCGCGTCTCCCGCCCCGAGCAGCTGTTCTCCGCGTTCCACCACGGCCTGCGTGTCTTGACGGACCCGGCGGAAACCGGTGCCGTGACCATCTCGCTGCCGCAGGACGTCCAGGCCGAGGCTTTCGACGTCCCGGTCGAGTTCCTGGCCGAGCGGGAGTGGCGGATCCGCCGCCCCGAAGCGGATGATGCCGACATCGCCCGCGCCGTCGCGGCCATCCGTGCCGCCAAGCGGCCGCTGATCATCGCCGGCGGCGGTGTCCTCTACGCCTATGCCAACGACGAACTCGCCAAGCTCGTGGAACTGACCGGCATCCCGGTGGGCAACACGCAGGCAGGCGTCGGTGTGCTGCCGTGGGACCACAAGTTCTCCCTGGGCGCCATCGGTTCGACGGGTACGACGGCGGCGAACGCCATTGCTGCTGAGGCGGACCTGATCATAGGGATCGGCACGCGCTACGAGGACTTCACCACCGCTTCGCGGACCGCGTTCCAGAACCCCGAAGTGAAGTTCATCAACATCAACGTGGCCCCGATCGACGCGTACAAGCACGGCACCTCCCTGCCCATCGTGGCCGACGCCCGGAAAACCCTGGTTAAGCTCAACGCCGCCTTGGGCGGGTACCGGGTTGGCGCCGACCTGGAACAGAAGGTCGCGGCGGAGAAGCAGCGCTGGGACGCCACCGTGGACGAGGCGTTCGACACCCGCTACACGCCGCTGCCGGCGCAGAACGAGATCATCGGCGCCACTTCCCGGGCCATGGACGCCCGGGACGTAGTGATCTGCGCCGCGGGATCGCTCCCCGGCGACCTGCACAAGATGTGGCGGGTCCGCGACCCGTTCGGTTACCACGTCGAATACGCCTATTCCTGCATGGGCTACGAAATTCCCGGCGGCCTGGGTGTCAAGCGCGCGGCCCTGGCCGAAGCGGCAAGCACGACGGCGGCAGGCGGGGAACGCGCAGAGGCGCGCGACGTCGTCGTGATGGTGGGCGATGGCTCCTACCTGATGATGCACACCGAACTGGTCACAGCCGTCGCCGAACGCATCAAACTGATCGTCGTGCTGATCCAGAACCACGGCTACGCCTCCATCGGGTCCCTCTCCGAATCCCTCGGCTCGCAGCGCTTCGGCACCCGGTACCGGGCCCTGAACGAGGAACAGCACAGCTTCGACGAGGGCGAAACCCTCCCCGTGGACCTGGCCCTGAACGCAGAGTCCCTGGGCGTGAAGGTCATCCGGATCGAACCGGGGGAGAAGGTCATCGCCGAGCTCGAGCAGGCCATCCGCGACGCCAAGGCGGCACCCGAACGGGGCGGTCCGATCCTGATCCACGTCGAATCCGATCCCCTCCTGGACGCGCCAAGCTCCGAGTCCTGGTGGGACGTGCCGGTTTCCGAAGTCTCCGAGCTGGACTCCACGAAGCAGGCCTTCCAGACCTACGTCGACCATAAATCACGCCAGCGCAAGCTGCTCGGCTAAGCACGCTTTTTACTACTCAAGGAAGAGCCCCATGACTGCCACCACCACCGAAACCGTCATCAACCACTTCATCAACGGCGCCGAAACCGCCGGCGAAGGTGACCGCACCACCCCCGTCTATAACCCGGCCACCGGTGCCGTCTCCGCCCAGCTCCGGCTGGCCGGCCGGGCGGACCTGGACGCCGCCGTTGCGGCGGCCCGCACCGCCGCCGACAGCTGGGGGGACGTATCGCTGGCCAAGCGCACCGCAGTGCTGTTCAAGTTCCGCGAGCTCGTCGCCGCGCACGTCGAAGAGCTTGCGCAGCTGGTCACCGCCGAGCACGGCAAGGTCATCTCCGATGCCAAGGGCGAAATCGGCCGCGGCCTGGAGGTCATCGAGTACGCCTGCGGCATCCCCACGCTGCTCAAGGGGGACTACTCGGACCAGGTGTCCACCGGCATCGACGTGTTCTCGTTCCGCGAACCGCTCGGCGTCGTCGCAGGCATCACCCCGTTCAACTTCCCCGTGATGGTGCCGCTGTGGATGGCGCCGATGGCGATCGCCACCGGCAACGCCTTCATCCTCAAGCCCTCCGAGCGGGACCCCTCGGCCTCGCTGCTGCTGGCCAAGCTCTGGAAGGATGCCGGCCTGCCGGACGGTGTGTTCCAGGTCCTGCACGGCGACAAGGAAACCGTCGACGGGCTGCTAACCCACCCGGACGTGGACGGCATCAGCTTTGTTGGCTCCACCCCGATCGCCCAGTACGTCCACGAGACCGCCACGAAGCACGGCAAGCGTGTCCAGGCCCTGGGCGGGGCGAAGAACCACGCCATCATCCTGCCGGACGCCGACCTGGACAACGCCGCCGACCACCTCGCCGCCGCCGCGTTCGGCTCCGCCGGCGAACGCTGCATGGCCATCTCCGTCGCCGTCGCCGTCGGTGACGCCGCCGACGCCCTGGTGGGCAAGGTCCAGGACCGCGCCCGTGCCGTGAAGGTCAACAACGGCACCGCACCGGACGCCGAAATGGGCCCGGTCATCACCCCCTCCTCCAAGGAACGAATCGTCCGGATTGTCACCGAAGCCGAAGAAGCCGGCGCCGCGATGGTGGTTGACGGCCGCGACCTGGTGGTCCCGGGCCACGAGGACGGTTTCTGGGTCGGGCCCACCGTGATCGACCACGTCAAGACGGAAATGACCGCCTACCAGGAAGAGATCTTTGGCCCCGTCCTTGTGGTGGTCCGGGTGGACACCCTCGAAGACGGCATCCGGCTCATCAACGCCAACCCTTACGGGAACGGCACCGCCATCTTCACCTCCTCGGGCGCCGCGGCCCGGAAGTTCCAGCGCTCCGTCACCGTGGGCATGATCGGCATCAACGTGCCTCTGCCCGTCCCCGTGGCGCACCACTCCTTCGGCGGTTGGAAGGCCTCGCTCTTCGGCGACAAGCACATCTACGGGCCCGAAGGCGTCTCCTTCTACACGCGCGGCAAGGTCATCACCTCACGCTGGCCCGAGACCCACCACGCCTCCGGCGCTTCCTACAACTTCCCGTCCAACTGACACCAGAGAGAGACAACGCTGTCATGACTGAGAACAAGCTGATCATCGGCACCGCTCCGGACTCCTGGGGCGTCTGGTTCGCGGACGATCCCAAGCAGACCCCCTGGGAGCGCTTCCTGGACGAAGTGGCCGAGTCCGGTTACAAGTGGATCGAACTGGGCCCGTACGGCTACCTCCCCACGGACCCGGCCCGCCTGGCCGAGGAACTGAAGCAGCGCGACCTCAAGGTCACTGCCGGCACTGTCTTCACCGCCTTCCACCGCGGCCTGGACCAGTGGGAAACGGCGTGGGAGCCCGCACGCAAGGTTGCCGAACTCACTGCAGCAATGGGCGGCGAACACATTGTGGTCATCCCCGCCATGTGGCGGGACGACGTTACGGGCGAGGCCGTGGAGAGCGGGACGCTGAGCCCCCGGGCCTGGGATGACCTGTTCGCCGGCCACAACCGGTTGGGCAAGACCCTGCTCGAGGATTTCGGCCTGCAGCAGCAGTTCCACTCGCACGCTGACTCCCACGTCGGCGCCCAGAAGGACATCGAAACGCTCCTCGGTGCAACGGACCCGAAGTACCTGAACCTCTGCCTGGACACCGGCCACGCCGAATACTGCGGGGCTTCCAGCCTGGAGCTGATTAAGAATTACCCGGACCGCATCGGCTACCTGCACCTGAAGCAGGTCAACCCGGACATCCTCAGGAAGGTCAACGAGGAAAACATGACCTGGGCCGCCGCCAACCTGGCCGGCGTCATGACCGAACCGCCGAATGGCCTGCCGGACCTGTGCGCCGTCATCGAAGCAGTGGAGGCCCTGGACAGGCCGATCTTCGGCATCGTGGAACAGGACATGTACCCGGTGGCCTTCGATGTGCCCATGCCCATCGCCAAGCGGACCCGCAACTACCTGCTGTCCTGCGGCTCCCGCACCGCCGTCAACTGACGGCACGCTGACAACTACCCCTTACAGACCAAAAGGACAGAACATGACTGAAACCCTCCGCGTGGCCGTCATCGGCGCCGGCCGCATGGGCGCCGACCACATCCAGCGCCTGAACACGCGCATCCACGGAGCCGAAGTGGCCGCCGTCGTGGACGTTGACCTGGCCCGCGCCCAGGCCGCTATCGAAGGCATCCCGGGTGCGGTGGCCCTGGCCGACGCCGAGGAAGCGCTCAACAACGGCGACGTCAATGCCGTCCTGATCGCCACTCCCGGCTTCCTGCACGAGGACATCCTGCTCAAGGCAATCGCCAAGGACATCCCCATCCTCTGCGAGAAGCCGCTGACCCCCGACGCCGAATCCTCCTGGCGGATCGTCGAAGCCGAGGTGGAACTGGGCCGCAAGCGCATCCAGGTAGGCTTCATGCGCCGGTTTGACGCCGAATACGCGGCGCTGGGCTCGATCATCCGGGACAACGAACTGGGCGAGCTGCTCATGCTGCACCACCAGCACCGCAACCCCACCACGCCCGAGGGTTTCACCAACGAGATGCTCATCAATGACTCCGTGGTGCACGAGTTCGACGCGGTCCGGTTCTTCACCGGCGAGGAAATCACCAGCGTCCAGGTCCGCCTGGGCAAGCCCACCAGGAACGCCCCCAATGGCCAGCACGACCCCCAGCATGTCCTGATCGAGACCGACTCCGGCGTCCTGGCCGACGTCGAAATCTTCGTCAATGCCAAGTACGGCTACGAGGTGGCCACGCAGGCATCCTTCGAGGACGGCATCGTCAGCATCGGCGGCGACAAGGGCCCTTACACCCGCAGCGCCGGCCGCTGGGGCGGCAAGGTCACGCCCGGGTTCGAAGAGCGCTTTGGCGCTGCGTACGACGTCGAAATCCAGTCATGGGTGGACGCGGCACTTAAGGGCGAAATAGGCGGCCCCTCCGCCTGGGACGGATACGCCACCGCCGCGTGTTGCGAGGCAGGCGTCGAAGCGCAGAAGAACGGCGAGAAGGTGGCCGTGAAGCTGGCCGCCAAGCCGGACCTCTACAACTAGCGCGCCGGTTCGGCCTGACTGATCTTCTATGGAGTGTTCACGTGAAAATCGCCCTTGACCCCACGCCGTTCCACCACTCGCACAGCCTGTTGGAGTTCCCGAAGGTTGTGGCGGACCTCGGCTACAAGTACATGCAGATGACCCCGCACGCGGACTTCATCCCGTTCTACAACCACCCCAAGGCAGATGACGAACTGGTGGGCAAGCTGAACAAAGCGTGCCGGGAAGCGGGGATCGAGATTGCCTCCGTGCTTCCGGTGCTGCGCTGGTCCGGGCCGGACGAGGACGCCCGCGAGGCCGCCGTTCGGTATTGGAAACGCGCTATTCAGATCACCGTGGACCTGGGCGTGAAGACGATGAACACAGAGTTCAGCGGCCGGCCGGAAAAGGCTGAAGAGTCTGAACGCGCGTTCTACCGCTCCATGGAGGAGCTGCTGCCCATCATTGAACGGGAAGGGATCGACCTGCTGATCGATCCACACCCGGATGACTTCGTGGAGGAGGGGCTGGCTGCCATTCGTGTGATTCGCGGCCTGAACTCGAAGAAGGTGGGCCTGGTCTATGTGGCCTCGCACAGCTTCCACATGCAGAACGCACCGCTGGACATCATGCGGGCAGCGGGGGACAAGCTCCGCCTGGTCCATGTGGCGGACACCATGAACCACCACGCCTCGCACGGCCTGCGCTACATCACCAACCCTCCGGGCAACCCCGTGCGCGTCCACCAGCACCTGAAGATCGGCGACGGCGACGTGAACTGGGATGAATTCTTCGGCGGATTGAAGGAGATTGGATTCCTGGACCGGGATGACACGGTAATGGTTTCCAGCGTCTTTGCCGAGGACGAGAACGCCCGGGAGATCTCCCGCTACCAGCTGGAGACGATGAAGCAGTACGTGCAGAAGGTCATGGAGTAGGCAGCTGCCGCCTTGGCGGCGTGTGTCGACGGTACGCCGCGCAGCGGGGCCCCAGCCACTGGCTGAGGGCCCCGCCGTCGTTCGAGCCCCACTGGCCGCCCTGCATCCGTTGCAACGTCATAACATCCTAATGTCAGTACAAAGTATTGACATTGGTGAGGCGGGTCACTCATGATCGTGGGGAAGGCAAAATGAATAGGCGTAATGAGGCGCCGTTCAGTCCGGATCAAAGGAGATAGATCGTGAAGAAGTTTTCCTGGCGGAAGGCGGCCGTGGTGGCAACCGTCGTGCCCATGATGGCGCTCAGCGCCTGCTCAAGCACCGGAGGCAGGACCGAGGAGGCCGGCGGCGCAGCCGGAGGCGGCCAGGTCGCTGCAACGGAACGCATGAAGGTCGCCCTCATCACCCACGCTGCTCCCGGAGACACCTTCTGGGACATCGTCCGCAAGGGGGCCGAAGAGGCCGCCGCAAAGGATAACGTGGAACTGCTCTACACCTCGGACCCCGAAGGCGGACGCCAGGCGCAACTTATCCAGCAGGCCATTGACCAGAAGGTGGACGGCATTGCGGTGACGCTGGCTAAGCCGGATGCACTGAAGGACTCCCTTAAGAAGGCCGCGGAAGCCGGCATCCCTGTAGTCAGCCTCAATGCCGGCGAATCCGTTTCTGCCCAACTGGGCGCTTTCACCCACTTCGGGTCCAACGAAAAGCTCGCTGGCGCCGCAGTTGGAACCAAACTCAGCGAACTGGGCCTGAAGCACCCCATCTGTGTAATCCAGGAGCAGGGCCACGTGGGTCTGGAAGCCCGGTGCGCAGGGGTCAAGGAAAAGGTGGCCGGAACGGAGATCCTTTACGTTCCCGGAACTGACATGGCCCAGGTTTCCTCCACCGTGACCGCCAAGCTCCAGGCCACGGCTGATGCTGATGCCATCATTGGCTTGGGAGCGCCGTACACATTGACCATCCTGAAGGCGGTGGCCGGCGCCGGCAGCAAAGCCAAGGTCGCTTCGTTCGACATGAACCCCGAACTCGCCCAGAAGATTGCCGACGGAGAAGTGATCTTTACGGTTGACCAGCAGCCGTGGCTGCAGGGCTACGGCTCAATCGACGCCCTGTGGCAGGCTAAGCGCGGGGGCTTCAAAATCGGCGGCGGGCAGCCCGTACTGACCGGCCCGTCCATCGTCGACAAGGCTGCAGCCGCCGACGTTCTCAAGTTCGCCAAGGACGGCGTCCGCTAACAGCCCGCTAGCCGGGGGCAGGCTGACGCCGGGCCCCGGAAGCAAGGAGAACCATCATGACCATGACCTCAACGATCACAAAACCAGCAGTGGCAGATGAGCGCGTTGCTAAACGAAACCCTCTGCAGAAGCTGCTCGGTCGCCCGGAAGTTGGCGCCCTGGTGGGCGCAATCGTCCTCTTCGTCTTCTTCGCCTCGGTATCGCAGACGTTCATCCAGCCGAATGCCTTCGCCACCGTGCTGTACGGCAGTTCCACCATCGGAATCATGGCAGTGGGCGTGTCCCTGCTGATGATCGGCGGCGAGTTCGACCTCTCCACCGGCGTCGCAGTGATCAGTTCCGCCCTCACCGCTTCGATGTTCAGCTGGTACTTCAGCATGAACGTGTGGGTCGGCGTGACCCTCGCCCTCGTGGTCTCGCTCGGCATCGGGTACATCAATGGCTGGATTCTGATGAAGACGAAGCTGCCCAGCTTCATCGTCACGCTCGCAACGTTCCTGATGCTGACGGGCCTGAACCTCGGCCTGACCCGCATGATTGGCGGCGGAGTGTCCTCCCCGTCCATATCCGACATGGACGGCTACCAGGCCGCGCGTGCCATTTTTGCTTCCTCGGTAAACATCGCCGGGGTGGACGTCAACAACACGGTCTTCATCTGGATCGCCTTGGTTGCTGTGGCGTCCTGGGTGCTGCTGCGCACGAAGGTGGGCAACTGGATATTCGCCGTGGGTGGTGACGCGAACGCGGCCCGCGCCGTGGGCGTTCCGGTGAAGGCGACCAAAATCGGGCTGTTCATGGCCGTGGGCTTCTGTGGCTGGATCCTGGGCATGCACAACCTTTTCGCCTTCGACGCGGTGCAGTCCGGGGAGGGCGTGGGCAATGAGTTCCTCTACATCATCGCCGCGGTTATCGGCGGCTGCCTCCTCACCGGTGGCTACGGTTCAGCCGTCGGCGGTGCGATCGGTGCCTTCATCTTCGGCATGGCCAACAAGGGCATCGTCTACGCACAGTGGAACCCCGACTGGTTCAAGTTCTTCCTTGGCCTCATGCTGTTGCTGGCCACCATCGTCAACCTCATCGTCAAACGCCGTGCGGAACTGAAGTAAGGGGCATGGAGATCATGAACGCGCAAGAGATCAACCAGCAGACGCTGCTTCAAAACGAAAAAGATCCGCTCACGCACACGCCCGTGCACCTGCTTTCCCTCGACAACGTCGGCAAGCACTACGGCAACATCGTGGCCCTGCGGGATGTCACCATGGCCGTGGATAATGGCCGCGTCACCTGCGTGCTCGGTGACAACGGGGCAGGCAAGTCCACCCTGATCAAGATCATCGCGGGCCTGCACCAGCACGATGAAGGCACGCTGAACATCATGGGTGAGGAGCGAAAGTTCGGTTCCCCCCGCGATGCCCTCGACGTCGGCATCGCAACGGTCTACCAGGACCTTGCGGTAGTCCCGCTGATGCCGGTCTGGCGGAACTTCTTCCTCGGCTCGGAGCTCACCACCGGGTTCGGCCCGTTCAAGAGCCTCGATGTCCAAAAGATGAAGGACATCACCAAGAAAGAGCTCGCGGACATGGGCATCGACCTGCGCGATGTGGAACAGCCCATCGGCCAGCTCTCCGGCGGCGAGCGTCAGTGCGTGGCCATTGCCCGGGCTGTGTATTTCGGCGCCAAGGTCCTGATCCTGGACGAGCCGACGGCGGCGCTCGGCGTGAAGCAGTCGGGTGTGGTTTTGCGCTACATCCTGCAGGCACGGGACCGCGGCCTTGGGGTCATCTTCATTACCCACAACCCGCACCACGCTTTCCCTGTCGGTGATCGGTTCCTCCTGCTCAAGCGCGGCAAGTCGATCGGTTACTACGACAAGAAGGACATCACCCTGGACGAGCTCACGGCCCAAATGGCCGGCGGCGCCGAACTCGCCGAACTGGCCCACGAACTGGAGCAGCTGGGCGGCCATGGCGACATCGTCAAGGAAGTACAGGCCGAGGTTGCCGAGACAGCGGAAGCCTCGAACGGCAGCCACGCGCGGCACGCCTAGCACCGGCAGGCAACAGGCTGCGGCAGGGGCTGCGAAAACCCCTGGCCCCACCAACCATCCCTGCAACGGAGGAACAAGCATGAAAGACGTGGTCCTCGGACTGGTCGGCGTAGGGCGCATCGGCGTCATGCACGCCAACAACATCGCAGCCCTGAACACCGAACTGAACCCGGCGGAGATCAACGTCCGGCTCCGGCTGACCGACGTCGCGCAGGAGCACGCCCGTTCCGTCGCGGCCGGACTGGGGGCGGAGTTCCTGCCCACCGTGGAGGAGCTGATCGGATCCGGCATCGACGGGCTGGTGATCGCCACCGGGACCGCGACGCATCCGGACCTGATCCGCGCCGGCGTGGATGCCGGGATCCCGGTGTTCTGCGAAAAGCCCGTCGCCATGAACGTGGACGAGTCCCTGCCCGTGCTGGATTACATCCGTGCCCGGAACGGCGTGGTGCAGATCGGTCACCAGCGCCGTTTCGACGCCGGCTACCTGGAAGCGCGGCGCGCCTTCCAGGCCGGTGAACTCGGCTGGATCCACTCCCTCCGGGCCGTCACCTGCGACATGGCCCCGCCGCCGGTGGAATTCATCGCCACCTCCGGCGGGCTGTTCCGCGACTGCTCGGTGCACGACTTCGACATCCTCCGCTGGCTGACCGGGCGCGAGATTGTCTCCGTCTACGCCACCGGCTCAAACAACGGCGACCCCGCCATAGGTGCAGCGGGAGACGTGGATACGGCGCTCGCCGTGGTGGCGTTCGACGACGGCACGGTAGGCAGCGTCTCTGCAAGCCGCTACAACGGGGCGGGGCACGACGTGCGGCTTGAGATCCAGGGCTCTCAAGGATCGCTGATGGTGGGGCTGGACGGGAAGGCAGCCCTGCGCTCGGCCGAAGCCGGCGTCACTTTCCCGGGCGGCACCCCGCACCGGACCTTCGCCGAGCGCTTCGACCAGGCCTACCGCTCAGAACTGCGGGCCTTTGTGGAACTGGTCCTGGGGCTGCGGGAAAACCCGTGCACCCCCGAGGACGCGGTCGCCGCCTCGCGCGTGGCCGACGCGGCGCAGGAGTCCCTGGCCACTGGCGGGCCGGTAGCGGTCAGGTCCGGGGCGGGGCAGTTGAGCTCCTGACCTGCGGCGCCGGCTCGAGCTTTTCGGCGACGGCGGGCTGGTCCGCCGTCGCCCCGCAGCGCGCCCTCCGCCTCATCCGGGGGCCGGTATAGCCTGCCGCGCCACGTCGTCCAAGGCGGCGGTGCGGGAGGAGGTCCTCACGGAAGCCAACGATGCCAGTTGCGGGCCGCGGCCGGCCTCAGGCTCCGAACGGCAGCCGGGGGTCGATGTCCTGGGCCTCCCAGCCCTGCCGGACCCAGCCGTGGTGGGGGTCGTCGCTGATCAGCCATTCGCGCACGGGACCCGGCCCGGCCATCACGTTGAGGTAGTACATGTCGTAGCCGGGAGCGGCCATCGCCGGACCATGCCAGCCGTACGGGACCAGGACAACATCACCCGTGCGGACCTCCGCGGCCACGTCGATGGGCCGCTCGTCCGAGGCGTAAACGCGCTGGTAGCCGATCGCATCCGCGTCAGCCGGCGCCCCGGAGCCGGCGGCGACCTGCGTTTCGAAGTAGTAGATCTCCTCGAGCTGGGTCTCGCCGTCCTTTTCCTCGTCATGCTTGTGCGGCGGGTAGGAGGACCAGTTGCCGGCCGGGGTCAGGACTTCACAGACGATGAAGCGGTCGGCTTCCAGAGCCGCGGGAGTGCCGAAATTGTGCACCTGGCGGGAGCAGTTTCCCGCCCCGCGCAGCTCCACCGGCGTTTCGGCAGCGCTGACCAGGCGGGTGGGGTACGACGCCCGGGCGGGCGCCGTGGCGACGGCGACGCGGCCGCCGTCGGACGAGCTGATGGCGACCTCGCGCCCGGCGCCGGAGTACAGGACGTCGCTGGGGCCGGCAAAAACGGACGGGCGCCCGCCCAGTGCGTAGTCCGTGCCGTCGACCGTGACGGTGAATGCCCCGTTGAGCGGCACCACAATGCGTTCCTCATCGGCGGCAGGGAGTTCGACGGCGTCGCCCGCGGCCAAGGTGGCCACCTTCAGTCCGGTGTGTGCCCACCCGTCCACGGCGAGGGCGGAGTCGGAGGTGCCGATTGAGACGTCCCATGCACCCTCGGCGGCGGTTCCCAGCGGGTAGACCCAATTGGTCATGAAGAAGTTCCTTTGCGTTATCGCTGTACGAGTGTCATTTCAAAGCTGTAGGAGTCCGCGCGGTAAACGTGGTGGCCGGTCTCCACGCGCCGGCCGGTGTCGTCCACGGCCGTGCGTTCCATGGTGACCAGGGCGGAGCCCGGGGCTGCGTCCAGGAGGGGTGCCTGGTAGTCGTTGGCGATCATGGCGCCGATCCGCTGGTTGGCCAGGCGGAAGTTGACGCCGCCGCGGCGGAGGATGGAGTAGAGCCCTTCGGCGACCAGCATGGCCTCGTCCATCTCTGCGATGTCATCGCGCACCCAGTTCTCCATGAGCGCCAGCGGCGTGCCGCCCACCTTGCGGAGCCGGGTGAAGTGGTACACCTTGGAGCCGGCGGGCAGCTGGAGGGTGGCCAGGGTGGCCTCGTCCGCTTCCACGTGGGCGAAGCTGAGGACCTCGGTGGTGGGCTTCTTGCCGTTGTTGGTGAGGTCGTCAAAGAGGCTGGACAGTTCCAGCGGGCGGCGGACCTGGCTGGAGACTACCTGCGTGCCCACACCGCGCTTGCGGACCAGCAGTCCGGACCGTACCAGCTCGTCCATGGCCTTGCGCATGGTGGGCCGGGAGAGGTTCAGCTGGGCGGCAAGGTCGATCTCGTTGTCCAGCCTGCTGCCCGGCTCCAGTACTCCGCTGTAGATGGCCGCCTCGATACCCTGCACCACCTGGTGGTAAAGGGGTACGGGGGAGGAGCGGTCGATGCTGAGACCCAGGTTGTTCGCCACGTTCTTTTCCTGTTCTAGGTTGCGGCTGCCGCTGGACCCGGTCGGGCACCTGGCTGCTTTGCCGCCATATGTTCTCTTGATAGGACATATGTTTGTACTAGATCGTAGCAGTCCGACGCGGCCGGTCAAGGGCATGAGGGGAGCCTTGGTCTGCGCCGGGGCCGGGGCCGCTCCCTCACCGCAACGCAGGGCCAGACGCTGCCCGGTTCCGGGCCTCCGGAGCGCAGGATATGACCCGGCGTTACGTGGGCGGGTGGCCTACGCTGGGAAAATGACCAGCAGAAGGCGGCGCCCATGAACCTCTCGGGAAGCCTCGGCCCCCACCCCCACAGCCTTGAGGTTGAGGACCTGGCGAGCTTTGACCGCATGGTGGCGGCAGGGTCCGTGGACATGCATGGCTGGCATGCGCAGTCGCTGGACCTCCGCGGCAGGTCCGCGGACCTGGAGCGGCTGCAGGTTGAGGGCGCCATCTTCCTGGGCTGCACGTTCGACGACGGGATGGAGGACTCCCTGCGCCGCCGCGGCGCCCTGATCTTTCCCCGCCTGGACGGCGTGCCCTTCAACCCGTACCGCGCCGCCCTCTACAGCCCGCAGGAACTGTACGCCGGCCTGGCGGACGCCCCCTATGAGGAGTTGCCCGATGCGCGCATCTACCAGTGGAGCATTCGGCCGGGCCAGCGCCACCGCGTCGACGCGACTCTCGCCTCCGCCCTCCACGACCACGCCATCGGCGATGCCCTGGATGAACTGACCGGAACCGGCGAGTGGTCCGGCCTCCAGATAGTGGGCGTGATGGGCGGCCACGCGGCGCAGCGCGGCAGCGCGGACTTCGCCCAGGCGGCGAGGCTGGGCCAGCTCCTCGCACAGTCCGGGCGCCTCGTGGCCACCGGCGGCGGGCCGGGAGCCATGGAGGCGGCCAACCTGGGTGCCTACCTCAGCGCGGCGTCCGACGGCGACGTCCAGGCCGCGCTGGAGACCCTCGCCGCCGTCCCGGGGTTCCGTCCCTCGGTGTCGGCGTGGGCGCGCGCGGCGGCTGCCGTCGTCGAACGCCACCCGGCAGGCACCCCGTCGCTGGGGATCCCCACCTGGTTCTATGGGCACGAGCCGCCCAACTACTTTGCCAGCCACATCGCCAAGTACTTTGCCAACGCCATCCGCGAGGCCATCCTGCTGGAGCTGTGCCGCGGCGGCATCGTCTTCCTGCCCGGCGCGGCCGGAACCGTCCAGGAAATCTTCCAGGACGCCTGCGAAAACTATTACGGCGCCCGCGAAAAAGTCACGCCCATGGTCCTGGTGGGACGGGACCACTGGGAAAACCGGTACCCGGCGTGGCCCATGCTCCGCAGCCTGGCGGAGGGGCGCGCCATGGCCGGGAGCATCTTCCTGGTGGACACGGTCGAGGAGGCCGTGGAGGTCCTGGGGAGCTGAGCAGCTGGGCAGCTGGCCGGCTTGCGGCTAGAGGTCCTTGCGGCAGGGGACCTTGCTGAGCTGGAACAGCCCGTTGAGGTCGCCGTCGGAGAGACCTTCCGGCAGGCCGATCTCCGGGTACATCAGCTGGGTGTGGTCCTCCACATGGTCAAGGCCCATCACGTGGCTCAACTCGTGGAGGATTACCGCCGTGGCGTACATCGGCCCGTCCGGGTGCTGCAGCTCGTTGGCGATCTGCGGGGCGTCGAGGTCCAGGCCGCCGGTCACGAAAGTCTTGGGTCCGCCGTCGTACCCGAAATGCGTGCTGCCGCCGGTGCCGATGACCTTGCCCTTCAGCTGCGGGGCTGCTTCCGGGGTGGTCCAGGAAATCAGGAGGGGTGCCCAGCGCTCGCCGTAAGCTTCGGGCTGGTACGGGCGGCGCTGCGCGGAAGGCTGCTCGGCGGTGGTGCCGTCGTAGACGAACGTGATGCCGGTGGCGGCCGAGATGGTGCTGATGGCGTCCGGGACGAGGTGTTCCGCACCCGCCGGGGCCAGTGCGGCGTTGACCACATAATGAAGCGGCCGGCAGGGGGAGTAGCCCACGGGGCTGCCGTCGCCGTTGACCGCCAGGAAGCGGTAGGAATCGCTGGCGACGGCCGGCCGGGCCGGGGTGGAGAGGGGCTCGTCAGCCTCCTCGAAACCGGGCGGGGGCGTTTCCGGTGCCACGCTGGCCGGCTGGGCGCCGTCGTTCCCGGCAACCCCCACGGCCCTTGGTGCGGTGCCGATCCTGATGTCCAGGAGTTCGTGGATGCGGGGATCGTCCAGGGCTGCGGCGCCGCCGAAGGCCGCTGCTGCACACAGGAGTCCGGCCAGGAGGATCCGTACCGCCGTGGCGGAACTGCGCTTACGCGCGTTGGCATCGACATGCCGCGGTGTCCGGGTCTCGTTAAGCTCCAAGCGCCTAGCCCACAACCGTGCCGAAAGCCAGGCCCAGCAGGTAGGTGACCAGGGCAGCGCCCAGTCCGATGCCCAGCTGCCGCAGGCCGCGGGTCAGCGGCGAAGTGCCGGAGAGCAGACCCACCGTGCCGCCCGTTGCCAGCAGGGCAATGCCCACCAGCACCCCGGCCGTCACCAGCGCAGCCATTCCGGTCATTCCGAACAGGAACGGGAGCACCGGAATGATCGCGCCGGAGGCGAAGAAACCAAAGCTGGACAGCGCCGCCCCCCATGCGGTTCCTACGGCCTCGTGCTGGTCCCCGGAGTCGGGAAGTTCCGGCTGGAGCGACAGGCTGGGGTCGCAGTCGCAGGAGAGGAGGCCCATGCGTTCGGCCACGCGGTGCCGGGCCGCCTCCTGGGTCATTCCGCGGGCAAGGTACACCAGGAGCAGTTCGTTGTGCTCCAGGTCCAGCTTGGGTGCGGCGGCCAGGGTGATCTGCGTCGGCCGGGTGGCCGCCAGCAGTTCCCGCTGGGACCGGACGGAGATGAACTCGCCGGCGCCCATGGACATGGCGCCGGCCAGGAGGCCCGCAATGCCGCTGAGCAGGACCACGCTGCTGGCCACGCCGGAGGCGGCCATGCCCATCACCAGGGACAGGTTGCTGACCAGGCCGTCGTTGGCGCCAAAGACGGCGGCCCGGAAGGTTCCGGCCAGACGGTTCCTGCCCCGGGTGGCAAGGCCGCGGACCACTTCCTCGTGGATCTGCTCATCGGCCGCCATGGCGTCGGTGGCATTCGGATCCTTGGCATAGGGCGAGCGGCCCTCGGCGCGCTGGGCCAGCGCCAGGACGAACACAGAGCCGAAATTCCGGGCCAGGAAGCCCAGCAGCCGGCTGCGGACGGAGGCGCGGCGGGGTTTTCCCGCGTGCTGCCCGAGCAGTGCCAGCCAGTGCGCCTCGTGCCGGCCTTCCGCCTCCGCCAATGCCAGCAGGATTGCCCGCTCTTCGCCATGGCGGCTCTGTGCGAGGTCGCGGTAGACGGCGGCTTCGGCGCGTTCGTCCGCAAGGTACTGGCGCCAGCGCCGGATATCCGCGGAGGAAGGCTGCCGCTGCGCTTCCGCGTCTTCGCCCGGGCTTTGGACGCCCCGGGGTCCGCCGGCCAGGAAGTGGTCCGGATCTGCCGGGCGGAACGGTTCTGCAGGGTTGGACACGGGAGCTCCTGGACTGGAAGGGCATGGTTTCGGCCCCGTTGCAGTGCCAGCTTACTGCGGATTTCCGCGGATTTTTGGCCGGTAAACCTGCGTGGGCGGTTTCGGTAAACCTCAACCTGGAACGGTGCGCCGGGGCGTCCGGGTGCCCCCGCCGGCCGCTCTTGACCCGCCTGCGGCCCGGTGTTGAGATGAAAGTGTGGCGCGTCCGCGCCCCACCGTAAAAAGCACGTCAGGCGAACCATCGGAGGTAGGAAGATGAGCACCACCGGACAGCACCCGGACATGCCGCACCTGGACGCCGTAGAAGCGGATCCGGCGTACGACTACGCCGAGGACGCACCGGTCGACCAGGACGAGTGGGACACCGAGGACGAGTTCCTGGACGAGGAAGAACCCGTAGTCCAGGCGCCGCCTGTCGTGGTCGATGCCGAGGACCGGGTGGTCCCGCTGGATGACGGGGAGCGCGAGACCGAATAGGACGGACGACGGCGGCACCTCCCTGCGCTGAGCGCGGAAGGAGGTGCCGCCGTCGTGCGTCATGAACCAGCCGCCGCGGCGGGGGAGTCCGCCACGATCGCGTCACAGCGGCGGCCGGCCCATTAGTATTGCTCCAGAGCGGCCCGGTCAGCCGGCGATGAAAGGTTCGTAGATGAAGGCACTGCCAGTTGAGCCGAGCAATATTCCGGTGGCCATCGGCTCCCGGATCCGCGCCGCCCGGCAGTCGCAACGGCTCACCATTGAACAGGTTGCGGACGCCACCGGGCTGACCAAGGGATTCCTTAGCCGGGTGGAGCGCGACCTGACCTCGCCGTCGGTGGCCTCGTTGGTGACACTGTGCCAGGTGCTGTCCATCTCCATCGGCGAACTGTTTGCCGCCCCTGAGACCCATCTCACCAAGCGCAACCACGGCCCGCGGATTTCGCTGGGCGGCCACGGCATCGTGGAGCGCCTGCTGACCGCGCGTTCCGAGCGGCGGGTGCAGATCATCCAGGCGGTCATCGAGCCGCACGGCCGGGGCGAGTCCGAGCTGTACGCCGTGGACTGCGACGTTGACGTGCTGCACGTGATCAAAGGCGAGTTCCGGCTGATCCTCACCAACGAGGAATTCGACCTCAGTGCCGGCGATACCGTCACCTTCCCGGGCCGGGAACCGCACACCTGGATCAACCCCACGGGCCAGCCCGTGGAGGTGCTCTGGGTTCTGGTGCCCGCCGCCAGCCGCTAAACCCGACACGGTTAGAGCCGACGGGACGGGTTTTGGTAAACAATTGGTGCCCAGAGGAAAACAAGGGTGTATGATGGCTATCACACCACATCCACTCCGCAGAGAGGCCTTCAGTGGAAGAGCTCCGCATCGAAGCCAACGGCAACCTTGGCCCCATTGATTCATCACGGATTCCCCGGTATGCCGGTGCAGCGACCTACGCCCGGCTGCCACGCCTCGACCAGGTGGCCAAAGCGGACGTCACCGTTGTGGGTGTCCCGTTCGACTCCGGCGTCTCCTACCGGCCCGGCGCCCGCTTTGGCGCCAACCATGTCCGCGAGGCCAGCCGTCTTCTGCGGCCCTACAACCCGGCCTGGGATGTCAGTCCGTTCGAGAACGTCCAGGTGGCGGACGCGGGGGACATGGCCGTCAACCCGTTCAACATCAATGAAGCCATCGAGACCATCCAGCAGAACGCCCTGGATCTCACGGCCGGTGGCAGCAGGCTGGTCACCCTGGGCGGCGACCACACCATCGCCCTGCCTCTGCTCCGCGCAGCCGCCGAGCGCGCGGGCGGACCGGTCGCCATGCTGCACTTCGACGCCCACCTGGACACCTGGGACACCTACTTCGGCGCCGAGTACACCCACGGCACACCTTTCCGCCGCGCGGTGGAGGAAGGCATCCTGGACACGGAGGCCATCAGCCACATCGGCACCCGCGGCCCGCTTTACGGCAAAAAGGACCTCGATGACGACCACCGCTTTGGATTCGGCATCGTTACCTCCGCGGACGTGTACTACCAGGGCGTCCTTGAAACCGTGGCCAAGGTCCGGGACCGCATCGGCAACCGTCCGCTGTACATCTCCGTGGACATCGACGTCCTGGATCCTGCCCACGCACCCGGCACCGGAACCCCCGAGGCCGGCGGCATCACCAGCCGCGAACTGCTGGAAATCATCCGTGGCTTCCGCGGCATGAACCTGGTGGGCGCGGACGTGGTGGAGGTGGCACCGGCCTACGACCACGCGGAAATCACCGGCGTCGCAGCCAGCCACGTGGCCTACGAACTCGTCACGCTCATGGCCGACAACGCAGTAGAAGGCGACCGTTTCGGGGCAGCCAACGGGTACGCCGCCCAGGCCCTCGGCCAGGAAGTCCGGCAGCCTGCCGGATTCGCCGCTGGAATCAAGGAGTAGTCACTATGATCGATTTCGATCCCGGCACTGCAGCCCCCACGAAGGGTACCGATGTCCGCAACGGCGGGGACCTCGTCGTCGAAACCCTGGAAGCCCTGGGTGCCAAGACAGTCTTCGGCATTCCCGGCCAGCACGCGCTCGGCCTGTTCGACGCCATGGGCCGCGGGAATCTCCAGTTCGTCTCGTCACGGGTTGAGAACAACAGCGCCTTCGCCGCCGACGGCTACTCCCGCGCCACCGGCGAGGTGGGCGTGCTGTTCCTCTCCACCGGCCCGGGCGCGCTGACATCCCTGGCCGGGCTGCAGGAAGCGTACGCCACCGGGGTGCCCATGGTGGTGGTGGCCAGCCAAATCCCGCTGGAGGGGCTCGGCGCGCGGCGCAAGGGCATGCTCCACCAGCTCGATGACCAGAAGGCTTCCGCCGCCAACGTCACCAAGAGCCAGCGGCTGATCCAGCACGCCTCCGGCATTCCCTCCGCCATCCAGGACGCCTGGACGGAAGCCATCTCGTCCCCGCAGGGCCCGGTGTGGATCGAAATACCGCAGAACGTGCTGCTGGATCCCATCATGGTGCCGCCGGTGGAGGATGCGCTCGCGGAAGCCGCGGACAACCCGCCCCGGGTGGAGTTGGTGCGCGAAGCCGTGAAGTGGCTATCGGCAGCCAAGCGGCCGGCCATCATCGCCGGCGGCGGCACGCGCCGTGGCCGGGGCGAAAAGTCCCTGCTGTCCATTGCCGAAAAGCTTCGGGCACCGGTGATCTGCACGCCCGGCGGCAACGGGGCTTTCCCGTGGAACCATGAACTGTCCCTGCAGTCCTGGATCGAGGACCGCTACATGACGGACCTGCTGGAGGACGCTGACGTCCTGATGGTGATCGGTTCGTCCCTGGGCGAGGTGACCTCCAACTACTTCACGTTCGAGCCGCGCGGCCGAATCATCCAGATCGACGCCGAGCCCCGGGTCCTCGAGTCCAACCGGCCGGGCCTGGGTATCCGTGCCGACGCCGGGCAGGCGCTCGCCGCCTTGGACGATGCCCTCGATGAGGCGCTGCGGAGGGACCGCAACGCGCAGCCGGACTGGCACGGCGCTTCCCCGGAACAGCTGGTGAAGGACTCGCTGGCGAGCGTCCGCGGCCGTCTTGAAGGGCAGGATCTCGCTAAGGAGCTGAAGTTCATGGCGGACATCCGCGAGGCCGTTCCCGCGGACATGCAGACCTTCTGGGACATGACCATCGCCGCCTACTGGGGCTGGAGCTGCTGGGACGCCCGCGAGGGCGAATTCCACTCGGCGCAGGGCGCGGGCGGCCTGGGCTTCGGGTTCCCGGCGGCGATCGGCGCAGCCGTCGGACTGGAAACCGTGGGCAAGCCCGGCCGCGTGCTGGCGGTCTCCGGCGACGGTTCGTCCATGTACTCCATTTCCGAACTGGCAACGGCCCGGCAGCACAACATTCCGGTCACCTGGCTGATCGTGGACGACGGCGGTTACGGAATCCTGCGCGAGTACATGATGGGTGCGTTCGGCAAGGCTACCGCCACCGAGCTGGCTCGCCCGGACTTCGTCAAGCTTGCTGAATCGTTCGGCGTCCCGGCAACCCGGGTAGCGCCGGAGGACGTCGGGGACGCGCTGAAGGCGGGATTCGCCGCAGACGGACCCAACGTCGTCGTGGTTGAAACGCTCCTGAAAATGTTCGCCCCCACCCATCTGGGCGACTAACCTGCAGCATCACCGCGGACCCCGGCTCCCAAAAGGAGCCGGGGTCCTTTGCATCCGTAGTTGCTTAGGGCAAAGAATTTGAGGAGCCACCATTGCTGCGCTGGCCGCCGACATGGGGACGGGATCTGCGCCGCGCCCGGCGCCATCCGCGAGCCGATACGATTCTGCTCATGGACAACGGCAGCAGCGTGAAGCAGGACGGGCCCCTGGGGGAGACCGGCTACCAATTGCCCGACGGCGGTGCGCAGGCGGGTGCGCAGGCGCGGGTAGGCCCAAAGACCCGGCTGAGTTCCGGTCCCCGGCGGATCGAGGTGCTGGTTCCCATGCGGTGGGGTGACATGGACGCCTATGGTCACATCAATAACGTGCAGATTGTCCGCATGCTGGAAGAGGCACGGATTGGTGCCTTCGGGCCCCCGCGAGGCGCCGGACTCCCCGGCGTGGAACCGCAGGTCTCCCTGTTCAACGACGTCCCGCAGGGGACCATGGCGCTGGTGGTGGACCACAAGATCCGCTACGTCCGCACCCTGGAATACCGCAACATCCCCGCCGTGGTGGAGGTGTGGATCGGCGCCGTGAAGGGGGCAAGCTTCGACATCCACTACCTCATCAAGGATCCCGTCACGGGTGAGGAATGCGTCAAAGCCAGCAGCCACCTGGCTTTCGTGGATGAAGCCTCCGGCCGGGTCCAGCGGCTCACGCCGGAGCAGAAGGAACGGCTGGCGCCCTTCACCCATTAGAGGCGGAAGGCACTGTGCGGGAGTCACCTGGTGTCGGACAATAGGCATCACCCGAGAATGAAGGAGTCCCGACATGGCACAGAAGAAGACCTGGAAAGAAATGTCGCCGTCGGCGCGCGCCGGGTTCATCCTGGTGGGCATTGCGCAGGTTTCGCTGCTGCTGGCGGCCCAGCGGGATATTTCGCGCCGGCCGGCC
This sequence comes from Pseudarthrobacter sp. NPDC092439, assembly GCF_044754945.1. NCBI lineage: Bacteria > Bacillati > Actinomycetota > Actinomycetes > Micrococcales > Micrococcaceae > Pseudarthrobacter > Pseudarthrobacter sp. NPDC092439. The sequence continues at coordinate 94,716 of NZ_JBIVQB010000007.1, forward strand.
GAACTGATCAATGGGCCCAAGGCTGCGTGGCGGGCAGCATCCTTCATTAACTTCGTGGGCCCGATGGGTTACTTCGTCCTGGGACGCAAACGGCCGGTTCCGCACGTCTGAGGCCTGCTGCCGGGCTCCTGCCGGCGGTTTTGAGCGGCTGTCCAGTTTGACCCTGTAAATTTGAAACATGACCCCCGTCTCAACTGCTGCCATGACACGTGCCCCAGGTATCTCACGCGAGATTGAGGACGCGGCATGGTTTGTGCTGGGCCCGGGGATGCTGGGCAAGCCCTCCGCGCTGGACGGCCGGACCCTGACCTGGACTGCGGACGCCGCCGCGGAGTTGCTGGAACGGCTGGAGCGGGGCACTCCGGACCCCAAGGCTCCCATGATGACCAACCTCCGGCACAACCTCGAAGGTGCCTCCCGCGAGGCCAAGCAGTTGGCCGTTGAGCTGCTCTTCCTGCAGTCCCTTCCGCTGGCACACGAGGTGAAGTCCCTGAAGGTCAAGCGGGCCCGGGTGGCGGAGGCCGCGTCCTGGCTCGAACCGCCGCTGGAACTGCCCGAGGAGCTGTACCAGGGCATGACGGACCACGGCGTCATCAGGGACCGGACGGCAGAGTTCAACTGGACCATCTGGGACCACCTGAAGTGGCTGTGCCGGTTCGTGCAGCACGTGGACCAGCAGCCCACGCAGGCCATCGCCGCTGCGCTGCATGACCCTCTCGCATTCCACCGTCTGGCCGCGGCTACGCCGGACGACCAGCCGGCGATCCGCCGCAGCATCGAGTTCCTTACTTGGCCCAGCTACTTCGAGCCCGTGGTGGCTGACGTGGAGCGCCAGGAGATCCGGGATGCCTTCGCCTCCCTGGTCGGGGGTGCCAAGGGCGACGCCGAGGAAGACATCACCGCGGACATCCACCGGATCCGCCGGCACCTGGACGAGCAGGCCGGCCAGCGCATCGACTGGTATTCCCGGCAGCTGGTGAGCCAGTGGCGCAAGGTGGGGGACCCCGGGCGGCGGGCGTGGCTGCTTCGCACGCACAGTGACAACACCGAACTGCTCACGGCCTGGCGTGGCGAGGAGAAGGTGACCCTCGACGTCGAACATCTCCGCCTGCTTGACCCCGGCGTTACTGCCGGGCTGGTGCAGCATTCTGTGGACGAGGACTATAAGCACCTGGGTTATGTGGAGCGCGAAGATACCAAGACCGCCGTCTTCGCTTTCCTGACCGTGATGAAGCCCGGCGACCTGGTGCTGTACCAGCATTCGGGTGCGGTGCGGCTGGGTGTGGTGCTCGGCGAGCCGGAGCACAACGACGACAACCGGCGGCTGCGCCGGAAGGTGCGCTGGTTTGATGAAGGGCACACCACCACGGACCTGCCCCGCCATGTGCAGCGGCAGTTGGCGACGCCCGGCATCGTGGTGGACGTAACCCGGGTGGTGCAGGCGCTGCAGGCCCTGGTGCCGGCCGAAGCCGAGGCAGAACCGGACGAGGACGTGGAGGCCACCGGCCTCATCCCGGTGGTGCAGGAAGGTTTCCGCCCGCTGACGCCTGAGTTCGCCGCGTCGCTGCACATGGAGCTTGAGCCCCTCCAGGAGATCGCGGACCTGCTGGAGGAAAACCGGCAACTGGTCCTTTATGGCCCGCCCGGCACCGGAAAGACGTACCTGGCCAAGCACCTTGCCGCGGAACTCGCCAATGACACCACGGATGAGCGGGTAAAGCTGGTGCAGTTCCACCCGTCCTACGCTTACGAGGACTTCTTCGAAGGCTACCGGCCGGACAAGACGGACGAAGGCCAGGTTTCCTTCAAACTCGTGGCAGGGCCGCTGCGCCGCCTGGCCGAGGAAGCTGCCAAGCCGGGGAACGAGAACAAGCCGTACTTCCTGATCATCGACGAGATGAACCGGGCCAACCTGGCAAAGGTGTTTGGCGAGCTGTACTTCCTTCTGGAGTACCGGGACGACCGGATCTACCTGCAGTACAGCCCCAACGAGCCGTTCACGCTGCCGGACAACCTGTACATCATCGGCACCATGAACACGGCCGACCGGTCGATCGCCATGATGGATGCCGCGATCCGCCGCCGCTTCTCCTTTATCGAGCTTCACCCGCAGACGGAGCCAGTGAAGGGATCACTGCTCCGGTTCCTTCAGGCACGGAAGCTGGACCTGACGCCCGCGCTGCTGCTGGATGCCCTGAACGCGGCCATCGACGAGTGGGACCGGGACCTGATGATCGGCCCGTCCTACTTCATGAAACCGGCGGCCCAGACCCCGGCCGGGCTGCGCCGGATCTGGAAGTACGAGCTCATGCCGCTGCTCGAGGAGCACTATCACGGCCAGCTGACACGGGCGCAGCTGGAGGAGCGATTCGGACTGGAACAGCTGCTGGGGCGCCTTGCAACGGGTTAAACCCGGTGGAACGGTCCGGCACCTGGTACTGGACGAACTTTCCCGCGGAATCGTGGAGCGGCTGGATCCGGCCAGTGCCTCCTTTCTGAACTCCAGCGGCCTGGCCAAGGCCTCGCCCATGGGGATGGGACTGTACCGGCTCGAACCGGTGGGCAAGGTGGGATCGGTCCGCACACCCACTGTCCAGCTGGATGTTCGGCCCAAGGACCGGCTGGACCTGAGCCGCCTGCTGTTCCTCCTCAGCTATGCCGGCGACCAGGGCTTCCGGCCCGACACCGTGGCGGCGGTGGAGGAGAAAGACCTGTGGGGGGCGCTGGCCGAATCGCTGGCCAAGCTGGCCGAGCGCGCGCTGGGCCGCGGCGTGCTGCAGGGTTACCTGACCGTGGACGAATCACTCCGGACCGTGAAGGGACGGATCCGGATTTCGGACCAGATCTCCCGCCGCCCGGGGATGCTGGTGCCGCTGGAAGTGTCGTACGACGAATTCACCGAGGACATCGCGGAGAACCGCATCCTCCGGGCAGCGCTGGAACGCATGGGGCAGGTGCCGCGGGTCCGGCCGGAAGTGCTGAGCAGGCTGCGCCAGCTCAAGGGAAAGCTCGACGCCGTCACGCGCCTCCCCGCCGGCGCCCCACTGCCGCCGTGGAGACCCACCCGGATGAACCTCCGTTACCACCCGGTTCTGCGCCTGGCCGAACTCATCCTGCGAAATTCCTCTGCCGAGTCAGGGGAGGGGAAACAGCAGACCGCTTCCTTTGTTGTGGACATGGGGGAGGTGTTCCGGGACTTCGTAGGGGCGGCCCTCCGCGAGGCGATGTCCGCGTTCCCGGGAGAACTGCGGCTTAAATACAACGCCCTGCTCAGCGAAGCCGTGCGGGACGCCGATCGGCTCTCGGTGCGGCCGGACGTGGTGCACCTGCTGGGTGGTCGGCCGGTGGTTGTGTACAACGCCAAATACAAAGCAGCCACGGACACGGGCGCCTCCCTGACGGCCGACCATTACCAGATGCTGGCGCACTGCACGGCCCTCGCGGTGCCCACAGCGTGGCTGGTGTATGCCGGTGCGGGGGAGGTCAAACTGCGCCGAATCCTCAATACCGACATTGACATTGTGGAGTTTCCCCTGGACCTTTCCCGGCCGCCGTCGGAAATCCTGGCGGCCATTTCGGACCTTGCGCAGCAATCCTGGGGCGAAGTGGTGCGGCAAGCACGGAGCAGCGGGGCAGGTGACAGTTATACTGCTGACGTTGGCTTGTGAGGGGACGCTATGGGTGACGCACGAGTGGGACTTGTCATTGAGGACGATCAGGATATCCGGGAGCTGGTCCGGACGGTGCTGACCCAGGCCGGGTTTGAGGTGACTGTCGCGAGCTCCGGAGCGGAAGGCGTTGCCGCCGCCCGCGGGCTAAGCCCCGACGTGATCACCCTGGACCTGGGGCTGCCGGATATCGACGGTTTCGAAGTAGCCCGGCAGATCCGCGAATTCTCTGATGCCTACATCGTGATGCTCACCGCGCGGGCCGAAGAGCTGGACACGCTGATCGGGCTGGAATCCGGTGCCGACGACTACCTCACTAAACCGTTCCGTCCGCGCGAACTGCGGGCCCGCGTGGCTGCGATGATGCGCCGGCCCCGGGCTGCCGTGCCCATCCCGGCCGGTGCCGGAGCCTCCGGTGATGCCGCCGCCGTCGGGCTTTCCGGAGCCGCTGCACGCGCCGGCGGCACGGACCCTGTGCATCCGGTGGAGAACGGCGACCGGCATTACAGCCACAACGGCCTTGAACTCAGTTACGCTTCCCGCACGGTGACCGTCGACGGGGAGGAAATGCACCTGACCCGCACCGAATTCGAACTCCTTCGCGCCATCCTGGAAGCCGGCCGGACTGTCCGCACCAAAGCGGACCTGGTCCGGCGCCTGCGGGAGGAGGACTACGACGTCGGAAGCTATATCAGCGAGGCGGACGAACGCTCCGTGGAAGTCCATATGGGAAACCTCCGGAAGAAGCTGGGCGATTCGGTGCAGCACCCCCGCTGGCTGCAGACGGTCCGCGGCGTGGGTTACCGCTTGGCGCCGGGCGGGCCACCGGCCGAACACTGAGTCTGGAGCCGGTGTGTGGTCAGCCGGCTGCACTGGCTGATGGGCCGCAGAAACGAGGCTGCGAGCCGGGGGAGGGCCACCGCTACGTCGGCTTCCCGGGCTTCCGTGCGGATCTCGCTTTCCAGCTCGGTGGCCAGGCCGGCCAAGCGCTCGGCGCCCACCATCTGGCTGGAGGTTTTCAGGCTCAGGACCGCATCCACTGACCCGTCCAGATCCCCGGTGGTGAGCGCCAGGCGAAGCCGGCCGATCCGCTGCGGCAGGCACTGGATGAAGTCAGCCACGAACATCCTGCAATAACCTTCGTCATCTTCCAGCTCCTCGCGCAACCGGTCCAGCACGGACTGGTCCACCAAGGGCCTGGAGACATCATCAGCTGCGCCCACGACGGTCCTTTCGGGTCCGGTGTCCTGCGGCGAGACCAGCCGGGGAACAAAGCGGTCGGCGGAGGCCCTCCGCTCCATCTCAGGGTAGGTCCGATCCCGGGGCCTGGGGATGGTCCGGCAGAGAATTGTGGGTTTCTTGATGGGATTGCGGGCTTATGTTGAGGTGGAGGTCCAGGAACTGCACCAGTCGGTTCTCCAACGCCGAACTGTCCTTCAATTGGCATTCCCATACCGTGAGCACTTCCCATCCCGCGGCCTCGAGTTCGCTGCGCTGGCGGGCGTCGCGCTCCCGGGTGCGGGTGCGCTTGGCCTCCCAGAAGGCGGCGTTCGCTTGAGGAGCGTGCAGGCCCGCGCGGCAGTCGTGGAAGTGCCAGAAACAGCCGTTGACGAAGATGACCTTGCGTCGGCCGGCGAACACAAGATCCGGGTTGCCCGGAAGGCGGCGGCTCCCGGCCCGCCCGTGGAGCCGGTAACGGTAGCCCTTGGCGTGCAGCAGCCGGCGCACCAGCAGCTCCGGCTTCGTGTCCTTGCCCCGGATGCGGGACATGTTCCAGCTGCGCTGCTCAGGTGTGAGCTTGTCCGCCATGGATCCAGTCTAGGAGGATTCAGATCTCCCGCTCGGGCTGCTCGCCGAAAACGAAATGGCGGCCGCTGATGGAGACCGGCTCGATCTCCACATAGAAGTCCTTGAGGGTGGGCACCCACGTCTTCAGGCCGAGTTCCTCCACGGCGGCGAGTTCGCTCGAGTTGGTCAGCACCCGGGCGGTGCCGCGAAGGACGACGGACCAGGCCTCCTCGGAGAGGATGCCGTCTGTTTCGAACAGAACCTTGGCGTTGATGGTCAGCTGGGCGAGCTTGTTTCCCGGCGCCGTCCGGAGGTACACCTTCCGGTTGGAAACCAGGTAATTGACGGGGAAGATGTCAGGTTCGCCGGCCACGGAGACCACCAGCCGGCCGTGCCTTGTGCCTTCCAGCAGCTTCCAGGACTGCTCGTCGTTGAGTTCCAGTACGGGATTTGCATCTGCATGTTCGAACATCATGGACTCATCCTTCTACGTTCGGTAGAAGTTTGCCAGTGCCGGAAGTCCCTTCTTTCATCTTGTGCCTGTCAGGAAAGGATCATGCCGTGCCGGCTGCATTCCGCGCGCCACCCGAGCGGGGACACCTGCACTTTCAGGCGCCGGCGGCATTCGCCGCAGTACCGGGGCGGTTCCATTTCCAGGTGGTGGGCGCACCCTGGGTGGGCGGCTGCCTGGTGGGCGTACGACGGCGGGACAACGCCGCCGTCGTACGCTTCCTCCTGCAGGTCCCCGCCGCAGTGCCCGCAATAACGCGGTGCGGCGGGCGTTTGGGGAACGGTCACGGGACGGTTCATAGGGTCTTCTGGAGTTCCTTGATGGGCATGTTGAGGTCCACGAGGAGGCTGAGATCGGCGTCTGCGGGGCGGCCCAGGGTGGTGAGGTAATTGCCGACAATGACCGCGTTGATGCCGCCCAGGAGGCCTTCGCGGGTGCCGAGGTCGCCGAGGGTGAGTTCGCGGCCGCCAGCGTAGCGGAGGACCGTGCGGGGCATGGCAAGGCGGAAGGCGGCGATGGCGCGCAGGGCGTCCTTGCCGTCCATAATCTCCTGGTTTTCCAGCGGGGTTCCGGGGCGCGGGTTGAGGAAGTTGAGCGGAACTTCGTGGGGTTCGAGGGCGGCGAGTTCGGCGCGCTGTTCGACTGTTTCGCCCATGCCGATCAGGGCTCCGCAGCACAGTTCCATGCCGGCGTCCTTGACCATGTTGCAGGTTTCGAGGCGCTCCTCGTAGGTGTGGGTGGTGACGACCTTGGGGAAGTAGCTGCGTGCTGTTTCGAGGTTGTGGTTGTAGCGGTGCACACCCCATTCTTTGAGCTGGTCCACTTGGCCCTGGGTCAGCATGCCCAGGGAGCAGGCGATGTTGATATCCACTTCCTCGTTGATGCGGTCGATGGCGAACTTGATCTGGTTCATCAGTTTGATGTCCGGGCCGCGGACGGCGGCGACGATGCAGAACTCCGTGGCGCCGGTGGCGGCGGTTTCCTTCGCTGCTTTGACCAGTTCCGGAATGTCCAACCAGACGCTGCGGACGGGGGAATCGAAGAGGCCGGACTGGCTGCAGAAGTGGCAGTCTTCCGGGCAGCCGCCGGTCTTGATCGAGATGATGCCTTCGACTTCGACGTCTACCCCGCAGTGTCGGAGGCGGACCTGGTGGGCCAGGTCCAGGGCGGCCGGTAGGGCCTCGTCCGGGAGGCGGAGGACGTCGATGAGCTGCGCCTCGCTGAGGCCGACCCCGTCTTCGAGGACCTGCCGGCGCGCTGTTTCGAGGATCGGGTGGGTGAGTTGCTGCGGGGGCATCGTCATTGAGGTTCCTTAACTGGTGGGGCAGTGAGTCTCTCTTTCTGACCGTAGTTTGGGGTGGGTGGGCTGTTTTTGTTGGAGGGCCACAAGCCGGCGGGGAAGGGTTTGTATTGCGGTTTGCCTCGCAGCGGCATCCGAATGTGACTTCCTCCTAGGCCGCCGGGGTGGTAGAACCGAGGACGAGTGGCTGTGGATAACTTTGACTGAGGGAATGTGAGCTGGGCTACTCTTGAATCACCGTCCGGAGCACGCCGTTTTGAAGACTATTGGGGGAGTAGCGGCCCATGACAACGCACGTTATCTCTAAGCATGCATCGCTTGGCGGCGTCGCAGTGGTTGCGGCAGCGGCGTTGATGCTCGCTGGATGCGCTGGCCCTGCACCTGGTCCCGCAGCCAGCCCCGAGAGCACCCAGTCTGCGGCAGCGAGCGCTTCACCCTCCCCGATGCCGACCCTGACGGCCGCTCCTGCCTATAAACCGGCCAGTGCATCCGGGCCGGCGCAGAATGTGCCGGTGCCAGTACTTCCGGCCGTCGCAAAGACGAAGACTAAAGAGGGGCTGGAAGCGTTTACCAAGTATTGGTATCAGCTTCTCGACTACGGCTATCAGACTGGTGATACCCGACCTCTCGCGGGTGCTTCTGCGCCGGGGTGCCGTTTTTGCGCTGGCCTTCGTGAAGGTATTGAGGAAGCATGGGGCGAGGGCCGTTGGGTGGTCGGGGGCAAGATTGAGACTCCTGCCATAACGGCCCGGCTTGCGCCGGGACAGGACGCATATTCAGTCGTGCAGGTAATTCAGCAGGATGTTGAAATAAGAAGGCCGGACGGAACTCTGTATCAAGATCCGACGCCCTCCACTAACAGTGGTAGCCGCGCAAGTGCCACTTTTGGCCCTGACGGCTGGGCCATGGATGAGATCGGATTCATAGGCTAGACGCGATGAATAAGCGTAGCCTGGGCGCGGCACTACTTGCGTTGATTCTCATCAGTACCAGCGGAGAACTGGTCTTGGCGGACGAGGCGGTGGCTGGCGATGAGAAGAAAATCGATTTTGGTTACGTAGACCGTGGGATTCATGTTGGCGCAGACAAATGGATCCTTGACAAGGAAACCGGGTTTCCGGTGCGGCTGGCTCCAGGCCAAGCACCCACGGACCCAAACGATTACAAATACGAGCTGCAGTGCCACTTGGGCGACGGGGATTTCGACTCGGTGTGCCTCCGCACTCAACTGAAATGTACCAACGGCCCCAACGATGAGGACGGAATCCCGGTTGTGTGGCTGTCGAAGCCCCGAGGGGTTCCGGGTGCTGTCTGGGCTCGCCATTCGGGTCCCACATGCCTTTATGATCCGAAGCCGGAAGACGTTCTTCCGCGGATTGCCGGTGCCATCCAGAAACGATTCGAAGCCCTGCCGGTTGACGCTGGAGCCGTCGTTGCCCAGCCGAGCCCGCACACGCTGCGGGGAGCGGAGACCAATTTCTACGCTGACGCTCGAGAGCAACAGTTCGACATCACCATGTTCGGCCAGAAGGTTCATGTCGTGGCCACGCCAGTTCAGTACACATGGAATTACGGCGATGGAGCGGTCTTTGGGCCCCAGCCTTCCATGGGCGGACCCTTACCGCAGGATCGCTGGGGTGAGAAAACCAGGACCAGCCACGCCTACGGGGCTACAGGGGACTTCCAAGTCGTCATGACCACCAGTTTCCGGGGGACGTACTCCGTCAACGACGGACCTCCGCTGCCGATTCCTGGAGAAGGCCAGTTCAGTGCCGCCCCCCAAACGATCAGCGTTTGGCGTTCAATCACGCGTAACTACGCAGACGACTGCAACGTGAATCCGAGTGGGCAGGGTTGTCCGGGTTCGTAGGAACTGGCGTTGCCTAAAACCTTTCGGGCGTCCGGCCCACCCCTGTGACCCCTGTCCCACCCGGAATAGCAGCCCGGTCCGTGAGGTTGGCAATGGCAGTACCGCTTCTGTCCCTGAAAGGAACCGCGCATGCTGTTTTCCCCTTTGATCCTTGGCGAACTCGAGCTTCCCAACCGTCTGGTCATGGCGCCCCTGACCCGGCTCCGAGCCGGTGAGGCCGGCATTCCCGGGTCGCTCGTGGCGGAACACTACCGTCAGCGTGCTTCGTTGGGACTCATCATCAGCGAGGGAATCTATCCCACTATCGCCGGCCGCTCCTACGCCGGCCAGCCCGGCATCGCGACTGGAGATCAGATCGCCGGCTGGAAGAAGGTCACGGACGCCGTGCACGCCGAGGGCGGCCGCATGTTCGCTCAGATCATGCACGGAGGCCGGGTCTCGCACCCTGAAATCACGGGCGGCCAGAACGTTGTCGCGCCCAGCCCGGTGGCCATCGAGGGCGAAGTCCGCACCCCGTCGGGCAAGCAGCCGTACCCCGTGCCGCATGCCCTGACCACGGATGAACTTCCGGTGGTCATCCAGGAAATCGTCACAGCCTCGCTTAATGCTGTGGAGGCAGGGTTCGATGGCGTGGAACTCCACTCCGCCAACGGTTACCTTCTGCACGAATTCCTGGCGCCCAACTCGAACGTCCGGACCGACAGCTACGGCGGCTCTCCGGAGAACCGGGCGCGCTTCGTCATCGAAACCGTTAACGCGGTGGTGGCCGCATTGGGTGCCAACCGGGTGGGTATCCGCATCTCGCCCGAGCACAACGTCCAGGGCATTGCCGAAACGGACCGGGGTGATGTCCGCGCCACCTACGAAGTGCTCGTGGACAGCATCGCACCGTTGAACCTCGCCTACCTCAGCATCCTCCACCACGACCCATCGGGCGAGCTGGTGCAGGACCTTCGCGCCCGCTTTAGCGGCACATTTCTGGTGAACACCGGCTTCGCTGTTGTCACTACGCGGGACGAGGCAGCCGGTCTGGTGTCCTCCGGCCACGCAGATGCCGTGGTGGTGGGCAGGCCCGCCCTCGCCAACCCGGATCTCGCCCGCCGCTGGCGGGAAAGCCTGCCGCTGAATGAGCCGGACGCCGCCACCTTCTACGCCTCGGGCGCCGAGGGCTACACGGACTACCCGGCCTACCGGGGCTGACCTGCCGGCCGGGTAGCCCTTAAAGCAACGCTTCCCGGCCGGTCCCCTCCCGCATCACCAGTTTTCCGTCCTCGACGGAAACGAGGACGCTCCTTGGCCTGCCAGTGACTTTCTTGATGGCCTTCAGCCCGCGGTTAGTGACCTCCACTCCCACCTGTGCGCCCTTTGCCGGGAGCTCCACCGAGACTTCCGCAGCGATGCCCAGAATAGGATTTGTTGACACCCCAACATCCCTCCGCGCCTGCTTGCCATTGACCGTCAAGGTGATGTTGGCGTCCTCGAACCCCTCTTGAAATACGACCAGCAGTTCCCTCATGGGTGCCTCTTCCTCGAGCAGCGGAGCCGGTGACGGCAGTTCCATCACAGCACTTTTGGTGCCGCAGCGGAACAGCCCCCAGCAGCAGGAGACCTGGCGCCCCGGTGGAGCGCGCAGGACGCATACGGCAAGATGTTCTGGTGACCCAACTGCCGCGCACCCCAGCCCCAACGTCAACGTCGACAGACCGCCCAGACGGGGCAATCCACGCCCAGCTGGCCGATGAGCTCGGCGTAAAGCCATGGCAGGTCAAAGCGGCAGTCGAACTGCTCGACGGCGGATCCACCGTTCCGTTTATTGCCCGCTACCGCAAGGAAGCCACCGGGACGCTGGACGACGGCCAGCTCCGCGAGCTCGACGAACGCCTCCGCTACCTCCGCGAACTGGCGGACCGCCGTCGTACTATCCTCGATGCGATTGACGCGCAGGGCCAGCTGACGCCCGAACTGAAGAAGGCAATCCTCTCCGCTGACACCAAGTCCCGGTTGGAGGACATCTACCTCCCGTTCAAATCCAAGCGCCGGACCAAGGCACAGGCCGCGCGCGAAGCCGGGCTGGAACCGCTCGCGGACGCCTTGGTCAAGCATCCGGACCTTGACCCCGAGCGTGAGGCCGCCAAGTACCGCAATGCACAGCACGCCATCGATGACTCTGCGGCCGCTCTTGCCGGAGCCCGTTCCATCCTCGTGGAGCGTGCCGCGCAGGATGCAGACCTTGCCGAGACCCTCCGCGAACGGCTGTGGACCCAGGGGAGGCTCGTCTCCCGGGTGAAGAAGGGCAAGGAGTCTGAAGGTCAAAAATTTGCCGACTACTTCGAGTTCGCGCAGGCCCCCGCCGGCATGCCTTCCCACCGGGTGCTGGCGCTGCTTCGGGGTGAGAAGGACGGGATCCTTGACCTCGATCTGGCTGAAGCAGACCCCGCGGACGACGGCGCCCTGGCCGCCGCCCGCACCCGCTACGAGTCTGCGGTAGCCAGGTTCCTCGGGGTTGCCGACCGCGGCCGGCCGGCCGATGCCTGGCTGGTGCAGACCGCCCAGCTGGCCTGGCGTTCCCGCGTCCTGGCCCGTCTCACGGCTGACCTGCGCGGCAGGATGTTTGCCGCCGCGGAAGACGAGGCGGTCCGCGTCTTCGCCGCCAACCTGCGCGACGTCCTCCTCGCTGCCCCGGCCGGCAACCGCTCAACCCTGGGACTGGACCCCGGCCTGCGCACCGGCGTGAAGGTAGCCGTTGTGGACGGGACCGGAAAGGTGGTGGCGACGGATACTGTTTACCCGCACGCACCGGCCAGGAAATGGGACGAAGCCCTCGCCGCCCTGTCCCGGCTGGCGCGGCAGCACAACGTCGAACTTATCGCCATCGGCAACGGCACCGGCTCCCGCGAAACGGACAAACTGGCCTCTGACCTCATCAAACTGCTGCCGGACGTGGACCGGAAGCCACAAAAGCTCGTGGTGTCCGAGGCTGGCGCCTCCGTCTACTCGGCCTCCGCGCTCGCCGCCGCCGAGCTGCCCGGAATGGATGTGTCCTTGCGCGGTGCAGTATCAATTGCCCGGCGCCTCCAGGACCCGCTGGCCGAGCTGGTCAAGATCGACCCGAAATCCATTGGCGTGGGCCAGTACCAGCACGACGTCACGGCGGCGAAACTGGACCGCAGCCTGGACGCTGTGGTGGAGGACTGCGTGAATGCCGTTGGCGTGGACGTGAACACAGCCTCGCCGGCGCTCCTGAGCCGGGTGGCCGGCGTCGGGCCGCTCCTTAGCCAGAACATCGTGGCGTACCGCAACCAGAACGGCCCCTTCGCCAAACGCGCAGACTTGAAGAAGGTCCCCCGGCTAGGTGCGAAGGCTTTTGAACAGTGCGCCGGGTTCCTGCGCATCACGGGGGGAGCCGAGCCCCTGGACGCGTCCAGCGTGCACCCTGAGGCGTACGCTGTGGCGCGGCGGATCCGCGCGGCCGCCGGCTCGGCGCCTGCCGCTTCGCTGGATCCCGCCGCATTCGTGGACGACACGTTTGGGCTGCCCACCGTCCGGGACATCCAGGCGGAACTCGACAAGCCCGGGCGCGATCCCCGCCCGGCCTTTGCTGCGGCAACGTTCTCTGAAGGCATTGAGAAGATCTCGGACCTCAGGCCGGGAATGGTGCTTGAAGGGACGGTCACCAACGTGGCGGCCTTCGGTGCCTTCGTGGACGTCGGTGTTCACCAGGATGGACTGGTGCACGTTTCGGCGCTGGCCGACCGGTTCGTCGCCGACCCCCGTGAGGTGGTCAAGTCCGGCCAGGTTGTCCGCGTCAAGGTCCTGGCAGCGGACCCTGAACGTAAGCGGATCTCGCTGACCTTGAGGCTCGACGACGAGCCCGGTGCCGTTTCCGGCAATGCCTCGCGGCAGCGCGGAAATGACTCCCGTGTCGGGCAGCCGGGCCCGAAGGGATCCGGCACGGGTCTGGCCCAAAGGCCCGGAACGGGATCCGGCAAGAAGCCTTCACGGGCCCCCGGAAAGGCTCCCGGAAAGGCCCCCGGCAGGGCGGTCCCGGATCCGGATCCGGATCCGGATCCGGCCAACACGGCCATGGCTGAGGCGCTTCGCAGGGCTGGCCTGGGTAAGTAGTCGCCCGTCGGGCTAGATGTCAGGCGAGCGAAAGCACGAAGGCGAGGACGAAGCCGGCCGCAGTGCTGAGTGCCACCGCCGGACCTCCGTGTTCGTAGGCTTCGGGCATCAGGGTGTCCGCGAGCGAAGCGATCACGGCCCCGGCGGCGAACGCCAATGGCAGGGAGATGGCTTCCGGGTCTGTCCCGCTCAGTGGGCCGGCGCCAATGACGACGGCGGCCACCAGCAGGATGCCACAAGCCACCCAGAGCCCGATAATGCTCCCGGCGGAGCGGCCCTGGCTGCGCATCGATGCCGCTCCGACCAACGCCTCGGGGAGATTCGAGACGAAGATGGCCGCCAACAGCGCCAGCCCGCCGGTCCCTTCCCCCAGTGAGACCCCGAGCGCTATGTTCTCCGGAACTCCATCGAGGGTTACTGCCGCCAGCAAGGCCAGCCCGGCGGCGCCCTGCGTTGAGGCTGCGGTTGCAGGCTTCTCCTGGACGGCGGCTCCCGTGTCCAGCTTCGCACTGCCTCGCACCTCGTCCGCAGGGGCGGCCTCTTCCGCGGGTCCTGGCTGGGCCCAGCGGTCAAGGAATGCGCTGAGCACAGTAAAAACCACGGCCCCCAGCAGCAAGCCTGCGGCAGCCCTGATGATGCCGCCGCGTTCGTAGGCGTCCTGGAACAGTTCGAACGCCAAGGCAGTAATGAGCGAACCGGCAGCGAAAGCCAGAAGCATGGCCAGCAGCCGTTTTGGAAGCTCGAAGCGTACACCGATGAGGGCACCCAGCAACAGGGCACTGGATGCAATGACGCCGAACCACAACGACATCAACATGCCGCAAGTATAGGAGCGGTGTTCGACTTTCGGCAGTGCGGGTTTTTCTGTAATGGTGGGCGTATGACCTATTTCCTGGAGTACACAATTCCTGCCCCTGCCGGTGCGGACGAGTTCGAGTTTCCCCATGATGAGATCAATTCCGGCACGACCATCCCGTTGTCAGAGACCCGCGCCGAACACGTCCATGCCTCCGAGCTGCCTGCACGCACCGGCATCGTCGGTGCCACGGTCCCCGAAGCCAAGCTCGAAGCCGAACAGCTCATCGGACACAGCCGCGCCACGGAGGGGTCCCTTTACTTTGACCCGTCCAACTCACTGCAAGCCGGAGTGGGAACTTTGGTAGCAACCTTCCGTGAAGGCTTCGGCTGGCAGGACGAAGCGACCGGAGAGCCATAAAAGCCGCGCAAAAAGCTAAGTGGACCTCGGCAGCGGCGGCGGACTGAAATACCGGTTCCGCTGGGGCGTCCGCCTGGGATCGATATGGCCCGGCGGGGTAAACCACGGGATGCCGTTGCGCATGGTGATACCCCACTCCTCCTTGTGGATGACGTGGTGGTGATGGGAGCAAAGCAACGCAGCGTTGTCTACCGACGTGGCGCCGCCCCGGGACCAGTAGTGGACATGATGTGCCTCGCACCAGGGAGCGGGCATGGTGCAGTTGGGAAACGTGCAGCCCTGGTCGCGGGCCGTCAGCGCAGTCCGCTGCGCCGTCGTGAACAGCCTTGTCCTGCGGCCGAGGTCGAGGACTTCGCTGCTGGAACCCAAGAGGACCGGAAGGATGTCCGCGTCGCACGCCAGCTTGCGGAGGCTCGCGGCGGCCACCGGTCCTGTGAAGGCGAACGCTCCGGTGCCGGCCCCCACATGAGGCTCCTGCGGAAACAGGTCCCTGTAGTGGACCGTGGCCATAATTTGCGGCCTGCGCCCACCAGTTGCCGGCAGTGCATCGGTGGACAGTCCCGCCTTGACCGCAGCTACGATCCCATCCAGCTGCTTCTGCGGGCGGGAGCGAAGGTCGAGCCGGACCTCGGCCCCGGGAGGTTTGCCGTCGGAGAAGCTCCGGGGTTCCATCGCCTCCTTGGCCCCACCTGCCTCGACGTTCGCCCGCGGATTGGTCGCCGCGTTCATGACCGTGAGAAGGTGCTCGAACTGGTCGGTGGTGGCGAATACCTCGATGTGGTGAAGGCCGTGCCGGGGCTTCCGGATGAACGCACCCTGGATTTGGCGAAGGGCCTCTTCGCTGGGCTCGGTGCCATCGGCGTCGACGGTCTCGGCCCAGCGCCGGGCCACCCGTACCAGGAAGTCCGGGTCGGCGGACCCTGCGGTCCGGCTCAGGTCTTGTTCGATCCGGTCCAGGACCGCCGGAGTGGTGAGCTGTTCAAGCCGGTCCAAAGTGGCGCTGATGACGGTTCCGGCGTATGAGGACATTTGTGGCGCGGCCAGGCGGGGCAGTTTTTCGTCCGCCGTGTCGGGGGAGGGCAGCTGCTCAGGGCCACAGACCTCTGGCATAAGTGCGGCAGCCAGATGGCTTCGGGAGGCCGGGACAATCTCGCCCGTCAGGGCGGTGGCTGGCAGGACCTGGCACGCCAAGGCCAGCCGGCGGCGCGCTTCCTGCCTGGGGATCCGCAGGCTGATTCGGAGGAATTCGGAAGCGTCCCGGCAACCGTCGTCCGCGGGGGAAGTCCTGGCCGTCCCGTCCGGCCGGCCCGCTGCGCTTGCTGCATTTGCCACACTGATGGCCCGGGTCCGGGTCCGCTCCACTGCGCCCGCCGCCAGAAGCTGGAGGTATTCCACCCTCCGGGCGAGTTCCTCCACCATGCCGGCTGTGTGGGCAGCCTCCACGTAGGACACCGCATCCAGCGACGCCGACGCCACGGAAGTTGCCGCCGAAATCAGGACACCAGCGCGCTCCACCCAACGGGCCAGATCAGGGCCCAGCTCCGGTTCAGCCGGGTCAGCGCCCCCGAAATCGGAGACGGCCACGGCGTGAAGGCGGCCCGGCACGCCAAGCCGCGTGCCGGCGTCGTCCGCGCCATTCCCCGCAAGAGCTTGCCCGAATGCTTCCACGACTCAACCCTGTCAAACGGCAGCGCCCGCCGTCACCGGCCAATTTCCCTATGTGGACAACCCGCCCGGACGGGGACATTGACGTGTCACCGGGTGGCTGCCACGGCAGCCGTCCGGTAGCTTCCGGGGCCGCTAACGGCGTTCTCCTAAGGGTGCCTGGTTCCGTGCCCCGCCAGGACACTCCGGTACCCCTCACGGAAGGTGGGAAACACAAAGTCCACGCCGGTGCTCCGCAGCAGGGTGTTCCGGCAGCGCTTATTGCCACCTCGGGCAGGCCCGGCGTCGCCCACGGGCGGTTCAGCGAGTCCCAGTTCGTTTGCCAGGAACCGCAATACGGAGCCCAGGTCCGCGGGGGCGTCATCCACCCCCACATAGAGGGGCGCGGGGTCCGCCGTCATGCTGCACAACTGCACAATCGAGGCTGCCGCGTCATCCCGGTGGATCCGGTTCGTGTAACGGACGTCGCGGGGGATGACGGCGGATCCGGTCTTCACCTGGTCGATGAGCCGGGTGCGGCCCGGCCCGTAGATGCCGCCCAGCCGCAGCGACACCGCCGCAGTCCCGGTGCCCGCCAGCCGGGTATGCAGCAGGTCCTCCGCCTCCACCAGGACCCGGCCCGAGAATCCCCCGGGGTTCGGCATGGTGCTCTCGTCCACCCAGTCGCCGCCCGCGTCGCCGTACACCGCGGTGGAAGAGACGAACAGGACCCGTTGCGGCGCGACGCGGTCACGCATCAACGCATCCAGCACGTGGTTCACAGCGCCCAGGTAGGCGGCCCGGTAGGCCTCCTCGCTGGGGGAGTCAGCTGCCACGGCAATTACGACGGCGTTGGTATCGGCCGGGACCCGGGGAAGATCGGGGGCACTCAAGTCAGCCGCCACGCCTTCGATGGCAGGCGGCAGTTTCGCGGGGCTGCGCCGCCACCCGACAACGCGGTGCCCCTGCGCGGCGAACCGCAGCCCTGCCTCGGCGCCCAGGTCTCCGCAGCCGGCCAAGAGGATCGTCATGCTATTACGGAGCCTCCACCGGGAAGAACACCCGTGGGTCCTGCAACAATGCCGGGTAGGTGAAGGCCGATCGGTCGATGATCTCGGTGACCGTGAAGTTCCGGCCGAACCGGCCATCCTCCAGCGTGATGGGCCGGCCCACCACCTGGCCCACGGCGAACTTGGAGCCGTTTTCAAACGGCACAGCCACCGGGGTCTTGCCCGGAAGGGTGGAGAACGCTTCCTCCTGCGCCTGACGCTTGCGGGTGGGCTTCTTCAGCTTGGGCCTGGGTGCAGCCTTCTTGGGTTGCTTCGACGGCCGGCGCGAACCGTCCTCGATGTAGACCGGGGAGTACTCCTCAGCCGCGGCAGCGGCGCTGCGGTTCACGAAGGGCAGGGCGACCGTGTCCAGCGTGGCGGGGTCGACATCGTCGTGCGGGGAACGGAGGATCCAGAGGATCTCACCCTCCGGCTCCTGGGGCAGGAACTCGTGCCGCGGTTCGGGCCAGACGTAATCCAGGTCCGGGGTGGCATCGGTAAAGACGGAGCCGTAGAAGGCCGGTTCCTTGCGGAGCAGCCGCGAGCGGTGGCTCAGGTGGAAATCAGGATCACCCAGCCACGGCGGCAGGGTGATCTTCGCAGCGTAGTCCGGGTGGGCGGCCTGGGGCGCGAACTCGGTGATGTTGGCACGGGTGTTATCCGGGTGGCCGCGCTGCTCCCACTCCTCAACCATCGCCAGCCCGTACATGGTGAGCGCGGGCACGTGCCCCATCCACATGCGCACGGCGGGGTGGGTCTGCCAGCCGTATTCCGGAATGACCAGTGCACGCAGGATCTGGAGCGCCTCAACGCGCTGCTTTCCGAGCCGGGCGGTGTCCAGGGCGGCGGCGCTTTGCCGGAAATCAGGGTGCGGGAGGAAGGTTTGCATCCATTCAGTCTGACGGCAACCGGCCGATGTTCCAATTGCAGTGCCCGCGGACACATCCTTGCGCGAGGTGTCCGAATAATGGACGCACGCATACGGCGGCGCTTCGGGTGCACTAAGATCTCCGCAACCACCCCAGCGTTTTGGAAGCTTCCCATGACTACTGCATCCCAATTTATCCCTGAAAAAGCACCGGCCCCGCTGCCCCGCTACGGCCAAATGCTCGCCCCGGAGGCCAATGGCATCCTGGTCCTTGACGAGTTCACCCTGGACCCGGCCGCCGCGCTCCACGAGCAGCACCGCTTCCGTGACGGCATGGCGGCAGTCGCCCGCACCGTGCGCAGGATCGCAGCGCTCCGCGTAATCGTCGCAATCGTCGCCATCGGCAACCTCCCCCTGTTCCTGCTCTCGAGCGGTTGGTGGATCTACGGCGTTTCGCTGGCGCTGGTGGTCGGCGTGCATGTGGCGGTGACCCTCATCAACCGGCACGAGCCCAGGATCCGCCAGCGCTCCGCGCTGGAACTGCACATGCACCGCGAACGCAGTGCCAACTACCGCAAGGTGCGGGACGCCGTGAAGTACATGATCGACACTCCCAGCCGGATGAATGAGCAGCTCTACCTTGAACTGCTTGCCGTCAAGCGAGTTGCCCTGAACCTTGCGCACGGCACGGTGGCGCTGCTGGATACCAGCGACGACTCCGCCTGGAAAGTGCGCATCGTCCGGGAACTTCCCGCAGCCGGCTGACGCGCTGGCCCAACATCCGTTTCCCCTGGCCGTCCCGGTTCGGGGCAGCAACAGTTAAAGCACGACGCCGGCACCTCCGTTTGGGGGTGCCGGCGTCGTGCTTTGTGGCCAACGGAATTTGTCTATCGCCGGCCCGATATTGGGTCGCCCTGGGCGGGCGGTGCAACTGCTGGCGCAGCCGCGGGTGCTGGATTACGCGGGGAGCTGCAGGACCTGGCCTTCGAAGACGAGGTCCGGGTCAGCGATGGTGTCCGCGTTCGCGTCGGCCAAGTGCTGCCAGCCGCCTTCGATGCCCAGCTTTTCAGCCACGATGCTCAGCGTTTCGCCGGCGGCGAGGGTGTGGGTCTCGCCGCTCAGTGCCACCTCGGCTGCGTGCGCGGCGCCAGGGGTGCCCACCGGGGCGTTCTGTACCGGCACGCTCTCCACCGGGGCTGACTGGACCGGAGCGGCTTCAACCGGGGCTGCCTGGACCGTGCCCGTCGCGCCGCCGCTCAGGCCCAGCTGGGCGGAACAGGAGGGCCAGGCGCCCCAGCCCTGTGAAGCCTGGACCTGCTCAGCTACGGCAATCTGCTCTTCGCGGGTGGCATCAGATGCCGCGCCGGTGCCGCCGTATGCGGACCAGGTGGAGTCGGTGAACTGCAGTCCGCCGCTGAAGCCATTGCCGGTATCGATCGACCAGTTGCCGCCGCTCTCGCACTCGGCCAGGGCATCCCAGGTGGAGGAGCTGGTGGTGGCGTTTGCGGCAGTGGCGGAGAGAGCGAGGCCTGCTGCGGAAATGGCAGCTACGGTCATCCCGCGGCGCGCGGCAGTACGGAAAGTGGTGTTTTTCATGATGGTGATGCTCCTGAAGGCCACCAGCGCTGGCTCCGTCCCCGAAGATGATCGCGCCACTGCCCGCCCCTGACGAATAGAGGTCAACTTCGGCTGCTGCCGTTGGGCAGTTGGGTGAAGGCAGCGCCGGGCATTCATGGGCCCGCCGGGCGGGCATGCACTTCACGCTAGGACATGGCGGGGCCGTTATCAAATCGAGATCAAACCTGGGTGGAAGCTGGTGGTCGGCTGGACGAGGCACGATCCGTCCGGGCGCACTATCCTGACCGGATGGATAACATTGCGGATGGCCCGGCTGTGTCAGAGCTCCCGGACCAGGCGGCCGTTCCCGCCAAACTGCTTCCGGTGGCCGAACTCCACCTTCACATCGAAGGCACCCTGGAGCCGGAACTGATCTTTGCCCTGGCTGAGCGCAACGGCATCGACTTGCCCTATGCCGGTCTGGACGAGCTGCGCCGGCGCTACGAGTTCACCGACCTTCAGTCCTTCCTGGACCTCTATTACGCCAACATGGCGGTGCTGCAGACGGAGCAGGACTTCGCGGACATGACGCGTGCGTACCTGGAACGGGCTGCCGCTGCGGGTGTCCGGCATGCGGAGGTCATGATGGACCCGCAGGCGCACCTGTCCCGTGGCATTCCGTTGGAGACCTGCGTCAATGGTGTCGCCTCCGTCCTGGCCAGCTCCATGCAGGACTACGGAATCTCCACCATGCTGATTGCCGCCTTCCTGAGGGACCTGCCGGAGGACTCCGCGCTGGAGGTCCTGGAGGCACTGCTGGCCATGGGCGCTCCCATCGGGGCCGTGGGCCTGGACTCGGCAGAGGTGGGCAACCCGCCAGCCAAGTTCGAACGGGTCTTTGCCCGGGCGCGCGAGGCGGGCCTGAGGCTGACCGCGCACGCAGGCGAGGAGGGTCCGCCGTCGTACATTATCGAGGCCCTGGATGTACTGGGCGTGGAACGGATCGACCATGGCATCCGCTGCATGGAGGACCCCGACCTGGTGGAACGCCTGGTCGATGCCCGCATCCCGCTGACCGTCTGCCCGCTCTCCAACGTCCGGCTTCGTGCCGTAGACACTCTCGCGGACCATCCCCTGCCGGCCATGCTCGCCGCAGGCCTGAACGTTTCGGTCAACTCAGACGATCCCGCGTACTTCGGCGGCTATGTGGACGATAACTTCGCCCAGCTTCAGGACGTTTTAGAGCTCTCCGATTTCGATCGGGCCCGGCTCGCCGCGAATTCCGTCCACTCGTCCTTCGCCAGCGAGGAGCGGAAGGCCCAGCTGCTGGACGAACTGAACGGGCTGTAGGGCGCCGCGCAGCACTGCCGCCCTGTCCTGTGTCCTACGCAACAACCGGTGCGCGATGCCGCTAAACTGGTTCCCGCAGGCGTGTCTGGAGAGTGCAGGGCGGCACCCATGTCTGCGGGTTGTGCAGTCAGCCCCTACCGGGATCTCCGCCTCACTTGTTGCGATGACCGCTTCATAGATGGTCATGACACGCAGAGTTAACCATTTCAAGTCGCGCGAATTAACCGGCAGTTGGCAAGATGCCTAAGACCGATCGCTTTATAAAAGGGGAATCATGGCCAAGTCCACCGCAGAAAACACCTTCCTTCGACTCAAGACGGTGCTGGATGTCCTGACCGAGGGTGTGTGGTCAGGCGATGCGCTGAACGCCGGACAGGTCCTGGCCGAGGCCACGGCCCGGGTGCCGTTCAACGAGCATGAGGCCGAGCTTCTCAGCGGTGGCATTCCCCGCGGCCACAAGACCCTCACCGCTGCCACGGCCAAGCTGGTCAAGGCCGGCTGGCTGGTCAAGGGCCGTTCCGGCTGGACCATCACCGAGGACGGAATGCGTGCCACGGTCGCCTTCCCGGATGCGGTCTCCTTCGCCACCGCGCTCGACGCCGGCACCCCGGTTCCGGCCGGTACTCCCGTTCCCGAGGCTCCCGCCGGATTCGTCCGCAGCTTCGCTCCGGTAGCAGCGACCGGCGCAGGTGCGGACGCGGCAAAGGCCGCGGACAAGGGAGCTGCGAAGAAGACCGCCAAGCGGACCCCGGCGAAGAAGGCCGCCGAGGCGGTGGGCAAGGCAGCGAAGGTTATCGAGGACGCCGTCGAGCCCGTGGTGAAAGCCGTGCGCAAGGGCAAGGCAGCGCCGGCTGAAGCCGCCGCTCCGGGCGCCGCCGCCGAGCCCCTTGAGGGTCCCGACGTCGAAACCCTGCCGCAGCCTGAGGCCGTGGCCGTAGCCGGCGACTTCAACACGATCCTGGGAGCCCCGGAAAACTGGGCACCGCAGTACGACGAAGCCCAAATGGAATTCGACTTCCTGGACCAGCTCTGGAAGAAGAGCGCTGAACTCCCCGCCGGGTACTACACGTTCAAGATCGCCCTCAACCGGTCCTGGGACGAGAACTACGGCGCATTCGGCACCTTCGACGGCGCAAACCACGAACTGCACCACAGCGGTGGCACGGTGACCATCCGCTACAACCACAGCACCCGCGACATCACCATCAACTAGCAGGTCATCATCACCTGAGCAGCCGGGGCCGGCGCGGGAGGGGAGCACCATGGGCAGGCACAGCGGTCCGTCAGACGGCGCGGTGCGGATGAGCGCGCGGGTCCACGGCGTGGTCCAGGGCGTGGGATTCCGTTTCCGGACCATGGGCAAAGCCGAGGAGTTGGGCCTCACCGGCGTGGTGGAAAACCTCGCCGACGGTTCCGTCTCCGTGGTGGCCGAAGGGCCGGAAGAGCAGGTATCCAGCCTCCTCGACTGGCTGCGTTCCAGCCACGCGCCCGGACGAGTTGAACGGGTGGACCAGTCGTTTACCGCGGCAGAGGGTACGTTCCGGGAGTTCAGCGCCCGCTGAGCCCCAGGAACGCGCCCAGCTCTTCCAAGGCCGCCGGTCTGTGCGGCATGTAGCTGGTCAGCTCCGGAGCGCGCACGATCACGGCACGCCACTGGCCGCGTGACACCGCGACGTTGATGCGGTTCCTGTTCAGGAGGAAATCCGCCCCGCGCGGAGCTTCCGACACCGCCGAACAGGCCATGGACACGATGACCACAGGCGCTTCCTGGCCTTGGAATTTGTCCACTGTGCCCACCCGTACTCCGGGCAGTCCGGCGTCGGCCAAGGTCTTCCGGATGAGGTGGACCTGGGCGTTGTAGGCGGCCACTACCAGCACGTCCTGCTGGTCCAGGGGGCGCGGCTCCGCGTCGGGTCCGGACACCCACTTCAGGCCAAGGTGGCGGTGAACCTGTCGGAGCACTTCGCCGGCCTCCTCGACGGAGGAGGTGGTGTTACCCGTGTGGTCCACGAAGACAGTTTCCACCCCGGCGGCCGGTCCTTCCAGGGACCGGAGCGACGCCGCAGGGGCGGATTGCAACCGGCCGTCGTAGCTCAGCCGCGAGACCTTGCCGCAAAGATCCGGATGCATCCGCCATGAGTCAGCCAGGAAGTACCCGAGCGGGGCCGGCAGCGTGGCATGTCCGGCAGCGAGCCATCCGAGTGCTGACTCGTCCACCGGCTCCGGGTGCGCGCCCTGCGTGACCTGCGGCAGCTGCTGCGGATCGCCCAGCAGCAGCAGCCGCCGTGCCGCGCGGGACACTGCCAGGGTGTTGGCAAGGGAAAACTGCCCGGCTTCGTCGATGACCAGCAGGTCCAGGGAGCCTGCGGGAACTTCCTTGCCGGTCATGACCCACGCGGTTCCGCCCACCAGGCATCCGCCGGGAGCCGCGAGCAGCGCGGCGACGTCCCCGTCCCGTGTGTGGTTCCACGGCACCTCGTGGCGGTCGGCCAGTTTTTTGGCGACGACTGCGGGGCTGACGCCGCCGGTGTCGACGGCCCGGCAGAGCAGGTTTTCCACGACGTTGTGGGACTGGCCCACCACGCCGATCTTCCATCCCTCGGCCACCAGCCTGCCGATGACGTGGGCTCCCACGAAGGTCTTGCCGGTACCGGGCGGCCCTTGCACGGCCAGGAAGGACCGGTCCAGGTCAAGCAATGATTCCGCGATGGCGGCGGCGTAGCCGGCCGTGCCGTCCGGGCTGTACCGCACCGGGACCGGGGCGGTGAGCGTGTGGAACCGGGGCGGCCGTTTGCGCAGGATGTCCAGGCCCGGGTGGGCGGGCAGGTCCGGGAATGTGGCGGCAACGCTGTCCGCGATCTCCGCAAGGGCGGCTTCGATGCCGGGGGTGCGAATGGGCTGGTCCTCCGTCAGGGCCACGGGAAAGTCCGGGTACGCCGCAACCTTGCCGGTCTCACGCTCCACTACCGTAACCAGGACCTGAGCGGGGTCGTCCTGTGCCGGCACGAGGTCGGTGATCCGGGTGCCGAAGGCATAGGCCCGGGCATCGGCGGCAGCATCCGGGGCGGCCATGCCCGGCGGCGGGGGAGCGTCGAAAAGTCGGCACCAGGTGGAACCGGCGCGGAAATCCGATCCCTCCGTCATGGTGCCGCGCAGGCGCACCACCCTGCTGCGCATCCGTTCGCGAGGTTTCGCCAGAGCCCAGTCCTGCTCAACCTCGGCGGAGGAGACAACGAACACGTTCCGCTGCTCCGACCAGCTTTCCAGCGGCGCTTCGACGCGGTCGAAGTGCTGCCACCAGAACTGCTTGCGCTCACGCCGATGGTAGCCCGTGGCCGCCGCCACCATGGCGATGGCACGCTCGTCGTCCGTCCACGGACGATCGTCCGGAAGCACTGACAGGTAACGGCGCAGCCGGGATTCCCCGCCGGACTCGGTGAGGATTCCGTCCGCGGCTTCCCCCGTGGACTCAGTGCCGGGATTCTTAGGGTACTCACCGGCTGGATCACTGGAGGCCTTCCCTGACGTTTCGCTGCCGGGCGTGCCTGCGGCTGCTCCACCAATGTCCAGCAGCCAGTCCCGCAGCCGCAGCGTGGACAGGCAGTCATAACGGTTGTAGTCCGCGATGGAGGCCAGGACCGTCTCGGCCTCCTCCTGCCGCCCGGCATCCCGTGCCGCGCAGTAAGCGGCGTAGGCCACCACGGAGGCGCCGGCGTCCTTCACATCGCCCGAGCGGAGGTTGTCGCCCATGTAGAGAGGTTCGAGCTTTTTGATGGAGTAGGAGGCTTCGGAAATCCGCAGCGAATGGCGGACCGTGGCGTAGAGGTCCACCAGCACGCCGTCCCGCAGCCACTGGTCCACGGTGTCCTCCCCGGCCTGGTGGACCAGGGAGAGATTCCGGAGGGCAGTCCTCTCGTACGGCGCATAGTGGTAGACGTGCATGTCCGGGTACGCGGCCCGCCGCTCTTCCACGTAGGCGAGGAAGGCGAGGAATGCATTGCGCTCGCCGGAACGGGAATGGGCCCAGAAGGGCCGGAAGACCGGTTCCGTTCCGGCCCCGGGACATTTGCCGGTCCCGGGCGCGGGTGCTTCGACCACCCCGAACAAGTACTCGATGCCCCACACTCCTGTGGCCGGGTCCTGCCACAGCGGATCGCCTTCGAAGTCGAAGAAAATGTCACCCGGGCTCGGGGCAGGCAGGGAGCCGATGCTGTTCTCCGGCAACACCGTGAAGGACACCGTGTGGGGCTCCCCGTCCTTGGTGAAGGTGCGCGACCCGGCTACCGGGTCAAGGCCCAGCTGCATGCGCGCCTGGGCCCGAAGCCGGGCCACGGCCCCCTGTGCCACGGCAGCCGGCATGTCGGCCAGTTCGTCGATGGTGGCGATGTTCGCGGCGAGCAGCTTCCGCCGCTGCACCACGGACATCCCCGCCACCATGAGCAGGCCGCGGTGCGCCTGGACCTGTTCGGCGCAGTAATCGCAGCGGCCGCAGTGGACCACACCCGGCTGCTGCCACTGAACCGTCCCCGCGCTCTCGCGGTGGGTGGCCGTCAGCTGGCGGAAGCGCCGCCGTCGTTCGTGGAAAACCGGAAGCAGGTCCGGAAGTGAGTGCGTGCTGCGCAGCCAGTCGTCGCCTACGCGGGTGCCCAGCACCAGTGTGACGACGGGGGAGGGGTCCAGGCCCATCCCGATGAGCTGGTCACCGTAGGCGGCCAACTGCAGCAGCGCGCCCACTTTGGCGTGCCGCGCCAGCTTGGTGTCCCAGACTTCATAACGCCCCGGCGTCCCGGACCCCGCGGCCTCATTAACCAGAAAGTCGGCATACCCCAGGAACTCACCGTCGAAGAAAGTGGCTTGGAAGACGACGTCGGCCCCGGACCGGAGCGCGAGTTCCGTCTCGGCATGCCTCGCCTGGAGATCGCCGCGGGTGTTGGGCCCGCGCTCCAGCGAGTAGACCCCGGCACCCCGCGACGCGTCCCACACTCCGTACCTGGCGGTGAGGCTGGCCAGGACCTCCTGTTCGTGCCTGTCGCCCAGGACGCCGGCACGTGCCTGCATATCGTCGGCCGGGAACCCGGCCTTGGGAGAGCGGCCCAGCTTCTCATCCAGGATGCGCAGGGTCCGGTATTCGCATTCGCTGGCCGCCACCAGGTCGCTGGCGGAAAACACCAGGTCCGGCGGTGATCCGGGGCCGCCGTTGCCGGCGGCTTCGAGCAGAAACACGGGGCCTCCCCATCGACAGCCGGGCCGGCGGACGGTTGCCCGGGCCCTGGAATAAACGTAGCAACCGGCACTGACAAAGCGGGCAGCGCCCGAAGACCTCGGCTGCCAGCGCGCGCCTGCGAACCCCGCTGCCGCTGTTCGGGTGTGGACCGGGGCGCTGGTGCTAGCCGCCGTTGGCGGCGCGCACCTGGGCCTTGTCATGCTCGGCACGGGCCCGGCGCAGCAGGTCCGTGAATTCCGTTTCGTTCCGGATAAGCCGTTTGTACTTCTCGGGCAGGTTGCGGATCTGCTCTTCCTCCCGCACCATGCGGGCGAAAATCTTGTCCCGCTCCACCATGTCCGTCTCGTAGTTCAGGTCCAGGTAGTCCGTAGCGTGCCGGCGGGCATTGGAGACGGCGTTCTTGGCCTTGCCCTTGGGGCTGAAGATCGACGCCAGGACGGTGACCAGCAGCACTCCCAGGATCGCAGTGAGGGATACGCCGGTGCTGACCTCGACGACGTCCACGTGCTCGCCGCCGTTGATGAACGGCAGCGTGTTTTCATGCAGTGCGTGCAGGATCAGCTTGACGCCGATGAAGCCCAGGATGGCCGCCAGGCCGTAGGACAGGAAGATGAGCCGGTCCAGCAGTCCGTCGATCAGGAAGAAGAGCTGGCGCAGTCCCATCAGTGAGAACGCAGTCGCCGTGAACACGATGAACACGTTTTGGGTGAGCCCGAAGATGGCGGGAATCGAGTCGAGTGCGAACAGGATGTCGGTGCCGCCGATCGCCACCATGACCAGGAGCATCGGGGTGAGCACGCGCTTGCCGTTTTCCACGGTGAAAAGCTTGTCGCCGTCATAGTGCTGCGACGCCGGCAGGAACTTCTTCGCGAGCCGCACCACCAGGCCTTCGGCGTCATCGTCGTGGTCGTCGGGGCGGAGCAGGTTGCCGGCCGTGATCAGGAGGATCAATCCGAAGATGTAGAACACCCAGGCGAAGCTGTTGATCAGGGCAGCGCCAAGGAAAATGAAGGCCGTCCGCGCGATGAGCGAAAAGACGATGCCGAACAGCAGCACCTTTTGCTGGTCAGCCCGGGGCACCCTGAAGCTGGAAATGATGATCAGGAACACGAAGAGGTTGTCGACGGACAGCGCCTTCTCTGTGATGTAGCCCGCGAAGTATTCGGCGCCCATGGTGGTTCCGCCGAAAAGCAGCACGCCGAGCCCGAAAAGCAGCGCGATGCCCACATACAGGGACGACCAGATGGCCGCCTCCTTCAGCGAAGGAGTGTGGGCCTTGCGCACGTGGAAGAAGAAATCGAACGCCAGCAGCGCCACGATTCCGGCGACGGTCAGCGTCCAGACATAAGTGGGTACTTCCACGCGGCGGACCTTTCGTTGGAGTCCCTACCAGCGTACCTAAGCAGGCTTCAGAAGTTCGTGCTCGATGACGGCCGGGGTTGAAAGCGTCTTATAGCCCTCCTGCTCAAAGAGCACGGTGATGACGTCATCCTCATGCCGCATCACCAGGCCCGGGCCCCACTCCTTGTGCACCACTGCGGACTGGAGGGGAAAAGCTTGCGCAACCGCCGGATCCACTGCGCCGGTAAGCCCGGCCTCCCTTCCCGGCCCGGCGGCGCCGTGCGTTGCCGGTTCCCTGGCGCTGCTGGCGGCAGCCGTTTCCACGCAGTTGTCGCAGTTTCCGCAGGGTTGTGGCAGATCCTCGCCAAAGTACCCCAGCAGGAACTGCCGCCGGCAGCCATCGGTCTCGGCGTAGGCGCGCATCATGGCCAGCCGGGAATGCTCGACGTTCTGCCGGGCTTCGGAAAGTTCGACGGCGGTGCGCACCACAGTGGGAAGGTTCTCCGCCGACATGAGGCGGACGCCCCTCTTACCTGCCGCCACGGCTCCGGCTTCCTCGAGCTGGTTGACCAGGCCGGTAATCCGCCGCGCCGGCATGCCGGTCTGTTCCGCGAGCGCGCTCCGGGGTGTGGGCCCGCCCGCTGACCTGAGCGCCTTCAGCACCGCGAGCAGGGCGTCCGGGTCCGGAGCGCGGGTGGTGAAGAACTTTCGCAGCCCCAGGTCCTCCGAGCGGTAGTGCAGGATTGCCGCCGCAGGTTCGCCGTCCCGCCCCGAACGGCCGATCTCCTGGTAGTAGGCGTCCAGCGATTCCGGAATGTCGGCATGGACCACGAAACGCACGTTCGGCTTGTCGATTCCCATGCCAAAGGCAGTGGTGGCCACCACCACGTCCAGGCGGTCCGCCAGGAAGTCTTCATGGATTCGTTCGCGTTCCCGTGCCGGACGGCCTGCGTGATAGGCCTCTGCGCGCAGCCCGTCAGCGACGAGTCCGGAGGCGTAAACTTCCGTGTCCTTGCGCGTGGCAGCGTACAGGAGGCCGTGGCCGTCGCCCGCAAGTGCAGCCACCTGGCTCAGGACGGCCTGGCGCTTGATCTTGTCTTCGTGGTGTCGGATCACGTCCAGGCTGATGTTGGGCCGGTCGAACCCGTGGACCAGGATGAGCGGGTCCGCCATCCCCAGCCGTTCCACGATCTCGTCGCGTACCGGCGGGGAAGCCGTAGCTGTCAGTGCTGCGACCGGCGGATTCCCCAGCTGCCTGCGCACCTCGCCCAGGCTGAGGTAGTCGGGGCGGAAATCGTGGCCCCAGGACGAGACACAGTGGGCCTCGTCCACGACAAACAGCGAAATGCCGAGCGCTGCGATACGCTGCACCGTGGCGGGCTTGGCCAGTTGCTCCGGTGCCAGGAAGAGGAACGTTGCCTTTCCCGACTCCATAGCCTGCCACGCTGCTTCCACCTCCGCGTCGCCATGGGAAGAATTGATGGCGACCGCGGCGTCCGTCCCGAGGTCCTCGAGCAGCCCGTCCACCTGGTCCTCCTGCAAGGCAATCAACGGCGAAACGACGACGGCGGGAGCGCCCTCGG
This sequence comes from Pseudarthrobacter sp. NPDC092439, assembly GCF_044754945.1. NCBI lineage: Bacteria > Bacillati > Actinomycetota > Actinomycetes > Micrococcales > Micrococcaceae > Pseudarthrobacter > Pseudarthrobacter sp. NPDC092439. The sequence continues at coordinate 123,807 of NZ_JBIVQB010000007.1, forward strand.
CTCTTCCGCCGCCCTGGTGCAGGTACAGGGCCGCCACCTGGTAAATGGCCGACTTGCCGTACGCGGTGGGCATCACTGCGAGGACGTCGCGGCCCGCGGCCAGGGCCGCCATGCCGGCCAGCTGGCCCTCACGCAGGCACGGCAGGTTGAAGGCGGACGCCGCGAGGGCGCTGAGGTCATGGTGGTCCGGCATCTGGCTTCTCCGCACGGTGGTTCCAGCGGCCGCTTGCTTCAGCCGTGGAATCCAGCGTACGCGGGCCAGGTTCCGTCGTCGCCATGGAAAATCCGCTATGTGGACAAAATCCGTGAATTGGTCTGCAACCCGGCCGCCGCGCACCGTGGGCCCTCCTTGACTTCCTGCGCACCCTGAACAAGTCTGGAGAAATCTGGTCCGCCGGCATGTGCCGCGGGTACCCGGGCCAGGACCAAGCCAAGGAGCATGTCGCGTGACGCGTGAAAACCCGAAGGTCGAAGAAGCCGACGAGTCCGAACTGGAAGTCAGCGGGCACCCCAAAACCTGGGCTGCCGGGGTTCCCGGGGTCTACTACTCCATGCAGCCGGCGCTCAAACATATGGGCGTGGGCCGGGCGGGAAAGACGCTTCTGGCGCTGAACCAGAAGGACGGCTTCGACTGCATGAGCTGCGCCTGGCCAGACCCGGGCCATCGCAAGACCTTCGAGTTCTGCGAGAACGGCGCCAAGGCCGTTACTTGGGAAGCCACCCCGGTAGTCATCGGCAGCGACTTCTGGGCCGGGCATCCCGTCAGCGAACTGCGGCAGCGGTCCGAATACTGGCTGGGCATGCAGGGCCGCCTCACCGAACCGGTGTACCGGAAGGCGGGGGAGGACCACTACCGCCCCGTCACCTGGGCCGAGGCGTTCCGCATCGTGGCGGACAAGCTCACTTCACTGGACAGCCCTGATGAGGCCGCCTTCTACACCAGCGGCCGCACGTCCAACGAGGCCGCGTTCCTGTACCAGCTGTTCATCCGCGCGTACGGGACCAACAACCTGCCGGACTGCTCCAACATGTGCCATGAATCCTCCGGCTGGGCCATGGGCCAGACCATCGGCATCGGCAAGGCCACCGTGTCCTACGACGACTTCGGCAAGGCCGACCTCATCATCATCATGGGCCAGAACCCGGGAACCAACCACCCGCGGATGCTGACCGCCCTGGAGGAAGCCAAGGAAGCCGGCTGCAGCATCGTGGCAGTGAACCCGCTGCCGGAGGCCGGGCTGATGCGCTACAAGAACCCCCAGAAGGTCAAAGGAATTATCGGCCGCGGCACTGACCTGGCGGACCAGTTCCTGCAGGTCCGGATCGGCGGGGACATGGCGCTGCTGCAGGCGGTCTCCAAGCGCGTGCTGGACGCCGAGGCCGCCAATCCTGGCACCGTGCTGGACCATGCATTCCTGGAAGAGCACTGCGAAGGCCTGGAGGAACTCCGCGCCCACCTGGCGGGCCTGGACGACGCAGCGGTCCTGGAGGCCACCGGCCTGCGGGCCCAAGAGATTGACGAACTTGCTGCCCGCTACCTGGCAGCGGACAAGGTGATCATCACCTGGGCCATGGGTATCACCCAGCAGAAAAAGGGCGTCGCCACCATCAAGGAGATCATCAACCTGTTGCTCCTGCGCGGCAATATCGGCAAACCGGGGGCCGGCGCCTCGCCCATCCGCGGCCACAGCAATGTCCAGGGCGACCGCACCATGGGTATCTGGGAACAGATGCCGCCGGCCTTCCTGGATGCCCTGGGCAAGGAATTCAACTTCGAACCGCCCCGAAGCCACGGCTATGACGCCGTGGAGACAGTGCGTCGGATGGCCGATGGCGGCATCAAGGCCTTCATCGCCCTCGGCGGCAACTTCGTGGGGGCGATTTCGGACACCACGGCGGCCGAGGCCGCCATGGAAAACACCGAACTGTCAGTCCAGATCTCCACCAAGCTCAACCGCTCGCACACGGTAACGGGCACCGAGGCCCTGATCCTTCCGACACTGGGCAGGTCCGAGATCGACCGGCAGGAGTCCGGCCCGCAGTTTGTCTCCGTGGAGGACACCGTGTGTGCGGTGCATGCCTCGCACGGCACCGTGGAACCCGTAGCCCCCGGCCTGCTGTCCGAGGTGGCAATCGTCTGCAGGATGGCCGAAGCGACGGTGGGCGGCCGGACCACGGCCGATTGGGCCGGCTTCGAAAAGGACTACGACCTCATCCGTGAGCACATTTCCCGCGTGGTCAACGGCTGCGAGGACTATAACCGGAAGATCCGGCAGGACGGCGGGTTCATCCTGCCCAACGGTCCCCGGGATTCGCGGACGTTCAACACCCCTACCGGCAAGGCCATCCTGACGGTCAACGAATTGGAACACGTGCAGCGGCCGGACGGCACACTGATCCTGCAGAGCATGCGCTCCCACGACCAGTTCAACACCACCATCTACGGCCACAACGACCGGTACCGGGGCATCAAGAAGGGCCGCGAAGTCGTGTTCGTCAATCCGGAGGACCTGGCTGAACTGGGGATCTCGGACGGCGACCATGTGGATGTCCGGGGCGTTCATCCAGACAATGTGGAGCGCGTCCTGAGGAACTACCGGGTGGTCTCGTACCCGTCCGCGCGCGGATGTGCCGCTGCCTACTACCCGGAGGCCAACGTCCTGGTGCCGCTGGAAAGCGTGGCCGAAGGAAGCCAGACGCCCGTGTCCAAGGCCGTCATCGTCAAGCTGGAACCGGTGGGCTGAGCCGGACCGCGGAAATGAGCGGCGCCGGCCAGCACGGACTGTGCGGGCCGGCGCCGCTCATGCTTTTGAGCCCCGCCGGTACGGGCTGAATGGCTTACTGCGCCGTGTCCGCCCAGCCACGGCTGGCGGGACCGCCGTCGGCACCGTCGCTGCAAAGCTGAAAGGCGACGCGCGCTGCCTTCTCCACCGCGGCGGCTGACGCGTCCTTCGAACCAGCGCTGCCTGTGCCGGCTTCGAGTCCGGCCGCGTAGCCCACCAGGAACGTGGTGACGGGCGCTGCCGCATGGATCACGGAATCCGCGGACTCCCGGGCCAGGTCGAGGAGCAGTTCCTGGTCCACCTTGAGGTCCAGGATCTGCAGTGCTTGGGCCAGCCGGTTGCTCCACTGGTCAAGTACCTGGGCTTCGTGCTCACTCACAGCCATGTTCCGCTCCTTCAACGCTTGGGTGCGGGCCGCCTGTCGAGGCCCGCCGTACTGACGCCGACACTACAAGGCTTCGGCAAAGAAGTCACCGGACTCCCGGACGAGGACCCGCGAAATTCAGCCGAGCCGGGCGTTGACTGCCGCCGGCGAGAAGACCTCGTTCACGAGAAGCGACGACATGCCGCGGATGGCGGCGTCCTCACCGAGGGCCGCCAGCCGCACGTCCAGGTGCCGCGTGGCGCGGGGCAGCGACATGGGATAAAGCGTTTCGCGGATGCCGCCTATCAGGGAAGACGATGCGAGGTCCCCGGCGATCAGCAGAACGGCGGGATTGAGGAGGCACACCACGGTGGCCATGACCTCGCCCAGCCGCTGCCCGGCCTCGTGGGTCAGGCGCATCGTGTCCACGTTTCCCGCCAGCAGCTGCCTGCGTACGTCGCGGCCGGACTCTGCGGGAATGCCGAGGTCCGTCATTTGGCGGGCGACGGCCCCGCCGCTGGCTCCGGCGGCCAGGCAGCCGAGTGAGCCGCACTGGCACACCAGCCCGGCAAATGCAGGGTGCCGGACATGGCCGATGTCGCCGGCGCCGCCGTCCACGCCCTGGTACACGCGGCCATGGATGACGAGGCCCGTGCCGATGCCGGTGGACACCTTGACCAGGCAGAGCGAACTGACTCCGGCAAACCCTGCACTGTACTCACCCACAGCCATGGCATCGGCGTCGTTCTCCACCAGGACCGGAACGGGGAATGACTCCTGGACCAGTTCCACGATGGGGTAGGCATCCCACCCAGGCAGGATCGGAGGCTGGCTGGGCCGAAGCGTCTGCGGGTCCACGGGCCCGGGGATGGACAGTCCGACGCCCGAGATCTTTGCCATGGGCACCTTGGCGCGCTTCAACAGGCGCTGCCCGGCGGCGGTGATGGCGTTCAGGACCTTCTCCGGGCCGTCGGTGACGGCAATGTCCAGATGCTCGTCGACAAGGATCTCACCGCCGAGGTCCGTGAGGGCCACCCGGCTGGAACGCGTCTCCACGGAAGCGGAGAGAGTGCAGGAGTGCTGTAGGTTGAAGGCGAGGTCGGTGGGCCGGCGGCCGCCCGAGGGCCGGGCCGAGCCCGCTTCCCGGATCAGTTCGGCGCGAAGGAGCGCGTCCACGCGCTGGGCCACCGTCATCCGGGACATGCCGGTCTCTTCCTGGATGTCCCCACGGGTCCGCGCCCTGCCGGAGCGGATCAGGTGCAGGACATCACCGGGTCCCACGTACATTTGCGGCTCCTTTTGTCGCAAGGCATTCCTGCCATCCTAGGGGTTTGACGCTGTTGAAGCGCAGAAGGCGGCGATCTTCAAGCCGAATCATTCTGCAGCTAATGCTAGACAGCTAGACAACATTTGGATAGCCTTTAGGCACAAGTTCCGACTGTGACTGCGCTCACTGCCGGAAATTTCCAGTAACTGTCATTCCATCCGGCCGGCGCGGTCCGGGCGGAGGAGCGGAAGCTGAGGCGCGAATCCCGCGGCACCGGTGCTGGTGCCGCCGTAGACAGGAGCATCCAAGTGACCATAACCAGAGGCCGATCAAAACTGGCCGTGCTCGCCGCAGCGTCGCTGTCGGTGGCAATGCTTGCAGGCTGTACGCAGGGCGGTGAATCCGACGGCGGTTCCACCGACGGCGGCAACGCTGAAGCTATTACCGTTTGGACCGCGGATACCCTCCCGGACCGTGTGGCCAAGACCAAGGAAATCATCGCCAAGTTCACCGAGGAAACCGGCGTTGAGGTTGAACTCGTCGGCGTTCCGGAGGACCAGTTCAACCAGGTCCTGACCTCCTCCGCAGCGGCCGGTGACCTGCCGGACGTCATCGGCTCCATCTCGCTGGCCCAGGTCCGCACCCTCGCTGCCAACGACCTGGTTGACCCCGCCGCCAACAAGGCTGTGGTGGAAACCCTCGGTGAAGACACCTTCACCCCGCGCGCCCTCGAGCTGACACGCGACGGCGATGAGCAGCTGAGCGTGCCGGACTCGTCCTGGCAGCAGCTGCTTTACTACCGCAAGGACCTCTTCGACAAGGCCGGCATCACGGCGCCGAAGACCTACGACGACATCAAGGCCGCAGCCGAGAAGCTGGATTCCCCGGAACTTGCCGGCCTGGTGGCCGCCAACAAGCCGGGCGAAGCCTTTACCCAGCAGACCTTCGAGCACATCGCCCAGGGCAATGGCTGCGAAATGGTCAACGACCAGGGGGACATCACTTTCGACAGCCCCGAGTGCGTGCGCGCACTGGAGTTCTACCGCGACACCCTGAAGAACTACTCGGTACCCGGTGCCCAGGACGTGGACACCGTTCGTGCGGCGTACTTCTCCGGCAAGGCCGCCATGGCGATCTGGTCCACGTTCATCCTCGATGAGATGGCCGGACTCCGCGACGACGCCATGCCCACCTGCCCCGAGTGCAAGGCCGACCCCGCCTTCCTGTCCAAGAACACCGGCGTAGTCACCGGCATCCAGGGCCCGGATGGCGATCAGCCGGCCCAGTTCGGTGAGGTCGTCTCCTGGACCATCACGGAGGGTTCAGCCACTGAATCCGCCCAGAAGTTCGTGGAGTACTTCATGAGCACGGGCTACGCGGACTGGCTGTCCATCGCTCCCGAAGGCCGGCTCCCGGTCCGTGCCGGCAACGCCGACAACGGCACCGAGTACGCGGACAAGTGGAAGGACATGCCTGCCGGCGTTGACCGCAAGGAACCGCTGGGCAAGTTCTACTCCGAGGACGTGCTCTCCATCCTCCAGAAGGGCCCGGACGAGCTGAAGCGCTGGGGCATCACCCAGGGCCAGGGCGACCTGGTGGGCGCGGCACTGGGTGAACTCCCGGTTGCCAAGGCCGTCAGTGACGTCACCTCCGGCGGCGTTGACCCGGAGAAGGCAGCCAAGCAGGCCGCCGAGACCCTTCGTTCCATCCAGGGTTCATTGAAGTGAAACTGAATAAGGACGCCCCGGCAGGGCAGGCGGCACGCGCCGCCGCCCTGCCGGGGCGCCGGCCCCGGCGTTCCCCCATGGCCAGGGAGGAACAGCGGGCCGGCCTGACCCTGCTCTCGCCCACCCTGGTCCTGGTTCTGGTCATGGTGGTCCTGCCGATTCTTTGGACCATCCTGCTCGCCTTCCAGAAGGTCCGGATTCTGAACATCCGCTCCGTCGGACTCTTCGGCCCGTACACGGTGGCCAACTTTGACCAGGTCTTTTCGGGCTCGTTCTTCCAGGCGCTGGGCACTACCCTGGCGTACTCCGTCCTGGGCACCACCGGCGCTATCCTGCTGGGCCTGGTCGCCTCGCTGGCCCTTCGCAAACCCTTCAAGGGCCGGACGCTGATCCGGGCCTCCATGCTGCTGCCCTACGTGGCACCGATCGTGGCTGTCACGTTCACGTGGGCCACCATGCTTGACCCGCAGTTCGGCGTGGTCAACTACTGGGGCAAGCGGCTCTTCGGCTGGGAGGAGTCCATTCCCTTCCTGAGTGAGCGCGTCCGGGAAGTCAGCTTCCTGGGCATGCAGCTTGAGGTACCCACGGCCCTCATCGCCGTGATTCTTTTCGAGGCCTGGCGCTCCTTCCCCTTCGCTTTCCTCTTCCTGACGGCCCGCCTGCACGCGGTGCCGGACAGCCTGGAGGAAGCCGCCCGCGTGGACGGCGCCACACCCATCCAGCGGTTCTTCTACATCATCCTTCCCCAGCTGCTGCCCACCATCGCGATGCTGTCGGTGCTGCGCTTCATCTGGACGTTCAACAGCTTTGACGACATCTACCTGCTCACCGGCGGCGGCGCCGGCACGGAAGTGGTGGCCGTGACGGTCTACAACTTCCTGACTGCCCGCGGCGACATCGGTGCGGCGTCCGCGCAGGCGCTGGTCCTTGCACTCATCCTGGGCCTGTTCGTCGGCATCTACATCAAGTTCTTCACCAGGAAAGAGGAGGTCTCCTGATGGCGGTACCCGTTGAGACCAGGCGCACTTCCTCTAAGAGGGCGGAGCGCCCCGGGCTGTCCCGCGATGTAGTGGAGACCAAGGTGTTCGGCGTCCTGCGGTGGGTGGTGATCATCGGGCTGCTGCTGGTGACGCTCTTCCCGTTCTATTACATGTTCATCCTGTCCATCCGGCCGCTGGAATCGCTCTTGAGCGACCCCGGCTCCCTGGTGATTCCATTCCAGGAACTGAACTGGAGCGCCTACACGTCCATCATGGCCACGCAGGAGGACGGCGGTCATGGCTTCCTGAAGTTCATGGGCAACAGTGCGATCGTGGCGCTGGGGACCGTGCTGATCTCGCTGCTGGTAGCTATCCCGGGTTCCTACGCCATCAGTCGGCTGAACTTCTTCGGCCGCCGCCAGGTGAGCGGCCTGTTCCTGGCGGTCTACCTGTTTCCCAGCATCCTGCTGGCCATCCCGCTATTCACCTTTTTCACCAGAATCGGCCTCCGCGGCCAGCTGGTGGCGCTGCTGATTGTGTACGTGGCACAGGTGATTCCGGTGACCATCTATATGCTGCGGAACTACTTCGACACCATCCCCACCAGCCTTGAGGAAGCCGCCGCGCTGGATGGCTGCAGCCGCCTGGGAGTGCTGCGGAGGATCAGCCTGCCGCTGGCCATGCCGGCCATCGTAAGCAACGGCCTGTTCGTCTTCATGATCGCGTGGAACGAATTCCTGTTCGCATTGCTGTTCCTGGTGAACTCGCGCCCCAACTGGACGGTCTCACTGGGCCTGTCCCAGCTGGCCGGCAGTATTGAGGTGCCTGCCACGGTCCTGATGGCCGGTTCCGTGATCCTCACGCTGCCGATCATCATTATCTTCTTCGCCGCCGAACGACTTCTCACCGAGGGCCTGACAGCGGGAGCTGAGAAGGGGTGACGGGCAAACACGCACAGGAAAACATGCAGGAAAGCACGACGGCGGCGCTCACCGAAGAGGTGCGGAACCTTCTCGAGGCGCACTGGCGGCCGGAGCACGGCTACTCGGTGCCGAACCCCGGCACCTATCCGCATCTGTGGCTGTGGGACTCCTGCTTCCACGCCATCATCTGGGCGAAGCTGGGGGATGCCCGCGCCGTCAAGGAACTCGATGCTGTCCTGGCCGGGCAGCTGGAGAACGGGATGGTCCCGCACATGCGGTATGGCGGAGAAGGCCCGGACACCTGGCTGGGCCCCCTCACCCGGACGTCCTCCCTCACCCAGCCGCCCATGTTTGGCCACACGATCAAACTGCTGGCGGACGCCGGCATCGCCTTGGCTCCGGAAACGCTGGCCAGGGCAAAGGCCGGGCTCGACTGGCTGTGGGACAACCGGCGCACCCCCGAGGACCTCATTTACGTGGTCCATCCCTGGGAAGCGGGCAACGACCACTCGCCGCGCTGGGACGACTGGGGTGCCCCCGGCCGCACCAGGGAAGGGTACAGCCGTCCGGCCCGCACGGCCTGGAACAAAGAGCGGATGAAGGAGGTAACGTTCTCCGATGACGGGGCCGCAAGCTGGTCCACCAGCTTTGTAGCGTGCCCCGCGGCGTTCAACGCCTACACGGCCTTCAACATGCGCGAACTGGCGTTGGTGACCGGAGACAAGGAACTGGCGGACCGGGCGGACGCCATTGCGGCTGCGATGGACGAGCATCTGTGGGATGCCGGCGAGCAGCTGTGGTCCGACCTGGCAGTGGTCGGCGGCGGACCTTCGGCCGCCATCCCGATCAGCGACGGCGTCATGGGTGCCCTGGTCACCGCCGATCCGGACAAAGCCCGCGCCGCCCTGTCCCAGCTGTGGGACCCGGTCCGCTTCGGGGCCGAGTTCGGCCCGGCGAACGTGGCCCGGCAGCACCCGGCCTACGATCCGGACACCTACTGGCGCGGCCCGGCCTGGCCCCCGCTGAACTACTTGTTCCAGCGGGCTTTCCTCGGTCAGGGTATGGCGCGGGAAGCCGAGGCCATGGCGGAGGTCACGGCGAAGGGCGCCATGGCCAGCGGCTGGGCCGAATACTGGAACCCGGAGAACGGGCGCGGCCTCGGCGCCGTGCCCCAGAGCTGGGCGGGCCTGGTCATTGCCATGCAGCAGTAGCCACGCGGAGGACGGCGCGGGCCAGGCAGGCATGGCCCGCGTCGTTCGGATGCACCGTGTCGTCGTCCAGCATGGTGGCCGCGTCCCAGTCGGGAGCCTCCGCCAGCACCGCCTGGGAATTTCCGGCTATGGCCTGCCGCAGTGCTTCGTTGTAGGTGTCCACCAGTATGTTGGAGCCCTGGTTGTGCGGGGGGTAGAGGCTGAAGTCCAGCAGGGGCGGCTGGACCACGGCCACTACCAAAGCCTCCGGCGCCGCCGTTCGGACCGCGCCAAGGACGGTACGCAGCGACTCGGCATAGTCCGCAAGGGCCGACGCCGATTGCCCGGCCAGGCGGAGATCGTTCAGTCCCGTCATCAGCAGGTAGAGGGCGGCCGGCGGGGGAGGGTCAGCCAGTACCAGGCCGGCCGTTCCGGTGCTGCTGCTGCCGCCGACGCCGCGGTTGTCCAGCTCCAGTCCCAGACCGGCCGCCACCCGGGCCGCCAGGCACGTTTCCGGTGCGGACGCGCCGTCCCCGTCAATCCACGAATGTCCGTAGGAAACCATCAGCCGCATTGCGGCAACCACCCTTCTCCTGGCTCCGTCCGGCAGGCGCCGGGCGGTTCTGGTAACGTTATCAAACCAAGCAAACCGATCGGAAGACCATGAGCCACAATCCTCCCCGGCGCTACGACAAGTTCCCCACCGTGACCGTTCCAGGCGACCACCGCGCCTGGTCAGGCGCAGACGCCTGGCGGGAAATTGCCGCCCGGGGCACCCGGACCATCGTGGTGGACACTTACCCTGGCACGGACCTCCCGGAACTGAAGCGGTGCATCGCCGAGGCACTCCCCGGCCACCGCCTTCTCGACGTAGAGGAGCGGGCGGCCCGGCCCATCGCGGAAATCGACGCCCTGATCGAGGCCAACCTCACCGACGACAGGGTCTTCGGCGTTCTCAGCCACCACACCCTACGCGACTTCTACGACGCCGAAAGGCTTGCCGCGCTCGCGACGGAAGTGTCGTCGGCGGACGCTCCCGTGGTCCTGGTGGGCTGGGGGGCGGCGCTGGTGCCGCTGCCGGAACGCACCCTGGTGCTGGCCGACATGGCCCGCTGGGAACTGCAGCAGCGGCAACGTGCCGGTGCTCCGAACTGGCGCTGCGACAACGGCGGCGAGGACAACCTGCGCAAGTACAAGCGCAGCTTCTTCGTTGAGTGGCGCGTGGCGGACCGGCACAAGCGGCAGCTGTTCGGCGAGCTGGACTACGTCCTGGACACCAACCGCAGCACCTCCAAGGCCACGCTCATCACCGGGAACACGTTCCACCGCGGAATGGCGGCCGCGGCGTCGGCGCCGTTCCGGGTGGTGCCCTTCTTCGACCCCGGCGTATGGGGCGGGCAGTGGATGAAGCATGTCATCGGCCTGGACAGCGACGCGGACAACTACGCCTGGTGCTTTGACTGCGTGCCGGAGGAGAACAGCATCCTGCTCGACGTCGGAGGGACAGTCATCGAACTGCCGTCCATCGACGTCGTGTTCACCCAGCCCAAGGCGCTCCTTGGCCAGCAGACCTACGCGAGGTTCGGCGCCGAGTTCCCCATCCGCTTCGACTTCCTGGACACCATGGAAGGCGGCAACCTTTCGCTGCAGGTGCATCCGCTGACGGACTACATCCAGGACCGCTTCGGCATGCACTACACGCAGGATGAGAGCTACTACCTCCTGGACTGTGACGACGACGCGGTGGTGTATCTGGGGCTGAAATCCGGTACGGATCCGGATGACATGTTGAAGGCCTTGAGGAAAGCGTCCGACGGCGGCACATCCTTCCCGGCCGAAGATTACGTCAACGCGTTCCCGGCCAAGAAGCATGACCACTTCTCCATTCCCGCCGGGACAGTCCACTGCTCGGGTGCCAATTCGATGGTGCTGGAGATTTCGGCCACGCCCTACATCTTTACGTTTAAGATGTGGGACTGGGGCCGGCTGGGACTCGACGGCCGCCCCAGGCCCATCCACGTGGACCACGCCAGCCGGAACATCCAGTGGGAACGCGACACCGAATGGGCCCGCGAACAGCTCCTTGACCAAGTGGAACAGATCGGGTCGGGGCCGGGCTGGACTGAGGAACGGACCGGCCTGCACGAGCTGGAATTCATCGAGGTTCGCAGGCACTGGTTCACCGATGTGGTGGAGCACCATACGCAGGGCACGGTGAATGTGCTGAACCTGGTGGAAGGCCCCGAGGCGGTTGTCGAGAGCCCGGACGGCGCGTTTGAACCCTTCGTGGTCAGCTACGCCGAAACGTTCATCATCCCGGCGTCGGTGGGTGCCTACACGATCCGTCCGCACGGCAGCGGCGTGGGCCGGAAGCTGGGTACCGTGAAGGCCTTTGTGCGCGGGACTCAGACGGCGTTGCCGGCCGCCCTCGCCCAGTAGGCGGCACCCACCAGCCCGGCTTCCTCTGAGCGTTCGGCCTTGCGGAGGGGGAGTCGGACCAGGCCCGGCTCCACCGAGGCGATGCCCCGCCGGAGGGAGGGTTCCACCAGGTCCCAGGATCCGGTCATGGACCCGCCCACCACCAGCACCTCTGCCCCGAAACGTTTGAGGTAAGGAGCGGCGGCGGCGCCGGCCGCCCCGAAGGCATGGTCCAGCACCGCTGCCGCCATAGGGTCCCCGGCCCGGGCGGCTCCGGCGATTTCCCGCACGTCCGGGGTGCCGGCGTCGTGGTTTTCCCCGGGCGCGGCTGCGGCCGCGTAGGCCCGACGGATCGCACGCCGGGAGACGGTGTCCTCGAGGGGGAGCCCGCCATACGTCAACAGGTAGCAGCTTCCCTCCGGCGGTACTTCACTGCCGCTCTTCACCGGGACTCCGTCGGCCAGGAATGACGAACCCACGCCGGTTCCCAGGGTGATGCACACGGCGCGCCGGCTGCCGCCCGCAGCGCCAAGGGCCACCTCGCCGATTCCGAAGGCGTCGGCGTCATTGAGGAAGCTGATGCTGCGGGCCGTCGTGCCGAGCCTTCGGGCCAGCTCCGCACCTACATCCACGCCCTTGAGCTCATCGAACTTTCCCACGTGCTCATACAGCGCCACCCCGGCCGCGTAATCGAAGGGCCCCGGCAGCGCCACCCCCCAGGCTCCGCTGTGGGCGGCGCCCAAACCCGCAGCTGCCGCCGCGATCGCGTCCAGGAGGCCGCCAGCAGGAGCATGTGCATCGAGGCCGCGCCGCACAATGCTGTCCTGTGCCACCCGCCACCCGCCACCGGGACCATGGACCATTGCGGCGGTTACATGCGTGCCGCCAATTTCCAGCACGGGTGTTGGTGGAAGGGGATGGTTCACGCGGTGTCTCCTGGCTGTTGGTAACGTTGACAGCGTCCGGCGCGAAGCGGCCGCGGCGCACGTCCATTGCAAGTCTTCGGGGTGAAAAAATGTCCGGCACCACTGCCAACTCTGCGCCCACCGTCCGGGACGTCGCAGCCCTGGCCGGTGTCAGCCCGATGACGGTTTCCCGGACCATGGCCGGCGGCCGCAACGTCCGCCCCGAGGTGCAGGACCGCGTGCGCGCTGCGGTGGAAAAACTCGGCTACCGGCCCAACCAGAGCGCGCGGAACACCCGCCTGCGCAAGCCCACCGGCCTCATCGGGGTGGCTGTCACCAACCTCGCCAACCCCTACTACGGGCAGTTCGCCCTCGGTGTCGAGGAGGTTGCGGCCGCATACGGGAGGCAAATCGTCATGGGTACCAGCGGTGGCGATCCCGGGAAGGAAGACCGGCTCCTGGCGGAGTTCGCGGACCGCCAGCTGGAAGGCGTGATCCTGGTGCCCGCGGGGCGGGACCTTGCCGCACAGAGCGTGCCCGGAGCGAGGGCCCTTCCCGGGGCCGGTGCGCTTCCCGTGGTCCTGGCCACGCGGACCGTCGGCAACACGGAATACGACGCCGCCCTCGTGGACGACGTGAACGGGGCTGCGGCGGGAACCGCGGTGCTGCTGGCACAGGGCCATCGGCGGATCGGATTCATCGGCGACCTCGCGGGCACGTCCACGGCGCAGCGGCGCTACGAGGGATTCCGGCAGGCCCTCGAGGACGCCGGCACGGCGTTTGATGAAGGCCTTTTGGCCGCCGTCAGGGACACGGCATTGGCGGCAGCCGCCGTGCACCGGCAGTTGGCCTGCCGCCAGCCGCCCACAGCCTTCTTTTCGGCCAACAACCGGACCACGGTGGGCGCGCTGCGCGCCATCTGCGAGTGGCGCACGGAAGGGCACGATGCCGGCGTGCCGGCGCTGGCCAGCTTCGATGATGTGGAGCTCGCCGACCTCCTGGGCATTCCGCTCACAGTGATGTCCCACGATCCGCGGCGACTGGGGGCCGCGGCCGCCAGGATGCTCTTCGAGCGGCTGGAAGGTAAGGCGGGTCCCGAACCGCGGGTGGTCCAGCTGCCGGTCAGCGTGCACAGCTATTAGGTCCGCTCAACTGCGATCCGGCGGCCGCCCTCCCGGGCGGACAGGGCGGCGGCTTCAACGATCGCCTGGATCTGCACGGCCCGCTCCACATCGACGGTGGGCGTCCTCCCCAGCCGGACAGCGTCGGCGAACTCCCGGCGAAGGATGGGCCAGCATTCTGCATGGTCCATCCCCTCGGTGGTGTAGTCCAGGGTCCCTGCGGGGGAGTAGACGCTGAGTCTGGTCCTGACCGCCGGCAGCTGCACGGATCCGGACAGTGACGCCTGGCCGGTGGCACCGCCGGCATGGAAGGTCGTCAGCGCTGCGTAGTCCCGGCTGCCGTGGGCGCTGACCGCCTCGATCGGTCCTGCCGCAAGCTCCATCAGGTCCAGCAGGTGCGGGCCAAGGTCATACAGGGCGCCGAGCTCGTCCCGCCAGCCCGTCTTTCGCTGGCCCGAAGGCAGACCTGCGCTCAGGAAGCCGCCGGCCAGGAAACCGCCGTGAAGGTAGGTTCCGGTGATGCCCAGCACCGGCGCCTCCTCGCCGAGTTCGGCAGCGGCGGCCAGGAAGGACCGGGTCCGCGGGTGGTACCGCTTGGTGAGGACGACCGCGTTCGGCGTCCGGTTGCGCCGCACGGCCTCGGCCACCGCTGACGCCTGCTCCAGCGAGCCGCCCAGCGGCTTTTCCAGGAGCAGCGCCAGGCCGGCATCGGCTGCCCGCGGGGCAAGCGCGGCCTGGACGGTGGGCGGAGCTGCGAAGTCGACCGCCTCGCAGGAAGCCAGCAATTCCTCGAAGGATTCGAATGCGCGGACTCCGTGCTGCGCGGCCAGCGCGGCAGAGCTGCGGCCGCCGCCGGACCAAATGCCCACCAACTCCGTTTCGGCTCCGGCGGTGTGGAGCGGAGCGTGCATGGTGGCGGCCCACTGGCCCGCGCCGACCAAGCCGACCCGGACCGGGGGATAGCTGGCCGCTGAGGGGGCAGGAGCAGGGGAGGAAGTCATGGGAAAAACGTACTGCAGATTCTGCATAATTTCTATACACAAGTGGGCTAGTTCTTATGCTAATGTCGATTGCATCACATGAGTGCATCCACTCTTTCCGACGTCAAAGGACCGCCCCACAGTGTCCCGATTCCTGCGAATAGCGGCGCCCCGCAGCGTCGCCATCATTGATCAGCCTCCCGCGCCGCTTGAGCCGGGCCAGGTCCGCATCAGGACCATTTACTCCGGTATCTCCGCCGGCACCGAGCTGACCGCCTATCGCGGCACCAACCCCTACCTGACCTCCGTGTGGGACCCAAAGTCCCGCCTCTTCGAGCCCGGCCAGGAGTCCCTTGGATATCCGCTGGACGGCTGGGGCTACTCGGAAGTGGGCGAAGTGGTGGAGGTTGCCCCGTCTGTCCGCGCCGGAACTGAAGGTGCCGAAGCGGACCCGCCCGTCCAGCCCGGCGACGTGGTCTGGGGCATCTGGGGCCACCGGGACGAAGGAATCCTCGCGGCAGAGCAGCTGCGGGGCCACGTCCTGCCACCCGGCGTGGACCCGATGTCCGGGGCGTTCGTCCGGGTGGGCGCCATCGCACTGAGTGCTGTGCTTGCGGCCGACCTCGGACCGGGTTCCACGGTGGCCATCTTCGGCCAAGGAGTCATTGGCCTGCTGGCCACCCGCTTCGCGGTGCTGAATGGCGCCAACGTGATAGCCGTGGACGGCATCGAAGCGCGGCGCAACAAGGCCCTGGAATGGGGTGCCGGCCATGCGCTTGCGCCCACTCCGCAGCTCGCGGGAGGCATCCGGCGGATCACCGCAGGGGCGGGCGTGGACGTGGCCATCGAGCTGAGCGGAAACTACAGGGCCCTGCATGAGGCAACCCGCGCGGTGGGAGCTGACGGTACCGTCATCGCCGCAGGGTTCTACCAGGGCGAGGCTGCAGGTGTTCGCTTCGGTGAAGAGTTCCACCACAACCGGGTCCAGCTCCTGGCCTCACAGATCGGTTCCGTCCCCAATCGGCTCCGTTCCCGCTGGACGGTCCCCCGGCTGCAGCAGACGGTTGCGGACCACCTCGCCCGCGGGCTGGTGGACGCCCCCTCGCTTGTTACCCACACCTTCCCCCTGGCTGATGCAGCCAAGGCCTACGAACTCCTGGACACGGATGCCGCATCCGCCCTCCAGGTTGTATTGGAGTTCCCATGACCCTCATCACCGTGCAGGAGCAGCACCTTCCAGGCATCAGCCTGGAAGAGAAATTCGAGCAGGCCGTGGCCTGGGGCTATGACGGGATCGAGCTCCGCTCCGCCGGGGACCTGCAGTTCCAGGCGCGGCTGCCGGAACTGCGCCGGGCGCGCCAGGCCGGGGTCGTCATGCCCACCGCCTGTGTGGACATGACCCACTTCGTCGGCGCGTTCGACGCTGACCTGCGGAAGGACGCCGTCGCCCAGCTCAAATCCCAGCTGAGCGTCATGGCGGAGATCGGCGGCCGCGGCGTGATGACGCCCGCGTCCTACGGCATGTTCTCCAAGCGCCTCCCGCCGTTCGTCCCGCCCCGCACCGACGAGGAGGACACCGCCGTCCTGGTGGAAGCCTTCACCGCGCTGGGGGAGCACGCCGCGTCCGAGGGCGTGGAGATCTACCTTGAGCCGCTGAACCGCTACGAGGACCACATGGTCAACCGTCTTGCCGACGGCGTGCGGCTGCTGAAGCTCGTCGGGCTGGAGTCCGTGAAGCTCGCCCCGGACACCTACCACATGAACATCGAGGAAAGCGACCCGGCCGCCGCGCTCCAGGCCGCCGCCGCCTTCATCGGCCACGTCCAGGCCAGCGACTCCAACCGGCTCGAGCCGGGCGCAGGAAACATCGACTGGGCGCTGTTCGGCGCCACCCTGAAATCGATCGGCTACCAGGGAACCGTGGCGCTTGAATCGCGGCTGTCCGGGCCGGCATCGGACGTTCTCCCGCGCGTCCCCGCGCTGCTGGGGAGGTACCTGTGAACACCCCTGCCACAACTGACGACGGCGGAACGGCCGCGGGTGCCGCGGCTGCGGTCGGCGCACGGCAGATTGCCGCCCGGTCCATTGCCGTCCTGGAAGCCAACTGGCGCACGACCCACACGGTTCCCGCCGGCGGCCTGTACCCGCACCAGTGGAGCTGGGACTCAGCCTTCATCGCCATCGGCCTGAGCCGGATTTCCCCGCGGCGGGCCGGCCAGGAGATGGACGCCCTTTTCGCCGGCCAGTGGGACGACGGCAGGCTGCCTCAGATCATTTTCGATCCCTACCGCGACGCGGATTACGCCCCCGGCGCCTCGTTCTGGCAGTCCAGCCGGATCCCCGGCGCCCCGAAGCACGTTGAAACTGCCGGACTGGTCCAGCCGCCCAACCACGCCTGGGCCGTCTGGAAGATCCACCAGGCCGACCCCGCGGAATCAAGGCGCCGCTCCTTCCTGGAACGGAACTATTCCAAGCTGGTGCACTGGCACGAATACCTCTCCGGGCGGCGCGACCGCAACGGATCGGGGCTGGCATGCATCGTCCACCCCTGGGAGTCGGGCACGGACAACTCCCCGCTGTGGGACACCGTGATGAAGCGTATCCCCGGCGACTGCAAGACCGTCCTGAACCGGCCTGACCTGCAGCACGCGGATGCCGGCGAGCGCCCCAGCCAGAAGGAGTACGGTAAATATTTCTGGATGGCGGAGCGCTACCGCGACCACAACTGCGATGACGCGGATCCGGACTATCCCTTCCTGATGGAGGATCCGCTCTTCAACACCCTCCTCGCGGTGTCGGAACTGGCGCTGGCGGAGATCGCCACTGAACTCGGGCTGCCTGCAGAGGCGCACCTCGAGCGGGCCGGCCGGATCAGCGCTGCGCTGGAGGCACTCTACGTTCCGGAACTGGGCTGCTACTCCGCCCGCGACGCCACGGACGGAACCATGGTCCACAAAGCCACCGTCAACGGCCTCATCCCGCTGCTGCTCACGGAACTGCCGCACGCGGACGCCCTGCTGGAGACCCTCTACGGCCCGCGCTTCATGGGGAACAACGCCCTCATGGTGCCCAGCTACGATGCCACGGCAGAGGACCACAACCCCGCCCTGTACTGGCGCGGCCCGGCCTGGTTCAACATGAGCTGGATGGTCTCCGTCGCACTGGAGCAGCAGGGCCACACCGGGAAGGCCGCCTTCCTCCGCAACAACATTGCCCGGCTTGCCGCGGAGCAGGACTTCCCCGAATACGTGGACCCCTGGACCGGGGCCGCGCACGGCACCCGGAGCTTCAGCTGGACCGCCGCCCTCGCCCTCGAAACCACTTACCACGGGAGCCCGTCATGACCGCCGTTCCTCCTCCCTCAGCCGTCTCGGTCCTGGTGGCCCATGGCGCCATGATGCGCGGCGCGGCGGACGGCAGCGTCGGCACCGCCGACGCGCCGGCGCAGGGAACCGAAGGCCTCTACGTGGCGGACACCCGACTGCTGTCCCGCTGGATCCTGGAAATCGACGACTCCACCTTCTGGGACGTCGGAACAGTCCGTAGCCCGGGCCGCCGCGACACCGCACTCAGCCCCGTGGCTCGCCGCAACCAGACCCACGATCTCTTCGTCTTCCGCAGCCAGGAACTGGACGCGGCAGGCCTGACCGAGACCCTCTCCATCCGCAACCTGGGCCGCGAACCGATCACGACGCGGCTGGTGCTGCGCGCCGGAACGGACTTCGCGGACCAGTTCACGGTCCGGACGGACGGGCGCACCTTCGACCTCAGCGGCGCGGCCAGCAGCCTCTCCGTGGACGACGACGGCTCCCTCAACTTCGACTACCGGCACACCTACCGTGGGCGTACTTTCACCGCCGGTACCCGGGTAACCGCCAGCATCCCGCCGTCGGTCCGCCGGGAGCCGGCAGCGGACCGCTTCGTGGGCGCGGTGCTTTCCTGGGAGCTGCCGGTGGGCCCGGGCGAGTCCCGCAGCCTCAGCATTGCGGCGCGGTCCACCGCAGCCGGAAGCACGGCCAACGCAGCCACAGCCGCAGGTGCTGACCGGACGGCAGCCGGTGCCGGCGTCGTGCGCAACCCTGAGGGAAGCGCCCTCCGCAGGCAGTGCCTGACCGATCTCGACTCGCTGCTCATGCCCTGCCCCGTCAAGCCGGAGCTGACCATCCCCGCAGCCGGCCTTCCGTGGTTCCTGACGCTGTTCGGCCGGGATTCGCTGCTGTCCACGCTGTTGACGCGGGCGGAGCGGCCTGAACTCCTGGCCGACGTCCTGCGGGCCATGGCGGCGACGCAGGGCACCGTCGATGATCCGTCCCGCGTGGAACAGCCGGGCAAGATGGTCCACGAGGTTCGTATCAGCGAACTGGCCCAGCTGGGCGCCGTTCCCTACGGCCGCTACTACGGCACCGTGGATTCAACGCCGCTGTTCCTGATGGCTCTGGGCCAGGTCAAGGACCCGGCGCTGCTGCGCGAACTCGAAGCGCCGGCACGCGCGGCCGTGGACTGGATGCTGGGGGACGGCGGCCTCCGCGCCACCGGCTTCCTCCGCTACACCCCGGACCCCAACGGGCTGCTGCACCAGGGCTGGAAGGACTCGTTCGACGCCGTGGCGGGAGCGGACGGCCGCCAGCCCGAGGGTGCCATCGCCCTGGCGGAGGTCCAGGGCTATGCGTGGCGGGGCCTGCGCGAATGCGCCCGTGTCGCTGCGGAGCACTGGGGAGATACCGCCTGGGCGGAGACCCTCCGCGTCCTCGCCGACGAGCTCAAAGCCCGTTTCCGGAAGGCTTTCTGGATGGAGGTCCACGATTTCCCCGCTCTCGCCGTGGACGGTGAAGGTGCCCAGGTGGATTCCCTGGCGTCCAACGCGGGCCACCTGCTGTGGGCCGGAATCCTGGACCCGGAGGACGCCCGCGCCGTGGCTACCCGGCTGCTCGAGCCGGATTTCTTCACCGGCTGGGGCATCCGGACCCTCGCCGAGGGCCAGTTCTACTACCACCCGATGTCCTACCACAACGGGTCCGTGTGGCCGCACGACACGATGCTCGCCGCCGAAGGCATGGCCGCCTACGGTTTCCTCGACGAGGCCCGCAAGGTGGCCGGCGGCATGCGGGATGCTGCCGCGCACTTCGGCAATACGCTCCCGGAGCTGTTCGGCGGGTTCTCCCGGACCGGCTTCCCGGTCCCGGTCACGTATCACCACGCCGGCTCCCCGCAGGCCTGGGCGGCTGCGGCCGGGCTGACGGCGGAGCGCCTGGCCGGCGGCGGCAGTGGAGCCGGAGGTGAGTAGGTTGCGTGAGCGTCCCCGCGCCGAGGGGCGTCCGCGGACGACGGCGGGACGCGCCGGCCGTGGCAGTCCTGCCACCGGCGCCGCCCAGGTTCCTCCATCCACCGGGGTCAACGCTGCCCCGGAAGCGCGAAGCGCCGGCATGGTGGAGGTCCGGGTCAAGGACAAGGCCCAGCTGCAGCAGGCCCTGGCGGATGCGGTCCGGACCGTCGAGGAGGCGGCCGAGCGCTACGGCACCGGCATCATGATCACCGACGTGGGGGACGGCTGCTACGTGGTCCGTGCCCACCCCGCCGTGCCGTTCGGGCTGGTGCGGGAGCAGCCCGGCGGGGCCTAGCCGCTTCCGGAAACGTCCGTTTTGGACGCGCAAAGTTGCTCTCGACGTGGCTATTCAAAGGCGCACCTCATATCTGAGGTGCGCCTTTGCGCATGCGCGTCGAACCCGAATCTGCGTGTCGATAGGAAGCCCGGCTTACTACCTCTGGCGCTGCCGCTCCTCCGTGCCTAGACTGGGCGGACCCCACTGACCATCGGCCGCGCCGGTGAGAGCGTCCCGCCACGACCCAGCCGAAGACAACGGCTGGTGCCCGGTTCGCAGTCCTGGCCGAAGGGGCGCGTCACTACCCAGTAATCATGGCTGTCCGCACGCGGTCAGCCTGGCCAGAGGAGAGACAAATGACAGGGAACAAGGCAGTCGCGTATAAGGCTCCCGGCGAGGTCGAACTTATCGACATTGACTACCCAAGTTTTGAACTGAAGGACGGGCCGGGTGTTAATCCGGACAACGTGGGTCGCCCGGTGCCGCACGGGGTGATCCTAAAGACCGTGGCCACGAACATCTGCGGTTCGGACCAGCACATGGTGCGCGGCCGCACCACGGCACCGGCGAACCTCGTGCTCGGACACGAAATCACGGGAGAAGTGGTTGAAGTCGGCCGCGATGTCGAATTCATCAAGGTCGGCGATCTCTGCTCGGTGCCCTTCAACATAGCCTGCGGGCGGTGCCGCAACTGCAAGGAGCGCAAGACCGGCATCTGCCTGAATGTGAACCCGGACCGGCCCGGCAGTGCCTACGGCTACGTGGACATGGGCGGCTGGGTGGGAGGCCAGGCCAACTACGTGCTGGTGCCTTACGCGGACTGGAACCTGCTGAAGTTCCCGGACAAGGACCGGGCCATGGAGAAGATCCTTGACCTGGCAATGCTCTCAGACATCTTCCCCACTGGATTCCACGGTGCCGTGACAGCCGGCGTGGGCGTCGGTTCCACGGTCTATGTCGCCGGTGCCGGACCGGTAGGCCTTGCTGCGGCCACCAGCGCGCAGCTGTTGGGCGCCGCCGTCGTGATTGTCGGCGACCTTAACCCTGACAGGTTGGCGCAGGCCCGCAGTTTCGGTTGTGAAACCGTTGACCTGACCAAGGGTGGCCCGGGCGAACAGATCGAACAGATCCTCGGCGTCCCGGAGGTGGACTGTGGTGTGGATGCGGTGGGGTTTGAGGCGCGCGGGCAGGGACACGGAAAAGACGCGGAGGAAGCTCCGGCCACGGTGCTGAACTCCCTGATGGATATCACGGCTGCCGGTGGCGCCTTGGGCATTCCCGGGCTCTACGTCACCGGAGATCCCGGCGGTGTTGACGAAGCAGCGAAGAAGGGGTCGCTGAGCCTGAGCCTGGGCACTGGCTGGGCCAAATCGCTCAGCTTCACCACGGGCCAGTGCCCGGTGATGAAGTACAACCGCCAGCTGATGATGGCCATCCTGCATGACCGGGTGAACATTGCCAAGAATGTCAACGCCAAGGCGATCTCGCTGGAGGACGCACCGAAGGGCTATGCGGAGTTCGACGCGGGCGCTGCAACGAAGTACGTCCTGAACCCGAACGGTTACCTGAGCTGACAGGCGTATCCGAAAGCGCACCTCGTATCTGAGGTGCGCTTTCGCATATGTGGGGCGAAGGCGGATCGGCGCGTCGGGGGCGGGTCATGAACTCGCCCGGGAGTCCCGCGTAGACCAGACTGTTACCGTGAGCAACGAGCCCCGGACCGCACTGGCCGTCGCCGGCCTGAGCCTGGGCACGGCCCTGAACCCGCTGAACTCGTCCATGATTGCCGTGGCCCTGGTGGTGTTGCGCGCCGATTTCGGGCTCGATGTCGCCGGTGTCACGTGGGTCATTACGGCCTTCTACCTCGCCTCCGCCGCCGGGCAGCCCGTAATGGGCCGCCTCGCGGATCGGTTCGGGCCCCGCCGGATGTTCCTGCTGGGGATGGCCCTGGTCGCCGTGACGTGCGCGCTGGCGCCGTTCGCGCCCAACTTCGGCCTGCTGTGCGTCGCGCGGGCCGTCATGGCGCTGGGCACAGCGGCCGCCTATCCCAGTGCCGTGGTGATGGTGGGGGCCATCGCCGCCCGGGCCAAAGTTGAAGCCGCCCGCCCGCTCGGCAGGATCCAGATGGCCAACACCTCCGCGGCCGCCGTCGGCCCGGTGGCAGGCGGGCTGCTGGTGGGCCTGGTCGGCTGGGAGGCGCTGTTCCTCATCAACGTGCCGCTGGCGCTCGCGGCCCTGCTGATTGTCCGGAAGGCCGCGCCGCCGGACGGTTCCCGCGAGCGGGGGAGCATGGCCGAGCTGCTGCGGGACTCGGATATTCCCGGGATCACCGCCTTCATCGCGGCGATGCTGCTGGTGATGATGTCGGCGCTGAATGTCGCGCCGGACTACCGCTGGTGGATGCTCGCCGCCGGAACTGTCATCGGTGGACTGTTCGCCTGGCGTGAGCTTCGGTTCGGCAAGCCGTTCCTGGACCTGCGGCTGCTGGGCAGGAACCGGCCGCTGATGCTGGTCTACCTGGGCTTCGCGGTGTTCAGCAGCGTCTACTACTTCGTTTTCTTCGGCCTGCCGCAGCTCCTGCAGGAGTCCGGCGGATACAGCCCAGCCGTCGTGGGCCTGCTCATGTTGCCGCTCGCGGCGATGTCCGTCGTGGCCACCCCTTGGGCCGTGCGCGCCATGGGAAGGTTCGGCGTCCGGCGCGTGCTGATTGCCGGCGTCGTCCTCTTGACGCTGGTGGCCGCCCTGATGTGGCTCCTGACAAGCACGCTGGTGATTCCCGTCGTCGTGGTCCTCACGGCGCTCATGGGCATGCCCTACGGCGTGCTCGGCATCGCGACGAACCAGGGCATGTTCATCTCCAGCCGTCCGCAGAAGCGTGGGGTCGCTGCCGGAATTTACCAGACGTGCCGGTATGTCGGTGCGATCACGGCCACGGTGATGATCGGAGTGTTCGCGTCCGACGGCGTGCACCAGGACAGCTGGGCGCGCATGGTGGCTGCCATGCTGGCCCTCTGCGCGGCGACGCTTGCGGTGTTCCTGGTGTGGCGGCCACGGGCGGAATAGCCGCCGGACCGGCCAGCGGAAGCTGCGCACCGGCCGGCGGCGCCACCGAGGCCGTACCAGCCCACGTCAGTTGCGCGCAGCCAGGTGCTTGTCCCGGTCCTCGAACACTTCCTCGCCGGGGCCGCTGAACGCGCGCGAACGTTCCACGGCCTCCAGCGACCCGGTGAACAGCTGCGACTCACCCCGGTCGGGGCGGCGTTCCAAACCCTGCCGGGAGGAGGTACCGCCGTCGTACTTTTCCCAGCGCTGGTGGGGAAGCGACTCCGGGTGGCCCTGCTGCAGGAAGGTGACCATGGCTTCGCGGATGAGGCAGCGCAGGTCGAAAAGTGCGGCGCTGTCCGCGGCGCTGACCAGGATGCGGACGCGGACGAATCCGCCGGTGGCGTCGGTAATCTGCAGGATGCCCACGCGCTCGTCCCAGAGGTCGGTGTCCGCCAGCACCCGGCGGAGCTCGGCGCGCATATCCTCCACGGGGGCGCGCCAGTCGAGGTCGAATTCCACCGTGCCCATGACGGCCGACTGGCGGCGGGTCCAGTTCTCGAACGGCGTCGTCGTGAAGTACGTCGAGGGCAGGATCAGGCGCCGGTCGTCCCAAATATGCACCACAACGTATGTAAGGGTGATTTCCTCGATGCGGCCCCACTCCTTCTGGACTACCACCACATCGTCCACCCGGATGGCGTCCGTAAACGCCAGCTGCATGCCCGCGAACACGTTCACCAGGGACGTCTGCACGGCCAGGCCCGCCACGATGGAAATTACCCCCGCGGACGCCAGCAGCCCTGCGCCCAGCGCCTGGATGGCGGGAAACGTCAGCATCACCGAGCCCGCGGCGATGACCACCACGAGGGCTACGCCGATGCGCCGCGCCAGGATGGTCTGCGTCCGCAGCCTCCGGGCCCTGCGGTTGTCCGCCACGTCCACGCTGTAGCGGTCCAGCACCACCGCCTCGAGGATCAGCAGCACCGCCACCGCGAGCCAGGCCAGGGACGAGATCAGGCCGATGAGCAGGAAATGGTCGACGGCGGCGTGCCAGCTTTCGTGCGCCGCCGTCAGTCCCAGCGCGGCGCGGACGCCGACCAGGCACAGTGCCAGACGCAGGGGTTGGCGGGCCACCCGGGAGGCGGTGCGCAGCCCGGGGCGCTTGCGGTTGAGCCGGAGGACGATCCGGCGGAGCAGCCAGGACAGGACCAGCCCGGCAGCCACCGCAACCGTCACGGCGATGAAGGGCATGGCGGGGTTGAGTAGGTCTCGCATCCCTTAATCACTATCAACCGGCCGCGTGCGGGGCGAAATCGGGGCTAAGCGTCAGGCAACCGGGATGGCACGATGTTGTGGTTGCGGCTGAAGAGGTTGTCCGGGTCGTATCGCTGCTTGAGGCTGAGGAGACGCCCGTACTTATCGGGGCCGTACGTCAGGCGTGCCGCCTGGACGTCCGGCCGCTCCTCGCTGCCCAGGAAGTTAAGGTATTCCCCCTGTTCGGCGAAAGGCTGCATCCGTCCGTGGGCCGCACGGGCAAATTCGGTGAGTCGGGCGTCGTCCTCGGAGCTGGGCCAGAACCCGTAGATGTTCAGCAGGTAGCGGGACGCCCGGCTGGGGTAGGCCGTTGCCTGCTCCGGGACGCGGGCGAAGGCTCCGCCCAGCAGGTGGATGTCGATTCCGGTGCCCTGCCAGGCGACCTTGGAAGCGAAGCCAATCACCACGTCAATGACTTCATCGTCGAGGCGCGAAAAAGAGGCGTTTTTCCAGTAGCCACGCGAGCCCTTTGGAAAGAGCCCGTCCATCGCACTTTGCCACTCCGGCCAGGACACAGGTCCCACCTCGTCCTGGTCAGGGGGTGCCGCATCGCGGAGCCTGCCGATGAGTTCCAGCCCGGGCTGATGGTCCGCGTTCGCCCAGGCGCAGCCGATGATCATCCAAGGTGCCGCGCCCATCCCGAACTCCGGCGGGAAAACCAGGAAACTGAGGATCGGATTCATGTCCTCCGGCAGGTCCGTGGCCCAGGCCGCGAAACGCTGCAGGCCTTCCTTCCAGTGCTCGGGCCGGTAGAACAGGTTGGCGCCCAGGACGGGACCGGGCAGCCGGCGTGCCCTGAAGGTGAAGGAGGCCACGACGCCGAAATTTCCGCCGCCGCCCCGGAGTCCCCAGAAGAGCTCGCCGTTTTCCTCCGGGCCGGCACGCAGGTGTTCACCGGTGGCCGTCACCACGTCGGCGGAAGCGAGGTTGTCCAGCGTCAGGCCGTTGCTGCGGGTCAGCCATCCCACGCCGCCGCCCAGGGTGAGCCCGGCGATTCCCGTCTGGCTGATGACGCCCACAGGGACGGCGAGGCCGTGGGCTGCCGTGGCCTGGTCAATGTCCGCCAGCGTGGCACCGGGTTCAGCGGTGACCAGCAGCGCTTCGGCGTCCACCGTGACGCGCCGCAGCCCGCCGAGGTCCAGCACCAGGCCGCCCTCCACGCTGCCGTGGCCCGCGATGTTGTGTCCGCCGCCCCGCACGGCCAGCACCAGGCCCGTGCTGCGGGCTGCGGCCAGGACGGGATCGATGTCTGCGATGGAGCCGGCGCGGGCGATGGCGCGCGGGCGAAGGTCCTGCATGCCGTTCCACACCCGCCGGGCCTCGTCATAACCTGGGTCGTGCGGTTCGAGCAGCGGTCCGCTGAGCTGTTGCCGCAGATTATTCAGTACCTCGGCGGTGTGGTCTTCTGCAGGAGGCGGTGTTGTCAGGTCCATGGGTGGCCTCGCCACTGGTTGCCGGAGCGTCGCTGGTCCGGCCGGAATCTCGGAAGGGGAAGCGCAAGGAACGGCGCTCAACTGCGGCAGTACTCCCAGTATCTGGCGGCGCCCCGGGAGGGTCAAGACACGGGTAGCCTTGGGCGCATGCAGAAAATATCGATCGCAGCCCTGGCCCGTCAGCAGCTCAGCGCGGCGCTCGCCGCCACTAACGGCCGCGCCGCAGACACCGTTTACGGGGGCCACGAGAAGATCCTGCGCCAGTCGGTGCTCGCCATGAAAGCCGGGACCCGGCTCAGCGAGCACAAGAATCCAGGCGACGCCACTCTCTATGTGATCAGCGGCTGCATCCGGCTCCACGCGGGGGCCGAGTCCTGGCAGGGCAAGCCCGGGGACCTGCTGATCGTTCCGCCGGGACTGCACAGCCTGGACGCTGAGGAGGACTCGACATTCCTGTTCACCGTGGCGAAGTACCGCGACTGACCTTCGGTTCCGGCACGTCCTCTGCCGCCGGCGGAACTGCTGCCGCCGGCGGAACTGCCGCCGCTGGCGGCGTGCCGGGCTGGCCCGGTGTCCCGGGTGCGGTGCCGCTTGAGGGCTTGCGAATCCCGTCCGCTTCTTGTGCGCGTGGCGACGGCGCGGCTGCCCTGCCCGGGACGTATTCCGCTTCCGCGGAGGGCTCCTTGCCCGAGCCTGCACCGGCGCCGCCGGGGGTTCCGATGTGGCCCGGAGTTACGTCGGGTGCGGACGTCCCCGGCGGCAGGACTGCTGCAGGGGAAGGTACGGCGTCGGGAGCCGGATCAGGTATTTCCGCCGGCTGTGCGGGGGCCGGGGCCGGCGCCTGGGCCGGAGTCCGGACCGGCGGGGAGAACGACCGGACGATCGTGTCGATGGTCCCCTCCGCATGGCGCCGGACGGTTTCGTTCCCCGCGGCAGCTCCGCCGGCAATGCCCAGCGAAGCGGCCACGGCCAGGCTGGTGAGGGCCGCCTGCTTCTTCCGCGGACGCTTCCGTGTCCGGCCTGCCAGCGGGATCACCTTTGCGAAACCGGGTTCGGCCCCGTCCATCAACGCCGCCAGCTCCGCGCACGGCACCGGAACCTCAGTAGTCCGGAAGGACCGCAGCCGGAGCAGCGCGTCCCGCAGCCCGTCGTCGTCCGCGGACCGCGCGTCGAAGCCCGCTTCGGCGAGAAGCGCGTCCACGTAGAGCCCGTCCTCGAGGCGGCGGCTCCGCCTGGTGTGTTCACTGGTCATGACGCGTCTTCCTTCAAAGAGGGACGGAGTTTGCGGAGCCGGCAGAGGGCGCGGCGCTGGAGCTGCTTAATTGCGCCGGTGGTTTTCCCCATGATTTCGGCAGTGGTTTCGAGCGACAGGTCGGCGACGATCCGCAGTGCCAGCACCTCCTGCTGGTCCGGCTGCAGAGTCCCCAGGAGTTCTTTGACGTTCTCGGTGGACGCGGCGGCCACCACCTGGTCCTCGGCGGAAGCGGCACGGCGCGGGTCGGCATCGGGGTCGTAACCGGTGCTGAAGGGGGTCTTCACCCGGCGCCGGCACTCGTCCACGTAGCGGGCGTGGGCGATGGAGAAGGCGAGGGATTTGGCTCCGCGGGCGCCGCCGTCGAGCCCGTCCAACTGCGGGTAGAGTGCCAGGAATACTTCCTGGGTCATGGCCTCGGGATCTTCGACGTCCCGGGCGCGCAGGTAGCTCAGGACCGCCGGAGCGAGCTCCCTGTACACAGCACAAAAGGCGCCCTCACCGGCCTGGCGCTGCGCCTGTGCCTCATGGCTGATCTCTTCTTGCATCCGCCCCCCTGCGGCAGATACCCCTGCGGGACATCGTTGGGATGGCGCCGCACCGGGAGGAAAAAACCGCCCCGGTGCGGCGTGCCCGCTCCTTAAAGCAGGCTACTCCTAGCCGTGGTGGGAGTGCTTGGCGCTGTTGCCCTGGTGGCCTGCGCCACCGCTGGAGCCGGGCGAACCGTGGCCGCCGTTAGCGCCATTGGAGGCCGGCGCGCCTTCGTTCTGCAACTCAACGTTTTGCGGCTGCACGGTGCCCTCACCGTCATCCGTGCCGTCGTCCGTGCCGTCGTCGACACTTCCGTCATCGATGTCCTGCGGGGCGGGGATGGTGGCGCAGTAGTCGACGATCGCCTCATCGCCGCCGGCCACCTCCATCAGGACGGTGTAGGCGGTGGAGGTGGAGCTCAGGCCGCCGTGCTCGAACGCGTTGCACAGGCCCACGGCTGCCGGTCCGGTGACGTCAGGGCCAACCGGGGTGGCGGTGGGGCTTTCCTCGGGGTCACCCGTTTCCGTGGGCTCGGGTTCCGGGGCATCGGTAGGTTCCGGCTCAGCCGTTTCGGTCCCGGTCGGTTCCGGGTCCGGAGATTCGGTTTCAGTCTCCGTGGGGGTGGGCTCCGGGGCTTCAGTTTCAGTGGGATCGGGCGCCGGTGACTCCGTAATCGGCGCCACCGGGGTGTCCCCGTGTGAGTCGGCCATTGCCGCGACCCCAGTGCCGCCGACGGCCAGTGCGCCCGCCGCGAGTGCGGTCATAACCAGCTTGTTGCCTGAAAAGGTGAAGTAAGACATGAGACCCTCCGTTGACGAATTTTATGGATTGCGTTCAACTTCGCGGGATGTCCCCGCACTTACTGGATCGAAAATCCGGTCACTGGGGTTACGGGTTTTAGAAAAAAGTTTGACGAAGTTGTCATACCCTGGCGACCGGCCGCGGGTCCGGCCAGGCCTGGCCGCGGGGTCCGGGCGGGTATGTGTGTTTCCCGGCCGGTGCGATCACCGGCGGGACCGTCAGGACATGACAGCCTCCGCTAAGCCGTGTTACGCCTGTCATTCCAAGGCGGCTCAAAGTAAGTTGGAGGGGATGACCGCGCCCGCTGTGGAAGCGGCGGGCTGCCGACGCCGGGAGGCCACCATGCACTTTGTCCCACCAGTTCCGGGCTGCTTCGGGGAGGCGGCAGCGTGAGCGCGCCGCTGCGGGTCAGCCTGCCTGAACAAAACCTGCTGGAGGCGCTGGAGCCGATGCCCGGCGTGGAGTTTGTGCTGTGGGATCTGTCCGGTCCCGCGCCCGAAGGCCGGCTGGACCTGGTGGTTCCGCCGTACATGGGCAAGTCGTCCGTGCTGGCCGCGCTGGAAGGCGTGGACGTGGGGCTGGTGCAGAGCCAGTCGATCGGGTACGACGGTGTGGCGGACGTCCTGCCCCCGGGTTGCGTTTTCGCGAACGCGGCGGGGGTCCATGAGACATCAACCGCTGAGCTCACCGTAGGCATGATGATCGCCGCACAGCGCGGGCTCCCCGATTTCGCGCGCAACCAGGCGGCAGGTGTCTGGGACAACGCGCAGCGGCCAAGCCTGGCGGACCGGCGGGTGCTGCTGGTGGGCTACGGGGGAGTGGGCAAGGCGATCGAGGCGCGGCTGCTGCCGTTCGAAACCGTGATCACGCGGATGGCCAGCCGGGCCCGCGAGGACGCCGCCGGGACCATCTACGGGATCGATTCGCTGTACGAACAGCTGCCCCTGCACGACATCGTGGCGGTCAGCGTGCCGCTGAGCGAGCAGACCCGGCAGCTGGTGGATGCCAAGTTCCTGGCGGCGATGCCGGACGGTGCCCTGCTGGTGAACGTGGCCCGCGGACCCGTAGCGGACACCGACGCGCTGTTGGCCGAGACTTCCTCGGGGCGGCTCCGTGCGGCCCTGGACGTTACCGACCCGGAGCCGCTGCCGGCGGACCACCCGCTCTGGACCAGCCCCGGTGTGCTGATCACCCCGCACGTCGGGGGCGCCAGTTCCGCCATGTTGCCGCGCATGGTCAAGCTGGTCCGGAAGCAGATCGGGCTGCTGCAGGAGGGCAAGGACCCGGTCAACGTGGTGCTCCCCTGACCCTACGTTGCGGTGGCTATTCCGCTTGCACGCGTTCAGTCCCATAATGGCCTCGTAAGCAGGTGGCCGCCCCGGCAAACGGCGCGACGGGCGGCCTCGCGGCCCGGGCCGCTGCAACGGCGGGACCGAACCGGGGGAGAGCATCGCCATTACATGCGGCAAGGAGAATCGTCATGCTCAAAGATCTGGATGTCATGCCCGTGTTGCCGGCCAAGGACATTAACCGGGCCAGGGACTTCTACCGGGACAAGCTGGGTTTGGAGCCTGCCACCGTCGTCGACGAGGACAACCTCATATACCGCTGCGGCAACGGCTCCGGCTTCCTCCTCTACCGGACGGATAACGCCGGGACCGCGAAAAACACGCAGATGGGCTGGGCCACCAGCGACGTTGACCGCGAGGTCGAAGAGCTGCGGGGCCGCGGCGTCGTCTTCGAGGAGTACGACTTCCCGGGCCTCAAGACCGAGAACGGCATTGCCACGCTCCCGGACCTGGGGAAGGCAGCCTGGTTCCTTGACAGCGAGGGCAACATCCTGAACATCTCGTCGCTGCCGTAACGGCAGGCTTCGGAAGCCATCCGCGCCTGCCCCGCGCGTGCGGGAAGCGATGTGCCGGCACCTGCCGATGTCCTGACGGAGGCTGGCCGCCCGGACGTGCCAAGGGGCCCTTCCCCCGCGGGGAAGGGTCCCTTGGTGTCCGGCCAGGCCGGCGTGAAACTGCTAGCGGTTGGAGCATGCTCCGGCTTTGAAACCGGGGTGCGGGTTGCCGTTCTGGCCAGGGATGCACTGCTTGTCTCCCGGGCCCGGCTGATCTGCCAGGGCGGGGGTGGCAACGGCAGTACCGCCGAGGGTCAGCACAGCTGCCAAGGTGATCATCGAGAGCTTTCGCATTGACTTTCTCCTTCTGCTCTTAACTGCTGAACCACGCGCGGCAGAGCAAGAGGGAGGCGTTTCACGGACCCCCAGTAGCCCGTATCGCGCACCGGGGGTTTTCCCCGGTTGTGGCGGGTCCGCTATGGGCGGCCCCTGGGAGCGGTAGTGCGTACTCCCTCATTCGAGATTAATAGTAAGTATGCTGATAATCAACATCTCGGAGAAAATTTCCCGGCCCGTGCCCGGCAGCGCAGGATCCGCGCAGGAGTCCGGAAGCATTGGCCAAGGTCGGCCAGAACCGCCCAATCCGGCGGACGCAGCCCGGTAGGCTCGTCGCTGGCGCGGGACGAACTCGTCCGCGCCGGACACCATTTACGGCACCTACCTGGGGGAATCTGCCATGCCCAACCACCACTCGCTGCCCGGCTCCCGCGCCCTGCTGGCCGCCAGAAAGTGCGCCGCCGCCGTCGTACTTTCCCTGTTCCTGGGGTTCTTCACCACCGGAATGCCCGCGTTCGCAGAAAGCACGACGGCGGACGCGCAGCCGGCGGTCCAGGCCGCCGACCTTCTGGCCACTCTCCCCGTCAAGGGCCGTGCGCCGAAGACGGGCTACGAGCGCTCGCTGTTCGGGCCCACCTGGGCGGACGTCGACCAGAACGGCTGCGACACCCGCAACGACATCCTCAACCGCGACCTGACTGACAAAACGTATGTCAACAGCGTTCCGTGCAAGGTCCAGTCGGGCACCCTCGCCGACCCGTATACCGGCACTGTGATCAGCTTTGTCCGCGGCACCACCACCAGCAGCGCCGTCCAGATCGACCACGTGGTAGCCCTCAGCGACGCCTGGCAGAAGGGTGCACAGCAGCTCAGCGCGGAAGTGCGCACCGCGTTCGCCAACGATCCGCTGAACCTCCAGGCCACGGACGGCCCCACCAACCAGCAAAAGGGCGACGGCGACGCCGCCACCTGGCTGCCCGGCAACAAGGGCTTCCGGTGCGAGTATGTGGCGCGGCAGGTGTCCGTGAAGGCGCGCTACAGCCTTTGGGTCACGCAGGCCGAACACGACACGATCGCCGCTGTCCTGGCCGGCTGCCCGGGCCAGTTGGCGCCGACGTCGGTGGCGCCTGCCGGGACCGCCGACGTCTACTTCGCCAACTGCGCGGAAGCGTACGACGCCGGTGCGGCGCCCCTTTATGCCGGATCGCCCGGCTACCGTTCGGGCCTGGACGGGGACGGCGACGGGGTGGCCTGCGAGGGCTGACCGGGCGCGGGCTACTCGGTGACGGCCACCGGAACCGGTTCGCCGGCATGCCCGGCCCGGGTGCCGCGGCGCCAATAGGCCGCCAGCACGGCACCGGACACGTTGTGCCATACCGAGAAGATGGCCCCGGGCAGGGCTGCTTCCGGGGTGAGATACTGCCGGGCGAGTCCTGCGGCGAGCCCCGAGTTCTGCATTCCCACTTCGATGGCCGTGGTGCGGCGGGCCGGGACTGGAAGCTTGAAAAGCCGGGCGGCGCCGTAGCCGAGGGCGTATCCCAGGCCGTTGTGCAGGATGACGGCGGCGAGCACCAGCAGGCCGGCGGCGAAGATCGCCTTCGCGCTGCCGGCCACCACCGCGGTGACCACCAGGGTGATTGCGAGCACCGAAATCCACGGCAGGGCGGGAAGGGCTTTGGAAACCAGTCCGGGGGCGAAATGCCGGATCACCAGGCCCACCATCACGGGGAACAGCACGATCTGCGCAATGGACCACGCCATCGCGCCGGCGTCCACGGGCATGTACTGGCCGGCCAGCCACAGCGCCAGGACCGGGGTCAGCAGCGGAGCGATCAGAGTGGACACGCTGGTCATCGCCACGGACAGTGCCACGTCACCCTTGGCCAGGTAGGACACCACATTGGACGCCGTGCCGCCCGGGCAGCAGCCCACCAGGATGACGCCGGCCGCCAGCGCGGGCGGCAGGCCCAGCGCCGCCGCAATCAGCCAGCCAAGGAACGGCATGACCGCGTACTGCGCCACCACGCCGATGACCACCGGAACCGGCCGCTTGGCAATGATGGCGAAGTCCGGCGGCGTCAGCGTCAGGCCCATGCCGAACATGATCAGCCCCAGCAGCGGGCTGATCCACGGTGCCAGCCCGGTGAAGGACGACGGCGATGCAAGGGCTATGGCTCCTCCCGCCAGGATCAGGAGCGGGAACAGGGTGACGGCGATGCGGGCGTTGCGTTCTTCGGCGCCGGTCGCCGGCGAGGAAGGCTTGGATTCGGGAAGCATACCTCCGGACTATCACACCGCGGGCCCGGTTCCGGAACTGTGTCGCCGCAGCTCAGCTGCCTGCACGCTGGATGGCGGGGCAGCCCGGCGGTACGGTTTACGCCGGTCAGCCCCCGAACGCCAGCCGGAAGACGCCGCGGAGGGTGAGCCGGCTGCGCCTTGTCACCGCCACGACGGCCGCCGACCCGGCCAGCAGCACCACGGCACCTGAGGCAGCGACGGCCCAGCGCGCGCCGAATTCGCCGCCCACCCAGCCCATCAGCGGCGCGCCGAGCGCGGTCCCGCCCTGCAGGACCGCCAGGTACAGCGCCAGCACCCGGCCGCGGAACTGCGGTTCGACGGAGAGCTGGATGCTGGTGTTGCAGCTGTTCAGGAAGGTGATGGTTGCCAGCCCCACCGGGACCAGCGCTGCGGCGTAGAGCCAGAACGACGGCGAAGCCCCGGCCAACAGCGTGAAGAAACCGAGGCCCAGCGCACCGCCCAGGAGGAACCGGAGGCGGGGTCCGGCGCGTCGGGCGGCCAGCAGTGCACCGGCCAGCGTGCCCACCGCCATGATCGAGCCCAGCAGGCCGAACTCGCCCGGGCCGGCATGGAATTCGGTGGTGGACATGAGCGCGTTGATGATGGTGAAATTCATGCCGAACGC
This sequence comes from Pseudarthrobacter sp. NPDC092439, assembly GCF_044754945.1. NCBI lineage: Bacteria > Bacillati > Actinomycetota > Actinomycetes > Micrococcales > Micrococcaceae > Pseudarthrobacter > Pseudarthrobacter sp. NPDC092439. The sequence goes on from NZ_JBIVQB010000007.1 coordinate 157,543, forward strand.
ACCCAGCACGCCTACCAGGATCATGATCATCATCAGGTCCGGCCGCCGCCGCACATAGCGCAGGCCCTCGGCAACCTTCCGCTTTCCGCGGACGGCCGGTGCTGCGGGGGAGAGCTCGGCCGTGCGGATGCGGAAGAGGGAAACCACGACGGCGGCGAAGCTGGCTGCGTTGAGCAGGAATACAGGACCGGTTCCCACCCACGCGATGAGCACCCCGGCGATGGCGGGACCGGTGAGGCGGGCGGTGTTGAAGGACGCGGAGTTCAGGGCCACGGCGTTGGAGACGTTCTCCTGGCCCACGAGTTCGGACACGAAAGCCTGCCGGGCCGGGGCGTCCAGGGCACTGGCCATGCCCAGGCTGAACGCGGCGAGATAGGCATGCCAGAGCTGTGCGGTGCCGGTGACCACCAGGAGGCCGATGGCCAGGCCGGTGACTCCCATGGCCAGCTGGGTCCAAAGCAAGAGGATGCGTTTGCGGTATCGGTCCGCGAGAACGCCGCCGTAGGGACCCAGCAGGAGCATGGGGAGGAACTGGAGCCCGGTGGTGAAGCCCACGGCCGTGCCGGAGTGGTTGGTGAGGACGGTCAGGACCAGCCAGTCCTGGGCCACCCGCTGCATCCACGTCCCAATGTTGGACACCAGTGCTCCGCCTGCCCAGATCCGGTAGTTGCGGTTTTCCAGGGCGCGGAACATAGGGGTCATTTGCCGCTCAGTTCCTGCATGATGCGGGCGGCGCGGCTGAGGGTGCGGCGGTCGTCTTCGCTAAGGCCGGCCACGCGCCGGGCCAGCCAGGCGGTCCTCTGGTTCCGGGCCTCCTCGAGGACGGTGCGTCCCGCGTCGGTGATCTCCACCTGGACCTGGCGGCCGTCGTCGGGATCGGTGCTCCGGGTGACGAAACCCTGGCCGGCGAGGGCGTTGACAATCCGGGTCATGGACGGAGCCTGCACGTGTTCCCGCTCGGCGAGAGCGCGGAGGGTGCGGGGTCCGTCTTCGTTCAGCACGGCCAGAACGGTGTACTGGCCGGGGGTGATGGCCTCGCCGGTGGCCTCGACGCGGAGCCGGCGCGAGGTGCGCATCACGGCGGTGCGGAGGTCAATGGCGAGGGTGTCGTTGGGGTTCCGGGTCATGGAGGAGGCGCGCTTCCTTAATGGTTAGCACTGCTAATTAGCTTCGCTAACAGTATGCTCCCAAGCGCCCTTCGAAGCAACCGGCCAGGCGAAACAAGAGTGGACCATGACTTTAGTAAATCGATGGAAAAAACTGTTGACGGGTACCACTGCCCGGAGGAAGATTTCAAGCAGGGGCGGTAGCCGGAGGGCAGGAAACCACCCCACATGGTGTCCGTAGGGGATGGGCAATGGTCCAGAAAAATGTCCGCGAATGGCCCGCGAGATCACGCCACTGGCAAGACCGGCGCATATCCCTGACTCGGATCACCGGTGGCGAAACCATCGGACTGGGCGATGCGGTCAAAGACCTAACGACATTGGCCGGCATTCCGCCGTGCACGGGCTGCGAACAGCGCGCAGCCTTCCTGAACAGGCTTCTTCGCCTGCCTCGGCTCCGTCACAGGAACCGGTTGTAATTCATTCGCGTGATCCGCCGTCCCGGGCTGCCCGCCCGGCCCCAGTGGCGCGCACATTTTTCTCAGGAGGCGGCAATGCCGCAGCAAGTGGTTGTTACCGAGCGCTATTGGTGTCCTGGCGGCTGGCCGTGGGAATGGTTCGACACCTGCACCCGCCAGGTCACCAAGTGGTGCTACGACTTCAGTTGGGTCGAGGAGACCGGGTACGGAGTGGCCAGCCATCTGAAGGGCTGTGAAAACGGCACCCTCTATACGTGGTGGGCTTTTTCCTTCGGCATCTTTGGCACTACCCATTACGGTGGCGGACGGATGTGCTTCACCAGCCAGCTGAGCTCCTCCGGCCGCTGTGAGGGCTCCGCCGTTTCAGGCCTGAGCGTCACCGCCGCCCTCCCGCGCATCCAGTCGACTGCCCGCCGGCAAATTCGCAGGCCGGTGCACCGCCCGCTGGTCGAGGAAAAGGACCAGCGGTCGCCCGGCGACGGGGCGGGGCAGTAGTCCCATGCGCCCGACTCTGAACCTCGAGACCGTCCTGCAGGAACTGCACTGCCACGACGAAGGAGACGGCCTGGGCAACGCCGAGCCGTACATCTGGACGGTGTTCTTCAAAGTCGACGGCGACAATTTCGCCGTCGAGGCCGGTTCCGGCCTCATTGGTTCGCCGACAATCGTGTCCAGCAGCGGCAGCCACGGAAACCTCGGTGATACCGACGTGGATGCCGGTGACGACGTGCCGGTTCCGGATGCGGTGGGCCGCTGGTCCACCAAGCTCAAACCCATACCCATTAACGACGCGGTCCTCCGCTCCCTCCTGGGCGCTGACGACGTTCCCGCCATTGCCGGCGTCGTGGTTTCGGTGATGGAGGAGGACGGCTGGCCGGATTCCCTGGCCGACACCGGCTATGCGGCGTTCGTGGACGCGGTCCATCTTGCGGTGGTGAAGGTGGCCGCCAGCTTCCAGCGCGCGCTGGCCGCGCCCACCCCGCAGCAGATCAAGGACCAGATCGAGGTGGTGAAGGAATCCGCGGCGTCTTCGGTTCGTGCGGCGGTCAAGAACGCCATGTCCGGCTGGCAGCTCATCTGGTACGGCACCTTCGGCAATAACGACGACAGCGTGGGTACAGAGGCGTTCACCACCACCACCGATGAACTGGTGGACACCCCGGCCATCAACTTCAGCCGGCGCTGGTCCGGTGACGAGTCCGGCGACGGGGACTGGGAGCTGCGCGGGGTCTTCCGGGGCTTTCCGCAGGTGGACTGCAGCCTCGAGTCGCTGTTCGCAGTCAATGCTGCCGGCGGCTCCCCGCAGGATGCCGCACAGACCGGCAGTTTCGAGGCGATGCGGGCCTTCCGGGAAGGTGGCTTCCGCGAATTTCCCGGGCTGGGAGCATGGTGGGCGGAGTTCACGACGGCTAGCCCGGCGCTCGCGGACATTGCCGCAAAGCGGCCGGAGGTCCAGGATGCGCTGAACGGCTTGCTGCACGACGCCGGCACCTGGCTTGGCGACCAGTCTGCGCCAATCGACGGGGCGGCGAGGGAACGCCTGGACACGGTCCTGGACGCGGTGTCGGGGGACGCTTCGGCGCACACCCGAAGGGTGGTCCGCCAGGCAAAGCGCCTGGTGGAACGGCTGGACGGGGTTGCGTTCGGGGACGCGCTGCGGATGGCCTCCGAACTCAAGCCGGTGGGGCGGACGCCCCGAGGTGCCCCGCGCCCTGAGGAGCCGTTCGTCGTGTAATTCCTACCGCTCGGCGCGGCTGCCATGCATTCGTGTGTGATCTGCATCATGATTGCGTGAGGCGTGGGCCAATCAGGGTCTTTCGCCTCTGGCACACTGGCCTCTGACGCCGTCGATAAACAGGAGAAAATGTATGGGCTTACTGGACCGTGACCACTCCATCGCCCCGCCGGGCTTCAACCGCTGGCTCGTGCCGCCGGCGGCGCTCGCGGTGCATCTGTGCATCGGCCAGGCTTATGCCACCAGCGTCTACAAGACGGCGCTGGTCAAGCATTTCGAAGCCAGCCTGACCGAAATCGGCATTATTTTCTCGATCGCCATCGTGATGCTGGGCCTGTCGGCGGCGATCATGGGCACCTGGGTGGACACGAAGGGCCCGCGCAAGGCCATGTTCACGTCCGCTGTCTTTTGGTCCAGTGGCTTCCTGATCGGCTCACTGGGCATCTTCACGCACCAGTTGTGGCTGGTCTACCTCGGCTACGGCGTAGTGGGCGGCATAGGCCTGGGCATCGGCTACATTTCGCCGGTGTCCACGCTGATCAAGTGGTTCCCCGACCGCCCGGGCCTGGCCACCGGCATGGCGATCATGGGCTTCGGCGGCGGCGCGCTGATCGCCAGCCCGGTCTCCACGGCCCTCCTGAAGATGTACGACCCCGGCTCCGGAGCCCAGGGTTGGGTTGCCAGCGGTGACGCCGTGGGCAAGCTCTTCCTGACCCTGGCCGTCGTTTACCTGGCCTATATGCTGTTCGGCGCGTTCACCATCAAGGTCCCCGCGGAAGAGTGGCGGCCTGCCGGCTTCGACCCGGCCAAGGTCAAGAAGGCCGCACTGGTCACCACGGAGAACGTCTCGGCCAGGAATGCGATCAGGACCAGGCAGTTCTGGCTGGTCTGGATTGTGCTGTTCTGCAATGTCACCGCCGGGATCGGCATTCTGGAGCAGGCCGCGCCGATGATCCAGGACTTCTTCCGCCAGTCCGACGGCGTCTCCGCGGTGACCGCCGCGGTCGCCGCCGGCTTCGTGGGCCTGCTCTCGATCGGCAACATGGTGGGCCGCTTCGTGTGGTCCTCCACCTCGGACATCACCGGCCGCAAGCGGATCTACATGGTCTACCTGGGTGTCGGTGCCGTCCTGTACACGGTGCTGGCGCTGGCCGGCTCCAGCACCACGGTCCTTTACGTGGCGCTGGCCTTCGTGATCATTTCCTTCTACGGCGGCGGGTTCGCCACCGTTCCGGCCTACCTGCGGGACCTGTTCGGCACTTTCCAGGTGGGCGCCATCCACGGCCGTCTGCTGACCGCGTGGTCTGCCGCCGGCGTGGCCGGGCCGCTGATCGTCAATGCGTTCCTGGACGCCCAGGGCAAGCCGGGCGAGTTGACCGCCGCGTCCTACCAGCCGGCGCTGCTGACCATGGTGGCCCTGCTGGTGATCGGCTTCCTGGCGAACCTGATGGTGAAGCCCGTTGACCACCGATTCCATGAACCCCGCCACGACCGCGGCCGGGAACCCGAAGCTGCAATGGAGGCCTGAGATGAGCACTGAATACACGCCCGGGGCGCAGGCGCCCGTCAAAGTCTCCGCCGGGAGGCTCGCCATTGCCTGGACCCTGGTGGGAATCCCGCTGGCCTATGGCGTCTTCCAGACGCTGACGCGGGTGGCCGCGCTGTTCGGCTGACGCAACCAGCATAAGGCGGGTGCCGCCGTCGTGAATCCACGACGGCGGCACCCGCCTTTTGCGTGTCAGAAGCCAGTCCCTTCACGGCTCACAGGCAACGGTTTCCCCACCGTCTTGACAGGGATGTGACCCAGGCCTCATTATCGAGTGCATAGTAATTGGTGCACTGCATAAAAATTTCAGCGACGACCTGTCGCTCGGCATGAGGAGACAAAGATGACTTCCAAAAAGATGGTCCGCTGGGGCGGCGCCGCTCTCACCGCCGCACTCACGGCGTTCTCTCTTGCGGCCTGTGGCACAGGGGGCGGCCCGGCTGCCGAGGGCCAGAAAAAGGTGATCGGCGTCTCCGTGGCGGACCAGAAGTCCCTTTTCTATGTGGCTGAGGTGGCGGGCATCAAGGACGAGGCGGAAAAGCTCGGCTACGAGGTGAACATCACTTCCGCCAACAACGACTCTTCGGCCCAGGTCAAGCAGGTCAACGACCTCCTGACCAAGGAGATCGGCGCCTTGATCTTCACCTCCCAGGATTCCACCGCGGCGGCTGCGGGCGTCCGTGCTGCCAACAAGGCCGACGTGCCGGTGGTTGCCGTGGACCAGCGGCCTGAGTCCGGACAGGGTGATCTCGCCACTTACATCGCCACCGACAGCGTCAAGGCCGCCTACGAGCTCTGCACGTGGATGTTTGAGCAGATCGGCGGCTCAGGCGAGATCGCTATCCTTCACGGCGTGCTCGGGTCCACCGCGGAGATCCAGCGCACCGAGGGATGCCAGAAGGCCCTGAAGGAGACGCCGGAGATCAAGGTCGTCGCCGAGGAAACGGCGAACTGGGATGAGACCGAAGCCTACAAGGCCACCCAGAACATCCTCACGGCGAACCCCAACCTGAAGGCCGTGTTCGGCGAGAGCGACGCGATGTCCCTCGGTGCCTCCAAGGCAGCCAAGGCCGCCGGCAAGAAGATCTTCTCCGTTGGCATCGACGGCTTCCCCACCATGTTCGATGCGGTCGCGAGCGGCCTGACCCAGGCAACCATGGCACAGCAGCCCTACATGATGGGCCAGCTCGCCGTGCGCAACGCTGTGGCGCTCATGGAGGGCAAGGGCCAGGACATCCCGAAGGAGCAGTACCAGGACACGGTGCTGATCAACAAGGAAACGGTCACCAAGCACAAGGTCGAAGACTTCTACGGCCCGGACGCCCAGTCCTTCAAGTGATCCTGCCATGACCACTCAACCAGTTTCTGCCGGCCTCGAGGGCACCGGCCTGATGAAGGCCTACTCCGGGGTGACGGTCCTGAAATCAGTCGATTTCCGGGTCGCACCGGGCACGGTCGTCGGACTCGTGGGCGAGAACGGCGCAGGCAAGTCCACGCTCAGCTCGATCATCACCGGCGTGGTGAAGCCCGACGGCGGCACCATGCGGCTGGACGGGGCGGAATACGCTCCGTCCAGCCCCGCCGAGGCCCTGCGGCAGGGTGTGGCGCTGATCCACCAGGAGACGCGCCTCATCCAGGACCTCTCCGTCGCCGAGAACATCTTCCTCGGACGCCTCCCGCGCCGCTTCGGCCGGGTGGACTGGGAACTTGTCCGCCGCGAGTCACGGAAGGCCTTGGATTCACTCGGCGTGGACCTCGACGTCCGCCGCCCAGTCCGCGGCCTCTCGATGGCCATGCAGCAGGAAATCGAGATCGCCAAGGCCCTCAGCCGCCGCCCGCGGTACGTCGTCTTCGACGAGCCGTCAGCTTCGCTTGGCGAGTCGGAAACCGAGCACGTCCTCGACCGGATCCGTGCCCTGCGGACCGCGGGCGCCGGCGTCGTCTATATCTCCCACCGCCTCGACGAGGTCCGGGAGGTGGCCGACGAAATCGTGTGCCTGCGTGACGGTTCACGGGTGCAGTCCTGGAGCTCGGGAGACGTGGACAAGGGAAAGATCATCAACGCGATGGTGGGACGCGAGTTCACCTACGAGCACGTTCCGCCGCAGCCCAGCCGCGAAACCACCGTGCTGGAGGTCAGGGATCTCGGGCGGCGCGGCGTGTTCGCGGACATCAACTTCGAACTGGCGGCCGGGGAAGTCCTCGGGATTGCGGGCCTCGTCGGTGCAGGACGGACCGAGGTGGTCCGGGCCATCGCAGGTGTGGACCGGCCGGATTCGGGCGAAGTCCTCCTGGAGGGCCGCAAGCTTCCCTGCAGCAGCCCCCAGTCGGCCATCCGTGCCGGAGTGGTGATGGTTCCTGAGGACCGCAAGGGCCAGGGCCTCAACCTGGACCGCACGGCAGAGGAAAACGTAACCCTTCCCTGGGAGCGCGACCTCGCCCGCAAGGGCCTGATCACCCGCAAGGTGGTGCGCGACGTCGCCGGGGCACAGGCGCGGCGCCTCGATGTCCGCGGCAACATGGCCCTCCCGGTGAAGTCGATGTCCGGCGGCAACCAGCAGAAGGTCCTGATCGGCAAATGGCTGGTCAAGGATCCGAAGGTCCTCATCATCGACGAACCCACCCGCGGCGTCGACGTCGGCGCCAAGATGGCCATCTACGAAATCATCCGCTCCCTCGCGGCTGAAGGGATGTCCGTCATTGTCGTCTCCTCCGAGCTTGACGAGGTCCTGGGGCTCTCGCACCGGGTCCTGGTGATGTCGCAGGGCCGGCAAAAAGGAATCCTCCGCCGGGGCGAAGCAACCCCGGAGTCCGTCATGTCACTCGCCGTGCACTCTTCGGAATCAACGGCCTCCCCCCTTAGTTCCCAGCAGTAGAAAGAGCAGCAGCCATGCGAACCACAACGGATCACTCCATCCAAAAGAGGTCCCCAGGACGCGGAGGCCCGGCCCCGGAAGGCTCGGGAACGGACAGCAGGCGGGACGGGGCAGCGGGCCGCGGCCCCGGCGGGATTGCCGCCAGTGTGCTCCGCCGCGTGCCGGGGCCGCTCATCGGCCTCGTCGCCGTGATGGTCGCGTTGTCCATCATGTCGCCGTACTTCCTGACGTGGCGCAACCTCTCCAACGTGATCACGCAAAACGCGGACATCGGCATCATGGCCGTTGGCGCAGCCCTGGTCATCCTTATCGGCGGCATCGACCTGTCCGTGGGGTCCACGCTGGCCCTGTCGCTCATGACCAGTGCATGGCTCTACCGTTCCGCCGGCCTGCCGTTCGAGCTGTGCGTCATTCTCGGTCTCGCCGTTGGCGCGGCCGTGGGCTTCATCAACGGCGTGCTCTCGACCTACGGCCGCATCCAGCCCTTCGTTGCCACCCTGGCCACGATGTCCGCTGCCGCCGGCCTGGCGCTCTACCTGACCAACGGCAACCCGATCAACGGCTTCCCGGAGTGGTACCTGGCCATCACCAGCAACGACATCCTGGGTCTCCCGCTTGAGGGAATCATCATGGTGGCCACGTTCCTCATCGCGGCGTACTGGCTCCGCTTCCGTCCTTCCGGCCGCGCCCTCTACGCCATCGGCGGGAACGCCGAAGTGGCGCGCCTCTCCGGGCTCAACGTCACACGCATCAAGATCGGCGTGTACGTTGTGGCAGGCTTCCTCGCAGCCCTCGCCGGCGTCATCGTCGGCTCCCGGCTCGACTCTGCCCAGCCCACGGCCGGTACAGCCGACCTCCTGAACGTCATTGCCGTTGTCGTGATCGGCGGCGCAAGCCTCTCAGGCGGCTCCGGCGGCATGCTGAACACCTTCATCGGGCTCCTCATCATCGGCGTCCTGAACAACGGCATGTCGCTGCTGAACGTTTCCCCGAACCTGCAGCCGGTGGTCATCGGCGTCGCGATCATCATCGCCGTCCTGACCGACCGGGCCAGCCGCTCCCGACACGGCGCCTGACGGCGCACCCCTGTTCCGAGAGGACACCATGACCACCGACACCTACGTCGTAGAGCCCATAGAGGAACTGCTTGCCGGGGCCGACCCCGACCAGACGCTCGCCCCCTGCGGACTCCGGCAGCTCATCATCGGCCCCGGCGCCGTTGCGGCAGTGGCCGACGAGGTCACCCGGCTCCTGCCGGCCGCGCAGCCTGACGGCACAGAGAACCAGGGCACGGAGAGCCAGGGCGCAGAGAACCAGGGCACGCGGCCCCGGGTCTCGCTCCTGGTGGACCGTACCCGGATCGTACGCTCCGGGGAGGACGTCAAAGACCTGATCCAGGCCCAGCTCGCGGCCCGGTTCGCCGTGGTCCGCACCGTGCTGGACGACGGGCACGCCGAACTGCACGTCGTGGACAGCGTGCTCGACGAGGCTGCCGGCGTGGTCCTCGGCGCGGATGCCGTGGTCGCCGTCGGCGGCGGAACCATCAGCGACATCGCAAAGGTGGCCGTCCAGCGCGCCGGGGCTGCCGGAACCACGCCGGTCCTGGTGTCAGTACAGACGGCGGCCTCCGTGGACGGCTACACCGACGACGTCTCCGTCGTCCTGCGGGACGGCGTGAAGCGCACGGTCCCCTCGTGCTGGCCCGACGCCGTTATCTCCGACACGGACGTCATCGCAGAGGCGCCCGAAGCCATGAACCGTGCCGGGTTCGGAGAGATGACGTCCATGCTGGTTGCCCCGGCGGACTGGCGCTTGGCTTACCTGGTGGGCACCGATCCGACCTACAAGCCCAGCGCCGTGCGCCTGCTCGGCATGGTGGGCAAGGACCTGGAAAACTGGAGCTCCGGCGTCCGGGAGGCAGAGCCGGAATCCGTGGGTGCCCTCGCCCGCGCCCTGGCCCTGCGCGGCATCGTCACCGGCGTCGCCGGGACCACCGCAGTCCTTTCCGGCGTGGAACACCTGATCAGCCACATGCTCGACCAGTACCATGGCGCCCACGACCAGCCCATCGGTTTCCACGGCGCCCAGGTGGGGGCCGGTTCCGTCATCGCCGCCAGCGCCTGGGACATGCTGTTCGAAAGGCTCGCCGCGGCGCCCGGAACCCGGCCGGACGTGGCCACCCTGGACCATGCAACCGCAAGGCGGAAGGTCCTCGGCGCCTTCGAACGCGTCGATCCGACCCTGCGCGTGGCCGAAGAATGCTGGCGCGACTACTCCGCCAAACTCGATACCGTGGGGCGCGGGCTGCCCCGCGTCGGAGCGCTGCTGGAGGGCTGGGCCGACGTCCGGGACGAACTCCGCGGGCTCGTCCGGCCCGCAGACTCCCTCGCCGCGGCGCTCGCGGGCGCCGGAGCCGCCGTCACACTGTCCGGTCTTGAGCCGTCGGTGGACGCCGAACTGGGCCGCTGGGCGGTGGAGAACTGCGCCCTCATGCGGAACCGCTTCACCGTGGTGGACATGCTGACGCTCCTCGGCTGGTGGGAAGGCGCGGACGTGGATGAGGTGCTGGAGCGTGCCGCCCGCGCCGCCGCAGCTGCCGAAGCGGGAAGGAACTGAAACCGTGCAGCCTGACTATGTGATCGGCGTCGACTGCTCCACCACGGCGGCCAAGGCCGTTGTCTGGAACGCGCGCGGAGAAGCCCTCTCGCAGGCGCGCTGCGCCTTCGGCCTCAGCCAGCCCCGGCCCGGTTGGGGCGAGCAGAACGCGGAGGACTGGTGGACTGCCTCGGCTGAAGCGATCCGGCGGGCAGCCCAGACGGTGGACACCTCCCGCATCGGAGCCCTGAGCATCACCCATCAGCGGGAAAGCTTTGTCTGCCTGGATGACGACGGCATTCCGCTCCGGCCGGCGATGCTGTGGCTCGACACCCGTGCCACCGCGGAGGTGGCCGCCTTCGGCACCGACGAGGTGCACCGCCTCACCGGTAAACCCGCCAACCCCACCCCGGCCTGGTACAAGCTGCACTGGCTCGCGGCCAATGAACCGGACACCATGGCCCGCATCGGCAAGGTAGTGGATGTCCACGGGTTCCTGGTCCAGCGCCTCACCGGCGCGTGGCTCACCTCGTGGGCATCGGCAGACCCGCTGGGCCTGGTGGACATGTCCACCTTCGATTACGACGACGGCCTGGTCGCCGCGGTGGGGCTCCACCGTGGTCAGCTCAGCGGGCTCCGGCCACCCGGCAGCGTCCTTGGCAATTTGACGGACGACGCCGCCGCGCGCCTGGGCCTGCCGTCGGGAGTTGCCGTCGTGGCCGGCGCCGGGGACGGGCAGTGCGCGCAGTTGGGTGCCGGCGCCACCACCGGCGGCCGGGCCTACCTCAACCTGGGCAGCGGGATCGTGTCGGGGACCTTCTCGGACCACTATTCCCATGCGCGGGAGTACAGGACACTCTCGGCTGCGGTCCCAGGGGCCTATACTCTCGAGACCTTCATCGGCGGCGGGACCATCAACCTGGGCTGGTTCGTCGAGAAGTTTTCCGGGCTCGACGCCCAGGGACTCGGCCTGGGGCTGAGCCCCGAGCAGATACTGGAAACCGCGGCGGCGGCGTTGCCCCCGGGTTCCGAAGGCCTGCTGGCGCTGCCGTACTGGACAGGTGCCCTCACCCCGTACTGGGACCACAATGCACGTGGTGCCCTGGTGGGCCTGACGGGGATTCACGGCAAGGCGCACGTGTACCGGGCACTGCTTGAGGGCCTCGCGTTCGAACAGCGGCTCCTGACGACCGGCGCGGAAAAGGCCCTGGCAGAACCGGTGGCCGAAGTGGTTGCCCTGGGCGGCGGATCCCGCAGCCCGGTATGGTGCCAGATCATCGCCGACGTCATGCAGCGCAGCGTGTCCGTGGTGCGCGACCCGGAAAGCACCTGCCTGGGCGCGGGAATGCTGGCCGCGGCCGCCGTCGGCATCCACGACTCCGTGGACACCGCCGCAAAGGCGATGAGCGGAACCGGGCTCTCCTACGAGCCCCAACCCGCCGCGGCCGCAGCCTATGAGCGGCTTTACGACGTCTACCGCGATATCTACCCGGCCAACCGGGCTGTATTCGCCAAACTTGCGGAGGCAACCCGATGACGGCCCCGACCACCCTGACCGCCAGGCCCGTGCGGGCCTACGCAGGCTACCTCTTCGACCTGGACGGCACCATCTACCTCGGCGACGAGCTGCTGCCGGGTGCCGCGGAGCTGGTGCACGGCCTCCGGGAGGCCGGACGGGAAACACTGTTCCTCTCCAACAACCCCACGAAGAACCCGCAGATGTACGCGGACAAGCTGACCAGGCTGGGCCTTCCCACTCCCGTCGACCGCATCGTGAACCCCTTGGTCACCATCGTCGCGTGGCTGCGGAAGGAAGCGCCGGAGGCAGGAGTCTTCGTCATCGGCGAAGAGCCGCTCCAGGAGGCCATCCGCTCGGCCGGCTTCCGGCTGACGGAGGACCCCCGCGAGATCGACGTCGTGGTGGCGAGCTATGACCGGAGCTTCGACTACCGCAAGCTCCAGATCGCCTTCGATGCGCTCTGGCAGCACCGCCGGGCGCGCCTGGTGGCGACGAACCCGGATGCCTACTGCCCCATGCCGATGGGCCGCGGAGAGCCTGATGCTGCCGCTGTCATCGCCGCCATCGAGGCGTGCACCGGCGTGCGGTGCGAGGCAAACGTCGGGAAACCGGCGGGGGTCATGCTGCAGACTGCCCTGGACGTCCTGGGGCTGCCCGGGCAGGACTGCGTCATGGTGGGGGACCGGCTGCAGACCGACATCGCCATGGCGGTGGACGCCGGCATCGATTCGGCGCTGGTCCTCACGGGGGAGGCCACGGTGGAGATGGCGGGCCTGCTGCCTCCCGAGCGGCAGCCGACCCTCGTGCTGCCGCGCATTGACGCCCTTTTGGAGCCTTTCCGGGCCTCCTAGGGGGCTTCCCCGCGAAGCAGGGGCAGTTTGAGCGGCCGAAGCTATTGCCAGTTCGGCTACCCATCAATAGAATTAGAATTCATAGCTTGAATATTTACTCAGAAAGGAACCGTGATGGATCTTTCATCGCAGGATTTGCTGGAGATGCAGCGGCGCATGTTGCGTATCCGCCGGTTTGACGAGCGGGCGTCCAAGATGGTCAAGCGCGGCCAGATCCCTGGCACCGTGCACACCAGCATCGGGCAGGAGGCCCAGGTGGTCGGTGCGTGTATGGCACTCGGTGACGGGGACTACATGTCCGGCAACCACCGCAGCCACGGCCACCCGATCGGAAAGGGCTCCCCTCTGGGACCGCTCATGGCAGAGCTGGTGGGCAAGGCCACGGGCGTGTGCCAGGGCAAGGGCGGGTCGCTGCACCTGGCCGATTTCGCCGTCGGAAGCCTTGGAGAGTCCGGCATTGTCGGATCCTCGATTCCCATCGCCACCGGCGCCGCACTCTCCAGCAAGGTGCTGGGCAACGGCAAGGTTTCCCTGGCGTTCTTCGGCGACGGCGCCGCAAACCAGGGCTGCCTGTACGAGGCGATGAACATCTCCGGCGTCTGGAACCTGCCGGTGGTGTTCCTCTGTGAGAACAACCAGTACGCACTGTCCACCCCCGCCCACACGGTGACCTCCGGCGTGATCGCGGACCGCGCCGCCGGCTTCGGTATGCCGGGCGTCCGGGTGGAGGACGGCCAGGACGTGCTCGCGGTATTCGAAGCGGTCACGGCCGCCGTCGACCGTGCCCGCCGGGGCGAGGGCCCCTCCCTCGTGGAAGTGGTCACCTACCGGTTCAACGAGCACTCCGAGGGCCTGCGCCTGGGCACCGACTACCGCAACGCCGAAGAAAAGGCCGCCTGGGTCGAACGCGACCCCATCGTCCTGTTCCGCCAGTACCTCGAGCGCGAAGGGATCGCCACGGCGGAGGAACTCGACGCCCTGGAAGCGGAAGTCCTGGCCGAGGTGGACGAGGCCGTCCGCTTCACGGACGAGAGCCCCTACCCGGACCCCAGCGTCGCATTCAAAGACCTCTACACCGAGCCGATCGGAGCAATCGCATGACTGTCATGAGCTACCTTGGCGCCATCGGCGCAGCCCAGCGCGAGGCCATGGAGGCCGACGAGCGGGTCGTCATTATTGGCGAGGATGTCGAAGCCAACGTTTACGGCACCACCGGCGCGGGCAAGTCGCGCAAGGACAAGGGCGACTTCCTGGAGATGTTCGGGGCCAACCGCATCCGCAACACTCCGATTTCCGAGGAAGTCATTGTCGGGGCCGCAATCGGCGCCGCGATGACCGGGCTGCGTCCCATCGTCGACCTCTCGTACTCGAGCTTCCTCTACATGGCCATGGACCAGTTTGTGAACCAGGCCGCCAAGAACCGGTACATGTTCGGCGGCCAGGCGTCCATCCCGGTGGTGTTCCGTTCGGCCATGTTCTACGGCCTGAACACCGGCGCGCACCACTCGGACCGGCCGTACCCGATGTTCATGAACGTTCCCGGGCTGAAGATCATCGTTCCGTCCAACCCGTATGACGCCAAGGGCCTGCTCCGCACCGCCGTGGATTCAGACGACCCGGTCCTGACCTTTGAGGCCTGCATGCTCTGGGGCAGCAAGGGCGAGGTCCCGGAGGAGGAATACAAGATCCCCTTCGGCCAGGCCAACGTGGCCCGTACCGGTGACGACGTGACCGTCGTCGCGATCTCCAGTGCCGTTCCGGAAGCCCTCGCGGCCGCCGAGACCCTGGCGGGGGAGGGCGTCTCGGTGGAAGTTATCGACCCGCGCACCCTTGTTCCGTTCGACAGCGAAGCAGTCATCCGGTCCGTCCAGCGCACCGGCCGGCTGGTCATCGCCGACCCGGCACACCGCACCTGCTCTGCCGCGGCAGAGATTTCCGCCATCGTGGCCGAGGAAGCGTTTGAGTCCCTGCGGGCTCCGATCATGCGGGTCACCACACCCGATACCCAGATTCCGTTCAGTCCCGCCCTCGAGAAGCAGCTCTACCCGAACCGGACCAAGATCGAGGACGCTGTCCGCCGGATCACGGGACTCATGGCGAACACCCTGAACAACGAACTCACATCGCCCGCACCGCGCATGTGACACCCCCTAAAAGAACACCAAAGCAAGGAGAAAAGAACATGGCACGAGTTGAGGTCCTGCTGCCCCAGTGGGGAATGGGCATGAGCGAAGGCACCATCACCACCTGGCTCAAGAGCGTCGGCGACACCGTCACCGAGGACGAGCCGCTGGCCGAAGTCGAGGCGGAGAAGGTGGAGGAGACCCTGGAGTCCCCGGCCACCGGCACCCTGGCTGAAATTGTCGTCCCCGAAGGCGAAACAGTGGACGTCCGCACCCTGATCGCCTACATCGAGACCGCCTGACGGTCCAGGGCAGGAAAGGGAGCCGGTTATGCCACAGGTCGATCCACGCCAGATCATCAAGGACGCGTCCGAGGGTGCGTACGCAGTTGGTGCGTTCAACATGCACAACGATGAGACCACTGAGGCGCTCGTCAGGGCCGCCGAACGTGCCAAGTCTCCTGTTTTCCTCCAGGTGGGCCGGGCGATCGTCCCCCACATGGGGCTCAAGAAGGCCTATGAGATGACGCGCCGCATCGCTGAGGAATCCGACGCGGAATACGTCATCCACCTGGACCACGGGCCGTGGGAGGAAGTCTTCGAGGCCATCAAGCTTGGCTTCACGTCCATCATGTACGACGGCGCGCACCTGCCGTTCGAGGAGAACATCCGGACCACCCGGAAGGTCGTCGAGGTGGCGCATTCCTTCGGCATCCCCGTGGAGGCCGAGCTGGGCAAGATCCCCGACGCCGATCAGCAGGTCGACTGGCAGTCCTACTACACGAACGTCGCCGAGGCGGAGCGCTTCGTTGCGGAGACCGGGGTCGACTTCCTCGCCATTTCGGTGGGAATCGTCCACGGCGTTCCGCTGGCGACGGCGCAGCCCCTGGACATCCAGAGGGTCAAGGAAATCGAGGCAGCCGTGAACATCCCGCTGGTGCTCCACGGCGCCTCCGGCGTCCCGGATGACGAGATCCGCGCCGCCATGGCTGCCGGCGTGCACAAGTTCAATGCGGACACGGACCTGCGCCTGGCGTTCCGTTCGGGCATTGAGGCTGTCTGGTCGCAGGGCGACCGGCAGCTTGAGGACGCGATGGCGGAAGGCCGGGAGCGCATGATCCAGGCGACCATCGAGAAGATGGAGCTCTACGGCTGCGCCGGAAAGGCCCGGGGCCTGGCCCAGGTAGGGCGGTGACAGCTGTCGAGGAAGAGGGCAGGACTGTCGTCCCGCTTAAGGGAATCAGGCGCACTGCCGCGCGGCGCATGGTTGCCGCGTGGCAGGCGCCTGCCTTCCACCTTGCCGTTGAGGCGGACATGGGCGCTGCGCTCCTGCTCAAGGAGCGCAGCGCCGGTGCCACGGTCACCGATGCCATCCTCGCCGCCTGCGCGGCGGCACTTCGTGAGCATCCTGCGCTGAACGCGCACTACGCCGACGAGACGGTCACTCAATTCGAGCGTGTCAACGTGGGCATGGCTGTCGACACTCCGGCCGGCCTGGTGGTTCCCGTGATCAAGGACGCTGCGTCGCTCGACGTCGCGGGCCTGGCCGATGCGCGCCGGGATATCGTCCAGCGCGCCCGTGACGGCAAGCTCACCATGGACGACGTCACCGACGGGACGTTTACCGTCTCCAACCTGGGCATGATGGGGATCGACGGGTTCGATGCCATCCTCAACGTCCCCCAGGTTGCCATCCTGGCCGTCGGCGCCACGCGCCAGCAGTTCGTCCACACCGAGGACGGAAACGGCACCTGGCGGCCGCGGGCGAGGCTCACCCTCACCTGCGACCACCGCGCCATCGACGGCGCCACCGGCGCCCGGTTCCTGGCCGCAGTACGGGAGAACCTGGAGTCGAGCTGACCTGCACCACCTGCGGCGAGGGAGGCCCGGACAACCGAAAGGTTGTCCGGGCCTCCCTCTTGTGTGTGCGGCTGGACCAACGGCGGCGGAGCCGGGACGACAGCAAGCGGGACCACACAGCAAAACAGGACGGCGGAAGGGGGCCGGCACGGGTGATCCAGCTTTCCACCCCGGGACGCTCTCTCACCTAATGCGGGTTTTGGGCCAACGCTCTCTCACCTAATGCGGGTTCTGGGCCAACGCTCTCTCACTTCCCCCGCGGCGGTCCGTTGTCTTGATGCGCCTTGCGGTCAGGGGTTCCTGGTAAAGATCTCCACAAAGCTCAAGGGCCTGACCCCGGGTTCAATACCGGGGTCAGGCCCTTGCAGCCACGCGCCGTGCGCGCTTACCTTCTACGCTTACTTCAGCCGGGAGACGACCTCTTTGACGAGGGGCCATACCCGGGTCACCGAGGTGTGGTTGACCGTTTCCTTGGGGGAGTGCAGATCGTGCAGCTCGGTGCCGATGGAGATGATGTCCAGGCCGGGAATCTTCTCGCTGAACATGCCAAGTTCCAGGCTGCACTGGGAGACGTGGACGTCGGCGTCGTGGCCCATGACGTCGCTGAACGCCTCCCGCGCCGTCTTCAGCAGCGGTGAATCGGGCCTGTACGGGAATTCGGCTGCGTCCAGGCCGTATTCCTCCACCCGCACGCCGCCGCCCGCGAGGCCGGCGAGGGCGCGGACGCGGTCCAGGATTTCGTGCTTGCGTGAGGTCACCGCCGCGGTGATCGTGGACATCAGCCGGGCGCCGTCGGGCGTGGTCCGCACGGTGCCGAGGTTGTTCGAGCTTTCCACGATTCCCGGAACGGTCAGGCTCCAGCTGAGGACGCCGTTGGGGACGAGCGCCGTCAGGCGGGCGAAGCGTGCCGCGGCTGCAGAGGAAAAGACCCGCTCCGGGGCCTCCCCGGGCTCCAGTTCGAGGCGAAGGTCCGGGTCGGCCTTGCGGTATTCGTTCTGCAGCGCTGCCTCAAGCTCGGAGATGACGGAGCGTACGCCCTCGGCGTCTTCGGGGCGCACCAGCAGGACGGCCTGTGCATCCATCGGGATGGCGTTGTTCTGGGCGCCGCCGTGCGGGGCCGAGATCTTTACGTCGTACTGCGAGAGCAGGGCGTTGAGGGCCCGGGCCAGGACCAGGACGGCGTTGGCGCGCTCGAGGTGGATGTCGAATTCGCAGTGACCGCCGGACAGGCCCCGGACCTTGAGCAGCAGGGCCTCCGGGTGCGTGGCCGGGGCCGGCTCCCACTCGGCCGGGATGTCCACGGTGAACGTGATGTCACCGCTGCAGCCGGCGAGGATTTCTTTGTCGGTGATCCAGTTGAAGTCGATCATCCGCTTGCCGGTCAGCCTGGACGTGTCGAAACTGGCGGCTCCCACCTTTCCCTTTTCCTCCATCGCGGTCAGGACGGCCTCGAGGGGAGGGTGCGGGATGTCCTTGGAGTCGAGGAGGGCCAGGATGTAGGAGACGCCGATGCCGTTGTCGGCGCCCAGTGAGGTGCCGTTGGCGGTGACAAAGTCACCGTCGATGAGGAGCTCGATCGGGTCCTGCTCGAAGTCGTGCACCACGCCGTCCTCCTTCTCGCACACCATGTCCAGGTGGCCGTGGAGGATGAGCGGCGGAGCGTCTTCCAGTCCGTGCTGGCCCGGCTTCTTGACCAGGACGCAGTGCAGGTCGTCTTGGGTGGCTTCCAGCCCGCGGTCCCGGGCGAAGTTGACCACCCAGTCGGCGACCTCCTTTTCGTTGCCGGAGCCGCGGGGTATGCCGGCGAGGGTTTCGAAGAAGGAGAACACCTCTTGCGGCTGGAGGGATTTCAGGACTGACATGGGGTGCCTTTCGGAAAGGGTAGGGACGTGGGCGCGGCGTTGCGGCGGACGGAGTGTTTTCAGATGCTGTTGGTCATTGTTATTTGACCACTTCGTTGTGGCCCCGGCCCATGGTAAGCGCCACCGCGGCGATGATGACCAGGCCGTATACCAGGCTTTGCGCCTGGGGGGTTACGCCCACGGCGGCCGCGCCGATGGGCACGAGCGCCACGGTCAGGGCGCCGAAGACGATGTTGATCGGGTTGGTGATGCCGCCGGTGATAGCGGTTCCGCCGACGATGGCGGCGGCGATGCCCGGCAGCAGGAGGTCGCTTCCGAGGCCGAAGGACGACGCCGCGCCGGCCTGTGCGATCACGAGGACCCCGGCGACGCCGGCCAGCAGGCCGGAGAGGGCGAAGGCCACTACCTTGAACCAGCGGGTCCGCAAGCCCGAGAACAGGGCGCCCGTTTCATTGAGGCCCACGGCGGTCATGCCTTCGCCGGCCCGGGTGAAGCGGAGGAACGCCCAGAGCCCTACTGCCAGGACCACGCCCACCCAGAATGCCATGGGCAGGCCGGCAAGGGCTGTGCCGAACAGGGGAGCGAGCAGCTGGCCGTTCGCCGTGGCGTAGACGGTGGTCGCGTTGCTGATCACCAGCGAAGCTGCCTGCAGGATGCCGAGCGTGCCGAGCGTGAGCGCGAAGGAGGGGATCTGGCCAAACGCCACCAGGAAGCCGTTGGCGGCTCCGATGAGGGTGACGACGGCGAGCGTGACTACCGGGGCAAGCACACCCAGGGGGCCAAGGGTCTGGGCGAGGACGATCGCTGCGAAGATCACGATCGCTGCGTTGGACAGGTCGATCGAGCCGACGTGGAGCACCATGGCCTGCCCCAGCGCCACCAGGAGGATCGTTGCCGCCTGGACGGCGAGGATCGCCATGCCGCCGCCGGTAAGGAACGCCGGCCGGAGGACGGCGACGAGGGCGAAGAGGGCGAGGAACACCGCGAACGGGCCAAAAGTGAACCACAGGTTCCGTGGCCTGCGCCGTGCGGGCGCCGCCTTGCCGTCGGCGGTGGCCGGCAGTGCGGCCGGCTGCTCGAGGAGAGCTTTCTTTGACATGGGAGTCACACCATCTTTTCCAGCAGGTCGAGTGAAGTGGGGCTGTCAACGGAGAGGTCGAAGCGCGCGGTGATTTCGCCGTCGCGCATCACGATGATCTCGTCCGCCATCTCGAGGGCTTCCTCGAGGGTGTCCGGCAGCAGGATGACCGCTGCGCCGTCGTCCTGGGCGGCGCGGATCTGGTCGTTCACCGTCTGCGAGGCTCCCGGATCGAGGCCGCGCAGCGGGTGGTCAAGGATCAGGACGCTCAGTTCCTCGGCGCGAAGCCACTTGGCCATGACCACTTTTTGCTGGTTGCCGCCGGAGAAGCGTCCCAGCGGCAGGCGCGGGTCGCGGGGGCGGACGTCGAGTTTCTCGAACCATTCCTCCGCGGCCTGCATCCGGGCCTTGCGGCGCAGGAGGGGGCCCTTGGCGGCCTCGCGGGGGTGCACCAGGGTGAGGTTCTCGGCAGCGCTCAGGCCGCCCACCATGCCTTCAACCTTGCGCTCGGAGGGAATGTAGGCGAGTCCGTGCCGGACCGCGCGGCGCATCGACCAGTTCTGCACGGGCCGGCCGCCAACTTCGAGGGTGCCGGCGTCGAAGGCCTCTGCTCCGAAGAGGGCGCGGCAGACGGATTCGCGTCCGGAGCCCATGGCACCGACGATCGCAAGGGACCGTCCTGCGGGGACGGCGAAGGAGACGTCCTTGAACTGCCCCGTCCGGCCCAGGCCCTTGGCTTCGACCGCTGCGACGGCGCCCGCGGCGCTGCCGCCCTTGCGGACCCGTGCGCGTGATTCCTGGCCGATCATGAGGCGGAAGAGTTCGTCCTCGGTGACGTCCTCGCGCCGTACATCCGCCACTACTTCGCCGTGGCGCATCACCACGACGCGGTCGCAGATCCGCAGCACTTCGTCCAGCCGGTGGGAGACGAACAGCACGGAGCCGATTTCGCGCAGTGACCGGATCTCGCGTTCGAGGATCGCGGTTTCGTTGCGCTCCAGCACGGAGGTGGGCTCGTCCAGAATTACCAGGGGGGCCGCGTGGATGGCCTCGTCCACTCGCAGGGCGCGGGCAATTTCGACCATCTGGCGGTCCACGAACGACAGGTCGCTGACCTGGGTGCGCGGGTCGATGGTGGACCCGACGCGGTCGAGGATGGTGGCTGCCTCCTGGTTCAGCCGCTTCCAGCGGTAGAACCCGTAGCGGGTGGCGGCATCCTTGGAGGAGAGGGCGTTCATCGCGATGTTCTCCGCGACAGACAGGTTGGACAGCAGCGACTGCTCCTGGTGCACCACGCCGATGCCTGCGGCCACCGCGTCCTGCGGCCGGCGGAACTTCACGGGACGGCCGTCGGTTTCGATGGTTCCCGAGTCCGGCTGGTAGAGGCCGGTCAGGATCTTCAGGAGCGTGGACTTGCCGGCGCCGTTTTCGCCGATTAGTCCGACCACTTCGTGGCGCGGCACCTCGAGCGAGACATTCTTGACCGCGTGGGTCGAACCGAAGGATTTCGAGATGTTGGTCAGCCGAAGTGCCGGGGTTTCAACTCCGGTTCGGGGGGCCAGGGAAGCGTTGGTCATTTTACGATCCTCAGTCTGCTGCGGTGCGGCCAGGTGGCCACGAGGACGGCCGCGATCAGGACGGTTCCGGAGACCGCGGATTGGATGTTCGGGCTGACCCCGCTGAGGATGAGCCCGTTGTTGAGGACGGTCAGCATGAGTACGCCGATCGCGGTGCGGAGGATGCCTCCCTTGCCGCCTCCAAGGGAGGTGCCGCCGATCACCACGGCCGCGATGGTCAGGAAGAGCGTTCCCACGCCCACCGTCGCCGAGCCGGCGCCGAGCTTGAGGGCTGCCAGCACCCCGGCGGCCGCGCTGCAGGCGCCGGCCACAACGAACACGTAGAGCTTGTACCTGAGCACGGGGATGCCGTTGCCCTTGGAGATTTCCTCGCTGTCGCCGATGGCGTAGGCAAAGCGGCCCAGCCTGGTGAAGCGGGCCACGAACATGCCTGCCAGGACGAACGCCGCGGCGAGGAGGAAGGAGTTCGGCAGGCCGAAGGTGAGCGTGGACGGCCAGCCCTTGATGCCGCCGTCGGGAAGGAAGGGGATGGATTCGTCACCGAAGAGCACCGTGGCGATTCCGAGGCCCACGAACCAGACGCCCAGCGTGACGATGAACGAGGGCACCTTGAGGCGGGTGTGCACCAGGCCGCTCAGGAGCCCGAGGCCCACGCCTACGGCCAGTGCGGCGACAATGGCCCACGGGCCAAAGTCTGCGCTGCCGCGGCTGTTGGCCGTCATGAGGACGAAGGTCATGCCGGCGGCTCCCATGACGCCCTCTACCGAGAGGTCGATCGAACCGGTCAGGATGACCAGGGTGGCGCCGACGCCGATGATCAGCGGAAGGGACGCGTGGTCCAGGATGGTCCGCAGGTTCTCCGGCGTCAGGAACGTCCCGGGGTTGAGCGCCGCGAAAACGGCGATCAGCCCCACGAGTGCAAGCACTTCGCCGAGGTTCTTTGCATTGAACCGGCGGCCCTGCCTGTGGGGTGGCTGTGCTGGGGCGGGTGCCGCCTCGAGGAGGCCGGTCCCGGTGTCCTTGTCTGTCATTACTTTCACCTGTCGTGGTTGCTGCCGAGGGGCGGCTCCGGGTGCGCCTGCGCATTATCCGGAGCCGCCCAGCGTCTGTGATCCGTTAGGGCAACTTCTCCGGGCCACCCGAAACCAGCGGCACGGGGTCGGTCTCCCAAGGGCCCTTTTCGATGAGGTCGTCCATCCAGCCGTCGATGTCACCGTCGAACTTGGTGAATTCGGCGTAGTTTTCCGGGGTGACGCAGCTCAGCTTGAAGAGGCTGTTGCGCTTTTCCTTGGGCAGTTCCGAGGGCTTGATCTCACCGGTGGCGGCGAGGTAGGAGGTGTAGAGGCCGATGGCCGCTGCCATGAATCCGCGGTGGAAGGTCTCGCCGGCGATGGCGCCGTTGCCCATGTTTTCCTTCATCATGTCGACCACCGGCGGGTACAGGCCGTCGGAGGCGAACTTGACGTCGTTGATGCGGCCCGCGTCCTTCACGGCCTGGACGGCGCCGATGATCATGCCGTCGTCGGCGGCCCAGATGCCGTCAACCTTGTCGCCGTACTTGGCCAGGAGGTTCTGGGTCTCCTTGAGGCCGAGCTGCGGGTCCCAGTTGGCGGGGCGGGTGTCCAGGAGCTTCACGTCGGGGTAGGCCTTGAGTGCATCCTTCAGGCCGGCGACGCGGGTCTGGCTGGTGGTGCTGTCCAGCACGCCTGCGAGGGCCACGATGTTCCCCTTGCCGCCGATGCTGTCGGCGAGTGCCTTGGCGGTGCACTGGCCGCTCTCAACGCCGGAGTGCTTCTGGAAGGCAACGAAGTTGTCGCCCTGGTCCCAGGGTTCGAAGTTGTCCGGCTTGTTCCACCAGACCGTTGCGTAACCGCCGGCGGCCTTGACTGCGTTGACGATGGGCGGAGCGTCCGAGCTTGCGACAGTGTTGACCATCAGCGCCACCTTCTTGCCCTGGGCAAGGATGGCCTGGATCTTCGAGATCTCGGTCTGCGAGCTGCCCTCGGAGTCGACGATTTCGAGCGGCACGTCCAGCTTCTTGGACAGGGCCTTGGCGCCTTCGATCATGGACGCCATGTAGGGGTTGGTGGTGTTGATGACCGACGCGACCAGGACGATGTCCTTCTTGTCGATCGGCTGCTGGCTGGTGGCCGTGGTGGAAGAGCAGGCGGTGGTGGCCAGCAGGCCGGCCACCAGCCCAAACGCCGCTACGCGGCGGGTGATGGTTTTCCTGAGGTGCATCAAAGACTCCTTTGTGAGAGACGACCCGAAGTAGTGATTAATAAATATTCAGCTACTGCATTTGCATGCTTATGAGTGTGCGATACCTCACAGGCGCCTGTCAAGAGGTCGCGGCACACTCGCTCTCGGGGTGGCTTAAATAACTGTGGGGAGGCTGCATGGCAGCCTCCCCACAGTGGTCATGCAGACCTAGCGGAGTGTCCTGAAGAACGTCCGGACGTCGTCCACGTACGTATCCGGCACCTCAAGCGGAGCGAAATGCCCGCCGTCGTCATGCACGCGGTACTGCTGGAGGTTGAAGTACTTCTCGGTCCAGCTCATGGGCGGCTTATAGATTTCACCCGGATAGATTCCGACGGCGGTCGGCGCACCCACCACGGGGAAGCGGTCGTGCGAGGGCTTCCAGGGGTTGCCCCTGCATTCCCAGTAGTAGCGCGAGGACGTGCCGCCCGTGTTGGTCAGGAAGTACACGGCCGCGGTGGTGACCAGGTCTTCCTTTGGCCATACCCGTTCGAACGCTTCGGTGCCCTGGCCGCGTTCCTCCAGGCCCCAGAAGTAGCGCTTTTCGGTGATCCACGCCAGCTGGGCGGCAGGGGAGTCCGCCACGAGGGCGGCCAGCGTCTGCGGTTTGGTCAGTTGGATCTCGCCGTACCCGCTCTCCTTCTGGACAAAGAGCTTGCCGCGTTCGAACCAGCCCTTCTCGTCGGCGTCGTTGTATTCGCTTTCGTCCGGAAGCCCCAGGAAGGGGTCGTATTTCACGCCCGGAGGCGCGTCCGGGTGGTCGGCGAGGTAGTGGCTCATCTGTGCCGGGAAGTGCGTGTAGACGCCGTAGACGTCGTCCTCATATTTATGGCCGTGCTGCTGGGCGATCAGGGCACCCCAGTCGCCGCCGGCGGTGGCGTACTTCTCGTAGCCCAGGACGTCCTTCATGAGGGCGTTCTCCAGGTCGGCCGTCCGCCACCAGTTCCAGCCCGGCTCGGTCAGCGGCGAGGAGAAACCGTACCCCGGCAGCGAGATCAGGACCACGTCGAAGGAGTCGGCCGGGTCCCCGCCATGGCTCGCCGGGTCGGAGAGGGGTCCGATCACCTTGCGCAGGTCCCAGAAGGTCCAGGGCCAGCCGTGGTGGATGAGCAGGGGCATGGGGTTCGGCCCCTTGCCCTTGACGTGGATGAAGTGGAGCGGGACGCCCATCAGTTCGGTCTTGAAGTGCGGCAGCTCGTTCATGCGCTGCTCGACGTCGCGCCAGTCGTATTCGTTGATCCAGTAGTCGACGAGCTGTTTGTGGTAGTCCGTGTTGTAGCCGTACCGCCAGTCGTCGTTGGCGAAGTCCACAGGGTACCGCGTGCGGCGGAGCCGCTCGTTCATGTCCTTGAGGTCCTCATCGGGGATCGAGATGGTGAAGGGGGTTACCCCGCCTTCGTTGTGCGCAGCCATTGCGCCTCCTCGGAAATAGGTGGTTGGAATTGACGTGCTCAGGTGATGTTGTAGAGGGCCCGGGCTTCTTCATGCGTGGCGATGGGCCGGCCGACCTCGCGCGCGATTTCCTGGGCCTGTTGCAGCAGTTCCAGGTTGGTGGGGTTGCGGGCGGGGTCGTAGAAGAGCTCGAGGCCCGTCTTGATGTGGCCGCCGAGCTCGATCGCCCGGCGGAGGATGCCGGTGTCGTCGAGGGCGCCCTGGCCCCAGATGGAGATGTACCAGGGGTGCTTGACCTTCGCCTCTTCGATCATGGAGAGGTAGTAGTAGAGGCTTTCCAGGCTGGGCTTCATGCCGTTGGTGCCGATCGGCTCCATGGCGGTGAGCCCGTAGTCGCCGATTAGGTAGAAGTCCCACATGGAGCCCTTGGTGGACAGGCCGCGGTTGACGTAGTGCATGGCGTGGCGCAGGTGGCCCGGCTCGTACACGCCGAACACCATGGCGAGGTCCCGCTCCCGGAACATCTTCACCTGGCTGGCCACGCGCTGGTAGTTGAATCCGAACTCCGGCCCGGAGAGGTATCCTTCCTCGTCCTCCTCGACCGCGAAGAGGGTCAGGCCGGTGTCGACGCAGCCGATGCGTACGTTGCCGCCCTCGTACAGGTGCGGTACGTGCTCGAGTCCGTTTTCATGGGGCAGCAGGCGGAGGTTGTTGCAGGTGGTGGGGTACCAGGTGATGTCCGGGTGTTTTTCCAGGACCCGGTCCCACGTCCGCATATAGTCCTTGTAGGCGTTCTCGCCGAGCAGGTCGAAGCTGGTGTTGTGGGCGTGGATCGCGCCGGCGCCCGCTTCCCAGCACCGGATGGCGTCTTCGGCGATTTCCTCGTAGGAGATGGGGGTATTGGGGTTCATCTCCTTGGTGCGGATGCCGTTGATGTGGGACTCGATCACCACCGGGTAGTCCCAGTTCGGCTTCATGTCGGCATACTTGTCGAGGGCGGTGGTCACAGTACCTCCTGGCAGATGGCGTGGCGCCGATCCAACGGCAACCTGCCGGGAATGAATCGTTATGCGCACTTAAAATGAATATGCCATCGATCATGGGACGTACGTCACACCATTGTCAATAGGTCACCGCCGTGCGGGGAGGTTCAGCCCTTGGTCGCGGCCGTGCGGCGCCGGGAGGTAGTCCGCGCCGGCTTCAGTTCGGCCGCCGCCTTGCGGTCCTCGGGCGCCGTGTCCACCAGGAAGCGGGCCGTGGCTGCATCGGTGACCAGCGTGTCCACCCAGCCGCCGGCCGCTGCCGCCCTGATGGCGCGGTGCTTGCGGGCACCGCCGGCTACCGCCCAGCGGTGCTTCGCGTTGCGGAGCTGCTCGCGGGTGATGCCGACCACCAGGTCTTCGAGTTCCGAGTCGATCGGGTTCCCGTCGGCGTCCAGGAAGTGCAGGCAGACTTCCCCTACCGCCCCGAGTTCACGCACGCGGGCGAACTGCTCGTCCGTGAAGAAGTTGTCACCGGGGCGGAGGTCCGGATCGATCTCGTCGGCACCGATACCCACCAGCGCCAGGTCCACCGAATCGAGCATCTGCAGCGCCTCCCGTGCGTGCGGATCGCCGCTCAGCAGGAGTTCCTTCATTTCCCGGCTCGCTGCGACGCCGGGCGTCCGGAGGAAGACAGGTTGCGCCCCGGTGAGGGCGGCGAACTGCTGGGTGGACCGGGCGGTGTCGTGCTGGAGGGAGGGCGGGCCAAGGTCGCCGAGCGTTTCGATGACGTGCTTGCAGCGGGTGCGCATGGGCAGCATGACGTTGATCATGGTCCGCATGGTCTTGCTCCACGAGGTCAGGGCTATGGTGCGGACCTCGAAGGCCACGTCCTGAAGGAGCGAGGCCATGGTGTGCGCCAGGTCCTTGCCCAGCTCTTCCTCGTTGTCGCTGACGGCGTCGATGATGTGGACCTCGTTTAGTCCATACAGCGCCTCCACGCGCTCTTCGAGCTCCGCGTGGACGTGCGGGGGGACCGCCACCACGGTCCGCACGATCGCGGCCTCCTCGGCCTGGGCCAGGAGCCGGGACACGCGGGACTGCGAAATCTGCAGCCGTTTCGCGATGTCGGTCTGGCGCATCTCGTGGGTATGGTAAAGGCGCGCCACCTTGATCATCAGTCGCTGCGCGTCGACGTCGTTCATTGCACTCCTTTTGTTGCTCCGCCCATCTTAGGGCCCCCTTGACACGTGATCCGGGGCACATGACACTTGTAAATGTAAATGCAGCCCATAAATATTTATTCTATCGCTTGTGGGGCAGGAAAGGGAAGCGCTATGGAGGAGTTCAGCACTCCGTTCGACGTCGTCGTCGTGGGGGCAGGAATCAACGGCCTGGGAATCGCCCGGGATGCAGCCCTTCGGGGGCTGCGGGTTGTCTTGCTTGAACAGGATGACATTTGCAGCGGCGTCTCCGCATGGTCGGGACGGCTGGTCCATGGCGGGCTGCGGTATCTCGAACACCGTGATTTCGCCCTGGTCCGTGAATCGCTGCGCGAACGTGAACTTCTTTTCCGGCTGGCTCCGCACCTGGTCAAGCCGCTGCGGCTCATTATGCCGCTGAGCTCCCACAGCCGCCGGCCCGCCTGGCTGATCCGGATCGGCATGTTCCTCTACGATGCCCTGTCCTTCGACAAGAAGACCCAGGGGCACGAGGTCCTGAATCGAGATGCGATCCTCCGCCGGTTCCCCGGGATCTCTCCCGACGGCCTCCGCGGGGCAGTGGTCTTCACCGACGGACAGGTTGAATACGCGGAGCGGCTCTGCACCGAGGTTGCCCTTGCCGCCGCCGGCGCCGGGGCAGTGATCCGGACCAAGGCGCGGGTCGAAGAACCCGTCATGGAAGGCGGGCGCGTCGTCGGGGTGCGCTACCGGAATACCCTGACCGATGAGATGCACGAGGTCCGTGCACCGATCGTCCTCAACGTGGCAGGCCCCTGGATTGACCGGATTTTCCGGCGCGGTGCGCCGGAGCAGCCGCGGCTGAACGGCGGAACCAAGGGCAGCCACCTCATCGTTGACCCCTTCCCGGGAGCCCCCGACGACGTCGTCTACTACGAGTCCAAGACCGACGGCCGCCTGGTCCTCGTGATCCCGTGGATGGGCCGCTACCTCATCGGAACAACGGACCTGCGCTTCGACAGGGATCCCGGCGAAGCCCGCTGCGACGCCGACGAAATGGACTACCTGCTGGGCGAGGTCAACGAACTCATACCAACGGCAAAACTCACCCCCGCAGACGTTCTCTTCACCTATTCCGGGGTGCGCCCGCTGCCGTACGCACCGGACGTGGAGGAGTGGGAGATTCCCCGCAGCCATGTCCTGCACGACCACGCCCCGGACCTGCCCGGCCTCATCACCGTGGTGGGCGGGAAGCTGACCACCTACCGGCAGCTCGCCCAGGACGCGATCGACGACGTCTTCAAGCGCCTCGGACGCAAGAGCCCCAAGTGCGTGACCGCCAGCCTCCCGCTCCCCGGCGCGGCGGGCGACTTCACGGCTGCGCGGACGGCCCTCGGCCGGGAAGGCCTCGACGGCCGGACGGTTGAACGGCTGCTGGCCCTTTACGGAACCAGGGCCCTTGACGTCATCTCCGAGGCGGATACGGCCGGCGGCGGTTACCCCGTCCTCGATCCCGCAACGGGTGCGCTGGAGGCCGAGATCCTCCTCGCCGTGCGGCACGAGTTCGCCCAGACCCTCACCGACGTCCTGGCACGCCGGATGCTCCTGGCCTTCGAACCGGGCCACGGGCTCGACGTCGTGGAGCGGGCCGCCGCCGTCATGGGCGACGAGTGCGGCTGGGACAGTGAGCGTCAGGCCGCCGAAATCCGGGGCTACCGCGAATGGCTGGAACGCCTGGCTGTTCCTGCCCATGCTGCCCAGGACCGGGCCACAGCGGAGGGCTCCGCGTCATGACGGCGCGCTACGTCCTGGCCCTGGACGAAGGATCCACCAGCGCCCGCGCGGTGCTGGTGTCCCTCGACGGGCAGATCGTGGCCGAGGCCCGCCATCCCGTCGTCCCCCTTTTCCCCAAACCGCGGTGGGTCGAACTCGACCCCGCGGCGCTGTGGGAGGCCCAGCGGAACAGCATGCAGGCCGTCATGGCCAAGGTGGGCGCCACGACGGACGATCTGGCCGCCGTCGGGATCACCACCCACCGGGAGTCCTGCCTCCTGTGGGACCGCCGGACGGGGGAGCCGGTCCACAACGCGATCATGTGGATGTCCAAGCAGACGGACGGGATAGTCCAGCGCTGGAGTACGGACGGCCTTGACCAGGAGTTCCGGCAGCGGACCGGCCTGTTCAACGATTCGTTCTTCAGTGCCGCCAAACTCGCCTGGGTGCTGGAGAACGTGGCCGGTGTGCGGGAACGCGCCCAGCGCGGAGAGCTGGCCGCCGGCACGGTGGACACCTGGCTGCTGTGGCAGCTGACCGGTGGCCGTTCGCATTTCACGGACCACAGCGAGGCGTCCCGCACGGCGCTGTTCTCCCTCGAAACACGCGACTGGGACGAGAAGCTTATCGAGGCGTGCGGTATCCCTGGCCGGCTGCTGCCCCCGGCACTGCCGTCCGATTCGCACTTTGGCGACATGCGGCCGGCCGACGTCGGGCTCCCGGGCACGTCAAGTGTCCCCATCATGGCGATCATGGGAGACCAACAGGCGGGGATGTTCGGCCAGGCGTGCTTCGAGGCCGGGTCAGTGAAGAACACCTACGGCACCGCCGGGGTCCTGACTGCCAACAGCGGCCCCGCTCCCGCGATCCTGGACGGCCTCACCGCCAGCGTCGGCTGGACAGAGGGTGGAACAACCGCCTATGAAATCGAAGGCGTCGTGTTTCACTGCGGCCAGACCCTGCAGTGGATGCGTGAGCGGCTGGGGATCCTTTCCGAGGATACCGACCTCGAGGAACTAGGGCGGCGGGTCCAGGACACCGGAGGCGTGTACATCGTCCCGGCCTTCGCCGGACTGTGCGCCCCGCACTGGTCCCGGGACAGCAAGGCGAGCATCGTGGGGCTGACGCTGGAGAGCAGTTCCGAGCACATTGTGCGCGCGGGCATCGAGGCGATGGCATACCAGACGCGGGACAACATCGATGTGCTCGTCGCCGGCGGCAACCCGGTTCCGGAGCTTAAGGTCGACGGCGGTGCGGCGCGCAGCAACCTGCTCTGCCAGTTCCAGGCGGACATCCTCGGCGTCCCGGTGCTTCGTCCCACTGAGCTGGAGCGGACCGCTTTGGGCGTCGCCCACCTTGCGGGGATGGGCGTCGGCCTCTGGAGCCGTGACGACCTGGCGACAGGCTGGCAGATCGACCGGGTTTTTGAACCGGAGATGTCCGCGGAGCGGCGCGAGGAGCTGTACGCCGGCTGGTGTGACGCCGTGAGGACCGTGACCGGGCGGAGTCCGGGTCCCGGAACGCTGTGAACGCCGTCCATCCGCCCTTCGGCTCCGGGCCGGTCCGGCTGGTCCATGATCCGAAACCGCGCTCCGGTCCGGAGGACATGGAGTTCATCGCCGGCCGGCTCCTCGCGCTCCCTTCCGCACGGGCCGGTGAGCTGAACTTCTCCCGGCCGCTTCCGACGGCGGCTTTCAGCCGCAGGGATTCGCTCCGCGCCGGTTACCCGGCGGCCCGCGAGTTCCTGGCAGCACGCGGTTATGAACCGATCATCAGGCCGGTTGGGGGACACCTGGCGCTGTACGGTCCCGGCGACCTGGTGGTCCACCTTTGGGCGCCCCACCCGGACGCCAGGTCCTCGATCAAAGAACGCTTCGAGTCCTTCGCCCACCACTCCGCCGCCGCCCTCCGGGTCCTCGGAGCCGACGCGCGGGTCGGTGCCGTACCGGGCGAATACTGCACCGGCGAATTCAGCGTCAACGACGCCGGGCGCGCCAAGCTGGCCGGGACCGGGCAGCGGCTCACCAAGCACGGATACCTGTTCAGCGCCGTCGTCATGGTCGAGGACGCCGGCCCGGCACGGGCGGCCCTCGAGGAGGCCTACGCCCTCCTGGACCTCGACTTCCGGCCGGAATCCGTCGGTTGCGTCGCCGACGCCGTTCCGGGGACCACCGTGGACGATGTCCGCGACGCCCTGGCCGGCACGCTGATGCCCCTGCTTGAGCCAGCCGCCCGCCCCGGGGCCACGTCCACGGCGTGCCGCGCCCCGCGTGCCATCAACCACCATTCGCAACACACCCTCTCTGGAGCCACCCGTGTCCACTGACCATTCCACCCGCCCCACCGTCCAGGCCCTCCAGGACCGCCCCCGCGCCCGGGTCCTCATCATCGGCGGCGGCATCAACGGCGTCGGCACCTTCCGCGACCTTGCGCTGCAGGGCGTCGAGGTGGCGCTGGTGGAACGGGGCGACTTCTGCCAAGGGGCATCCGGTGCCTCCTCCCACATGATCCACGGCGGCATCCGGTACCTCGAGAACGGCGAGTTCCGCCTGGTGCACGAGTCCGTGGTGGAGCGGAACCGGCTCCTGAACATCGCGCCGCACTGCGTCAAGCCGCTGCAGACCACCATTCCGGTGTTCTCCACGTTCTCCGGGCTGCTGAACGCGCCGCTGCGTTTCATCACGCACCGCTCCGGCAAACCGAAGGAACGCGGGGCAATCCTGGTGAAGGTGGGCCTGAGCCTCTACGACGCGTTCTCGCGCCGGGGCGGGTCGGTGCCGCGGCACCGGTTCGTGGGCCGCAAACGCTCTCTGGCGGAGTTGCCCGCCCTGCGGGCCGACCTTAAATACACTGCCACCTATTTCGACGCCTCGGTGCATGATCCCGAGCGGCTCACCCTGGACGCCCTCCGGGACGGCCTCGAGGCAGGCCCCCACGCCCGCGCTGCCAATTACCTTTCCTTCGTTGGAACGCACGACGGCGGCGCGCGGCTCCGCGACGAGCTCACCGGTGAGGAATTCACCTTCGCCGCGGACGTCGTCGTCAACCTGACCGGCGCGTGGGTGGACGCGACCAACGGCGCCCTGGGGTCGCCGTCGCGCTTCATGGGAGGGACCAAAGGCTCGCACATTGTCCTGGACCACCCGGGCCTGCTGGCCGCCACGGGCGGCCGCGAAATCTTCTTCGAGCACAGCGACGGGCGCATCGTGCTGATCTACCCCATGGTTGACCGTGTGCTGGTGGGAACCACGGACATCGACGCGGGGGAGGACCTGGAGCCCGTCTGCACCGACGCCGAGATCCAGTACTTCTTCGACCTGATCCGCCATGTGTTCCCGGCTGTGTCGGTTTCCCGCGAGGATATTGTCTATACCTTCTCCGGGGTCCGGCCCCTGCCGCGGCACGACGACACCGCCCCGGGCTTTGTTTCCCGCGACTACCGCATCGAGCGCTCGGTCGTGCCCGGAACCGACCGGCCTGTCCTGAGCATCGTCGGGGGTAAATGGACCACCTTCCGGGCGTTGTCCGAGCAGGTGACCGACGAGGTCCTGGGCCTGCTTGGGCGGGTCCGCTCGGTGGACACCCGGAACCTTCCCATCGGCGGAGGACGTGCCTACCCGCAGCATGGTTCTGCCGTCGAGGCCTGGGTCGCTGCCCGCACCGGACCCGGGGTCAGTGCGGACCGCGCCAGGACTCTTCTGGCCCGTTACGGCACCCGCGCCGACGAAGTGCTGGCGTTCCTGGCAGAGGGGGACGACGCCCCCTTGCGGAGCACCGCTGAGCTGAGCACCCGCGAGCTGGCCTGGATGGCGGCGCACGAACAGGTGGCCCACGTGGCCGACGTCCTGATCCGCCGGACGGGCCTGGCCTTCCGTGGCCTGGTCACCGCGGAGGTGGCCTACGAGGTGGCCGCGCAGCTGGCGCCGCACCTCGGGTGGGGGCAGCGCCGGATCGAGCAGGAGGCACAGGACGCGCTCATTCTGCTCGCCGAACGCCACGGCGCGGGCGCTGCGGCACTGGGGGTGCGGTCATGACATTGGCACCTGAGGGCCGGAAGATGCTGCGGATTGAGCAGCGTAACGCGGCTGTCCCGGTGGAGCGGAAGCCGGAGTGGATCAAGGCGAAG
>NZ_JBIVQB010000008.1:0-92564 GCF_044754945.1 Pseudarthrobacter sp. NPDC092439
CGCAAAAAGGGCCGCGAAATCCCCGAACACCTCGCCCACATCGCCGAAGGCATCCAGGACTCCGGCACCACCCGCCAGGAAGCCGCCAGCCTCCTCGCCCGCTAACACCACAACGCGGGGTCACTCCCGGCCCAATAAACCACCATTATCGGACCGGGAGTCACCCCGCGTTGTTTTTTGGAAAGGCAGGGGCCCGGGTCACGTAGAATTAAGGAACTATGGCGAAATCCCCTGACTCCAGCAATTCCCCTTCGGCAGACTCCGGCGCACAGAAGCGCGGTCTGTTCTCCCGCAAGCCCAAGGCGCCCAAAGCCAAGAAGCCGAGCCGGCTCAAGCAGATCCGCGAGGTCTTCAACATGACCCGCCGGCACGACCCCATGGTTCCGTGGCTGATGCTGGCGGTCTTCCTGGGGATCGTGGCCGTCAGTTTCCTGGTGGGCTTCCTGTTGGATAACTGGATCACCGGCCTCATCATCGGTATTCCGCTGGGCCTCCTGGCCGCCACCTTCATCCTGTCCCGAAGGGCGGAGCGTGCCGCTTTCGCCCAGATCGAGAACCAGCCCGGCGCCTCCGGCGCGGCCCTCGGCACCCTCCGCCGCGGTTGGATCACCGAAGAGCAGCCCGTTGCTGTAAACCCCCGCACGCAGGATGCCGTGTTCCGCGCCATAGGCCGTCCCGGCGTCGTACTGATCAGCGAAGGCCCCACGCACCGCGTCAAGCCGCTCCTTGATGCCGAGCGCAAGCGCCTGGCCCGGATCCTTCCCAACGTCACCGTGCACGTGATCGAGAGCGGCCGCGGCGAGGGACAGGTGCCGCTGAGCCAGCTTGCCAGGCACATGGGCAAGCTGAAGAAGGAACTGACCAAGCTTGAAGTGAACGCCGTATCCAAGCGGATTTCCTCGCTGGGCAACCGGCTTCCCATTCCGAAAGGCATCGATCCGTACAAGGCGCGTCCCAGCCGCGGACGTTAGTCCCTCCGCCCCGGTTCCGGCTCCTGCCTGGACCGGGGCTTCTTACTGCCTGGCTTCTTCCACAGCACCTAAGGAACCGTCTTGCCATTCAATAACGCCCTGCTCCGCACCTTCCGTTTCCTCGCCGTGGGCGAGGCAATCAGTTGGGCAGCCCTTCTGGTGGGCATGTACTTCAAATGGATCGCCGGCACCACCGAACTTGGCGTGCAGATCGCCGGCCCCGTCCACGGGGCGCTCTTCGTGGCCTACGGCCTCGCCGCACTTGCCCTGTGGCGGGTGCAGCCGTGGCCCTTCCGGGTGGCCTTCTTTGCAGGCCTTTCGGCCGTGTTCCCGTTCGCCACGGTGCTCTTTGAACGGTGGGCCGGCAGGCGGGGTTTCCTGGATGCTGCGGGCCCGGCTGAACCGGCGAAGGACCCTGCCGGGGAGGCGGCGCTCGAAGGCAGCCGCCAATAGCCGGTCGTGGGCTTCGGCGAAGCCCTCAGTTCCGGACGAGGACCGTATTCATGGCCTTGTCGTGCAGTCCACGCTGGTCGGCGTCGAAAATGACTGCAGGAACCACCAGGCACAGCAGCAGCGCGCGGACCAGGCCTGCCAGCGGCCCGGGCGCCCCGCCGGCCAGACGCCGGACTGAGACCCCCATGGCCCGGTGGCCGATGCTGTATCCGAGCGTTCCGACCAGAAGTGCCTGTTCGATGGCGAAAATCGCCAGGGTTGCCCACCGGTCCCCCTCGAACGCGAAACCCGCGATGAGCATGGCCACGCCCCAGTCGATGATGATCGCTACGATCCGCCGGCCTGCGCGGGCGATGGAACCTGGCCCTGATTCGGGAAGTCCCAGCCGCGCTCCGGGGTACCTCGAGATGCCGGAAGTGTCCGGCCCGGTCAGCCATGAGCCAATGTCTTTGCGATCTACCACCGTCCAAGTTTACCGGCAGAAGCCGCCGCCCATACTGTGGATGCTTCTGGACCACAGTATGGACACCGGATAGCGTGGACATACTAGGGCATTCTGTAACCTGCCCGAAACAATGCGGACATGGACGGGAAATGCCGTGTCCATAGGCTGTTAGCAGTTTCAAGCGATCCCGCCAGGCGGGGCGTGAACCCCGCAGGACAACACGCGCAGGGTATGCCGCACCGGCTCCCTGCGTTTGGATTGCGCTGGATCAGTTGGCTGCAAGCCACATATTTACATATGCGTTAGGAGCATAGATGTTCAAGACTGCGGACGAAGTCCTCAAGTTCATCAAGGACGAAGATGTAAAGTTCGTCGATATCCGCTTCACCGATCTTCCGGGCGTCCAGCAGCACTTTAACGTCCCCGCCAAGAGTGTTGACGCAGATTTCTTCGTCAACGGCCAGCTCTTCGATGGTTCCTCCATCCGCGGCTTCCAGGGCATCGCCGAGTCCGACATGCAGCTGATCCCGGACGTGACCACCGCGTTCCTGGACACCTTCCGCATGGAGAAGACGCTCGCACTGAACTTCTCGATCGTCAACCCGCGCACCGGCGATCCCTACCACCGCGATCCCCGCGGCGTGGCCGAAAAGGCTGAAGCCTACCTGGCCTCCACCGGCATCGCTGACACCGCGTTCTTCGCTCCCGAAGCCGAATTCTTCGTGTTCGACAACGTCCAGTACCAGTCCTCCCCGCAGGGCAGCTTCTACAAGATCGACTCCGAAGAAGCCCACTGGAACACCGGCCGTGAAGAAGAGGGCGGCAACCTGGGCTACAAGACCCCCGTCAAGGGCGGTTACTTCCCCGTCTCCCCCACAGACAAGCAGGCCGACCTGCGCGATGCTATGTGCGTCGCCCTGGACGAAGCCGGCCTTGAGGTCGAGCGCAGCCACCACGAAGTTGGATCCGCCGGCCAGGCCGAGATCAACTACAAGTTCACCACCCTGACCCACGCTGCCGATGACCTGCAGAAGTTCAAGTACGTCATCAAGAACACCGCTGATGCCTGGGGCAAGTCCGTTACCTTCATGCCGAAGCCTGTCTTCGGTGACAACGGCTCCGGGATGCACTGCCACCAGTCGCTGTGGAACGGCGGCGAGCCGCTGTTCTACGACGAAAAGGGCTACGCCGGCCTGTCCGACACCGCCCGCTGGTACATCGGGGGCCTGCTCAAGCACGCCTCCGCCGTCCTGGCCTTCACCAACCCCACGGTGAACTCCTACCGCCGCCTGGTCAAGGGCTTCGAGGCCCCGGTCAACATGGTCTACTCGCAGGGTAACCGCTCCGCCGGTATCCGTATCCCCATCACCGGTTCCAACCCCAAGGCAAAGCGCATCGAATTCCGCGCTCCGGACCCCTCCTCCAACCCGTACCTGGCGTTCGCTGCCCAGCTGATGGCCGGCATTGACGGTATCCGCAACCGCATCGAACCGCCGGCTCCGATCGACAAGGACCTCTACGAGCTCCCTGCCGAGGAAGCCAAGGACATCCCGAAGGCTCCGGGCACCCTGGAGGAAGCACTGGAGGCCCTGCGCGAGGACAACGAGTTCCTGCAGGCCGGCGGCGTCTTCACCCAGGACCTGATCGACACCTGGATCGAGTACAAGTACGAGAACGAGATCCGCCCGCTGTCGCTCCGCCCGAACCCCTACGAGTTCGAGCTCTACTACGGCGTCTAGCCGCAACGCGAGGCTGAAGCAGGCATAGTCCTGCAGAGTCCGCTGCATCTGACAAGAGAAGGGCAGGTCCCGGACGCAGTCCGGGACCTGCCCTTTTCTGCTGCCAGAATGGCAGCGCAGGATTTGATCAAGGTATGCGCAATTTCGGTCAGCGGTTCCCCTCCGCGTGGAAGACTCAACAGCTATGGGGAATAACTTCACACTTAAATCGGCGCTTGTAGCCTTTCTGGCATCGGGCCTCCTGGCTGCCGGCTTCTCCGCCCCGGCGGAGGCCGCTACGACGTACACCACGAGCCTGCGCGCGGCGGTGCGCGCCCTGCCCGTGGCCGCCGAAAACAACGCCGGGTACGACCGCGACCGTTACTTCGGACAGTGGATCGACCAGAACAGGGACTGCCAGAATACGCGTGCCGAGGTCCTCATCGCCGAAAGCAAAGTCGCCCCCCCGGTACACGACCACCCGCAAATGCACGGTGGCCAGCGGCAGGTGGATCACAACATTCGATAACCGGGCGCATACATCTGCCACCACGGTCCAGATCGACCACATGGTGCCGGTCCATGAGGCATGGGGGTCCGGCGCCCGGGCCTGGACGCAGGCCCGCCGGGTTGCCTTCTACAACGACCTCGGTTACGCGGGCTCCCTGAACGCCCAGACAAGCAGCCTGAACTCCTCCAAGCAGGCGTCCGGTCCGGAGAGGTGGATGCCTCCGGCCAACAGGTGCCTTTACATCGCCCAATGGACCACAGTGAAGGCCCGGTGGGGACTGAAGGTGGATACGGCGGAGCGGGCCGCGCTGATCAAGTATGCCGACAGCTGCCCGCAGGTGCAGCTCACCATCACCAGGGTCTAGCGGCTGTCCACCGTTCAGTGGCCGTAGAAGACCCGTTCGAACACCGCGCGCGCCTGCCGGCTGACCCGTAGGTAGTCTTCCTCCAGTGCCGCCGCCTGGCCGGGTTCGTAGCCGCACCAGCGGGCCACGGCCTCAAGGTCCCGCCGCGAAGACGGCAGCAGGTCCGAAGCCTTTCCGCTCCAGATGACGTTGGCCGAACGGATCCTGCCCGCCAGCCGCCACGACCTGGCCAGGATGCCGGCGTCTTCCCGGGCTACGAGGCCCAGGCCGGCGGCTGCCTCCAGTGCTTCCATGGTGGAGGTGGTCCGCAGCTCCGGGTGCGCGCCCGCGTGCTGCAGTTGCAGGAGCTGAACGAGCCACTCAACGTCGCTGAGGCCGCCCCGGCCCAGCTTGAGGTGGCGGGCGGGATCGGCCCCGCGGGGCAGCCGTTCCGACTCGACCCGGGCCTTGACCCTCCTGATTTCCCGGACGTCCTGGTCCGTCACCGATTCGGGGTACCGGATGGGATCGATCAGCTGGGTGAAATCGTCAGCGAGCCCGTCATCGCCGGCCATGGGCCGGGCGCGGAGCAGCGCCTGCGCCTCCCAAATCAGCGACCATCGCCGGTAGTACTCGGCGAACGAATCCAGGGAGCGGACCATGGCCCCGTTCTTTCCCTCCGGGCGGAGGTCAGCGTCGATCTGGAGGACGCGCTCAGCCATAATGGCAGGCTTCAACGGCTGCGTCAGCAGGCTGGACACCTTGCCGACGATCCGAAGGGCCTGTTCCCGGGCCTCCTCCTCGGAGTAGCCCGGCAGCGCGCGGTGGACATACATGACGTCGGCGTCAGAACCGTATCCGATCTCGCGGCCGCCCTGGCGTCCCATGGCCACCACCAGCACAGCGGTCTTCAGCGGACCCGTGCCGGAGACGATGCCTTCGGCAACGCGCAAGGCACCAAGCACGGCCGCCCGGTCCGCGTCCGCCAGTGCCGTGCCCACCCGGTCCTGGTCCACGAGTCCGGCCGAATCGGCGATGGCTATGCGGAGGGTTTCCCTGCGCCGGATCAGCCGGATCAGGCGCATCGCGCTCTCCGGCTCGGAGTGCCGTGCCATCTTGGCCGTGATTTCCTGCCATTGCGCCTCGAAGGACAGCGGCGCAAGGTCTTTGTCCTGGCCAAGCCATGCGACTGATTCGGGCGAAACCTCCAGGAGGTCAGAAATCAGCCGGGAGTTGGAAAGCATGTGGCAAAGCCGCTCAGCGGCGGCATTCGAGTCCCGCAGCAGGCCCAGATACCAGTGCGTGGTGCCCAGGGCCTCGCTGATCCTACGGAATGCCAACAGGCCGGCGTCCGGGTCCACGCCCTCGGCCAACCAGTCCAGCAGGACCGGCAACAGCTGCCTCTGCAGGGCCGCGCGGCGGCTCACGCCGGCGGTCAGCGCCTCGATGTGGCGCATGGCGCCCTGCGGATCGCGGTAGCCCAGCGCGGCCAGCCGCCCCTGCGCCGCTTCCGGGGTGAGACGGGCATCCTCGCTGCTGAGCTTGGCCGCAGTGTTTAGCAGCGGCCGGTAGAAGATACGTTCGTGCAGTTCCCGTACCGATTTCTTGGTTTTCTGCCAGGCGGCCACGAGGGCGTCGGGGTGCGGACGCTCGGTGGAGAACGGCCCAAGCACGCCCTTGGCCAGGGCGCGCAGCGCCGGTTCCGCTACGGGCATCAGGTGGGTGCGCCGGAGCTGAAACAGCTGGATCCGGTGCTCCAGGAGGCGAAGGTAGCGGTAGGCGTTGTCGAACGCGGCGGCGTCCGCGCGGCCAATGTAGCCGCCGCTTGAGAGGGCGGCTATCGCCGAAGTGGTGTCCCGCCGTCGTAATGATTCATCCACTTTGCCGTGCACCAGCTGCAACAGCTGCACGGTGAACTCGACGTCCCGCAGGCCGCCCCTCCCGAGCTTGATCTGGCGGGCCTCCTCGGCCGGCGGTATATGTTCGGTTACCCGGCGCCGCATGGCCTGGACGGACTCCACGAACCCGTCGCGTCCGGCCGAACTCCAGATCAGCGGTGCAACCGCTTCCTCGTAGCGCCGCCCCAGCCCGGCATCTCCGGCGATGTGCCGCGCCTTGAGCAGCGCCTGGAACTCCCAGCTCTCCGCCCACCGCGCATAGTAGGACTCGTGCGAGGCCAGCGTCCGCACCAGCGGACCGGACTTCCCCTCCGGCCGGAGGTTCGCGTCCACCTCCCACAGCCCGGGTTCGCGCGCAACCGAAGAAATGGCGCGGGAGATGCCGCTGGCCAGCACGGTGCCAATGGTGTTGGCCTGCGCGTCCGCCAGGCCGCCGGCGTCGATGACGTAGATGACGTCGACGTCGGAGATGTAGTTCAGCTCCCGGGCCCCGCATTTGCCCATGCCAATAACGGAAAGCCCGACGCCGGCCACCTCGCCTTCGCCGAATTGGCCCGCCGCTTCGGCGCGGGACACCGCCAGGGCGGCCTCGATGGCAGCCCCCGCCAGGTCGGCCAGTTCGCCGCCGACGGAGGGCAGGAAGTCGAGCGGGTCGGCGGCGCAAAGGTCCTTGACCGCCAGGTCCACCACTCCCCTGCGGTAGGCGGTGCGGAGGGCCACGTAAGCCTCCACCCCGGTCATGGCCGACACCGGCCTCGCTGCCCGCGGATCCGCGCCCACTGCCCGCAGCAGGGCCGCCCGAAGGACCGCAGGATCGGACTGGAGCGGCTCAGGGCTGGCCCGGACATCGAAGGCTTCCAGGTGTTCGGGATGCCGGATCAGGAACTCGCCCAGCGCCTCGGAGGCACCGAGCACCCGGTACAGCGGTTCGCTCGCCTCTGGATCCGCCCCGGCCAGGTCCCGCAGCGCCGGGTGCTTCTCGATCAGCCGGACCAGGGACTGCAGCGCGGTGTCCGGGCTCGCCGCCATCTGGAGACCGGCAAACAGCCTGTCCCGGTCCAGGCCGTCCAGTTCCCGGGCAGCAAGGAACCGCTCCCCTTTGTCGAGGTCGCTGAAACCGGCCGCGATGAGGCGGCGTGCCAGGCTCACGCCCGCGGCCCTAGAGGATGCCGAGGTTGCGCTGCAACTCGTACGGCGTCACCTGGAGGCGGTAGTCCTGCCACTCAGCCCGCTTGTTGCGCAGGAAGTGCTCAAAGACCTGCTCGCCCAGGATCTGCGGCATCAGCTCGGATTCCTCCATGGACCGGATCGCGTCGTGGAGGCTTGCCGGCAGCGGGTCATGTCCCATGGCCCGGCGTTCAGCGGAGCTGAGCGACCAGACGTCATCCTCCGCCGCGGCCGGCAGGTCGTAGCCTTCCTCGATCCCCTTCAGGCCGGCGCCGAGGAGGACGGCGTAGGCCAGGTAGGGGTTGGCTGCGGAATCGATGCCGCGGTATTCGATCCGGGCGGACTGGCCCTTGCCGGGCTTGTAAAGCGGAACGCGGACCAGGGCGGAGCGGTTGTTGTGTCCCCAGCTGAGGTAGCTGGGCGCCTCGCCGCCGCCCCAAAGCCGCTTATACGAGTTCACGAACTGGTTGGTGACCGCCGTGAACTCCGGCGCGTGCTTGAGGATGCCGGCGATGAACTGGCGGGCGGTCCGGGACAGCTGGTATTCGGCGCCGGCCTCGAAGAACGCGTTGGTGTCGCCCTCGAACAGCGAGAAGTGGGTATGCATGCCGGAGCCGGGGTGGGCGGTGAACGGCTTGGGCATGAACGTGGCGTAGGTGCCCTGCTGGAGGGCCACTTCCTTGATGACGGTGCGGAACGTCATGATGTTGTCCGCCGTCTGGAGCGCGTCCGCGTAGCGCAGGTCGATCTCATTCTGGCCAGGCCCGGCCTCATGGTGGCTGAACTCCACCGAAATCCCCACGGATTCGAGCATCGTCACGGCCGTGCGGCGGAAATCCTGTGCCACGCCGCCCGGAACGTGGTCGAAGTAGCCGCCCTCGTCCACCGGCACGGGCGCCCCGTCGGGCCCGGGAGCCTGGGACTTCAGCAGGTAGAACTCGATCTCCGGATGGGTGTAGCAGGTGAATCCCATGTCCGCGGCCTTGGCCAGGGTCCGTTTCAGGACGTTCCGCGGATCCGCGGCGGAAGGTTCGCCGTCCGGCGTCAGGATGTCGCAGAACATGCGCGAGGTCTGCTCGGTTTCGCCGCGCCACGGCAGGATCTGAAAGGTGGACGGGTCCGGCTGGGCCAGCATGTCCGATTCGAAAACACGTGCCAGTCCCTCAATCGAGGAACCGTCGAACCCCAGGCCTTCCTCGAACGCGCCCTCCACTTCAGCCGGAGCCAGCGCCACGGACTTCAGGGAACCCACGACGTCGGTGAACCAGAGGCGCACGAAACGTACGTCGCGCTCTTCGATCGTGCGCAGGACAAACTCTTGCTGGCGGTCCATGGTGGCCTCTTCTCCGGTCAACGTCCATGCTCACGGTCCGGGGTGGGCAGCCGGGAGCAGTTCACAAACACTGTACTAAGCATTCCGCGCCGCTGCTTGAGCCGCCGCCGCGCGTAACACAGCGTTAACACGCCCCGCTGCCGCGCCACGGTAGCTAGGACGGCCGGTACCGCATTAAGCTCGTCCTATGGCCACCAGCAACAGCTCAGATTCCAGCATGCCCGCAGAACACCCCGCCCCATACGGGAGCGGGCCGAGGCAGCAGGACAGGCAGCCAGGCGCGCCGGAAGCCGCGCGGACGCCGGCCAAGATCCGGGTGCACCACCTGCAGCAGGCCAAGCGCGACGGCACCAAGTTCGCGATGCTCACTGCCTACGAACAGTATTCAGCCGGGATCTTCGACGAGGCGGGCATCGAGGTGCTTCTGGTGGGCGATTCGGCGTCGAACAACGTCTTCGGCAACGAGACCAGCCTCCCTGTGACGGTGGACGAACTGCTCCCCCTGTGCCGTGCCGTTGCCCGGTCCGCCAAGCGCGCGCTGATCGTGGCCGACCTTCCCTTCGGCAGCTACGAGGTCTCGCCGGAGCAGGCCGTGGCTACGGGAGTCCGCTTCCTGAAGGAGGGGCTGG
The DNA here is from genome assembly GCF_044754945.1 of Pseudarthrobacter sp. NPDC092439. Classification (NCBI taxonomy): domain Bacteria; kingdom Bacillati; phylum Actinomycetota; class Actinomycetes; order Micrococcales; family Micrococcaceae; genus Pseudarthrobacter; species Pseudarthrobacter sp. NPDC092439. The sequence continues at coordinate 9,469 of NZ_JBIVQB010000008.1, forward strand.
CCCACGCCGTCAAGATCGAAGGCGGGAAGTACTACGCCCCCACCGTCCGGGCCATGGTCCAGGCGGGCATCCCCGTGATGGCGCACATCGGCTTCACGCCGCAGAGCGAGCACGCCCTGGGGGGCTACCGGGTCCAGGGCCGCGGGGAGGATGCCCGGCGGCTGGTGGATGACGCCGTTGCGTTGGCGGATGCGGGCGCGTTCAGCGTCCTGATGGAAATGGTGCCGGCCGGGGTTGCGGCAGCAGTGGACGCCGCCGTCACCGTTCCCACGGTGGGCATCGGCGCAGGCAAGGAAACCACCGGGCAGGTCCTGGTGTGGCAGGACATGGCTGGCCTGCGCGGCGGGAGGATGGCCAAGTTCGTTAAGCAGTACGCGGACCTGCGCTCCATCCTCCTGGAAGCGGCAACCGCCTACGGGGAAGATGTCCGCTCCGGTGAATTCCCCGGACCGGAACACACCTTTTAGCATGCGGCCTGGCGGCGGCGGTCAGTCGTCGTCGCCCTTTTCCCAGGCTTCATTGCGCGCGTGGACCTTTTCCATCGCGTGTTCCGCCTCTTCCCTGGTCTTGTAAGGGCCGATCAGCTGGCTCCAGTCCGAAAGCCTGTCCTCTTCCACCTGGTGCGTGTTCACGTTGTACCAGTACTCAGTCATCGTCGCTCCTTGGTTCCCGCGGCGGAGCCGGAGGTGATCCGCGTAACTTAAATCCATACGCGGACCTTCCCGGCGTCCCGGTTGTTAGGCGTTCTGCCCTGCCTTATATGATCAATCTATGCCTTCCCTTGCCTCGACTGCACCCATCGGCACCCTCACCCCGGGAACCGTGGGCCCGCAGCGTCCCGTCCCGGCGTCAATCCCCCGCCCCGAATACGTGGGCAGGCCGGCACCGGCAAAGTTCACCGGCTCTGAGGTCAAGACGCCGGAAACCATCGAAAAGATCCGTGTCGCCGGGAAGATTGCCGCGCAGGCCATCGTCGAAGTGGGCAAGCACATCCGGCCCGGCGTCACCACGGACCAGCTGGACAGGGTGGGCCACGAGTTCCTCCTGGACCACCACGCCTATCCTTCGACCCTGGGCTACCGGGGCTTCCCCAAGTCCCTCTGCTCTTCCCTCAATGAGGTCATCTGCCACGGCATTCCGGACAGCACCGTGGTCCGTGACGGCGATATCCTCAACATTGACATCACGGCCTACATCAACGGCGTCCACGGAGACACCAACTACACGTTCCTGGTGGGCGACGTCGATGAGGAATCCCGCCTGCTGGTGGAGCGGACGAGGGAATCACTGAACCGCGCCATCAAGGCAGTCGCCCCGGGCCGCGAGATCAACGTCATTGGCCGGGCCATCGAGTCTTACGCCAAGCGCTTCGGCTATGGCGTGGTACGCGACTTCACAGGCCACGGGGTGGGCGAGGCATTCCACACCGGACTCATCATCCCGCACTATGACGCCGCTCCCGCCTACAACACCGTGATCGAGGCAGGGATGGTGTTCACTATTGAACCCATGCTCACCCTGGGCACGGTGGAATGGGACATGTGGGCGGACGACTGGACCGTAGTGACCCGTGACCGCAAACGCACGGCGCAGTTCGAGCACACCCTCCTGGTGACCGAGTCCGGCGCCGAGGTGCTCACCCTGCCCTAGCTTCCAGCGGCGGGGCGGTCCGGTACCGCCCACGCGCTGACTCCGGCACTGCCGGACAACCCCGGCCGGCACCGGCCGCACATCCACTGACCGCACCTGCCAGAACGGAATCCCATTGGCCAAGAAGGACGAGAAGTCTCCAAAGAACGCACCGCTGATCGGCATCGACATCGGAGGCACGGGCATCAAGGGCGGCATCGTCGACCTGAAGAAGGGCAAACTCCTGGGCGAACGCTTCCGCGTCCCCACTCCCCAGCCCGCTACGCCGGAGGCAGTGGCCGAGGCCGTGGCCCTGGTGGTGGCGGAGCTGTCCGCCCGTCCCGAAGCTCCTGCCGCCGGCTCCCCGGTGGGCGTCACCTTCCCGGGCATCATCCAGCACGGCGTGGTCCACTCCGCGGCCAACGTGGACAAGAGCTGGCTGGACACTGACATCGACGCCCTCCTCACGGCCCGCCTGGGCAGGCCGGTGGAGGTCATCAACGACGCCGACGCGGCAGGCCTCGCCGAGGCACGCTACGGCGCGGGTGCCGGGGTCAACGGCACGGTCCTGGTCATCACGCTGGGCACCGGAATCGGATCGGCCTTCATCTTTGACGGCAAGCTGGTCCCCAACGCAGAACTGGGCCACCTTGAGATTGACGGGCACGACGCCGAGACCAAGGCCTCCGCCGTAGCCCGGGAACGTGACGGCCTCTCCTGGGACGAATACAGCGTGCTGCTGCAGCGCTATTTCTCCCACGTGGAGTTCCTCTTCTCCCCGGAGCTGTTCATTGTGGGCGGCGGCATCTCCAAGCGCGCCGACGAGTACTTGCCCAACCTGAAGCTGCGCACCCCGATCGTGCCGGCTGTCCTTCGTAATGAGGCAGGGATCGTGGGCGCTGCCATTGAGATTGCGCTTCAGCACAAGCTTGCCAAGTAAGGCGTGATGCCGGTGGCGGCCGCGGCTTCCCCTCCGCTGCCGCCACCGGGAGATTAGAGCGGGCTCTTCTCGGAGTTCCCGCCGCCCTTCGCTGCGGCACCCCTGACGTCATCGGCTTCGTGGCGGAGCAGGGCGATGGCGGTTTCGAAGTCTTCGAGGGATTCGAACGCCTGGTAGACGCTGGCAAACCGCAGGTAGGCAACCTTGTCCAGTTTTTGCAGCGGTCCCAGGATGACCAGGCCTACCTCGTGGGCGTCAATCTCCGCAGCGCCGGACGCCCGGATCTGCTCCTCGACCTCCTGGGCCAGCAGCGCAAGGTCGTCTTCGCTGACCGGACGGCCCTGGCAGGCTTTGCGCACGCCATTGATGACCTTGCTGCGGCTGAAAGGCTCTCCCACGCCGGAGCGCTTGATGACCGACAGGCTGGTGGTTTCCACCGTGGTGAAACGGCGGCCGCACTCGGGGCACTGCCGGCGGCGCCGGATTGACGAGCCGTCGTCCGCCATGCGGCTGTCGACGACCCGGGAGTCGGGGTTGCGGCAGAACGGGCAGTACATGTCGTCCCCTCTCTCGCATTGACCGGCAGGGCGCGTGCTTCAGCGGCCCCGTGGCGTCTTCCAGTCTACGGCCACATGTAGGGTAATAACAAGCCTGTAATTACTACATGTAGTGGCTAGGACGGTGTTGTGAAGCGCACTGTAACAGCGTCTCCGTGAGCAGGAAGGTCCTCCGCGCGGGAGAGGCTGACAATGTGGCCGCCCACTTCCTCCAGCGCCTGCCGGGTGTAATTGACCACCTGGATGGCGCGCAGGAAGGTGGTGACGTTCAGGCCCGAGGAAAAGGCCGCGGTTCCGCTGGTAGGAAGGACGTGGTTGGATCCCGCACAGTAGTCGCCCAGGCTGACCGGGCTGTAGTCCCCCACGAAGATGGCGCCGGCATTGCGGATCCGGGCCGCAACGGCGGGCGCGTCCGCCGTCATGATCTCGAGGTGTTCCGCCGCGTAGGCGTCGCACGCCGCGATTCCCTGTTCCAGGCCGTCCACCAGGACCACCCCCGACTGCGGCCCCGACAGCGCCTCCTGCACCCGTGCGGAGTGCCTGGTTGCAGCGGCCTGACGCTCCAGTTCACTGCGCACGGCGGCCACCAGGTCCTCCGAATCGGTGATCAGCACGGACGCTGCCTTGGGATCGTGTTCGGCCTGGCTGATGAGGTCCGCGGCCACCAGCGCCGGCTTGGCGGTAGCGTCCGCCAGGATGGCGATCTCGGTAGTCCCGGCCTCGGAGTCAATGCCCACCACGCCCTTGACCAGCCGCTTGGCTGTGGCCACGAAGATGTTCCCTGGCCCGGTGACGACGTCTACGGGTTCAAGGGCCGGTCCCGATGCCGAAGCTTCCACCCCGTAGGCAAACGCGGCGATGGCCTGCGCGCCGCCAATGGCATAGACCTCGGTGATACCGAGCAGGTGGGCCGCGGCCAGGATGGTAGGGTGCGGAAGCCCGCCAAACTCCTTCTGCGGCGGCGAAGCCAGCGCAATGGAGGCCACGCCTGCGGCCAGGGCCGGCACCACGTTCATGACCACGGAGGACGGATAGACGGCCAGGCCGCCGGGCACATAGAGGCCAACACGCGCCACCGGAACCCAGTTCTGGCTGACCACGGCACCGTCGCCAAGTTCAACGTCCACGTTGCGCGGGCGTTGGGCATCCGCGAATTTCCGCGCCCGGCTGATGGATTCCTCCAGCGCCCGGCGGACTGCCGGATCAAGCTGCTCCAGGGCAGTCCGGAGGGCATCGGCCGGAACGCGCGGGTGCTGCTGCTCCACGCCGTCGAACCTTTCCGCCAGCTCGGACAGAGCTGTGAAGCCACGCCCGCGGACCGCGGAAATGATCGATTGGACCTTATCTTCGGCGTCCGCTGCGGTGCTGCCCTGCGCCCGCGGAACGGCTGCCCGCAGCCCGGCGAGGGACAGGGCCCGCCCGCGGAGGTCGACAGTACGGAAATTCACGGCTGAAGTGGCGGGCACGGCGTCCGGGGAGATAGTCACGGCTCCTATTTTACGGCTCCGCCACCAGGCCTTTTGCGCTGCCGGCAGTCCCGGACTTCCTGCGGCCGCCACCATCGAGCACTTCCAGCGCGAACACCGCGATGGCGGTGGCCGCAGGCCACAGCAGCAGCACCGGCCAGGCGCGCAGGGAAAAAGCGATGCTCGCGTTCGCCGAGGCGTCCACCGGCGGGCTCCACAGCCGTGCCGCCGCCATGCCCGCCTGCCATGCCAGGACGGCGCCCAACGTTGCTCCGGCCAGCGCGAGCAGCAGCGCGGCCTGCCGCCGTGGCCGCCGGCCGTCCACCAGGAACACGGCCAGCAGGCACCCTGCGAACAGCAGGACTGCGCCCAGGGTCAGGTCCCGGGGCAGCCAGGTTAAGGGGTTTGCGCCCGTCCCCAGGGCGGGGTCGCGGGTGATGAGGTTGAGCCCGCCGGGCGACAGGAGCCACCACAGGATTCCGGCCGGAATTCCCGCCAGGGCAGGAACAGCCAGCATGGCCCAGGGCAGGCGGTGGACCCCGCCGCTACTTTTACGCATGCAACAAACCTTAACAAACCCCCGCCGCCGGTCCTTCCGGGCGGAACCTGCGCGGGCAGTTTCCGGGGGCCGGCCGCCGGCAAATACCCTAGGAAGGGGAAACACCAGACATTTATCTTTCAGGAGCACCAGGTGACTGACAATACCGTGCCGTTCGGGCCGACGTTCAAGGAGATCTTCCGCCGCCACGCCGCGGGCGTCGCCATCATCACGGCCAACTACCAGGACCGGCCCTACGGGTTCACGGCCACGTCCGTCGCGTCACTGTCCGCAGAGCCTCCCCGCTTCACCTTCAACATGGCCCGCAGCTCGAGTTCCTGGCCGGCGGTGGCCAACACCACCTACATCGGCGTGCACATGCTGGGCCTGGAAAACCACGAACTCGCGGACCGGTTCGCGCGCACCAGCAACAGGTTCGAAGGCGACCACTGGGAAACCGGACCGCACGGCGTGCCCATCCTCAAGGACGTTGCCGGCTGGCTGATCGGTGAAGTCCAGATGCGGCTGTCCTTCGAAAACAACGCCGTGGTGGTGGTCCAGGTGGTGGACGGCCAGGTGGGCGGCGATGGTTCTCCGCTGCTCTACCACGGCGGCGGCTACAGCCAGCCGGTCCCCCTGGACTACGAAATCTAGCAGCCCCGGCAGTACAGCGGCCGACGGCGGGAGTCTCCTCCCGCCGTCGGCCGCTGTTGGTTTTCAGGCATCCAGGCAGGCCGGACCCAGCAGGACTTTCAGGTCGCCAAAGAGGGAGGGGCTGGGGTTGACCCGCAGGTGCACCGGCAGCGCCATGATTTCCGTCCGGGTGTCGCCCTGCAGGTGCAGGCGCACCTCGGAGTTGCCGCGGTGGGTACGGAGGACGTCGCCGAGTTCGGTGACCACGGCCTCGGTGGCCTTGTGCGTGGGCATGGTGATGACCAGCGGCCCGTTGAGGCCCTCGCTCAGGTCCGGCACCGAAAGCTCCATGCAGTTCAGCGTGATGGCGCCGTCGTCCCGTTTCTGCAGGCGGCCCTTCACCACCACGATGAGGTCTTCGGCCAGCACGGAGGCGATGGGTCCGTAGACCTGGCCGAAGAACATGACCTCGATCGAGGCTCCGAGGTCCTCCACTTCCGCGCGGGCGTACGCGTTGCCGCTGGCCTTGGCGATGCGGCGGCTGAGCGAGGTGATCATGCCTGCGATGGTGATGATGGCGCCGTCCTGCGGTCCGTCCTCACCGAGCACCGAGGTGATCGTCTGCTCCGCGTGCTGGCTCAGGACCCCCTCGAGCCCCTGCAGCGGATGGTCCGAAACATAGAGGCCGAGCATGTCCCGCTCGAAGGAAAGCTTGTCCTTCTTCTCCCACTCGGGCAGGTCCGGGATTTCGATGCTCAGGGATGCCTCGGACTCGGCTTCCTCGAAGCCGGCGAACAAATCGAACTGGCCAATGGCCTCGTTGCGCTTCAGCGTGATCACCGAGTCGATGGCTTCTTCGTGGATCATGGCCAGGGCACGGCGGTGGTGGCCGAGTGAATCGAAGGCGCCGGACTTGATCAGCGATTCTATGGTCCGCTTGTTGCAGACGACCGCCGGGACCTTCATCAGGTAATCCTTGAAGGACGTGAATGCCCCTTCGCTTTCGCGGGCGGCGACCATGGCCTCCACCGCGTTGACGCCCACGTTGCGGATGGCGCCCATGCCGAAGCGGATGTCGTTTCCGACCGGGGTGAAGTTAAGCGCCGACTCGTTCACGTCCGGGGGCAGCACGGTGATGCCCATGCGCCGGCACTCGTTGAGGTAGATGGCCGACTTGTCCTTGTCGTCACCCACGGACGTCAGCAGTGCGGCCATGTACTCCGGGGCATAGTGCGCCTTGAGGTAGGCGGTCCAGTAGGAGATGACGCCGTAGGCCGCCGAGTGCGCCTTGTTGAAGGCGTAGTCGGAGAACGGCAGCAGGATGTCCCACAGGGTCTTCACGGCCTCCATCGAGTAGCCGTTGTCCTGCATGCCCTGGGAGAAGCCGGCGAACTGCTTGTCCAGTTCCGACTTCTTCTTCTTGCCCATGGCGCGGCGCAAAATGTCTGCCTGGCCCAGCGAATAGCCTGCGAGCTTCTGGGCCACCGCCATGACCTGCTCCTGGTACACGATCAGGCCGAACGTGCCGCCGAGGATTTCCCTGAGGGGCTCTTCGAGCTCCGGGTGGATGGGAATGACTTCCTGGATGCCGTTCTTGCGCAGCGCATAGTCCGTGTGCGCGTTGGCGCCCATGGGGCCCGGACGGTACAGCGCCAGGACGGCTGAGATGTCCTCGAAGTTGTCAGGCTTCATGAGCTTGAGCAGGGACCGCATGGGCCCGCCATCGAGCTGGAACACGCCCAGGGTGTCGCCGCGGGCCAGGAGTTCGTAGGAGGCGGCGTCGTCCAGTTCCAGGTTTTCCAGGTCCAGGTCGATGCCGCGGTTCATTTTGATGTTCTCGAGGGCGTCGGAAATGATCGTCAGGTTCCGCAGGCCCAGGAAGTCCATCTTGATCAGGCCAAGGCCCTCTGACGTGGGGTAGTCGAACTGGGTGATCACCTGCCCGTCCTGGAACCGGCGCATGATCGGGATGACGTCGATGATCGGGTCGGAGGACATGATCACGCCGGCGGCGTGGACGCCCCACTGGCGCTTCAGCCCTTCAATGCCGAGCGCTGTTTCGAACACCTTCGCGGCTTCGGGATCCGTGGCGATCAGCTGGCGGAAGTCGCCCGCCTCGCCGTAGCGCTTCGCTTCCGGGTTCTGGATGTCCGCCAGCGGGATGTCCTTGGCCATCACCGCAGGCGGCAGCGCCTTGGTCAGCTGCTCGCCCATGCTGAACGGATAGCCCAGGACCCGTGAGGAGTCCTTGAGCGCCTGCTTGGTCTTGATGGTGCCGTACGTGACGATCATTGCCACGCGCTCATCGCCGTACTTCCGCGTCACGTAGTCGATAACTTCGGAGCGGCGGCGGTCATCGAAGTCGACGTCGAAGTCGGGCATGGAGACACGGTCCGGGTTGAGGAACCGCTCGAAGATCAGGCCGTGCCGCAGCGGGTCGAGGTCGGTGATGCGCATGGCGTAGGCCACCATGGAACCGGCGCCGGATCCACGGCCGGGACCCACCCGGATGCCGTTGTTCTTGGCCCAGTTGATGAAGTCGGCCACCACCAGGAAGTAGCCGGGGAAGCCCATGGAAGTGATGACGCCCAACTCGTAGTCGGCCTGCTTGCGTACCTCGTCCGGCACGCCTTTCGGGTAACGGTACTGCAGGCCCTTGTCCACTTCCTTGACCAGCCATGAGGTCTCGTCCTCGCCGGGCGGGCAGGGGAAGCGTGGCATGTAGTTCGCATCGGTGTTGAAGGAGACTTCGCAGCGCTCGGCGATGAGCAGCGTGTTGTCACATGCCTCGGGGTGGTCGCGGAAGAGCTCGCGCATCTCGCGCGGCGATTTCAGGTAGTAGCCGCTGCCGGAGAACGCGAACCGGGACCCGCCGTTGTCGTACGTCGGTTCCAGCAGGGTGGAACCGGACTGGATGGCGAGCAGGGCCTCGTGGGCCTTGGCGTCATGCTCGTGGGTGTAGTGGAGGTCGTTGGTGGCCACCAGCGGAAGGTTGAGTTCCTTGGCCAGCCGGAGGAGGTCGCCGGTGACCCGGCGTTCGATGTCCAGGCCGTGGTCCATCAGTTCGCAGAAGTAGTTCTCCGCGCCGAAGATGTCCCGGAACTCGGCGGCCGCCTCCAGCGCTTCGCGGTACTGGCCCAGCCGCAGGCGGGTCTGCACCTCGCCTGACGGGCAGCCGGTGGTGGCGATGAGCCCTTCGGAATAGGTGTTGAGCAGTTCGCGGTCCAGGCGGGGCCACTTGCCGAAGACCGAGTCCAGCGATGCGATGGACGATGCCCGGAACAGGTTGCGCATTCCCGCGTTGTTGTAGCTCAACAGGGTCATGTGCGTGTACGAGCCACCGCCGGAGACGTCGTCCTTGCGCTGCGACTCGTCGCCCCAGCGCACGCGTTCCTTATCCGTGCGGGCGGTTCCAGGTGTCACATAGGCTTCGACGCCGATGATGGGCTTGATGCCCTTGGCCTGGGCCTTCTGCCAAAAGTCGAAGGCCCCGAACAGGTAGCCATGGTCCGTGGTGGCCAGGGCCGGCATGCCCAGGCGCTCCGTCTCGTCGAACAGTTCCCCCAGCCGGGCGGCCCCGTCCAGCATGGAATATTCCGTATGCGTGTGCAGGTGGACGAACGAATCATTGCTGGAAGTCACCGCACTATTCTATGCGCTGGCCTCCGCGGGACCCGGTCATGCCCGGCCGGACTCCAGGACTTCGAGCGCGTAGGCGAGGTCCTGCGGATACTCGCTGGTGACCCGTACACGCTCGCCCGTCACGGGGTGGTCGAAGCCGAGTTCCCGGGCGTGCAGCCATTGCCGGGTCAGCCCGAGGTTTGCCGCCAGCCGCGGGTCGGCACCGTAGGTGAGATCGCCGGCGCAGGGGTGGCGCAGTGCTGAGAAGTGCACACGGATCTGGTGGGTGCGGCCGGTTTCCAGGTGCACTTCCACCAGGCTCGCCTTTCCGAACGCCTCCAGCACCTCGTAGTGGGTCACGGACGGCCTGCCGTCCTCGATGACGGCGAACCGCCAGTCATGCCCCGGATGGCGTCCGATCGGCGCGTCAATGGTTCCGGTCAACGGATCGGGCAGGCCCTGCACCACGGCATGGTAGACCTTGTCCACCGTGCGCTCCTTGAACGCCCGCTTCAGGGCGGTGTAGGCGCGTTCGGATTTGGCCACGACCATGACCCCGGAGGTTCCGACGTCGAGCCGGTGGACGATGCCGGCGCGCTCGGGCGACCCGGACGTCGAGATCCGGTATCCCGCCCCGGCGAGGCCTCCGACGACGGTAGGTCCCACCCAGCCCGGCGACGGATGGGCGGCGACGCCCACGGGTTTATCGACGACGACGAAATCATCGTCGTCGAGCAGGATGTTCAGGCCTTCCACTTCTTCCTCCACGACTTTCAGGGGGTCCCGGCGCTCCGGCAGGGTTACCTGAAGCACGTCCCCCGCCACCAGCTTGGCCGACTTGCCCAGGGGTCTGCCGGCGCTCAGCACATGCCCGCCGGCGATGAGCCCGGCCGCAGCAGAACGCGAGATCCCCAGAAGCCCCGCCAGTCCGGCATCGGCGCGCTCCCCGGCAAACGTGTCTGGAACCACCAGGCGGTCAGTCATCTTCATCCCCGTTGCTGCCCTGCTCCGCGCCCTTGTCCTCGTCCCGGTCCGCGGAGGCCGCCCGTGACCCGTCGAGGGCTATCCCCCGCAGCGTCAGGACGCAAATGATCGCCACAGCGGAGACGACCGCTGAATCGGCGATGTTGAAGATGGCGAAATTGGGGAGCTGGATGAAGTCCACCACATGACCCATGCCGAACGACGGTTCACGAAACAGCCGGTCTGTCAGGTTCCCCAGCGCCCCGCCCAGGAGCAGGCCCAGAGCCAGCGACCACCACACCGAGCCGAGCTTGCGGACCTGGAAAAGGATGGTCAGCGCCACCCCGGCCATGATGATGGAAAACAACCATGTGACGTTTTCACCGATGGAAAAAGCCGCGCCGGAATTCCGGATGAAGTACCAGTGCAGCAGCGGGGGAAGGACCGGGATCCGTTCGCCTTCCACCATGGTGGAGGTCACCCAGATCTTGGTCAGCTGGTCCAGCGCGTAGGCGAAGACGGCGCATCCGGCAAAAAGGGACAGCAGCACCGCGCGGCGCGGGCGGCGGGCGGGCGGATGGGGCGGTGCCGCACCAGCGGCAAGTTCGTCTGTCATGGTGCTTTCATTCGTAAAAACAGGTGGCAAGCAGAAAGCCGGCGGCCGAGGAGTCCTCAGCCACCGGCTTTCAGAATACGTGCTTGAAGCGTTAGTTGGCTTCGCTGACTTCGGGCGTTGCCACGGAGCCGCGGGCGTCCAGGTCACGCAGCTGGCCTTCGATGTAGGCCTTCAGGCGCGAACGGTAGTCGCGTTCGAAGCCGCGGAGCTGTTCGACCTTGCGCTCCAGGACCGAGCGCTGCTGCTCCAGGGCACCGAGGATCTTGCGGGACTTTTCCTGGGCGTCGTTGACGAGGCTGCTGGCTTCGATCTGCGCCTCGGCGATGATCTTTTCCTTCTGGGCCTGGCCTTCGGCGACGTGGCGGTCGTGCATCTGCTGGGCCATGGCGAGCAGGCCGGCAGCGGACTCGGCCGAGGGAGTCGAAACAGGAGACTGGGCTGCTGCGGCCTGCGCGGGGACGGGCGCGGCAGCTTCCTTCTTCTTGGCTGCTTCAGCGGCCTTGGCTTCGGCTTCAGCCTTCTCGCGGGCCTCGTCCTTCTCAGCCTTGGCGGGAGCGGGGACCTTCTCCACAACAGGAGCTGCTGCGGAGCTGGCGGGGACGCTGGAACCGGCTTCGGCGAGCTTCTTGCGGAGCTCGTCGTTTTCCTGGTTCAGTCGGCGGAGTTCAACAACGATCTCGTCCAGGAAGTCATCGACCTCGTCCTGGTCGTAGCCCTCGCGGAACTTGGTCGGCTGAAAGCGCTTGTTGACAACGTCTTCTGGCGTCAAAGCCATCTGGTCACCTCACTGGTCTAGTTAGTCAGTAGGCCTTCCGGCCGTCAAAACTACGGTACCTAAATTATGTCTGGTTACTCTAATTCAACACCGGGGTGTCAAACGCGAGGTTTCCTCGCTTTACAGTAACCGTTCAACGCGGGTTCGGCCCGCATTGGGTTGATTGGTCAAGCGAAATTATGCGAGATTCCTTGTGATCCCCATCGCAATGCTCACGGCGATGAAGAGGACCAGGAAACCGAGATCCAGCGATATCCCGCCGAGCCGCAGCGGCGGAATGGCCCTGCGCAGCACCCTCAGCGGCGGATCGGTGATGGAATACACGGCATGGGCTGCCACCAGCGCGGCCCCGCGGGGCCTCCACTCGCGGGCAAACATCTGCACCCAGTCGAACACCAGGCGAATGATAAGGGCCACAAAAAACAGCAGCAGGGCGAGATAGACAAGTCCGAAAACAATTCCCATGACTTAACTCATATCTCCAAGTCCTTTGTTGCCACCGCGGCACCGTGCCGGGCGGTCCTATCCATTTCAGCACAGATGCCAGGCAGGTGTCCCTGCCTGGCATCCCTGATCAGAGCGGGGTCAGCTCTGGTTGAAGAAGCTGGCCTGCGTTTCGCTGGCCTTCTTGTCGTCGCCAATGACCTCGATGTAGGAGGGCGAGAGAAGAAAAACTTTGTTGGTGACCCGCTCAATGCTGCCGCGCAGGCCAAAGACCAGCCCGGCGGAGAAGTCCACCAGGCGCTTGGCGTCGGCTTCACCCATGTCGGTGACGTTCATGATTACCGGGATCCCGTCGCGGAAGCTCTCGCCGATGAGCTTGGCGTCGTTGTAGGAGCGCGGATGGATGGTGGTGATCTGCCGGAGTCCGGAGGATTCCTCGCGGCTGGAGGCCGCACGCTTAATCGGAGTCACAGGGGCGCGGTATTCCTCTTCGGGGGCGTGGGACGATTCGCGGCCGGCCTCGCGGACGGGTGCGGGCGCACGGCGCTCCTCGCGGTCAGCTTCCATCGTTTCGTCCTCATCCTTACGTACAGTCTGGTGCTCGGACTCGTAGTGCTCATCGCCATCGGCGAGCCCAAGATAGATCATTGTCTTGCGCAGAGTGCCGGTCATGGTCGACTCCTTATCGTGTCCCTGTCGCGGGCCGCCCAATGACTTGACAGCACTGGTGTCCCCGCCCATCACTTCCAACAGGTCCGACGCTACCCCACCGCCGGACGCGATCCGAGAATATCGGAACCGATTCTGAGGTGTGTCGCCCCAAACCGCACAGCGGCTTCCAGGTCCTGGCTCATGCCAGCCGAAATCCCGCCCGCACCGGGGTAGGCGGCCACAAGATCAGCGGAAATGCGGGACAGCTTTTCAAAGGCCGGTTCGGGCGGAGCGCCCAGCGGCGCAACGGCCATAACCCCGGCCAGGCGGAGACCGGAAGCCCCGGCAATGCGTTCTGCCAGCCCGGGAACATCGCCGGGGGCTGCCCCGCCGCGGTGCGCTCCGGCGTCGTCCTCCAGGCTGACCTGAATGAAGCATTCGAGGGGAAGCCGGCCGCTGGCCGCAATTTCCGTGGCCATGGCACGATCCAGGGCGTCTACGAGCTGCAGACGGTCCACAGAATGTACTGCTGTGGCGTACTTGGCCACGGATTTGGACTTTTTGGTCTGGAGCTGGCCTACGAAGTGCCAGTTCAGCCCGCAGTCCGACAGTTCGGCAGCCTTGCCCGCCGCCTCCTGGTCCCGGTTTTCGCCGACGTCGGTAATCCCCAGCGCGGCGAGGCGCCGGATGTCCGCAGCAGGATGGAATTTGGTGACGACGATCAGGGCCGGAAGGGAATCGCCGCGCCCGGCCGCAGCGGCCGCGGACGCTATCCGGTGGCGCACCACAGCGAGCCGCCCGGCCAGTTCCCTGGTCCGCTGGTCAGCCGCCTCCGGCAACCGCTCAGTCATGGCACCAGATGATTCCGGCGAACCTGCCGGTGTTCTTGTTGCGTCGGTACGAATAGAGTGACTCCGTTTCCAGCGTGCAGGGGCCAGAATATTCGACGCCCACTCCGGCGTCCTCCAATTGGCTTCGGGCTCCCGCGGGAAGGTCAAGTCCCGGAGTCCCCCACGAGGTCGTGGCCCTCGCGGCAGGCACTGCCGCAGCAACCTGTTCCTGGAGGGCTTCGGGAACCTCATAGCAGCGGCCGCAGATGGACGGTCCGAGCCATGCCCGGATGTCCGTGGCACCCATGGCCCGCATCCGGCCAACGGCGGCAGGCACAATTCCGGCCGCCAGACCCGGGCGGCCGGCGTGGACTGCGGAAAGGACCGGCCCCGAGGGAGACAGGCCGGCAAGCAGCAGCGGAATGCAGTCCGCCACCATGACGGCCAGCGGCGCTCCAAGGGACACCATTGCATCGGCTTCGGGTACCGGCGCTTTCCCGTCCGCAAGCGCAACGGTGGCACGGTGGACCTGGTTCATGAAGTTCAGCGAACCTGCCGCGACGCCCATGGCAGCTTCCAGCCCGCGGCGCCGCTGCAGCACGAGCGACGGGTCATCCCCCACATGCAGGGCAAGGTTGCCGGCAGCCGTATCCGTAAAAGCGGCCGAGACCCCAGGAAGGATCCCGGCCCGCCAGTGGAACAAGCCGGAGCCTACTTCAGGAAGTCGGGGACATCCAGGTCATCAGGGTGGTTGCCGGTCAGGTCCGGCTCCACCACGGAGGGAAGGTCTACGTCGAACCCGGAGTCAGCGGGGATGGACGAGGGGTGCTGCTGCCCCCAGTTGCTCAGCCCGGCCGCTCCAACCGTAGCGGGCACCGGACGGGCGTTGACCTGCTGATTGCCGGCAGCAGGCTGGTGGGCAGGCGCCGACGCCGGAGCAGCGGACGGTGCTGCCGGAGCTGCGGCGGCCGGCTGGGACTGGTCCATGGACGGCGAGGTGGCCTTGACGTCGTCGAACCCGGCAGCGATGACCGTGACACGCGCCTCATCACCCAGGGCATCGTCAATGACAGCACCGAAGATGATGTTCGCCTCGGGGTGGGCCACTTCCTGTACCAGGCGCGCGGCTTCGTTGATTTCGAACAGGCCGAGATCAGACCCGCCCTGGATGGAGAGCAGGACGCCGTGGGCGCCGTCGATCGAGGCCTCAAGCAGCGGCGATGCAATGGCAAGCTCCGCGGCCTTGACGGCACGGTCTTCGCCCCTGGCCGAACCGATGCCCATGAGGGCGGAACCGGCACCCTGCATGACGGACTTCACGTCCGCAAAGTCGAGGTTGATCAGGCCGGGGGTGGTGATGAGGTCCGTGATGCCCTGCACGCCGGACAGGAGTACCTGGTCCGCCGAACGGAAGGCGTCCAGCACCGAGACGTTGCGGTCGCTGATGGACAGCAGGCGGTCATTCGGGATGACGATCAGGGTGTCGACTTCATCGCGCAGCGCGTCGATGCCCGCCTCGGCCGAGCCGGCGCGGCGGCGGCCTTCGAAGGTGAAGGGCCTGGTGACGACGCCGATGGTGAGAGCTCCGAGGGACCGCGCAATGCGCGCCACCACAGGGGCGCCACCGGTGCCGGTTCCACCGCCTTCGCCTGCGGTCACGAAGACCATGTCGGCGCCGCGCAGGACCTCTTCGATCTCGTCGGCGTGGTCCTCGGCTGCCTGCTTGCCGACCTCCGGGTTGGCGCCGGCACCAAGGCCGCGGGTCAGTTCACGCCCGACGTCGAGCTTAACGTCGGCATCGCTCATCAGCAGGGCCTGGGCATCGGTATTGATGGCGATGAATTCAACGCCTCGGAGGCCGACCTCGATCATGCGGTTGACTGCGTTCACGCCACCGCCGCCGATGCCGACGACTTTGATGACGGCCAAGTAATTCTGCGGAGCTGCCACGTTACGTGTCCCTTGTTCGTGTTTATTGCGAAAACTGATGGAGAGCTTGAAGCTTTACAACCTTAACCTTCGAGTTGAAGGTTATAGTTATGTCAAGTAACTCATGTCTGTGACGGTATTTCGTCTGCTACCCACATTCAATAACCGGGTCCGCGTGTCGGATTAATACCGAAAGAATGCCGCTCACCGGGTTACCGGATGGCGCGGAACGCTGACGTCATACACCCGGACCGGGTTCCTGGGGTCCGCCGGCACCTTCAGGAGCGCGGCCAGTACCTTTGCCTTCAGTTCCCTGTCCGAGGCGTTTCCCCAGATAATGGTCTGGCCGTCAACCAGCTTGAGCTGCACTGCGTCCACGGACTGGGCCGAAGCGTTGGAAAGCCTGGCAAGCACGTCGGCAGGCAGGGCGCCAAGGACTGCTGCCGTGGCACGGAAGAGGTCCTTCCCGATGGTTCCGGCACCTCCGTCGATCACGGGCAGCTTGACCGTCGTGGGATCGGCCGTCACAGCCAGGCGCACGCCTTCGACATCCACCAGTTGGTATTGCTTGCCCCGCTTGACCAGTGCCACGGGTACTCGTTCGCGCACTATCACGGCCAGGCCCGAGGGAGGCCGGGCCTGGACGGACACGGACTTCACCTGGACCAGCGGCTCGAGCAGGGTGGCCACCTCCTGGTCCGTGATCTGCGGAAGGGGCTTTCCCCTGAGCGGTTCCAGGGCAGTCTGGACCTGCGCCGGCGTCAGGAGCCGGGTGCCGCTGACCGAGACGCTGTCCATCGCCAGCCAGGGCGAATAGACGGCGGCTACAAGCAGCGCCGCCACCGCTGCCACCACCGTTCCCATGGCCACCAGCACGTTCCGCCGGATCCGCCTGGCCCTGGGCTCAGGGAACGCCACCACGTTCGGAGCATCGGGGGAAGCCGCCGCGGGGCGCTCCTTCCGGCGGAACGCGGGGAAGCCGCGGGGCGCCCTGGGCGCCTTGACCGGGTCTTTGGGCGGCTTGGGGGCCACACCCGGCCCGTTGCCCTTGCGGGGCCCCGGTGCCTTGTCCGGATTCGAGAGCTTGCCCGCCATGCCGGCCGCCGCGGGCGGCGCTGTCTCCGGGACCTCGCGCGAGGCGGAAATGACGTCGTCGCCCTTGCCGCCCTGGCTGCCGGCGGGTGTGTAGGTGGGGCGCCGGTTACCTGCCATGCAGGGCCTCGACAATGCGCGGACCAAAAGCGGTAACGTCACCGGCTCCGGCGGTGAGGATAACGTCGCCGTCCCGGGCAGCGGCCACCATTTCGGCCACGGCATCTTCGCCCGCCACGAGGCGGCCGCCGTGGTGCAGGTGGTCGGCAATCAGCCGGCTTGTGACGCCGGGGATCGGGTCTTCCCGGGCCGGGTAGATGTCCAGTACCAGGGCGGTGTCCGCGAGATTGAGGGCGTCGGCGAAGTCCCGGGCGAATTCGCGGGTCCGGGAGAACAGGTGTGGCTGGAACAGGACATGGACCTTATGCCCGGCAGCCACCGTCCGGGCGGCAGACAGAGCGGCACGGACTTCGGTGGGGTGGTGGGCGTAGTCATCGAAGACCCGCACGCCGCGTGCCGATCCCTTGAACTCGAACCGGCGCGAGGCGCCGGAAAAGCGGGCCAGGGCCTCCGCCGCAGCAGCCGGCTCCACACCGAGTTCCAGCGCCACGGCGAACGCCGCCGCGGCGTTCAGCGCGTTGTGCCGCCCGGGAACCTGGAGGGCCAGGCTGAAGCTCCCCTCCGGTGTGGAGACTGCGACGTCGCCCGGGCCGCCGTCGTGCAGCCTCAGCGCAGCGCCCTCCCCCGTCCCGTAAAGGACCACGCGGGTGTTTCCCCGCCCTCGGGTGCGTTCAGCAAGGGCCAGCGCGCCGGGATCGTCGGCGCACGCGACCAGTACGCCGTCCGCCGGCAGCAAGGCGGTGAACCGGTCGAAGGATTCGTAGACGGCCTCGGCGGTACCGTAGTGGTCCAGGTGGTCCGGCTCCACGTTGGTGACCACGGCGATCCGCGGCCGGTAATTGAGGAACGAGCCGTCCGATTCGTCAGCCTCGGCCACGAATACCGGGGACTTGCCGTGCGCGGCATTGACGCCCAGCGCCGGCACGTTGGCGCCAATCGCGAAGGACGGGTCCAGCCCGGCACCTTTGAGGAGGACGGCCACCATGGCCGTGGTGGTGGACTTGCCGTGCGTGCCGGCAACCGTGACCACTGTGTCGTCCCCCATCGTCGCGGCCAGCGCCTCGGAGCGGTGCAGGACCGGCAGTCCTGCAGCCCGCGCGGCAGCGAGTTCGGGGTTGTCCGGGCGGATGGCCGAACCGGCCACCACGGTCTGGGCGTCCCCGAGGTTGACAGCGGCGTAACCGACGGCGATCCGCGCGCCGGCCGCTGCCAGGTCCGCCATCACGGGAAGGTCCTTGGCGTCCGAACCGCTGACGGGGACACCGCGCGCCACCATGATCCGCGCCACGGCGGACATACCCACGCCGCCGATGCCGATGAAATGGACGTTCCCCAGCCCGCTGAGGCCCGCGGGGGCGGGATTGTTGTGGTGGTTCATGCGCCTACCGCTTCCAAGACAAGACCAGCCATCTGCTGGTCGGCGTTCCGGACGCCAAGCCGGTATGAGTTTGCCGCCATGGCGGCCAGGCGTGCTTCGTCGGTGAGGAGCGGAATCAACTGCTCCGCCACCCACGCGGGGCTGAAGTCGCGGTCCGCCACCAGGAGGGCACCGCCTGCCTCCACGAGGCCGGCGGCGTTCAGCGCCTGTTCGCCGTTGCCGATGGGCAGGGGCACCAGGACGGCGGGGACGCCGACGGCGGCAGCCTCGGAGACGGTGGCCGCACCGGCGCGCGCCAGCAGTACGTCCGCAGCGGCATACACGGTTTCCATCCCGTCCACGTACTCCACCTGGCGGTAGCCTTCGGCGGCAAGCGGCTGACCTGATGCGTCGGTGACGGTCTTGCCGCGGCCGGTGATGTGCAGGGTCTGGATGCCCGCGTCCGCGAGCAGCTGCACAGAGGCCGCGATGGTCCGGTTGATGCTCAGCGCACCGGAGGATCCGCCGGTCACGATCAGGGTGGGCCGCTCTCCATCCAACCCCAGGGAACGCCGTGCCCCGGCTCGCGCCGCTGCCCGGTCCAGTTGTGAAATCCCGGTGCGCATGGGCATGCCCACATGCCGGGCGTGCCGCAGCCGCGTGCCCGCGAATGCCACGGCCACGCGGCGTGTGAACAGGGCGCCTACCCGGTTGGCCAGGCCCGGCCGGGCGTTGGCTTCATGGATCACGATGGGGATCCGGCGGCTGCGGGCGGCGAGGTACATGGGCGTGCAGACGTATCCGCCGACGCCCACCAGGACGTCCGCGGCGGCGCCGTCCAGGATCGCCCCGGCCTGCTTGACCGCTCCGGCCAGGCGGCCCGGCAGGCGGAGCAGGTCCAGGGAGGGTCTGCGCGGAAACGGCACCCTGTCGATCGTGGCAAGCTCAACGCCGGCAGCAGGAACCAGCCGGGATTCCATCCCGGAGGACGTGCCGACGGCGAGGATTGACGATTCCGGGGCAGCCTCACGGACCGCGGCGGCGATGGCAAGCAGCGGGCTGATATGCCCTGCGGTGCCGCCTCCGGCAAGGACGATGGAAGGATTCTTGGAGGTCATCTGGGGTCAGGCACGCTTTCTGGCAGTCTTCGTCTTGCGGCCGGCGGCCCAAGCGGGCGCGGCCTTGAATTTGAGGATCCGCTGCGGCCGGATGGCCGGTGCCATCTGTTCCCTGGCCAGCGACAGGACCACGCCGATGGCGCACAGTGACATCAGCAATGCGGAACCGCCATAGGAAATGAACGGCAGCGGCACGCCGATGACGGGCATCAGGCCGGTGACCACGGACATGTTAACTGTTGCCTGTCCCAGCAGCCATACCATGATGGTCCCGGCCAGAACGCGGTGGAACATGTCTTCCTGCGCCACCACCACGCGGTAAATTGCAGCACCCAGGATGGCGAACAGAACAAGTACGACGACGGTGCCCACCAGGCCGAGTTCCTCGCCGATGATGGCGAAGATGAAGTCGTTGTGGGCTTCCGGGATCCAGTTGTACTTGAGCCTGCTTTGCCCCAGGCCCACGCCGAACCAGCCGCCCGACGCCAGCCCGTACAGTCCGTTGGTGGCCTGGTAGTTCACGTCAGTGCCGTCGGCGCAGTTTTCGCCGCTCCACCATGAGGTGATACGGCACATCCGGTTGGGGCTGGCCATGGCCATGGCCGCGGTTCCTGCCGCGGCAACCAGCCCGGCAAGGCCAAAGAAATAGAGCGGGACGCCGGCAAAGAAAAGCGCAGCAGCAGCGAGCATCATTATGATCATGGCCGTGCCCAGGTCATTGCCCCAGAGCACCAGCCCGATGATGAGGCCCGCCATCGGAACAACCGGCACGGCGATGTGCAGCCACTGCCTCAGCAGCCTGCCCTTCCTGGCAAGGACGGTCGCCATCCACAGGGCCAGGGCCAGCTTGGACGCCTCGGACGGCTGGAAGGTGAACCCGCCAACGTTGATCCAGTTCCGGTTGCCGTTAATTTCGTCGCCCACCAGCTGGACCAGGACCAGGAGCACCAGGGCAACCCCGATCCCCAGCCAGGCAAGCCGTTTGAGCCAAACCACGTTCACCCTGGAGAGGACGAACATGAGGAAGATCCCCAGCGTGGCGAAGATGCCCTGCTTCATGGCGTCACCGTAGGGCGATTTGCCCGCGGCAATGGATTCCACGCTGGAGGCCGAAAGGACCATCATGATCCCGATGGCGGTCAGCGCCAGGGTGGAGCCGAGGATGAGGTAGTAGGTGGAGCCGTTCCTTGATGTGCCGGTGCCCTCGAGGGCGGACCAGAACTTCTGGTAGGCCGACCGGACCCGGGCGCCGCCCTTGCTGACCGGCGGGCGTCGCGTTGCCGTGTTGGCCATATCTACTCCTCGCCGGTCTCGTCCTGCCCTTCCACCAGCCCGCGGACGGCCTCGATGAAAGCGTCGCCACGATGCGCGTAGGACGTGAACTGATCCATGGATGCGGCTGCGGGGGCCATGAGCACGGTGTCACCCGAGCCGGCCACGCCGGCTGCCGCCGCCACCGCCTGCGCCATGACATCTCCAGTCTGGTCCTCTTCCGGCCTGATGACCGGGACGTGCGGAGCGTGTCGCGCCAGGGCGGCGGCAAGTTCCGAAGCGTCCTTGCCGATCAGTACCACCGCCTTGAGCCGGTGCGCATGGCCGCTGACGAGGTCATCGTAGGAAACGCCCTTGGAGAGGCCACCTGCTATCCAGACCACGTTGGTGAAGGCTGCCAGCGAAGCCGCCGCAGCGTGCGGGTTCGTGGCCTTGGAATCGTTGATCCACAGCACTCCCTTCCAGCGGGCCACCGGCTGGATCCGGTGGTCGCCCGGCAGGTAGTCCTTGATGCCCTGCTTCACCGCGGCGGGCTCAACGCCGTAGGCTCTGGCCAGGCCGGCCGCTGCGAGGGCGTTGGCCACCATGTGCCGCGGAGCGATGGGGCCCAGATCTGCCATAGCGGCCAGTTCGGCCGCGCTGTCCCGGCGTTCTTCGATGAAGGCCCGGTCCACCAGGAGCCCTTCAACCACGCCGAGCATGCTGATGGCGGGGGTGAGCGTAGTGAAACCAACGGCCCGGCAGCCTTCCACTACGTCGGCATTTTCCACCATGCGTTCGGTTTCGACTTGTTCGGCGTTGTAGATGCATGCTTTTTGCGTGCGTTCGTAGATCTTGGCCTTGTCCGCGACGTAGGAGTCGTACGAGCCGTGCCAGTCGACGTGGTCCTCGGCGACGTTGAGGCAGACGCTCGCCACGGGCGAGAGGGATGAAGACCAGTGCAGCTGGAAGCTGGACAGCTCCACGGCCAGGACGTCGTACTCCACGGGATCGCGAAGGGCGTCGAGGATGGGCGTGCCCACGTTTCCTACCGCAATGGCTTTCAGGCCGGCGGCTCGAAGGATCGATTCGGTCAGGCCGACTGTGGTGGTTTTGCCGTTGGTGCCGGTGATCGCCAGCCAGTCCGCAGTCTTCCGCCCGGCCCGTTCGCGGACGCGCCAGGCCAGTTCCACGTCACCCCACACCGGAATGTGTGCGCGCGCGGCGGCAGCCAGGAGGGCCTGGTCAGGACGCCAGCCGGGAGAGGTCACGATGAGTTCGGGAAGTTCGCCGTCGATCCGCGGAACGGAGGTCACCGCCTGCGGGCCCAGCAGGACGTCGGCGGCTCCGACGATCCGCAGGGTGTCGGCGTGGGCACGTGCGGTGGCGGTTTCGGCGGCGTCTACGACCACCACCCTGGCGCCGAGTTCAATGAGGGTGTCTGCGGCGGCAAAACCTGACACCCCGATGCCGGTCACCACGACGCGGAGTCCTGACCAGTCGGAGTCCCAGCTGACGAGGTTTTCGAGGCGGGCAGATGTAACGGTCACAGCAGCACAACCCATTCTGCGTAGAAAATTCCCAGGCCCACGGCCACGAAGAGCCCGCACAGGATCCAGAACCGGACGACTACCGTCACTTCTGCCCAGCCCTTGAGCTCGAAGTGGTGCTGCAGGGGCGCCATCTTGAAGACGCGCTTGCCGCCGGACAGTTTGAAGTAGCCCACCTGGATAATCACGGAAAGCGTGATCAGCACGAACAGGCCGCCGATGATGCCCAGCAGGAGTTCCGTGCGGGAAAGGATGGCGAAACCGGCAATGGCACCGCCGATGGCAAGGGAACCGGTGTCACCCATGAAGATCTTGGCCGGTGAGGTGTTCCACCACAGGAAGCCCACCAGCGCAGCACTCAGGATGGCTGCGAGCAGCGCCAGGTCCAGCGGGTCGCGGACTGAGTAGCAGCCGCTGCCGGCCTCCCGTGGGGACCCGCAGGCCTGGTTGCTCTGCCAGATACCCATGAGCGTGTAGGCGCCGAACACCATGACCGACGCGCCGGCTGCAAGGCCGTCCAGTCCATCGGTGAGGTTGACGCCGTTGGTGGCGGCGGTGACGATCAGGTTGGACCAAAGGACGAACAGGATGGCGCCGAGGACGGTGCCGCCGAAGGCCAGGTCGAGCCACGGCAGGTCGCGAACCAGGGAGATCCTGGTCGAGGCCGGCGTGATGCCCCGGTGGTCCGGAAAGTTCAGGGCAAGGACGGCGAAGGCGATGCCAACGGCAGCCTGCAGGATCAGCTTGGCCTTGGCGTTGAGCCCCAGGCTTCGCTGCCGGGAAATCTTGATGAAGTCATCGAGGAAGCCCACCAGGCCCATGCCCACCATCAGGAAGAGCAGGATCAGGGCGGACGCGGAGGGCCCGGGCGAATTAGGGTTCACCATCATCATGATGAGGTGGGTCAGCCCGTAGCTCAGCAGGACCGCGCCCACCACCACCGTGCCGCCCATGGTGGGTGTGCCGCGTTTGGTGTGGTGTGAGGTGGGTCCGTCGTCCCGGATGAACTGGCCGTAGCCCCGGCGGACCAGGAGCCGGATGAAGAGGGGGGTTCCGACCAGGGCGAACAGCAGTGCCAACCCGGCGCCGATCAAAAGTGCAATCACAGCAGAGTGCTCCTTTCTTCGGCGCTTTGCGGGGTTTGTGGTGGTAATGCTATCCGATCGCCCAGGTGCCTCAGCCCCACGCTGTTGGAGGACTTGAACAGGACAAGGTCGCCGGGCAGGAGTTCGGCGTTGAGGAGTTCAAACGCCTCATCGGCGGTTTCCACAAAGACGCATTCGTCGCCCCAGGAACCTTCCTGGACGGCGGAGACGTAGAGCGAACGGGCTTCCCGCCCCACCACCACCAGCCTGGAGATGTTGAGGCGGACAACCTGGGTGCCAACGGCCGTGTGTTCCCGGATCGAATCTTCCCCGAGTTCCAGCATGGCGCCGAGGACTGCCCAGGTGCGGCGGCCGCGGCCCAGGTCCGCCAGCGTGCGGAGGGCCGCCCGCATGGACTCAGGGTTCGCGTTGTAGGCGTCGTTGATGACGGTGACGCCGTCCGGGCGCTCGGTCAGTTCCATCCGCCAGCGGCTGGCGGCAGCCTGGCTGGAGAGCGAAACAGCGATCGCGTCCCCGGGGATTCCCACAGACCAGGCGGCGGCGGCCGCGGCGAGCAGGTTGCCGGTGTGGTGGCCACCGATAAGTCGGCTGCTGACATGGCGGGCCGGGCCGCCATCCGGCAGCAGCAGGTCGAATTCGGGGCCGCCCCCGGCGTTAGTGTCCAGGTTCAGCGCCTGGACAGCGGCGTCGCCGCGTCCTTCGGCGGAGAACCCGACCACGGAAGCAACGGTTCGGTCCCTCATGGCGGCGACCCGGGCGTCGTCAAGGTTGATGATGGCGGTACCGGTTTCCGCGAGGGCTTCAACCATCTCGCCCTTGGCCACGGCAATATTCTCCACGCCGCCGAATTCTCCGGCGTGGGCGGTCCCCACGGCGAGGACAATGCCGACGTCCGGTTCCACCATCCGCGCCAGGTACTCGATGTGCCCGATGCCGGTGGCCCCCATCTCTATCACGAGGTAGCGCGTCTCCGTATCGGCCCGGAAAACGGTGAGTGGCACGCCGATCTCGCCGTTATAGGAACCCTGCGGGGCAACGGTTGGTCCCTGCGCACCAAGGATCCCGGCCAGAAGGTCCTTGGTGGTTGTCTTCCCGGCAGAGCCGGTGATGCCGATGACGGTCAGTTCCAGTCCCGCCGCAGCGCGGACGGCCCGGATCCTGCGCACTGCCTCGGCAGCCAGAGCTCCCATGGCCAGCACGGCATCGGGAACGACGACGGCGGGGTACCGGGTGCCGTCGGGACGGCTGACGGGGCGCTCCACAAGGGCCAGGACGGCCCCTGCCTCGAACGCGGAAGGGAGGAAGTTGTGCCCGTCGGCGTTTTCTCCCGGTTTGGCGACGTAGAGCGAGCCGGGCGCGGCTTCACGTGAGTCCGTGACCACCGAAAGGGGCGTCACTCCAGGATCGGCGTCCAGGCGCCCGCTAGTGATGTCGGCGATCTCCGCCGCAGTAAATGCAATCATGTCGGTCTAGGACTCTATCCGCTCGTCCGGGAGAACGTTGAATCCCCGGGCTGTCAAGGCGCTGCGCAGTTCCACCCTGTCGTCGAGGGCGATGTTCACGCCCTTGACCTCCTGCCACACCTCATGCCCGCGGCCGGCCACGAGGATGGTGTCCTGCGGCCGGGCAAGGTCCACGGCCCTGCGGATCGCCTCGTCGCGCGGGAAGACTTCGAGCACGTCGGCGGTAAGGGACTCCGCTTCCAGCGCCTCCCTGGCGCCGGCCAGGACATCGGCGCGGATTTCGCCGGCGTCCTCGTCATGTGGGTCGTCGTCCGTGACGATCACGGTGTCTGCCAGGCGGACGGCGGTGGCCCCCATTGCCGGCCGCTTGCCCTGGTCCCGCTGTCCGGTGGCACCGAAAACCAGGATGGTGCGCGCCCCTGCCCCGGCCGGCCGCACGGCTTCCAGGGCGCGGGCCAGCGCGTCGGTGTTGTGGGCAAAATCAACAACTGCCGCGGGCTCCCGGCAGATGAGTTCCATTCGCCCCGGTACCGCCACCGTGAAGGGGTCGGCGCGGTCCAGGGCTTCCTGCAGGTCGGCGGGTCCGATCCCGGAGGCCAGGACCATCACGGTGGCAAGGGCCGCGTTGGCCACATTAAAGGTTCCCGGCAGACCCGTGCGGACGGACAGAGTGGCCGCTCCGGGCCCGGTCAGCGTGAACCGGGTTCCCAAGCCGTCCGGGGCGGTATCCGTCACGGTCCAGTCAGCAGCAGGGCCGGGCGCCGTTGCCAGCGTGGTCACCGGCACCGTTGCCGAGCCGGCAAGCCGCCGGCCCCATTCGTCGTCGACCGTTACCACTGCCCGGCGGGCGCGCGCGGGCGTAAAGAGCTGCGCCTTCGTTGCGAAGTACTCTTCCATGGTGCCGTGGAGGTCCAGGTGGTCCTGGGTCAGGTTGGTGAAACCGGCCACGTCGAAGAGCACGCCGTCCACCCGCTGGAACTCGATTGCGTGGGACGAGACCTCCATCGCGGCGGCACCCAGGCCGCGCTCCCCCATGAGCGCCAGGAGCCCGTGGACGTCCGGCGACTCCGGCGTGGTGAGCAGGCTGGGGACGGGCTCGGCCCCGGCAAGGATTTCGATGGTGCCGATCAGCCCGGTGCGGTTCCCGAGCGCACGAAGGAGGGAGGTCAGGAAGTAGGTCGTGGTGGTCTTGCCGTTGGTCCCGGTCACTCCGAACAGCCGCGGCGCGCCGCCCTGCGCCGGCTGGCTGCGGTAGATCATGGCCGCCAGTGGTCCCACCGCGTTGCGCGGGTTCGCGGTGATCAGTACCGGAACGGGGATATCCGAGGACAGCGCCAGCATGCGGGCCCCGGCCTCGTCGGTCAGCACGGCAACCGCGCCGGCCTCGACGGCATCAGCGACGAAGTCCGCTCCGTGGCGGGAGGCTCCCGGAAGCGCCGCGTAGAGATCGCCCGGCTCCACATTCCGGGAGTTCAGCGTGATGCCGCTGACCAGCACATCCGCTGACGCGCCGGGAACGGGGACCCCCACGGATTCCGCAATGCTCTCCAGCCGAAGCGGTTCAACCGCCGACGGGCGGAACCGGACCATGCCGGCCGTATCCGAGGAAGCAGTGCTGTCGGGCAAATCGAACTCAGACAAGGGGTCTCCGATAGTGCTAGTGAACCGTGCCGGGCGCACCGGGCAGCGCCAGCTGGCGCGGCCTGCTGCGGCCAACGTATTACTTCGCGAACTGGGGCAGCCTTGCCGGCTGGCCGGTGGAGGGCTGGACGTTGTAGGTACGCAACGCCTGGCTCATCACCGACCGGAAGACCGGCCCCTGCGTAATTCCGTAGATGCTGCCCTTGGGCCGCTGGAGTACAACCTCCACAATAAACCGCGGATCGTCCATCGGTGCCATGCCCACCATGGATGCGGTGTATCCGCAGAAGCCTGCGGTGCCGTTGTCGCAGGGCGATTCCGAAGTGCCCGTCTTGGCACCCACCCGGTAGCCGTCAATGGCGGCATCCTTGATCTGGCCCTCGGTCACGGCGCTCTCCAGCATGTCCTGGACCTGCTGGGCGGTTTTCTCGGAGACGATCCGGCGTGCTTCGGCCGCGGGAGCCTTTTCCTCCGTGCCGTCCGGTGCGATGTAGCTGTCAATCAGCCGTGGCTGGAGCATGACGCCGTTGTTGGCGATGGACTGGAAGGCGCGCACTGTCTGGAGCGTGGACTGGGAAACGCCCTGTCCAAAGAGCACGGTGTATTCCTGCCGCCCGTCCCATTGCCGGTACGGAGTGAGGATCCCGCCGGCCGTGGCGGGGAGGCCGATATCGGGTGCGTCGCCGATGCCGAACTTCTTCAGCCAGTCATACCGCTGCTTCTTGTTCAGCCGCTGGCCGGCCATCACCGTGCCGGTGTTCATCGAATAACCCAGGATCCCGGCAAGCGTCCGCTTCTCCGTGCCGTGGGTGAACGAATCGTTGAACGTCTGCCCGTTGACCGTGTAGGAGGGCGGGAGGGTGAACTCGGACAACGGTGAGGCCTTGCCCTCTTCGATGAGCGCGGCAGCCGTCAGGACCTTTTCCACGGACCCCGGTTCGTAAGCCGCTGTCACGGCCCGGACTCCGCGGTCCTGTGGAGCCACGAGCCCGGGGTTGTTCGGATCCGGAGCGTTGGTGTCGGCCATGGCCACGAGGTTTCCGGTCTTGACGTCCAGGACGATGATCACGCCCCACTCGGCGCCCAGCTTGTCCGACTGGCTCTGGATGGCCTGTTGGGCGAAGTACTGCAGGTCGGAGTTGATAGTGAGCTTCACATCCTTGCCGTCCTCCGGCGGCGTCAGTTCATCCACGCCCACTGGAATGCGGAGGCCGTCCGCGCCGATTTCGAAGCGCCGCTCGCCGTCCTTGCCCCGCAGGATTCCGTCCTGTGTTTGCTCGATCCCTGCCTGGCCGGTGTTGCCGTCTTCCAGGAAACCGATAATCCCTCCGGCGATGGAGCCGTTGGGATACACGCGCTTACTCACGCCCTGCGTGACGATGCCGGGTATCTGCAGCCTGGAGATCCGGTCTTCGACATCAGGCTTCACGTTCTTCGCCACAATGTAATAGGGCTGCTCACCGGTGAGTGCCTCGCGGATGGTTTCCCGGTCCATCCCCAGCACGCTCGCCAGTTCGGAATGTCCCTGGTCGCGGCTCACGTCCACCAGCCGGTCCTGCCCGTCCACGGTCTCAAGCCGTTTGAAGGTATCAGTCTTGGTGTTCACGCGCTGGTCCACAACCACGTTGTAGCGGATCACGCTGTTGGCCAGGACCGTTCCGCGGCTGTCAAGGACACTGCCCCGTTCGGCGGGCAGCGCCGTGTGCATCATGCGCTTATTGAGCGCTGCCTCGGCCATGCCGCCGACGTCCAGACCCTGGACCAGGAAGAGCTTGCCGCCCACCACCAGCAGCAGCGTCAGCATGATGCCGAGGCCAAGACGGAGGCGTTTGGTGGCGTCAGGTTCTTTCGCGTTCCGCGGCTTGCCGGTCTTCTGCGCCACCGTGATCTTCCTTGCTGCTCGGCTGTCCTGCGTGAATCCGTACTACTGCTCCGGGGTCTTCTGTTCCGGGACCGGAACGGACCCGCCGTAGAGTTCCACCGCAGGTTTCTTCGGTGCGGCCACAGACTTCTTCTTGGCCGGTGCTGCGGCGGCTGCCTGCGCGGGCTTGCGGCCCGACAGCGGTTCGCCCTTGGTCGCAGGGGGCACCACGATCAGCTGGCCGGGAACGGCCGGCGCAGGAATGACTGCCCCTGCTGCGCCGCCCTCGACAGCCGGGACCGCCTTTCCTGTTACAGAGAGGTTGGACAGGTCGATCTGTCCCTTCACGGTGGATGCAACCATGCCCAGTTCCGTGGCCTTGGCGGCGAGGTTCTGCGGTGCTTCGAAATTCTGGACCTGCTGGGTCAGGTCCTGGTTCTGCTTGGTCAGGGTGCTCTGCCGCGCCTTGAGGGTGACCAGTTCGTACTGGGCGGTGGAAACTGAAATATTCAGGACCAGCACTGTCACCAGGGCAACTGCCAGCATGGCGAAGCACAGGACCACGAAGGGAGCGCGCCGCTTCCTTGGGGCCGTGCGGACCACGGACAGCGGGGTGCGCGCCTTCCTCGCCGGGCCCGCCGCGCCGGCGGGAAGGTGGGCGTCAGTTGCCGAGGTGCCCGGGACGACCGGAAACGTCTTGGCGGCTGCTGTGCTCATTCGGCTCTCCTGGCTCTGATTCGTTCCACAGCGCGCAGCCTGGCTGACGCAGCGCGGGGGTTTTCGGCGATTTCGTCGGCGGTTGGCACCTCGGTGCCTTTGGTGAGGGTTTTCAGTTCCGGCTTATGTTCTTCAAGCTCCACGGGGAAACCCAGTGGGGCCGATGACTTGGAGCGGGCCTGGAATACGCCTTTGACGATCTTGTCTTCCAGCGAGTGGTAGGACATGACAACGATCCGTCCGCCCAGGCCAATGGCGTCCACTGCCGCCGGAACTGCCCGTTCGAGGACATCCAGTTCCTCGTTGACCTCGATGCGGAGGGCCTGGAATGTCCGTTTAGCGGGATGGCCGCCGGACTTCGCAGCGCCGGCAGGCACCACAGCCCGGATCTGTTCCACCAGTTCGCCTGTGGTGGTGAACGGCCTGGCCGCCCGGGCCGTGACGATCCGGCTGGCGATGCGGCCAGCGAACTTCTCCTCGCCCCATTTCCGGATGATCCGGACAAGCTCTTCCTCGCCGTAGCTGTTAACCACGTCTGCCGCGGTCTGGCCACGGCTGGTGTCCATCCGCATATCCAGCGGAGCATCAAACGAGTAGGCGAAGCCCCGTTCCCTTTCATCGAGCTGGAGGGATGAAACTCCAAGATCCATCAGGATGCCGTGAACCTCGGAGACGCCAAGGTCTTCGAGGACATCGGGGATCTCGTCATAGACGGCATGGACCAAATCGGTGCGGGCCGCGAACGGAGCGAGCCGTTCCCCGGCCAGCGCCAAAGCTTCCTCGTCCCGGTCGATGCCGATGAGGTGCAGGTCCGGGAACCGCTGCAGCATGGCTTCCGAATGGCCGCCCATGCCGAGGGTGGCGTCGATCGCGATGGGAGTTTCGCCCCTGAGCCGCGCAGCCTCGAATCCGGGTGCCAACAAATTGATGCACCGGTCGCGAAGGACCGGCACATGGCGTTCGGACGTAGGCCTGCTCTCATCCATGCCGTGGTCCCTTCCGCCGTTGCTGGTGCCTGTCCTTTTCTTGGACCAGATCCCCATCCGCGCCTACCGGGCCCGCCTGGCTCCGGGGAAGTGAGCCAGGTTGGCCGGCCGGTGGGCCGGCTGGAGATCTCATCCAAGAATCTGCTGCTGTCCCGTCCGTCATTCAGAGAATGCCGGGAATGGGATCGTCCGTTTCGGAGAAGGCTGTTTCCTTCTCCGCCAGGTACTCATTCCAAGCCTGGGCATCCCAGATCTCCGCTCGGGAACCTGCGCCAATGACCGCCAGTTCCCTGCCGAGACCTGCATATTCCCGGAGCGCCGGTGGTATGGTCACGCGCCCCTGCTTGTCAGGTACCTCGTCCGAGGCTCCAGAAAGAAAGACGCGGATGTAGTCACGTGCCTGCTTGGAGGAGATCGGTGCCTCCCGCATTTGCTCGTGGACCCGCGCAAATTCCTTCTCGCTGAAGACGTAGATGCAACGCTCCTGGCCCCGCGTGAGAACCAGCCCGCTGGCAAGTTCCTCGCGGAACTTCGCGGGGAGAATGATCCGCCCCTTTTCATCCAGACGCGGCGAATGGGTTCCCAGGAACACTGGCCCACCGCCTGTCTGCTGTCAGGAACTGCACATCCCCTGTGTTGCAACCACCCTCTTATGTCCTCCACATTACTCCACTTTCCACCACAGTCAACGCAAACGCGCGCCTCTGCCAGCCTTTTCCACCAAATCCCGCCGCGGAATGACGCGGTTTTCGGGCCGGTGGTGCAAAGTGGAGGGATTGTGCGCCGCCGGCAGGGGCTTGACGCGAGCAGCGTGGAATAGCGCGCCCCGGACCACGGGTGCTGCGGGGCGATATGCGGGGCCGGCAAACGCTGCAATTGGGCGCAAAAAAAAAGACCCGCCGAAGCGGGTCTTTCACTGTTGTCCCGCTCCCGGCAATTGATCCGGGGAGCGGAATGGAGGAGAGCGGGCTTAGGGTTCCCCGCGGCGGCGTTCGTCCCACCGCTCTTCAAGATTGCTCATAAAGGACCCGCGCTTACCCGGCTTTCCTTTTAGGGTTTTTCCGGATTTCGCAGCGGGCGCGCTGCTGCGCATTGTTGCGAAGTACACGCCGCCGCCCATGACGATAAAGCCCAGAACGCCAACAAATATGTTTTGGAAAGTAACGCCAACCAAGAGCAGGAACACGCCGGCCAAGGCGCACAACACGCCAATCACCACATGCCTGGTGGACCACGAGCGCCCCGGGTCGGAACCCATCGAATTCGCAAACTTCGGGTCGTCCTCGTGAAGCTGCTTTTCAAGCTGCTCCAGCAGCTTCTGTTCGTGCTCCGACAGCGGCATCACGACCTCCTTTGGTAGGCCAACGTCCGGGCTGGTCCCAGCCACGACTTCTGCACCATTAACGGCTGTGATGCCTAAGAGGTTCCCGTATTTGCCGGTGCAGGCAAAAACGGAAACCCGGCATGCAGCCGCGGGAGCGGGAGCATGTCCAAGAGGGTCCGGCAGTATGTCCATTCGCTCATAAACTATGTACCTCTAAGGATAGTTTGTCGCGGGCCGTTCTGAAAGACGCCAATGGGTTTCGCAAGGGTTGCCCGGGACCGGCATTTCAGCCATGCCGGGAGGCTCCGTCCGTGCCTCGGCCCGGCTCCATCAGCCGGGCCGGAAGCACCGATTTGCTTCCAAATTTCCGCGTGACCTGGTCCAGTGCCTGCTCGGCCGCGCGCCAGTTCTCATCGCGCCGGTCGAAACTCAGCTGCAGCGACGTGGTGGCGGACTCCTCCAGCTGTTCGGCGCGCACGCCGACCAGCCGTACGGTCTGGCTCCGTTCTCCCACCGAGCCCAGGAGTTGCACGGCCACCGAGTAGATCAGCTGCGCGCTGTCCACGGGAGTCTGGACGGTCCTGCTGCGGCTAATGGTGGAAAAGTCCGCGTACCGCAACTTCAAGGCAATAGTCCGGGCCACAAGCCCTGCTGCCCGGAGGCGGCCGGCCGTGCGGTGAGACAGCCTCAGCAGTTCACGGTGGAGCAGGGCGTCATCGGC
Organism: Pseudarthrobacter sp. NPDC092439; assembly: GCF_044754945.1. Taxonomy (NCBI): domain Bacteria; kingdom Bacillati; phylum Actinomycetota; class Actinomycetes; order Micrococcales; family Micrococcaceae; genus Pseudarthrobacter; species Pseudarthrobacter sp. NPDC092439. The sequence goes on from NZ_JBIVQB010000008.1 coordinate 41,368, forward strand.
GGTATCCACCACAAAGGTTTCTTCCGCGCCGATGCTCTTCTCCGCCCGGACGGGCGTAACCGCACGGGGATCGATGCCCCAGGACAGCTTGTGGACATGCTCGCCGGCGGCACCGAGGATCCTCTTCAGGGTGGGCAGGGGCGTCGCTGCGACATCAGCCACGGTCCGGATCCCCATCCTGGCAAGCACTTCGGCAGTCTTGGCCCCCACGCCCCATAGCGCCCCAACGGGAAGGCTGTGCAGGTAGGGCACAGTTTCATCAGGCGTGATCATCAGCAGGCCGTCCGGCTTGCAGCGCGTGGAAGCAATTTTGGCCACGAACTTGGTCTCGGCGATCCCCACCGAGGCAGTGATTCCCAGCTCCGTGGCGACACGCCCCCGGATCAGCTCCCCGATACCCCGTGGCGGCCCCAGCCGGCGAAGGGCTCCGCTGACATCAAGGAAGGCCTCGTCCACGCTGAGCGGTTCAACCAGTTCCGTCACAGATTCGAAGATTTTCATCAGCTGGCCGGATACCTCGTAATAGAGGGAATGACGGGGTTCAATGACCACCGCCTGGGGACACAGCCTGTAGGCCACTGCCATGGGCATCGCCGACTTTACCCCGAAGGCCCGGGCCTCGTAGGAAGCCGAGAGTACCACCGACCGCTCCCCCGGAAACCCGACGATAACCGGCACGCCCAGGAGCTCGGGACGGCTCCGGAGCTCTACAGAGACGAAAAAGGCGTCCATATCCACATGCATGATGCACATGGGCCGGCGGCCTGGCGGCCGTGCCGGCACTGGCTGGTTCTTACCTTCTGGCCCCACGGCTGCAATCCTATCGGCAGCTACTGACTAAACTGGAGGCTGATCCGGCATCAACTCCAGGAGGAATGACCCTGTGACGGTCTTTGGAAATCCCAGGCAGGCTGGCCTGACCGCCCTCGCAGCGGCGGTTGCCGTCACCCTGGCAGCATGCAGCAGTCCTGCCCCCTCCGCGTCGCCGGAATCCACGACATCGGCATCCGCCACCGCTTCTGCGGCCTCCGCCGGTCCAAGCCCGTCCGCTTCGCCCGGGACAACTGCCACCGTTGGCGGATTCGTGCCAGGTTTTCCGCAGAAGCTGCTGCCCCTGATGCCGGGCGCCACGGTGCTTTCCAGCAGCTTCGACAAGACCACCTCGCCCGCTACAGCCGCGCTGGTTGCCACAACCAAAGCCACACCGGCCGCAGTCCTGGCCTTCTACACCAAGTCCCTCAGCGGGCAGGGGTTCAAGGCCGTCCCCGGAGACGCCGTGGGAACCGTCGCTTCCAAGGACTTTGTGCGCGGGGACGGCGAAACGGTCAACGTCTCTGTAGTTAAGGCCGGCGACGTAGCCACGTTCACAATTGGCGCCAACGTGGCAGCGAAGTCCGTCAAGTGACGGCGGCAGAGCAGTTAAGGGACGAACAGGCCGGCTTCGTCGCATCCGTTGCCGGGGAACTTAACGGGTTCCTCGCCGGACGGCAGGCTGTCATGGCGTCCATCTCCCCCGATATCGAGCCGATCATGGGTTCGATATCCAACCTGGTGACCGGCGGCAAACGGCTCCGCGCCCTGATGTGCTACTGGGGCTGGCGGGGGGCCGGCGGGCAGTCAGGCGCCCGTGAAGTCATAGCCGCGGGAGCCGCGCTGGAGTTGTTCCAAGCGGCAGCACTCATCCACGATGACATCATCGACCGGTCCGACACGCGCCGCGGCGGGCCCAGCGTCCACCGCCGGTTCAGCCAACTCCATGAGGCGCAGGGTTGGGCGCTGGACAGCGAACGTTTCGGCCATGCCGCAGCCATCCTGGCCGGCGACCTGTGCCTGTCCTTTAGCGAGGAAGCGTTTACGGACATCGGCGAACGGGCCGCTGCCGGTGGGCGTGCCCGCCTTATCTTCAATCTCATGCGCGCCGAAGTGATGGCGGGACAGTACCTGGACATTCTCGAGGAAGTAGCCGGCCCGGTACGCGACCGGGCCGGGGCGGTGGACCGGGCACACTCCATCATCAGGTTCAAGAGCGCAAAGTATTCGACGGAGCATCCCCTTGCCCTGGGCGGGGCGCTCGCCGGCGCGCCTGATGAACTGCTGCGGGGCTACTCGGCCTTCGCACTGCCCCTGGGTGAAGCGTTCCAGCTGCGGGATGACGTCCTGGGCGTCTTCGGGGATCCGCTGACCACCGGCAAACCGGCCGGCGATGACCTCCGGGAAGGAAAGCGCACCGTCCTCGTGGCGCTGGCACTGGACCAGGCATCGCCTGCAGAATCCGCTTTCATCGATGCCAGGCTGGGGAACCCGGACCTGTCGGCTGAGGACATCATGGAAATCCGGCGGATTATCGAGGATTCAGGTGCACTCCAGGCCACCGAAGTACTCATCGCCGAATTCGGCAGCCGTGCCTTCGACGCGCTGGCGGCACTGCCTTTGGAGGACCTGCCCAAGACGGCCCTGCAACGGCTGGCGGAATCGGCGGTCAGCCGGGCCTCCTGAGGGCAGAGCCCGCATAAGAGCGGAACGGCCAGGACCCTGACGGGGCCTGGCCGTTCCGCTCTTTGACTTTCGCGCCCTTACCAGGCCAGCGTCTGCGCCCTGCGGCGGATCTCCGTCTTCCGCCCCTCACGGAGGGCGTCGATGGGCCGTCCGCGCAGGGAGGGATCCTCAGTGAACAGCCAGACAATCAGGTCTTCGTCCGAATAGCCGGCATCGGCAAGGACGACGATGGTGCCCTTAAGGCTGTCAACCACCTGGCCGTCCTGAATGAATTCCGCCGGGACGCACCGGATATTGCGCTCACCGACGCGGACGGCGGCCAGCGCCTTTTCGTCGATCAGGCTGTGCACGCGGGTGATGGAGACATCCAGCAGCCGGGCGACGTCGGGCAGGGGCAGCCATTCGCCCACAAGGTTCTCAACATTAGTCACTGACCAAGGTTGCCACGGCGCCGGCCCCGGCGCCTAGTCGACGGTCCGTCGAGAGAGCAGGCGGAGCAATCCGCCGGAACACTCCGCCCAATTCCTATTGCCGCCAATGCCGGAATTCTTGTGCTATTCGCAAATTCGTGAGAGATTCACATTGATCACAGTCATAACACTATTCACTTAAGTCACACTAGTACCGGATAACACCGCTATCCCCGACCGCCCCGCAGTTGAGAAGAGGATTCCTTCCATGACGACGTCCCACTCGCCTAAGCAGCACCCCAGGCCGAGTCTGCCGATGATCGCCGCAACCACGGCGGCGCTGCCGGCAGTCGTGTTGTCCTCCCTGGCCCTCGCCGAGCCTGCCGCGGCAGAAAAACCGGCCCGCGCCGTGCCTGCGACCCTCGCCGCAGCCATGAAGGCCCAGGCCGCCCAGGCAACCGCGCCGGTGATTCCCGCCGCAGCTGTTTCTACTGCGATCCCCTCCGCACTTCAGCCCGCGCGGCCCTCTGCGCCGGCCAGCTACACGATCGCGCGCGGCGACACCATCGGCGCCGTTGCCCGGCGGTTCGGCCTGAACACGGGTGAACTGCTGAAGCTGAACGGCCTGAAGGCCACCACGATCATCTACCCCGGACAGAAGATCAAGTTGTCCGGAAAAGCGGCTGCCGCACCCGCAGCACGCAAGGCGGGCGCACCTGCCGCGGCACGTCCCGCCGTCGCGGTCTCCGGTGCCACCTATACCGTTAAGGCCGGGGACACCCTGGGTGCAATTGCCGCCCGCCACGGGGTGCGGCTTGCCGATGTCTTCGCCTGGAACAACCTCTCGGGCCGTTCCATCATCTATCCGGGTCAAAAGATCAGGATCGGTGCCGCAAAGGCTGCGCCTGCACGGGCAGCCGCGCCCGCACCGGCCAAGGCATCAACCCCCAAGCGCACCGGCGGCTCCTACACTGTCAGGGCCGGCGACACGCTGTCCGCCATCGCGTCGCGGCATGGAGTCAGGCTCTCCGCCCTGCTCTCGGCCAACCGGCTGAGCATGAGCTCCATCATCTACCCGGGCAACAAGCTGGCCATCCCGGGCGGCGTACCCGCGTCCCCCCTTCAGCCGGTTGCCGCAACCAAGCCCCTGGTTCCGAGTACTTTCCTCGGGTTCACCTATCCCCCGGCCGTAGTGAGTTCGGCCAACGCGAACAAGGCGCTGCTCAACGCTTCCCCGGTGCCGACGCGGGAGCAGATGCGCGGCATCGTGGCGGACACTGCACGCAGGATGGGCGTCGAACCGTCCCTTGCACTTGCCTTCGCGTACCAGGAGTCGGGGTTCAACCAGCGCGCAGTTTCACCAGCCAACGCGATCGGCACCATGCAGGTCATTCCCAGCTCGGGGCAGTGGGCTTCGGACCTGGTGGGCCGGAAGCTGAACCTGCTCAACCCCCAGGACAACGTCACGGCCGGCGTTGCCATCATCCGCCAGCTCCTTGCCACCAGCAAGACCAAGGACCTGGCCATTGCGGGCTACTACCAGGGCCAATATTCAGTCAGCAAGTACGGCATGTACCAGGACACGAAGGCATACGTCGCCGCCATTAAGGCGCACCAAAAGAACTTCAGCTGACTGCCCGCCCCTCACCACGAGGCGGCTGCGACACACCCGACGGGTCCGGACCGGTGACGGTTCGGACCCGTTTCACTGCCGATTAGGATCGTATGGTGAACGAACCTGCCACAGACCCCTTCGTGGGAACGCTCGTGGACCACCGCTACGCTGTCCGCTCGCGGGTGGCCGGCGGCGGCATGTCAACGGTCTACCTCGCGACCGACCAACGGCTGGACCGGGATGTTGCTTTGAAAGTGCTGCACCCCCACCTTGCTGCGGACGAGTCTTTCCTGGGCAGGCTGGCTCGCGAGGCCAAGGCGGCTGCCAGGCTTTCGCATCCTCATGTGGTGGGTGTCCTGGACCAGGGCATTGACGGACGCACCGCCTACCTGGTCATGGAGTACATCCAGGGCCACACCCTGCGCGACCTCATCAATGAGAAAGGCGCCCTGCCTCCGCGCCTTGCCCTGGCGCTCATTGATCCGGTGGTGGAGGGACTCGCTGCCGCCCACAGCGCCGGGTTCATCCACCGCGACGTCAAACCCGAAAACGTTCTTATCGCCGACGACGGCCGGATCAAGGTAGGAGACTTTGGCCTGGCCCGCGCCGTCACGGCGTCCACCGGCACAGGCACCCTGATCGGCACCGTGGCCTATGTTTCCCCCGAGCTGGTCCTGGGCAAGCCGGCGGATGCCCGCAGCGACGTCTACTCCGTGGGAATCATGCTGTACGAGATGCTCACCGGCCGCCAACCTTTCGAAGGGGAAGTCCCCATCCAGGTGGCATACCAGCACGTCAACGGGACGGTAGGGCCGCCGTCGGACCTGATCCCGGGCCTGGCAGCGGAGGTGGACGAACTGGTGCAATGGTGCACCGCCAACGACCCCGAGCACCGGCCCGTTGACGGAACCGCACTGCTGCAGGAACTGCGTCACATCAGGACGAACCTCAGCGACGCGGAGCTGGACCTGCACCCGCCCGCCGCGGACAACCGGAAGCCCGCACCGGCAAGCCCTGCCGCTGCGGGCAACGCCCCCACCGAGATCATTTCCCGAACAGCCAACCCCACAGCCGCGCTGCCGTTCGGCCGGCACCCGGTGGTTCCACTTCCCCCGGCAGAGCCCGCCCCGCTGGGCAAGCGCGCCCTGAAGAATGCAGCACGCGAAGAAGGGAAGGCGCGTGCACGTGCCGCCGCCACCCCGGCCAGGAGCCTGCGTGAGGGCAACCCGCGGCGGCGTGGAGCGCTCTGGGCGGTCCTGCTGGTCCTCCTTGCCCTGCTGGCTACCGGGGCAGGCTGGTTCTTCGGCATGGGCCCGGGCTCGGCCGCCACGGTCCCGCCAGTGGCCAACAAGACCGTTGCGCAGGCGCAGCAGTTGTTGGAGCAGGCGGGATTCCGTTCCAGCACGAGTGATGTTTTCGACGACGACGTCGCCGCCGGCCTGGTGGTGGGCAGCGACCCTGCCGCCGGCCAGGAGATCCGGAAGCTGCAGCCTGTGTCGTTGTTTGTTTCCAAGGGCCCCCAGCTCTTCCCGCTGCCGAAACTGGCAGGCGAAACCCTGGCTGATGCCCGGACCGCAGTGCAGCGCGCCGAAATGGCGTTGGGCGCCGTGACGGAACGCTTCGACGAGAACGTCGCGGCCGGCGTCGTAATTTCCCAGGACCCCGTGGCCGGGACGGAGGTCCGCCGCGGAACTCCCGTCGCACTCGTGGTCTCCAAGGGCCCGCGGCCCATCCCCGTGCCGGCGGTAGTAGGCCGGGACAGGAACGACGCGGTGAAGGCGATCGAGGATGCGGGCCTGTCTGCGGAGGTTGCCGCCGAAGAGGTCTTCGACCGCAAGGTCCCCAAGGGCGCGGTGGTGAGCCAGTCGCCCGGCAGCGGAACGCTGGCGCGCGGCGGAACTGTCACCCTGACGGTCTCCAAAGGCCCGAGGATGGTGAAGGTCCCCAGTTACATCGGCAAGCAGGCCGCGGACGCGCGCGAGGCGCTGGAAGGGCTCGGATTCGAGGTTCGGGTGAACAACATCCTGGGCGGCTTCTTCGGGACGGTCCGGGACCAGGACCCTGTGGACGCCGAGGCGCCCGAAGGTTCGGTCATCACCCTGACGGTGGTGTAGCCGGAACGCTCCGCCCGCAACACCGCCAGGGGTATGAATGCACTGATCAGTGCCTGGCCAGCGCGCCTGCCACCAGGAACGCCATTTCCAACGACTGCATGTGGTTCAGCCGCGGGTCGCAGACGGACTCGTAACGGTCCAGGAAGGCTTCCTGGTCGATGGGGTCGGCGCCGCCCAGGCACTCGGCGACGTCATCGCCGGTCATCTCGACATGCAGGCCGCCCGGGACCGTGCCCAGGGCGTGGTGCACTTCGAAGAACCCGCGCACCTCGTCAATGACGTCGTCGAAATTGCGCGTCTTGTAGCCGTTCGGGGAGGTGACGGTATTGCCGTGCATGGGGTCGGTGACCCACAGTACCTGCGCGCCGGAGGCAGTAACCTTTTCGACGACGGCGGGCAGCTTCTCACGGATGTTCCCTGCGCCCATGCGGGTGATGAAGGTCAGGCGGCCCGGCTCGCGCTCTGGATCCAGCCTGTCGATGAGGCGCAGGGCGTCATCGCCGGTGGTGGAGGGGCCAAGCTTTACGCCGATCGGGTTCCGGACCCGGGACAGGAAGTCCACGTGTGCGTGGTCAAGTTCGCGGGTGCGCTCCCCGATCCAGAGGAAGTGCGCGGAAGTGTCGTACGGGAAGCCGGTGCGCGAGTCGATCCTGGTGAGGGCACGCTCATAATCCAGCAGGAGCGCCTCGTGGCTGGCGAAGAATTCCACCCTCTTGAGGGCTTCGAAGTCCGCACCACAGGAGTCCATGAACTTGATGGCCCGGTCGATATCGCGGGCCAGGGATTCGTAGCGGGCGTGTGCGGGGTTTTCCGTGAAGCCCTTGTTCCACTGGTGCACCGAGCGCAGGTCCGCGAAGCCGCCTTGGGTGAAGGCGCGGATCAGGTTAAGGGTCGAGGCAGACGTGTGGTAGGCACGGAGCATGCGTGCAGCGTCGTGGCCGCGAGATTCGGGGGTGAACTCGTAGCCGTTGACGATGTCGCCGCGGTAGGCCGGGAGGGTCACGCCGTTGCGCGTTTCGTCGTTGGAGGAGCGGGGCTTGGCGAACTGGCCGGCCATCCGGCCCATCTTGATGACGGGCATCGCAGCGCCGTACGTCAGCACGACAGCCATCTGCAGGATGGTCTTGACCCTCGCGCTGATCTTGTCCGCCGTGGCGGCTTCAAAGGTTTCCGCGCAGTCCCCGCCCTGGAGCAGGAAGGCCTTGCCCTGTGCCGCGGCCGCGAGGCGCTCCCGGAGGACGTCCACTTCACCCGCGAAAACGAGGGGCGGCAGGACGGAAAGTTCCTTCACCGAGGCATCAAAAACGGTCTTGTCCTGCCAGCTGGGCTGCTGGGAGATGGGAAGGTCCCGCCAGTCGTCCAGTCCGGGATAGTTGGCGGCTCCGCTCTGGGCGGTGCTGGACAGCGAAAAGGCGGGTTTGGCAGATAGCTCAGTCACCCTCTAAGCCTAGCGCCCGTGTTCCTGTGGCCGACACTGCCCTGTCACGCTGTGGACCCGGCGCGTCACACGCCGCCGGAAGCTCCCACGCCCGGCTCTCCCGGCGCTGCGGCCTCCGCGGCCAGCCGGAGCTTGACCGCGGCAGCGTATTCGTCGACATATTCCTGCCCGGACAGGCGCATGAGTTCGAACATGATCTGGTCCGTAACCTGGCGCTGCACCAGCCGGTCCTCCGCCTGGTCCCCGAACCCGCTGAAGTCCATGGGTTCACCGAAGATCATGCCGATCCGCCGGATGTTTGGGAGGCGCTTCCCTATGGGCTGCACCTTATCCGTCCCGATCATGGCCACCGGAATCACCGGGACGCCCGCCTGCAGCGCCAGCCTGGCAACGCCAACCTTGCCCCGGTACAGCCGGCCGTCAGGGCTGCGGGTACCCTCCGGATAAATTCCCAGCAGGCCGCCGTGCATCAGCACTTCCATCCCGGCGCTCAGCGAAGCGGCTGACGCCGCGCCGCCGGAGCGGTCCATCGGCAGCTGGTTGGTGAGCCGGAAGAACAGCGCGGTGAGCCGTCCCTTAACGCCGGTGCCGGTGAAATATTCGGACTTCGCGAGGAATACCACGGGACGGCGGACCATCAAGGGCATGAAGATGGAATCCGAGAAGGACAGGTGGTTTGAGGCGATAATCGCGGCGCCCTCGGCCGGAATGTTATCCAGGCCCTTGACCCAGGGGCGGAACAACAGCTTTATCACCGGACCCAGGAAGATCCTCTTCATGACCCAATAAAACACGTGGCGAACCTCTCCGGACGGCGACTTTCAAGGCCTTCTGGTCGGGCCTGGCGGGCAGCTCAATGCAACCCTACTCTAGTGAGAATTGTCCGGAACAGTGACACGATGGACGCATGACCGAAAGCAGCATCCCGCCCCGTCCCGCGGCTCTCAGCTACCCGGGACACGGCGGGAACGCCCGCATTGGCGTAGCGATCTGCCATGGCTTCACCGGAAGCCCGCTGAGCGTCCAGCCGTGGGCGGAACACCTGGCCGCCCAGGGCTATGCGGTATCCGTCCCGCTCCTGCCCGGGCACGGCACGGACTGGCGCCAACTGGCGCGGACCGGCTGGCGCGACTGGTACCGCAGCTATGAAGCCGCTTTCCTTGAGCTGCGCGGGCGCACGGAAACCTGCTTTGTCGCGGGGCTTTCCATGGGCGGGGCGCTGGCACTTTTGACGGCTTCGAAGCACCGCGTAGCCGGCGTCTCCGTTGTCAATCCGGGGTTGAGCTTCTACGACCGCCGCATACGTGTCATCGGTGTCCTGAAGTACTTCCAGCGCACCACGCTTCCCATCGAGGAAGAGCAACCCACGGCGGCCGCCACGTACGACGGCGACTATTCCCGCACGCCGCTGGCTGCGGTACATGAGCTCAAGAAGCTGTACGGTGCAGCCATCCGGGGGCTGCACCGGATCGATGCCCCCGTCCAGGTCTTCAAGTCCCGGACCGACGTGGTGGTGCCACCCACCTCCCTGGCCCTCCTGCGGCGGCGGCTGGGCCCGCAGCTTACCCAGGTGGTTGATCTTGCCAGCAGCGGACATGTGGCTACGCTGGACGTTGATGCGCCCCTGATCTTCGGGGGGTCAAGCGCCTTCTTCAACGCCCATGCACACCAGACCAATGCCCTGGAGACTCCATGACGTCCGTTCCGGACCACAGCCCCTTCCGCAGTCCCGCCACCCTCCAGGGCCCCCGGACCGGAGTGGTCCTCTCCCACGGCTTCACAGCAAGCCCGCACGGCCTCCGGGCCTGGGCCGAGGCACTGGCAGAAGCCGGTTTCGCCGTGCGCATGCCGCTGCTGCCCGGGCACGGCACCACCTGGCAGGACCTGTCCCGAACCCGGTGGCGGCAGTGGCATGATGCCCTGGACCAGGCCTGGCTTGAGCTGGACTCCGAGTGCGACCAGGTGTTTTCAGCCGGCCTGAGCATGGGCGGGACGCTCGCCCTGCGGATTGCCGCCACCCGCCCCGTAGCGGGCGTGATCCTGGTGAATCCGGGTCTGGTGGTGGACGACGTCCGGGCTCCGCTGGCCGGCATCCTTAAGCTCGTTATGAAGAGTACCCCCGCCATCGCCAATGACATCCTGAAGCCGGGAATGGACGAGGCTGCCTACGCCAGGACTCCCGTCGCTGCGGCGCACGAGGTCAACAAGATGTTCAAGGACACCATCCGGCTGCTCCCACGGATTGGCGCGCCCGTGCAGGTGTACCGGTCAACGCGCGACCATGTGGTGTCCGATGCCAGCATCCGGGTGCTGCGGCGCGGGCTCACGCACGCGCCGCTGGAGCTCGTGCCACTGGAAAACAGCTACCATGTGGCCACGCTGGACCACGACGCGGAAAAGATCTTCCAGGGTTCAGTGGACTTTATCCGGCGCCTGCAGCCCGCCGCCCCCGGAGAGGAAGTCCGCCATGACCAGGCCTGACCCGGAGTCGGCGGACCAGGGCGCCAACCAGGACGATGCCGTCTGGCTGGACCTTGTGGCACGCCTGGAGGGGGACCAGCCGAACACCGGCACGGTCTCCCCGGCGCCGGGCACCGCCGAAGCGCCCCCTCCGCGGCCGGCTTTCCGCGACTTCGACCCGCTGGGGCTCGCAGGCGGTCCGGTCACTGATCCCGCCGCGCCCGGTCCGCGCGACTACGCAGTGGATGACGACGACGAAGGCCGGTTCATCCCCGAGGAGCCACCCAGCCTTGCCGGCACCGAGCCGCTCACCATGCTTGCCTGGCTCGCCGCCGTGGGCGGGCCGGTGGCGCTGCTCTTCGCGGCCATGTTCTGGCGCTCCGCTCCCCTGCCCGCCATCCTGGGCATCGTGGCGGCTTTCGTCCTGGGCACGGTGTACCTGATCATGCAGCTTCCGCAGGAGAAGGACGAGGACGACGACGGCGCCCGCGTTTAGCTGCCCCCATGTCCTAACGGATGCGCGACAGGTCAGCCGCGCCAATGAGGCCGGCATTGGGCCCCAGCGCGGCCAATTGGATGTCCGCCGCCGGACGGAATCCGCGGCCGGTCAGGTTCCGGGCAAAGGCCTTGCGCGCCGGTTCCGCCAGGAGGTCTCCGGCTGAACACAGGCCGCCGCCGATCACGAACAGCCCCGGGTCCAGGGCCGCGGCCAGGTTGGCCAGCCCAAGGCCCAGCCATTCGCCCACCTCATCGAGCAGTTCGCGGGACGCTCCGTCCCCGCGCAGTGCCAGCTCCGTCACGGTGGCTCCGGTGATGGCGTCGGCCTGGCCTGCCACCGCTGCCAGGAGGTCCTGGGCGACCGGGGAGTTGGCGGAGGCCAAAGTCCTGGCCTCCCGGCCCAGGGCGTTTCCTGATGCGTACTGCTCCCAGCAGCCCCGGTTGCCGCATTCACAGCGGTGCCCGCCCGGCATGATGACCTGGTGGCCAAACTCGCCGGCCACGCCGAAACGGCCGCGCTCCAGCCGGCCATCCATGACCATCGCACCCCCGATGCCCGTGCCCAGGGTGATGCACACCAGGCGGCTCTCGCCCTGCCCGGCACCGAAGCGCCATTCCGCCCACGCCGCGGCATCGGCGTCGTTGGCCAGGAAAACCGGGCGGCGCAGCAGCTGCTGGAGGTTGTCGCGGAGGGGTTCATTGCGCCAGGCGAGGTGCGGGCTGAACAGCACCGTGCCGCCGTCGAGGTCCATCCAGCCGGCCGCGCCGATGCCCACCGAACGGATCCGCCGGCCGCGCCCCAGCTCTTCGACCAGCTCCACGATGACCTTTTCCACCGCCCGGGGATCACTGCCGGGCGTGTTGCGCCGCGCTTCGCTCAGGATCCGGCCGTCCGGGTCCACCACGCCCGCCGCCACCTTGGTTCCGCCGATATCGATCCCGATCGCCAGGCCACGGCGGGCCGGCCGCAGCCGGCCTTGGAAGCCTGCGCCGCGCAGCCGGGGACGGCGGGAAGCGGGCAGTTTCCGCCAGGGCGTCCTTCTGTTCAGGAGGCCGGAAGATCCCCCGGCAGGCGCAGCGTACATAGTGCCCCATTCTAGGACCGACTCCTTGCCGGCCGTGACGGATGTTGTTTGTGTCAACTGTTCGGCCATTGACGGCTAAGTTACCGGACAGTAACTTTAGGTACTGCACAGCCCGCGGGAGGCGTACTAGTCTTTAGGCATGCCCCTGCTTGGGCCACGGATATCAAAGGAGCTATAGTGCGTGAATTCAGTGTTCCGCCCCTGGTTGTCGTTCCCCCGGAGACCAACATCACCGACCTGGTGCTGCGGCAGGCCGGCAAGGCCAGCAACCCGGCGCTGTTCTCACGCCTCGACGCGGCCGGCGCCTGGCAGGACATCTCCGCCACGGAGTTCCTGGCCGACGTCAGCGCCCTGGCCAAGGGCCTGATCGCCAGCGGAGTGAACCCCGGCGACAGGGTGGGAATCATGTCGCGCACCCGGTATGAATGGGCACTCGTGGACTTTTCCATCTGGTTCGCCGGCGCAGTCTCGGTTCCCATCTACGAAACCTCGTCCCCGTCCCAAGTGGCTTGGAACCTCGGGGATTCCGGAGCCGTCGCAGCCTTCGGCGAAGCAGCACACCATGAGGCCATCATCCGGCAGGCCGTGGCGAACGAGGGACTCACTGACCTCCAGCACGTCTGGCAACTGGAAGGAACAGGCCTGGATTCCCTGCGGGAGGCAGGCCGGGGCGTCAGTGACGACGAGCTCGAATCCCGCCGAGCCTCCGCGGGCCTGCAGGACCTGGCCACCATTATCTACACCTCCGGAACCACCGGCCGGCCCAAGGGCTGCGAACTCACCCATGGCAACTTTGTGGAACTGTCCGAGAACGCCCTCGGCATCATCGGCGACATCGTCCACGAAGGTGCCAAGACCATCATGTTCCTCCCCCTGGCCCACGTCTTCGCGCGGTTTATCTCGGTCCTGGCCATGGCAGCGGGCACCACGGTGGCCCACACGCCGGACATCAAGAATCTCTTGGGCGATCTGCAGAGCTACAGCCCCACGTTCATCCTTGCCGTGCCCCGCGTGTTCGAGAAGGTGTACAACTCAGCCCTGACCAAGGCCGAGGACGGCGGCAAGGGCGCCATCTTCCATAAGGCCGCGGACACCGCGATTGCATTCTCCAAGGCGCGGCAGGACGGCCGCGTTGGGCTGGGCCTGAAACTCAAGCACGCCCTGTTCGACAAGCTGGTCTACGGCAAGCTTCGGGCAGCGATGGGCGGCCATGTCTCGCACGCGGTCTCCGGTGGCGGTCCCCTGGGCGAACGCCTGGGCCACTTCTTCCAAGGCATCGGGCTGCAGGTGCTGGAGGGCTATGGCCTGACGGAAACCACCGCGCCGGTCTCCGTTAACACTCCGGCCAGGATCAAGATCGGTTCGGTGGGCAAGCCGCTGCCCGGCAACGCCGTCCGGATCGCCGGTGACGGCGAGATCCTCGCCAAGGGCGTCAGCGTCATGCGCGGCTACTACAAGCGCCCTGACCTCACGAATGAAACGTTCGACGACGGCTGGTTCCGCACCGGGGACATCGGGAGACTCGATGACGACGGGTTCGTCTGGATCACCGGCCGCAAGAAGGAAATCATCGTGACGGCAGGTGGCAAGAACGTGATCCCTGCGCTGCTCGAGGACCAGATCCGGGCCGACGCGCTGGTTTCCCAGGTGCTGGTGGTGGGCGATAACCGGCCGTTCATCGGCGCCCTGGTCACGCTTGATCCGGAGGCCCTCCCGGGCTGGCTGCAGCGCCACAGCCTGCCCGGCGACATGACGCTTGGACAGGCTGCCATGAATCCGGTGGTCAAAGCCGCCGTGCAGGACGTCATCACGGCCGCCAATGCTTCCGTCTCGCAGGCTGAAGCCATCAAGTCCTTCCGGATTGTGCCCGCAGACTTCACGGAAGCTTCGGGCCACCTCACCCCGTCCATGAAGGTCAAGCGCGCACAGGTGATGAAGGACTTCGAAACGGTCATCGAGGAGATGTACAGCGCCAAGCGCCCTGACAACGGCTAGGAAAAGCAACGCGGGGTCACCTCCTGCCCAATAACGCGCCGTTATTGGACCGGAGGTGACCCCGCGAATGCTTTATGGGTTACTCGATGACCAGGAGCAGGTCCCCGCCCTGCACCTGTTCCACCGCTGAAATGGCGAGGCGGGCCACCTTGCCGCCCACCGGCGTCGTAATGGACGCTTCCATCTTCATCGCCTCAATCGTGGCAACGGTGTCTCCCGCATTTACGGTGTCACCCACCTTGACGGTGACGGTGACGGCGCCGGCGAACGGGGCCGCAACGTGTCCCGGCTGGGCGGGATCGGCCTTCTCGGCGGCCTTGACGTTGCTGACCACCGAACGGTCGCGGACAACCACGGGACGGGATTGGCCGTTGAGGGTGCACATGACGGTGCGCATGCCCTTTTCGTCGGGCTCCGAGACCGCCTCCAGGGAGGCGATCAGCCGCACGCCCTTCTCCAGCTGGATCTCGTGCTCCTGGCCGCGCTGGAGGCCGTACAGGTAATCGCGCGTATCCAGGACCGAGATGTTGCCGTAGGTCTCCACGCTCTTGAGGTAGTCCTTGGTGGGACCGTCAAAGAGAAGGCGGTTCAGGGTCTGCTGGCGGGTCTTCGAATCGGACTTCAACGCCGCGCTGTCCTCGGAACTCAGCTCCACGTCACGGACCTTCACGCTCCGGCCCTGCAGGGCCTTGGTGCGGAAGGGTTCCGGCCAGCCGCCCGGAGGGTCGCCGAGTTCGCCGGAAAGGAAGCCGATCACCGAGTCGGGGATGTCGTAGTTCTGCGGGTTTGCTTCGAAGTCCGCCGGGTCGGCGTTGAGGCCCACCAGGTGGAGTGCGAGGTCGCCCACAACCTTGGACGACGGCGTGACCTTGACCAGGTGCCCAAGGATCCGGTCCGCGGCGGTGTACATGTCCTCGATGGCTTCGAAGCGCTCCCCCAGTCCCAGCGCCATGGCCTGCTGTCGAAGGTTGGACAGCTGGCCGCCCGGAATTTCGTGCTTGTACACGCGGCCGGTGGGGCCCGGCAGTCCGGACTCGAACGGAGCGTAAACGCGGCGCACGGCTTCCCAGTAGGGCTCCAGGGAGCTGACGGCATCCAGGCTCAGGCCGGTGTCCCGCGGGGTATGGGCCAGGGCGGCCACCAGCGCAGAGGCCGACGGCTGGCTGGTGGTGCCTGCCAGCGACGCGGAGGCGACGTCCACCGCATCCACGCCGGCGTCCACTGCGGACAGCAGGGTTGCCAGCTGGCCACCCGCGGTGTCGTGCGTGTGCAGGTGGACCGGCAGGTCGAAGCGTTCACGGAGCGCGGACACCAGTTTGGCCGCGGCAGCGGGCCGAAGCAGTCCCGCCATGTCCTTGATGGCCAGGATGTGGGCGCCGGCGTCGACAATCCGCTGGGCGAGCTCCAGGTAATAGTCAAGCGTGTAAAGCTTCTCGGCCGGGTCCAGCATGTCGCCGGTGTAGCACAGCGCCACCTCGGCGACGGCGGTCCCCGTGGCCCGGACGGCGCGGATGGCGGGTGCCATCTGGCTGACGTCGTTCAGCGCATCGAAGATCCGGAAGATGTCGATGCCGGTAGCGGCCGCCTCGTTCACGAAGGCTTCGGTGACTTCCTCCGGGTAGGGCGTGTAACCCACGGTGTTGCGGCCGCGCAACAGCATCTGCAGGCAAACGTTGGGCATGGCCTTGCGGAGCGCCGACAGCCGGTCCCAGGGGTCCTCCCCCAGGAAGCGGAGTGCGACGTCGTAGGTGGCGCCGCCCCAGGCCTCGACGGACAGCAGCTCCGGCATCAGGGCGCTGACCGCGGGACCTGCAGCCACGAGGTCGCGGGTGCGGACACGGGTGGCCAGGAGGGACTGGTGCGCGTCGCGGAAGGTGGTGTCCGTGACGGCGACGGCGGTCTGCTCCCGCAGCGCCCGGGCAAATCCTTCGGGGCCAAGCTCCAGGAGCCGCTGCCGGGAACCTGCGGCCGCGGGCCGGTCCTTGACGTTGGGCAGTTTGTCCGCGGGGTTCGACTGGACCGTCAGTTCGCCGTTGGGCTTGTTAACGGTGACGTCGGCCAGCCAGGTGAGAAGCTTGGTGCCGCGGTCCGCCGACACCCTGGCCTTGAGCAGCTGGGGACGCTCGTCGATGAAGTTGGTGGCTACGTCGCCGGCGATGAAGTCCGGATCGTCGAGCACCGCCTGCAGGAAGGAGATGTTAGTGGACACGCCGCGGATGCGGAACTCGGCGAGGGCACGCCGGGCACGTGCCACGGCGGCGGGATAGTCCCGGCCGCGGCAGGTCAGCTTGACCAGCATGGAATCGAAGTGGGGGCTGATTTCGGCACCCGAGTAGACGGTGCCGCCGTCGAGCCGGACGCCCGCGCCACCGGCGGAGCGGTAGCCGGTGATCTTTCCGACGTCAGGCCGGAAGCCGTTGGCGGGATCCTCGGTGGTGATGCGGCTCTGCAGGGCCGCGCCGCGCAGCTTGACGGTCTCCTGGGAGAGGCCGAGGTCGGCGAGTGTTTCGCCCGCGGCGATCCGCATCTGAGCCTGGACCAGGTCCACGTCCGTGACTTCCTCGGTGACCGTGTGCTCCACCTGGATGCGGGGATTCATTTCGATGAAAACGTGCTGTCCCGCACGTTCACCCACGGTGTCCACGAGGAACTCCACCGTGCCGGCGTTGACGTAATTCAGCGCCTTGGCGAACTTGACCGCGTCGCGGTACAGGGCCTGCCGGATGCCCTCGTCCAGGTTGGGCGCAGGTGCGATCTCGATGACTTTCTGATGCCGGCGCTGGATGGAGCAGTCGCGTTCAAAGAGGTGCATGACGTTGCCCTCGGCATCCGCCAGGATCTGCACCTCGATGTGGCGGGGGCGCAGGACGGCCTGCTCCAGGAACATGGTGGGGTCGCCAAAGGCCGCGTCCGCCTCGCGCATGGCTGACTTGAGCGCTTCGGGGAGGGCCTCGCGGGTGTCAACGCGGCGCATGCCGCGGCCGCCGCCGCCGGCCACGGCTTTGGCGAAGATGGGGAATCCGATTCCGTCCGCGGCAGCCAGGAGCTCGTCCAGGTCCTTGGACGGGGCGCTGGACTTAAGTACAGGCACCCCGGCATCCCGGGCCGCCTTCAGCGCGGCAACCTTGTTGCCTGCCAGCTCCAGGACTTCCGCCGGCGGACCAACGAAGGTGATACCCGCTTCCTTTGCCGCACGCGCCAGGTCAGGATTCTCGGACAGGAAGCCGTAACCGGGGTAGATTGCATCGGCTCCGGATTCTTTGGCCACCCGGATCACCTCGGCCACGTCCAGGTAGGCCCGGACGGGGTGGCCTTCCTCACCGATGAGGTACGCCTCATCGGCCTTCTGCCGGTGAATGGAGTTCCTGTCCTCTTGGGGGAACACGGCAACGGTCTTTGCGCCCAGCTCGTAGCCGGCGCGGAAGGCCCTGATCGCGATTTCGCCGCGGTTGGCCACCAGAACTTTGGAAAACATACTTCTCCTGCATCATTGCGGGGTGGAACGGGTGGTCACAGTGTCTAGGACCTCCAAGGGCAAACACAAATCTTTGTGTCAACCATCACAAACTTTCCCGTCATCTCCAGAACGGCAGCACCGGCGGACTGCAGGCGGGCCGCCGATGAAGCAGCACCCCCACGCGGCCACGCTGCCATGCCGGAGCCCACCCAAGGCGGGTTTCCCCGGCGCATCAACATATGATGGGTGGGGCGGCAGCGCCGTCCGGCTTCGGTACCGCCGGAGCAAACACTACCCCGAACACGGCATCCGGCGTTAGGTTTTGGTCTCTCAAGTGCAAGTAGTCAGCATCAGCAGCCTCAAGGGTGGAGTCGGCAAGACTTCCGTCACCACAGGACTGGCGTCTGCGGCGCTGGCCACGGGAATCAGCACGCTGGTGGTGGACCTGGATCCGCACGCGGACGCCACAACGGCGCTCGGCGTCCAGCCCGGCGACCAGCTCGATATTGGCCGCATGCTCAAGAACCCGCGCAAGGCCAGGCTCACGGACAACGTGGTGGGCAGCACCTGGACATCCCATGCGAACGGCAACGGATCCGCTGTCCTCGATGTCGCCGTCGGCTCTGCTTTCACCGGGATCTACGACCGGCCGGACCTCGGCCGCCGTGACCTCCGCCGGCTTTCTGCCGTGCTCGCGGGGGCCGGGAACTACGACCTGGTCCTCATCGACTGCCCGCCCTCGCTCAACGGGTTGACCCGGATTGCGTGGTCGGCCAGCGACAAGGTTGCACTGGTGGCCGAGCCCGGCCTGTTTTCCGTGGCCGGAACCGAACGGACTATGCGTGCCATCCAGCTCTTCCGCCAGGAATTCGCCCCCAACCTGGCCCCGGCCGGAATCGTGGCCAACCGCGTGCGCACCGGGTCGTCAGAGCACACCTACCGGCTCGCGGAAATGGAATCGATGTTCGGGGATCTGCTCTTGAACCCCCGTATTCCGGAACAGGCCAACTGGCAGCAGATCCAGGGCGCGGCCCACCCTGTCCACCACTGGCCCGGCGATTCAGCGAAGACGACGGCCGGGCTCTTCGACCAGTTGCTGGCAAACCTCATGGCAGCCGGAAGCCTGCGTCCCCGGACCCGCTAGGCGGAACCGTCAGGCCCGCCTCCACGCAGCGAAGGCCCCCTTCCTGCTGGAGGGCGGCCTTCACCGTTTTAATCCTGCTGCGGAGCTAGCTGATCTTGCGAGCGGCCCGACGCTTGCTGAGCTCATCGTCCGGGAAAGACTGTTCTGCCGCGTGCTCGCTGGGCAGGGCGGCCAGGCTGCCCTCCACCTCACGCCAGACCCGGCCGACGGCAATACCGAAGACGCCCTGGCCGCCCTGGACCAGGTCGATGACCTCGTCCGCGGAGGTGCATTCGTATACGCTGGCACCGTCGCTCATGAGCGTGATCTGCGCCAGGTCCTCGACCCCGCGTTCCCGGAGGTGTTCCACCGCGGAACGGATCTGCTGAAGGGAGACACCGGTATCCAGGAGCCGCTTGACCACCTTAAGGACCAGGATGTCACGGAAACCATAGAGCCGCTGCGAGCCGGAGCCTGCCGCACCCCGGACCGCGGGCTCAACCAGTCCGGTGCGGGCCCAGTAATCCAGCTGGCGGTAGGTGATTCCGGCCGCTTTGCAGGCAGTGGGACCGCGGTAGCCGGCGTCCTCATCCAGGACGGGAAGGTCTTCCGTGAAGAGGAGGCCCTGGGCACCGCCCGCGGGCACAGCAACACCGCCTGTGGGCTGCTTCAGCCCGCCTGCTTCGCCTTTGGGACTCACGGGGATCCTCCTTGTCCTTAGCTCCCGGGGATCAATTGCAACAGCCTGGCCGGCCCGAAGACCATGCGTGTAATTTTCGCGGGGCGCACTTTCCAGTGTGACTTGCGCGGCTGCCGTAAGCAATGGGAACTTGATACTTCGACGTTAGGGCCGGCCGGGCTCCAGGTCAAAGACCCTGGCTGCTTCGCCCTGGCGTGTCGAAACTTTCAGGCTGAACTTTAACCTTAACGTGACCTAGCCGTCGAAATCTTCCGGCTCTACGTCATCCAGGAACTCGCGGAAGCGCCGCAGCTCGCGTTCCTCGTCCACGGTGGGGCTGGGCTGGGCGTCCTCGCCCTCATCGTGTTCGGTGATGCGGACTCCGGCCTCTTCCATCACCGAGTCCGCGCACCAGATACGGCACTTCGCCCGAAGGGCCACGGCAAGGGCGTCCGACGCGCGGGAGCTGACGGTGGTGCCGTTCTCGAACTGCAGCTGCCCGTAGAAGATATTGTCCTCCACGGCCACTATGTTGACGCTGACCACCGAATGACCCAGCGACTCCACCACATCCACCAGCAGGTCATGGGTCATGGGCCGCGGCGGAACCACGCCCTGCTGGGCAAGCGCGATGGCACTGGCCTCAGGGGTGCCGATCCAGATGGGGACATGCCGTTCACCGTGCAGCTCCCGGAGGAGCACGAGCGGCTGGTTGGACGGCAGTTCGATCCGGACGCCAACAATCTCGACTTCAATCATCAGATATCCATGCGTGAGATATGGTCCTGCACCAGGGCCCGGTGCAGGGTGAGGCAAAGGTCGCTGATTTCGCGGGCAGCCTCGGCAGCCCGCGCCTGGGAGGCGGAATCCTTCCGGGACGCCAGCGGCGCCACGGCGCGTTCCACCAGGCCGAACTCGCGCTCCGCCGCAGCCTGGAAAGGCCGCAGGTGCCGGGGTTCGAGTCCGTGGCTTTCGAGCTGCACGCAGGCGCGTGCAACCTGGAGCGCATGCTCGTCGAACCGGCCATTGGTGTGGCTGATGAGTCCGAAACTCAGCAGCGACTGCAGCAGCGGGACACTGGCGCCGGACTCCGCGCGCAGCTGCTCTTCGGACAGCTTCCGCCCGCGGTTCTGCAGCTCGGCGGCAAGTTCGTCGGACACGATCCGCGGGGAAACCACGACGCCGGGAGGCAGGTTTTCAGGCCGGTCCCCCCTGTCGATGGCGTCAAGGTAGTCCTTGATGACTTTCAGCGGCAGGTACTGGTCGCGCTGGAGGGCCAGCACGAACCGCAGACGTTCGACGTCGCTCTCGGCGTACTGGCGGTAGCCGGCGGGGGTGCGTCGGGGGTTGATCAGCCCCTTTTCCTCAAGGAACCGGATCTTGGACGCGGTCATGCCGGGAAAGTCGCCGCTGAGCTGGGCGAGGACTTCCCCGATATTCAGGACCTGGGGTGCCCGGCGGTCCGGTTGTGCCATTGCCACAGGCAGCGGTCCCCGAATCAGCTGCGGCCTGCGCCGGCAGGACTGAGGTAGAAGGTGAGGCGGAACTTGCCGATCTGGACCTCACTGCCGGATTTAAGCTCTACGGAGTCCACGCGGTCATGGTTGACGTAGGTGCCGTTGAGGCTGTTCATGTCAACTACCTCAAACCCGCGGGAAGTACGGCGGAACTCGACATGGCGGCGCGAAACGGTGACGTCGTCGAGGAAGATGTCCGCATCCGGGTGGCGGCCCGCCGTGGTGACGTCTGAGTCCAGCAGGAAGCGCGCGCCCGCGTTGGGGCCGCTGTGCGCCACGAGCAGGGCCGACCCCGCCGGGAGCGCCTCGATGGAACTGCGTTCCTCACCGGAGAGCTTGGGAGCAATGGTGGGTTCTTCCCGGACCGGGGTGAGGTGGATGGAAGTGGTCTCCGACGCCCCGGCCGCACCCGTGCCGTGTTCCCCGTCGGCAGGGTTGTGTGTGTGGCCAGCCATGGATTCCTCCTCTTCCCGCCGCGGCCACCGGCCACGGCAACAATTGCCCTCCGGGCCTGCGCCGCAGGCCCGGTCCCGGCACCTGGCCGCGGCGGTGACGTGCGAAAACGTACTGCCGGGGCCGTGGGGCCGGACCGGAATTACCGGTTAGCTTTAGCCTACCTGCTGTTCGTACTCGGATGCACTGAGCAGCGAGTCCACGGCGTCCGGTTCGGCCAGCTTGATCTCGATGAGCCAGCCGTCACCGTAAGGGTCCGAATTGATAAGCGCGGAATCGGTATCCAGCGATTCGTTGCGGGCCACGACTTCGCCGCTCACGGGCGCGTAGATGTCGCTGACGCTTTTGGTGGACTCGACCTCCCCGACCACGTCATTGGCCGTGACGGTGGTCCCGGCTTCCGGCATCTGGGCATAAACCACGTCGCCCAGGGCATCCTGGGCGAAGTCGGTGATGCCCACACGGACCACACCGTCGGCATTGGGAGCAGTAACCCACTCGTGTTCGGCGGTGTAGGACAGGTCTTCGGGAATATTGCTCATCAGGGGCCTTTCATCGGGGTCGAACACCAATGTCAACGGGGCCAGGAAACAGGCCGCCGCTGAAAGTATAGGCACAAGTCCCGGGACGGCCGCCGGGGTTTCTGCCAAGATGGGAGCCATGAGTTTAAGCACCGGTAAAGACCTCCCGGGCCCGGACAGGTAACACCCATGCCGGAACTTCCCGAAGTGGCCGGGCTGGCGCGCTACCTCGACGAACAGCTGCGGGGAACCGTCCTGGCGAAATTGCAGCTTGTTTCCTTTGCCGTACTCAAGACCGTTGACCCGCCCTACAGCGGCCTGGAAGGGCGGAGCGTCACCGGTGTCCGGCGGTTCGGCAAGTTCATCTGCATCGATACCGGCGGGGTTTCGCTGGTCTTCCATCTGGCACGGGCCGGTTGGCTACGCTTCACCGACTCCCCCGCGGACCGGCCGCTACGGATGGGCAAAGGCCACATCGCCGCCCGAGTGGCCTTCACCGGTCCGGACGGGCCGCGCGGGTTCGACCTCACCGAAGCAGGCACCAAGAAGAGCCTGGCCGTGTACGTGGTGCGGGACCCGCAGGACGTTCCCGGGATCGCCGCCCTGGGCCCGGACCCGTTCGCGGAAGCGTTCGACGCCGGCATGCTGGCGGAGATCCTTGGCGGCAGTTCGCAGCAAATCAAGGGCCTCCTGCGCAGCCAGAGCGTGATCGCCGGGATCGGGAACGCCTACAGCGACGAGATCCTGCATGCCGCCCGGATTTCTCCGTTTGCGCCGGCTAAATCGCTGAACCGCGCCTCGGTTCAGGTCCTCTATGACGCCATCCACAGCGTGCTGGGCGAAGCCCTCGCGGAGGCGGCTGGAAAACCGCCGCAGGAACTGAAGGACGTCAAGCGCAGCCATCTGCGTGTGCACGGACGTACCGGTGAACCATGTCCGGTATGCGGAGACACGGTCCGTGAAGTGTCGTTCGCCGACTCGGCATTGCAGTACTGCCCGACCTGCCAGACGCACGGCAAGATCCTGGCCGACCGCCGGACCTCGAAGTTCCTCAAGTAACCGCATGCCCCCGGCAGCGGCAGTGCGTTTCGACGCGCAAATCCGGCCTCGACCCCCATGCTCAAAACCGCACCCTGTATTTGAGGCGCGCCACCCTGTATCCGGGTCGAAAAGGGGATGCGCGTCGAAAAGGGGCTGTCAGGGGGCACGAAAAAGCGGAAGCGCCGGAGTTGATCTCCGGCGCTTCCGCTTTTTCGGTCGGGCTGACAGGATTTGAACCTGCGACCCCTTGACCCCCAGTCAAGTGCGCTACCAAGCTGCGCTACAGCCCGTCAGTTCCGCCGTTCTCCGCTGCGCGTTAACCCGGATTACTCCGTGGTTTCCACCAGCAGTCCGGCCGAACCACCTAGAAGAGCTTACACGATTCCAAAGGGTGCTCGTGACACTTTCCAGGAATCAGTGGCGTGGTGTGTCGCAATTAACGCTTCTTGCCGCGCTTTTCCCGGACACGCATGCTGACCTCGATGGGAGTGCCCTGGAAACCGAAGGTTTCGCGCAGCCGGCGTGTGATGAAGCGGCGGTATCCGGGGTCCAGGAACCCGGTGGTGAACAGGACAAACTTGGGCGGCCGGCTGGAAGCCTGGGTGCCGAAAAGTATACGGGGCTGCTTGCCGCCGCGGACCGGGTGCGGGTGCGCTGCGACGAGTTCACCGAGGAACGCATTGAGGCGTCCGGTGGGGATGCGCTTGTCCCAGTTCTCCAGGGCCAGGTCCAGCGCGGGGACCAGCCGGTCCTTGTGCCAGCCGGTCTTGGCCGAGATGTTCACCCGGGGCGCCCACTCCACGTGCGCCAGGTCCTGCTCGATTTCGCGCTCCAGGTAGCGGCGGCGCTCGTCGTCCAGCAGGTCCCACTTGTTGAACGCCAGCACCAGTGCGCGCCCGGATTCGATGGCCAACTGGAGGATGCGCACATCCTGTTCGCTGAGCACCTCGTCCACCGCCAGGAGCACGACGGCGACCTCCGCCTTTTCGAGCGCGGCCTGAGTCCGCAGCGAGGCATAGAAGTCCGCACCCTGGGCCATGTGCTGCCGGCGGCGGATCCCGGCGGTATCCACGAAGCGCCAGGTGCGGCCGCCGAGTTCGATGAATTCGTCGACGGGGTCGCGGGTGGTTCCAGCGGTGTTGTCCACCACCACCCGCTCGGATCCTGCCAGCTTGTTCAGCAGCGAGGACTTGCCTACGTTGGGGCGGCCGATCAGGGCGATGCGGCGCGGACCCCCGGAGCGTTCCACTCCCTCGATGGTGGAAAATTCGGGGAGGACGTCCATGACGTGGTCCAGGAGGTCCGCCACGCCACGGCCGTGCAGGGCCGAGACCGGGTAGGGCTCACCGAAGCCCAGCCCCCAGAGTGTGGCCGAGTCCGCTTCCTGGGCGAAGTCGTCCACCTTGTTGGCCACCATGATGACCGGCTTCTTGCTGCGGCGCAGCATCTTCATGACGCCTTCATCTGTTGCGGTGGCGCCCACGGCGGAGTCCACCACGAAGAGCACGGCGTCTGCGAGTTCCACGGCCATCTCAGCCTGTTCGGCCACGCGCGCGTGGATGCCGCGGGCGTCGTGCTCCCAACCGCCGGTGTCCACCAGCGTGAAGTTGCGCCCGTTCCAGTGCGCCGAGTACATGACACGGTCACGGGTGACGCCAGGGGTGTCCTCCACCACGGCCTCGCGGCGGCCCAGGATGCGGTTGACCAGCGTGGACTTACCCACGTTTGGCCGGCCGATGATGGCGAGGACGGGGTCAAGCTTGACCGGGCCGTCGAAGTCCTCGTCGCCGTACTCCCCGCTCAGCAGCGCGGCGTCTTCCTCGTCAAGGTCGTAGTCCTCCAGGCCCGCCCGGAGCGAGGCCGCGCGGAGCTCCGCCTCGTCGTCGTCGATTGCCGCCAGCCGTTCGGCCACCTGGTCCGTGCCCGCGGGCGTGTATTCGTCTTCCCCGGCGCCGAAGTGGCCGGGAGTCTGCGTGGTATCGCTCATTGCACTGTCCTTAGTGGTCATCTGCCGGCGTCCCGGCTACTGCTGCTACATCTTGCGGATCATTGGATACGGGCAACCGCTGCCCGCTGAGTTCAATGGCGTCCTGGACATGCCCGGCCAGCGCAGCGCGGATCTCCTGCGCCGCCCTGTCCATTGAAGCACGGCCGCTTTCGCCTGCATGGGCGGCAAGGGTCAGCGCCCTGCCGAAGTTCACGTGGAGCCGGCGGCCCGGACGCGGCACGCTGTCCAGGTGTTCGCTGCCCTGGCGGGTACCAAGGATTGCGACAGGAACCACGGGCGCGCCCGTCTGGAGGGCCAGCCACGCCACCCCGCCGTTGATTCCGGAGGCGTCACCGCTTCCCCGGGTCCCTTCGGGAAGAATGCCCACGCACCGGCCGGCGTCGAGCACGTTCCTGCAGCGCTGCAACGCTGCCCGGCCGCCCCGGCGGTCCACCGGAAGCTGGCCGGCTGCGGTGAGCACGCCGCCCAGGAAGCCGCGGAACATCTCCTGTTTGACCAGGATATGCATGGGCCGGGGCGCCGCCCCGAACATCACGGGCCCGTCCAGGAAGCTGATGTGGTTTCCGGCGAAGATCACCGGACCGCCCGTGGGCACGTTGGACCTGCCGGCGACGGTGGTCCGGTACACCAGGTTGTCCAGGATCCAGCCCACTGGCCGGCTCCATGCCATGGTCCACGTTCCGGGGACGCCGGCCCCGCGGTCAGTCACGGTTGAGGACCTTGGTGACGATCACCAGGGCCGCGTCCACGGTCTGGTCAAAGTCGAGGTCAGAAGAATCGAGGGTCACCACGCCGTCCGCGGCCTGGGTGAAGTTCACCACCGTTGAATCCTTCGCGTCCCGGTGGGTGACCTGCGCCGCGAGTTCCGCCGCGTTCTGCGTTCCGCCCAACTGGATGCCGCGCCGGCGCAGGCGGGCTTCCTCGCTCGCGGTCAGCAGCATGCGCACCTCGGCGCCGGGTGCGACGACGGTGGTGATGTCCCTGCCTTCGACCACCATGCGGCGGTGGTGCTTTTCGATCTGTTCACGCTGCCGGCGGATCAGCTCGGTCCGGGCGCCGAGGGTAGTGGCCACGGCGCTGACGGCGGCCGAGATGGCCGGCTCCCGGATGGCGTCGGTGACGTCGACCCCGCCCACGCGGACGTATTCCTCCTGCGGCGTGGTGCTCTGGTCAAGCACGAAGTCCCGCGCGGCCTGCTCCACGGCAGCGCCGTCTTCGAGGTCGATCCCGTTGGACACGCAGTACCAGGTCAGGGCCCGGTACATGGCACCGGTATCCAGGTAGGCAAGGCGCAGCCTGCGGGCCACTTCCTTGCTCACGCTGGACTTGCCGGAGCCGGAAGGACCGTCGATGGCGACCACCAGGGGCCGTCCGATGCGCAAAGCGGGCATGGTGTCGAGAACTTCCTGTGTCATTACTGCAGTACCCGCCATCCGCG
The DNA here is from genome assembly GCF_044754945.1 of Pseudarthrobacter sp. NPDC092439. NCBI lineage: Bacteria > Bacillati > Actinomycetota > Actinomycetes > Micrococcales > Micrococcaceae > Pseudarthrobacter > Pseudarthrobacter sp. NPDC092439. The sequence continues at coordinate 67,716 of NZ_JBIVQB010000008.1, forward strand.
GTCGTTGAGGGCTTCGATCAGGTGGTCGTGCTTGTTGGGCAGGACGGAAATCTCCACCATGCCGACGTTCTGGCCGGACGAGTGGTCCAGCCGGAGGTCCTCGAGGTTCACGCCGATTTCACCGATCTCCGTGAGGAGACGGGCGATCTGGCCCGGCTTGTCGTCAACCAGGACGGTGAGCCACGCGTAAGCCTGCGGGGGCCCGCCGTGCTTGCCCGGGATCCGGGCCTGGCCGGCATTGCCTTCGCTGATCAGCTGGGCAAGGTCCAGGCGGGCTCCGGGGGCGGCGGGGTCCTCGAGGGTGTTGATCAGGCGGTTCAGGTCCTCGCGCACGCCGTAAAGGATCTCGACGATCTTTCCGGCGTTGCCCCCGAGGATCTGGACCCACAGCGTGGGGTCGCTGGCAGCGATGCGGGTCACGTCCCGCAGGCCGTTGCCGGCCAGTGACAGCGCGTGCAGGGGGGTCCCCTGCAACCGGCTGGCAAGGAGCGAGGACATGACCTGCGGCAGGTGGGATACCAGGGCCACGGCTTCGTCGTGCTCCTCAGGGGCGAACTGGGAGACGACGGCGCCGAGGTCCATCGCGAGCGACCGTGCGGTCTGCAGCGCCTGGGCCGAAGTTTCCGGACCGGGGCACAGCACCCACGGCATAGAGGTGAACAGTTCCCCGCGTGCAGCGACCGGGCCGGATTTCTCGCGGCCGGCCATGGGATGGGTCCCCACGTACCGGGTCAGGTCAACGTCCATGCCCTGCAGGTGCGCCAGGATCTCCGCCTTGACGCTGGCGATGTCCACCACCACCGCGGCCGGGTAGTCTGCCAGGGCGCCTGCAACGACCTCAGCCGTGACATCCGGCGGGGCCGCCACGACGACCAATTGCGGCATGGCGTCGCCTATTTCGGCCAGCGGCCGGCCTGCGCCGATGTCCACCGCCACCGCCTGGTTGGTGGGCGACGGGTCCGACAGGAAGACCGGGATTGCCCGGCCACGCAGGCCCAGCCCGATGCTGGTTCCGAGCAGGCCCGTACCAATGACCACAACCGGACCGTCCAGGTGGCCGCGGCCGGCGCTGTGGAAGGCGGCCATGCCTCAGAGACCTACGGCTGCCAGCAGGTGGCCGACTTCCTGCTTGCCCAGGTTCCGGATACTGCCCTGGCGCTGGTCACCCAGCCCGATGGGCCCGACCTTGACGCGGACCAGGCGCTGGACGGGGAAGCCGACGGCATCGAACATGCGCCGCACGATGCGGTTCTTTCCGGAGTGCAGCACCACCTCGATGAGCACGTGCCCCGGGGTGGAATCCACCAGCCGGAAGGAGTCAACGGCGGCCACGCCGTCTTCAAGCTCGACGCCGGCCTTCAGCTGCGCGCCAACACCTTGCGGGAAGGGGCCGCGGACCTGGACCAGGTACGTCTTGGGCACCTCATACGAAGGGTGCGTCAGGCGGTTCGCGAGCTCGCCGTCGTTCGTCAGGAGCAGGAGGCCCTCGGTGGCAACGTCAAGGCGTCCGACGTGGAAGAGCCTCTCGCCCTTGTTTTTGTTGTTCTTCAGGAAGTCGCTGATGCACGGGCGGCCGTCCGGGTCCTCCATCGTGGACACCACGCCCTTGGGCTTGTTGAACACCATGTAAACCAGGTTCTCGTCGAGCTGGATGCGCAGCCCGTCAACGTGGATGACTGCCGTCTTGGGATCAATGCGCACGCCCAGTTCGGTGACCACCTGGCCATCGACCTCTACGCGGCCTTCGGCGATCATCTCCTCACAGACGCGGCGGGACGCCACGCCTGCGGATGCCATGACCTTCTGCAGGCGCACGCCGTCGGCGTCGTGCAGTTCCGACTGGGGCACGTCGCCGCGGGGGCCCTTCCTGCGCGAAGGCCTGCGGACGGGGCCCAGGTTCTGGCCGAAACGCTCGCTGCCGAATGCCTTGGACGCAGCGGCGCCGGGAGCACCGGTGCTCGGCCTGGCCTTGGGCGCCCCGGGGGTGCCGGGGGCCTTCTTGGAGCCCGGCTTGCGGGCGGCGGGCTTGCGCGACGACGGTTTGGCAGCACGGGCGCCGGCGCTGCGGTCAGGCTGGTCCCCGGCCAGGTCCGGGTCCACAAAGCGTTCTTCGCGTGGCTTGGGGGCGCGCTGTGGGCGGTCGCTGCCGAAGCCTGAGCCCCGGCTGGCGCCTCCCCGGGCGCTGCCGAAGCCGCCGCCCTTGGAACCGCTGCGCTGAGGTGAGCGTTCGGAGTTGTTGCGCCCCGAACCGTTACGTGGTGAACCCTGGCGTCCCGCCTGTGTCATGACCCGTCCTTCAATGTTTTGGCCGGCAAAGATGTCCACAGACAACCCTAGCCAGCCCTGCAGAAATAATCTGCCCTGATAAAAATCTTTCGCAGCCGCGGGACTCCCCGGCTACATGCGTTCCTCGTCGTAGAACTCGGCGATCCCGTCCAGCCCCGGAAGGTGCGGTGACAGTTGTGGCAGTTCCGCCACAGAGCCAATCCCCATCCGTTCAAGGAAGTAGGAGGTGGTGCGGTAGAGAATGGCGCCGGATTCCGGATCCGTCCCGGCATCCTCGATCAATCCGCGCTGGGCCAGTGTCCTGACGACGGAGTCAACGTTGACCCCGCGAATTGCAGACACCCTGGCCCGCGATACGGGCTGGCGGTACGCGATGACCGCCAGTGTTTCCAAGGCAGCCTGCGTGAGCCTGGCGGTCTGCCCTTCCAGCACGTACTTGCCCACGATGTCAGCGAACTCCGTGCGGGAGTAGATCCGCCAACCGCCGGCGATGTTCCGCAATTCAAAGCCCCGGGGGCTGGAGCCGAAGCCAGCGCTGCTGGCGTTCTCCATATCCGGGGCGTTACCAGTATACCCGTTATACTCGCGCTCCAGTTCTGCCAGCAGGCCGCGGACGGTGTCCACCGTCAGGCCGAGTCCCGCGGCGAGCTCCTCTTCCGTGGCGGGCTGGTCCACCACCATGAGGACAGCTTCCACCGCAGCCTTGGCGCCGCCCGGCAGACCGGCCAGGTCCTGTTGTTCCTGTTGTTCCCGCTGGTCCGTGCCGCTCATGGCTGCTCCTCGTACTCTTCGCTGACGTTTTCCGCCGTCCAGTCCCGGTCCCCCGCCGCCCAGTGCACGGTGAGGTCCGCCAGCGGGGACAGCTGGTCGAAGGACACCGCGGTATCGCGGAACAGCTCCAGCAGTGCCAGGAAGCGGGCCACCACCACCAGCGTGGATTCGGCGTCCGCTATCAGGGAGCGGAACGGCTGCGGCGATTCACGCTGCAGGCGCAGGCCCAGGAGCGCGGCCTGCTCCCGGACGCTGACGGCGCTGCCATGAAGATGGGCAATGCCTACTTCCGTGGGCGGCGCGGGCTTGGGCCGGAGTGCGCTTTCGGCCAGCCGGGCGAACTGTTCCGGCGTGTGCTTCCAGACAAGCTCCGGCAGCATGGCGGCAAAGTGTTCCTCGAGTGCCACCTGCCGGGGAAAGCGGCGCGCCTCCCGGTGGAGGGTGTCATCCAGGATGGCGGCCACCTGCTTGAAGGCTTTGTACTGCAGCAGCCTGGCGAACAGGAGGTCCCGCGCCTCAAGCAGTGCGATGTCCTCGTCATCGACCGCTTCGCCGGACGGCAGCAGCCGCGCGGCCTTCAGGTCCAGCAGCGTGGCGGCGATGACCAGGAATTCGCTGGCTTCATCCAGCGCCCATTCCTCCCCGAGCTCCTGGAGCTTACGGATGTACTTGATGAACTCATCGGTAACGGTGGCGATGGCCACCTCGGTGATGTCCAGCTGGTGCTTGGCGATCAGGCCCAGGAGGAGGTCGAACGGGCCGGTGAAGTTGGCCAGCCGTACCTCAAAACCCGGCTTGGTATCTGCTTTGGCCTCTGCCACGGGATTGCTAGGGCGCGCCGCCGCGCGAAATCAGTTCCTTGGCCAGGCGGCGGTAGGCGTCCGCGCCCACATGGTTGCCGGCATAGCTGGTGATGGGCTCCGCAGCAACGGTGGCGTCCGCGAACTTGATGGAGCGCTTGATGACGGTTTCGAACACCTTGTCGCCGAATGCCTCCACGAGCCGGGTGATCACCTCACGGCTGTGCAGGGTGCGGGCGTCGTACATGGTGGCCAGTACGCCATCCACCTGCAGGCCGGGGTTCAGCCGGTCCTGGACTTTGTCGATGGTTTCCACGAGCAGGGCGACTGCACGCAGGGCGAAGAACTCACAGATCAGGGGAATGATGACGCCATGTGCGGCGGTAAGTGCGTTGACTGTCAGCAGGCCGAGGGAGGGCTGGCAGTCGATGAGCACGACGTCGTAATCGTCCTCGACCTTCTTCAGGGCACGGTCCAGGACCTGCTCCCGGGCAACTTCGTTGACCAGCTGGACTTCCGCCGCGGAGAGGTCGATGTTTGCCGGCAGTAGGTGCACGTTCTCCACGGCGGTCTGGTGGATGGCCTGGCGGATGTCCACCTTGCGGTCCATGAGGACGTTGTAGACGGTGAGGTCCAGTTCGTGCGGGTTGACACCGAGCCCCGCCGAGAGCGCACCCTGCGGATCGAAGTCCACCAGGAGCACGCGGCGGCCATATTCTGCGAGCGCAGCGGCAAGGTTGATGGTGGACGTGGTCTTGCCCACGCCGCCCTTCTGGTTCACCATGGCGATGACGCGGGCCGGGCCGTGCGAGGACAGCGGCGCGGGGTCCGGGAATTCGCGGTGGGGGCGCCCCGTGGGACCCATCACCGCGTTGTCCAGGTCAAATTCCGTGCCTTCCAGAGTTGCTGAACCCTGTTCGCTGCTCACGTATCTATCCACACTTTCACTGACGGTGATTTCCTGCCTCCGGAGCCCCGGAGGCGTTCCTTCTTCTTCCCAAGGTTACAGGCGCCGACACGGTATTCGGGGCAACTTGACTTTCCCCGGATGTTGAGCCTTGACCCTCTAGCTGAGGTCGAAGGTTTTGCCTGTGGACATGGCAGTGCCCCCGCCTGAAGGCTGCGGGGGCACTGCCGGGACCTGCCGGAACGCGGGCTGTCCGTCGTCCTAGACGGTGGCGGGAACCCGACGGGTTTCCACTTCCTCCGCCGGTGCCGTGCCATGTCCGGCGATCATGGTCTGCTCGTCGAACGGCTCGGCCCCGGAGAGTACGCGGCCCACCTGGCCGCCGTCGATCTCCTTGACCCAGGTGCCGATCAGCAAGGTGGCCACGGCGTTGCCCGTGAAGTTGGTCAGAGCGCGGGCCTCGGACATGAACCGGTCGATGCCGACGATCATGCCGACGCCGCCCAGCAGTTCGGGCTTGTGTGCCTGCAGACCGGCAGCCAGCGTGGCCAGGCCTGCGCCGGTCACGCCGGCCGCCCCCTTTGAGGCGATGATCATGAAGATGAGCAGGGAGACCTGGGCGCCGAGGTCCAGCGGGGTTCCCATGGCGTTGGCCACGAAGAGGGAGGCCATGGTGAGGTAGATGGCCGTACCGTCGAGGTTGAAGGAGTAACCGGTGGGAACGGTGACGCCGACGACGGGCTTGGAGATGCCGAGGTGTTCCATCTTGGCGATGAGGCGCGGCAGGGCGGCTTCGGAGGAGGACGTGGAGAAGATGAGCAGGTACTCACGGGCCAGGTACTTCATCAGCTTGAAGATGTTGACGCCGGTGACCACCTTGAGCAGGCCGCCCAGGATAATGACGATGAACAGCGCGCAGGTGATGTAGAAAGCCGCCATGAGCGTGAACATGCTGACGATCGCCTGGAAGCCGGTGGCTCCAACGACGGCGGCAATGGCACCGAACGCACCTACCGGGGCAAGCCACATGATCATGATGAGGATCCGGAACACCAGTACCTGGCCGTGTCCGACCGCCTTGAGGATGGGAGCGCCCTGCGGACCCATCTTCTGCAGGGCGAAGCCTACAAGGATGGCGGCGAAGAGTGTGGGCAGCACCGGGATGTCACCGGGGATGATGCCGAGCAGGAAAGCGACAGTGCTGTCCACCTCGGCCTTCTTGCTGGGGTCGTAGGCCGCCAGTTTCAGGCCCTCGCCCGGGTGGATCAGGTTGCCCACCACCAGGCCGATAGCGAGCGCGAATGTCGACATGACCAGGAAGTACCCCAGCGCGAGGCCGCCCACTTTGCCCACCGTAGCCGCCTTGGCGATGGATCCGATCCCGAGCACGATCGTGCAGAAAATAATCGGCGCGATCATCATCTTGATGAGCTTGATGAATCCGTCGCCCAGCGGCTTGAGGGACTTGCCCACCTCGGGGAACATGAGGCCGACCACGGCACCCAGGATTACAGCGGCGATAACGGCGATGTAGAGAAAATGTGATTTGTCGATGCCCTTGCGCCGCACCCCGGCGGTGTCAAGCGACTCTCCTCGTTGAGAAGCCATTGGTGTCTCTCCTTATGGATAATCTGTTAGACGCTTCGGCGCAGTTTCCGGGCCCAACGTCCTTGTGGTGTGATTCCCATCATTGGCCCTCCCGTGATCCAGCTCACCGTTGCGTTCATATTGGTCGCAGGAGGCACGGTGGCCGCAGGAAGGTTGAAGGAGGCGCGGATGATTCACCACTGGAGCATTGCCCGGCGGCTGTTCGTGGCGAACCTGCTGATCGTGGTGGCGTTTATCGCCATCGTCGGTTCTGCGGCCTATGTGGACGCCCGGGACCGCGCCTACGAAGAGGCCGGGGCGCGCATGGCAGGCATTGCCGCAGCCGTGGCGGCTGCGCCGGTGGTGCTGGAGGCCGCAGCCACGGACGACCCGTCCGCCGCCCTGCAGCCCTACGCCACGGAGGTCATGGCCACTGCCCATGCGGATTTCATTACGATCATGGCTCCGGACCGCACCCGCTGGACGCATCCAAGCCCCGACGAAATCGGCCAGCCCTATATCGGTTCCATCGATGCGGCGCTGCGGGGGGAAGTGTTCACGGAGGTCACCGCCGGCACGCTGGGCCCCTCAGTCCGGACCATCGTCCCGGTGAAGGAAGCGGACGGGAGCGTGAAGGCGCTGGTGTCCGCCGGCGTCACGGTCCGGACGGTGGATGTGGCCTTCGCCGGGCGGCTTCCGGCGCTGGCCGCGATAGGAGGAGCCTTGCTGGTGGGCGGTTCGTTGGCAGCGTGGCTGCTGGGCCGGTACCTGCGCAGGGTCACGCGCGGCTGGGGTCCGGAACAGCTGGCCCAGCTGTTCGCGTATTACGAGTCCGTGCTCCATTCAATCCGTGAGGGGCTGGTCCTGATCGACACCAGGGGCCGCGTGGTTATGTACAACGACCAGGCCGCGGAACTGCTGGGACTGGAACACCGCGGCGGCAATGATCCCAGGGACGCCCCCGCCCTGGCAGACCTTCCGCTCGATGACGAACTCCGCGTCCTGTTCGAATCCGGCCGCACGGCCAAGGACGAGATGGTGCTGGCCGGTCCACGCATCCTGGTGGTCACCCAGGCCCCGGCCAGGGCGCCTTCCTCCCCCGGTTTCCGAGGCCGCGCGCCCGTCTACGGAACGGTGGCCACACTCCGGGACCGCACAGAGGTGGAAGCGCTGGGCAGCGAACTGCAGACGATGCGCACGCTCTCGGATGCGCTCCGCGCCCAGACCCACGAACACGCCAACCGCCTGCACACGATGGTTTCCCTGCTGGAGCTGGGACGGACCACTGAGGCGCTCGACTTTGCCACGAAGGATCTGGAGCTGAGCCAGCAGCTGACCGACGACATAGTGCGTTCCGTGAATGAACCGGTGCTGGCGGCCCTGGTCATGGGCAAGGCCGCCGAAGCGCATGAACGCGGGGTACAGCTGGACGTGGCGGCGCTGGGCACCGGAGGCGCGGCGGGCATCGCCGTCCAGGACCTGGTAACAGTGCTGGGGAACCTTCTGGACAACGCCATCGACGCGGCGGCCGAGGGCGCACCGCCCCGGCATGTCATGCTGACGGTGGAATCGGACGAGGAGGGCCTGGACATCACCGTCCATGACTCGGGGCCGCCCATCGATCCGGCGGCCGCGGAGGGGATATTCCGGCACGGCTACAGCACCAAGCCCGGTTCCCGCGGCCGCGGCATCGGGCTCGCCCTGGTCCGCCAATCGGTTGGGCGCCTGGGAGGCATCCTGACGGTCAATGGCCGCCGCGGGGCCAAGTTCGAAGTCTTCCTCCCCGCCGCCGCCGCAACCCCCGGTAAGGAGCAGCCGTGAGCACCATCCGTGTCCTCGTCGTTGAGGATGAAGCCGTCGCCGCGGCCGCGCACGCCGCCTACATCCAGCGGATTCCGGGCTTTGAGCTGGCCGGGACGGCCGCCGACGGCCAGTCCGCGTTGCGGCTGCTGGGAGAACTCGCCAGCTCAGGAGCCCCTGTCGACCTGGTGCTGCTGGACATGAACCTGCCCGACCTGCACGGACTGGATATTGCGCGCCGGATGCGGTCATCCGGAATCCTGGCGGACATCATTGCCATCACGGCGGTCCGGGAGCTTGGCATAGTCCGGAGCGCGGTGGCCATCGGCGTGGTCCAGTACCTGATCAAGCCGTTCACGTTCGCCACGTTTGCGGACAAGCTGGAGAGCTACCGGAGCTTCCGCCACCAGCTTTCGGACCGGCAGGCCGGCCGCGGCAGGACCGGCGCCTCCCAAAGCGAAGTGGACCAGGCCTTCGCAAGCCTGCGCGCGCCCTCAGAACTTCCGTTGCCGAAAGGCCTCTCTGCAGCCACGCTCGGATCGGTTCAGGACTACCTCCGGGAACATAGGGGTGCTGTCTCGGCGACAGAGGTCATGGACGCGCTGGGCATGTCCCGCGTGACCGCCCGGCGCTACCTGGAGTACCTGGCCGACGCCGGCACGGCCCTTCGCACAGCACGGTACGGCACGCCGGGGCGGCCCGAGAACGAGTACCGCTGGAACGGGCACTGACTCAGGGGCTTGGGCCGTCACACTCCCACGCGTGATGAACAGATAGCCCCCGGGTTGACGCAGCCACGTCACGGTGCGGAGCCAGGCCACGGGGGTGTGTCCTGTATACAAATGGCAAGAATTTTCGAGAGATTCTTCGAACCTGGTGCAACAATGGCTACGCCGTGTATACACTGATCGGGTTGCAGCGAAGGAAGGAGACCGGGATGCGGGCCAGCGACAGGGCATATGCGGCATTGCGCGATGACATCATCGAATGGCGCCTGGGCCCGGGAACCGTCCTGGCGGAAGTCGAACAGTCCGAACGCCTCGGCGTCTCACGTACTCCCCTCCGGGAGGCGCTCAGCCGCCTCACCGCCGAAGGACTGACGACGGCGGCAGGCGGCCGCGGCGTCGTCGTCAGCGGAATTTCGCTGGAGGACATCGGGGAACTGTTCGAACTCCGCGAAACGCTCGAGGGGAAGGCTGCCGCACTGGCTGCCGAGCGCGGCGATCCGGCCACCTTCGAAGAACTCAGGCAGGAGCTGGCCGCGGCCCCGCAGTTGATCGACGGCAGCGAATCCGGCCGGCAGGCCTATTACGCGCTGGCGGCCCGGCTGGACGCCGCCATCGACTCGGCGATCTCCAACTCATACCTGGCGCAGGCCATGCGGAGCCTCCGGGTCCACCTGGTCCGGGTCCGCCGGCTGGCCGCCGATGATGCGGACCGGCTCACCGCTGCCGCCGCGGAGCACGCCGCGATCGCCGAGGCCATCGCGGCCGGCAACCCACGGCTGGCCCAGGCGGCAACCACCGTCCACCTGCACCGCAGCCTCTCCCACGTCAAAGCCACCCACATCCCCTAGAAGGAGCACCATGGTCAAGGAACACCACGTCCGCGTGTACAAGAGCGAGGAAAACCTGCCCCGTGAGGAGCAGCTCGCCTACAAGATCGCCCAGGTGGCCACGGACCCGGTGGCAGTCACCGACGAGGTCACCGACATGGTCATCAACCGGATCATCGACAACGCGTCGGTGGCCATCGCCTCGCTGAACCGCGCCCCGATCGTCGCCGCCCGCGCCCAGGCCCTGGCGCACGGCCCCAGCACCGGCGGCAAGGGCGCCAAGGTGTTCGGCATCGACGAGCGGGTCTCCCCCGAATGGGCAGCCTGGGCCAACGGCGTGGCAGTGCGTGAACTGGACTACCACGACACTTTCCTGGCTGCGGACTATTCCCACCCTGGCGACAATATTCCGCCGATCCTGGCCGTGGCCCAGCACACGGGCGCCAGCGGCGCGGACCTGGTCCGCGGCATCACCACCGGCTACGAGATCCAGGTCAACCTGGTTAAGGCCATCTGCCTGCACAAGCACAAGATCGACCACGTGGCCCACCTTGGCCCGTCCGCCGCGGCGGGAATCGGCACCCTCCTGGGCCTGGACGTGGAAACCATTTTCCAGTCCGTGGGCCAGGCGCTGCACACCACCACCGCCACCCGCCAGTCCCGCAAGGGTGAAATCTCCACCTGGAAAGCGCACGCCCCCGCCTTCGCCGGCAAGATGGCGGTCGAGGCCGCCGACCGCTCCATGCGCGGGCAGACCTCCCCCGTGCCGATCTATGAAGGCGAAGACGGCGTCATCGCCTGGATGCTGGACGGGCCGGATGCGTCCTACATGGTGCCGCTGCCCACCCCGGGCGAAGCCAAACGGGCCATCCTGGACACCTACACCAAGGAACACTCCGCGGAATACCAGGCCCAGGCCTGGATCGACCTGGCCCGCAAGCTCAACCGTGAGCACCCGGAGGCCACGGACCCGGCCAACGTGGCCTCGGTGCTGATCAAGACCAGCCACCACACCCACTACGTGATCGGCTCCGGCGCCAACGATCCGCAGAAGTACTCTCCCACCGCGTCGCGGGAAACCCTGGACCACTCCATCCCGTACATCTTCACCGTGGCCCTGCAGGACGGCTCCTGGCACCACGTGGACTCCTACGCCCCCGAGCGCGCCGCCCGCCCGGACACCGTGGAACTGTGGCACAAGGTCACCACTGAAGAAGACCCGGAATGGACCCGCCGCTACCACTCACTGGATATCAGTGAAAAGGCCTTCGGCGGATCCGTGGAGATCACGCTCACCGACGGCACCGTGATCACGGACCAGATCGCCGTGGCGGACGCACACCCGCTCGGCGCCCGGCCGTTCGCCCGCGAACAGTACGTCAACAAGTTCCGCACCCTGGCCGCCGGCCTCGTGGAGGAGGCCGAAATCGAAAGGTTCCTCGCCGCCGTCGAACGCCTCCCGGAACTGGCCGCAGGCGAACTGGACCAGCTGAACATCGCTGCCGCCCCCGGCGTCATCGACCTGGACGCGGCACCGAAGGGCCTGTTCTAGATGCTGTACTCCAAAGTGACGCCGGAGCAGAAGCGCATCCGGTTCCGCGAACTCCTCGCCGCCGGGACCACCGCACGGTTCCCCGGCGCGTTCAACCCGCTCTCCGCGCGGCTGATCGAGGAAAAAGGCTTTGACGGCGTCTACATTTCCGGCGCCGTGCTGGCCAACGACCTGGGCCTGCCGGATATCGGGCTCACCACCCTCACCGAGGTGGCCACCCGCGCGGGGCAGATCGCCAGGATGACGGACCTGCCGTCGATAGTGGACGCGGACACCGGTTTTGGCGAACCGATGAACGTGGCCCGGACCGTGCAGGAAATCGAGAACGCCGGCCTGGCCGGGCTGCACATCGAGGACCAGTTCAACCCCAAGCGTTGCGGCCACCTCGACGGGAAGAACGTGGTGGACCTGGACACGGCCACCAAGCGGATCCGCGCCGCGGCAGACGCCCGCCGCGACCCGAACTTCCTGATCATGGCCCGGACCGACATCCGCGCCGTGGACGGCCTGGCCGCCGCCCAGAACCGTGCCAAGGCGCTGGTGGAGGCCGGCGCGGACGCGATCTTCCCGGAAGCCATGGCCACCCTGGACGAGTTCCAGGCCATCCGGGATGCAGTGGACGTGCCGATCCTGGCCAACATGACCGAGTTCGGCAAGAGCGACCTCTTCACCGTGGACCAGCTCCACGGCGTAGGCGTCAACATAGTCATCTATCCGGTGACGCTCCTCCGTAGTGCCATGGGCGCCGCGGAGCGTACGCTGGAAGCGATCAGGGCTGACGGCACCCAGCAGGCGCAGGTCGGGAACATGCTCACGCGTGCGCGGCTGTATGACCTCGTGGATTACGAGGCCTACAACCGCTTCGATACCGGGATCTTCAACTTCCAGGTTCCCGGTAACTGAAACCCGCAAACCCCGGCCCGGCACCATCCGGGCCACCAGGCGACAGGAACAAAGGAGTTTCAGCATGGCTGAACAGGACATCAAGAAGGGCCTCGCCGGCGTCGTGGTGGATTACACCTCCGTGTCGAAGGTGAACCCCGAGACCAATTCGCTTCTCTACCGGGGCTATCCGGTCCAGGAGCTGGCGGCCCGGTGCAGTTTTGAGGAGGTTGCGTACCTGCTGTGGAACGGCGAACTGCCCACGGCTGAGCAGCTCGCGGAGTTCACAGCCCGGGAGCGGGCCGGCCGCGCTTTGGATCCGGTGGTCAAGCAGGTCATCGATGCGCTGCCCACCACGTCCCACCCCATGGATGTGTGCCGCACGGCCGCCTCCGTGATGGGCGCCCGGCATCCCATGGCAGAGGACTCCTCGCGGGAGGCAAACATGGCCAAGGCCGTGGACCTCTTCGCCGCAATGCCCGCCGTAGTGGCGTACGACCAGCGCCGCCGGCACGGGCAGGAACCGGTGGCGCCGCGGGATGACCTGGGCTACTCGGCGAACTTCCTGTGGATGGCCTTCGGCGAGGAGCAGGTGCCCGAGGTGGTGGAGGCGTTCAACGTCTCGATGATCCTGTATGCCGAGCACTCCTTCAACGCCTCCACATTCACCGCCCGGGTCATCACCTCGACGCTGTCCGACCTGCACTCGGCCGTGACCGGTGCCATCGGTGCGCTCAAGGGGCCTCTGCACGGCGGCGCCAACGAGGCCGTGATGCACACCTTCGACGAGATCGGCATCCGCCAGGAGGAATCCCTGGAGGAGGCAGCTGCCCGGGCCAAGGCGTGGATGGAGGACGCCCTCGCGCAGAAGAAGAAGGTAATGGGCTTCGGGCACCGCGTCTACAAACACGGCGACTCGCGCGTTCCCACCATGAAGGCCGCCCTGGACAAGATGATTGCCCACTACGGCCGCCCGGAACTGCTGGGGCTCTACAACGGCCTGGAGCAGGCCATGGACGAGGCCAAGGCCATCAAGCCCAACCTCGACTACCCTGCCGGGCCCACGTACCACCTGATGGGCTTCGACACCCCCACGTTCACGCCGCTTTTCGTGGCCAGCCGGATCACCGGCTGGACGGCCCACATCATGGAGCAGCTTGATTCCAACTCGCTCATCCGTCCGTTGAGCGAATACAACGGAGCAGAAGAACGCCACGTGCCGTAGCAACGGCTTAGGGTTAGCGTTCGACGGCGGGCCGGCCACCTTGGGGTGGCGGCCCGCCGTCGCTTGTAGTTTCCGGCCGGGACGGTTACACCGCTTGGAGGCGAAGCTGTTTTCAGCGGGAGGTGTAGTCCAGGACTTCCCGCACGCTTTCGTTGTCATCGTTCATGACCACGGTGAGTTGGAGTGTGTTGCCATCCAGGGCCAGCGGGAGCCAGTGGGCCGCATCCTGCCACATCCGTTCGACCGGCAGCGAAGCTGTGCCAAACCATTCGGGGAGGATTTCGGCCGTTTCGGCCGGCTCCCCGATCCACTGCGCAGCGACGAACAGCCGGGTGCTCATATTCCACTCCGGCCGGGCCGGGAAATCGAAGACCACCAGACCGGCGTCGCGCAGGTCCTCCTCCCTGACCAGCACTCCGGATTCCTCATAGACTTCGCGGCAGGCGGCCTCGGCATCCGTCTCTCCGGGCTCTACATGGCCCCCCAGCCCTACGATCTTCCCGCGTCCGAAGCCGGTTTTCTTCAGGCCGAGCAGGACTTCCCGGCCGGCATCCCCTTCCCGGAGCAGGAAGCAGAGGGTGACGGCGGCGCTCATCCGAGGGCCCGTGGGTGCGCCGCCGCATAGACCTCACGGAGCGTGTCCGCGGTAACGAGCGTGTACACCTGGGTGGTGGTGACGGACGCATGCCCCAGCAGTTCCTGGACCACCCGGACGTCCGCGCCGCCTTCCAGGAGGTGGGTGGCGAACGAGTGCCTCAGCGTGTGCGGCGAGACGTCCCGGGTGATGTTGGCCTTTTCCGCGGCCGCCTTCAGGATGGTCCATGCGCTCTGCCGGCTGATCCGTCCGCCACGGGCGTTCAGGAACAACGCTGGGGTGCCCTTGCCCTTGGCGGCCAGCAGTGGCCGGCCACGGACCAGGTAGGCGTCAAGGGCCCGGGCACCGTAGGAGCCCAGCGGCACCAGGCGCTCCTTGGACCCCTTGCCGAACAGGCGCACAATGGCGGGACCTCCCTCCAGGGATTCCCTCTCTGGCAGGGAGATGTCATCCACGTCCAGGCCCACTGCCTCGCTGATCCGGGCACCGGTGGAGTAAAGGAACTCAAGGAGGGCCCGGTCGCGAAGGCCAGTGGCCGTGTCCGTGCCGGCCGCCTCCAGGATCCGGGTGACCTCGTCCACGCTGATGGCCTTGGGCAGCCTCTTGCCGGCCATGGGTGGGTGCACTTCACTTGCAGGGTCTGCCGGGGTGTGGCCTTCGACCGCCCAGAATTTGTGCAGGCCACGGACCGCAACCACCGTCCTGGCCGCAGAGCGCACGCCCAGCGTGGAGCCCCCGTCGGACCCGTCCGAAAGGGCCTGGACGTAACCGGTGACGTGCCGGCGGGTGATGTCCTCGGGGCGGGTGCAGCCCGCGGCGGCCAGGTAGCGGGAGTAGCGGGCTAGGTCGCGGCGGTAGGCGGCCAGCGTGTTCGCGGCGAGGCCGCGTTCGACGCCCATGTGCTGCAGGTAGTCCGTGATGGCCCTCTCAATGGCGCCGGGAGGTGCCGCCGGGCGGACCGGCGCAGCTTCAGCCGATGGAACCATCAGCGCTGGCTGGGGTGTTCGGGCCAGGGGGCGTCAGCGGGGCGGAGGCTTGCGTAGCCGTCAGCGCGGGCGGCGGCCGCTGCGAGGATTCCGACGACGGCACTCGGGTTGTGCAGGCGGCCCGCCAGAACGGCGGCAAGGGCGTCGTCCAGGCTGATCCAGTGGAATTCGATTTCCGCTTCCTCGTCCGTGCGGTGGTGCCGTTCGGGGCGCGGGATCTCCGTAAGGTCCCTGGCCAGGTAGATCCTGATGGCTTCGCTGGACGAGCCCGGCGAGTTGAAGAAATCCACCAGGACGTTCCAGGTGCCGGCGGCGAGGTCTGCTTCCTCGGCGAGTTCCCGGGCGGCTCCGGCCACGAAGTCCTCACCTTCGACGTCCAACAGCCCGGCCGGGATCTCCCACAGGTCCATGCCCACGGGGTGCCGGTACTGCTTGAGAAGCAGGATCTCCCCGTCCTTGTTCATGGGCAGGACGGCCACGGCGCCTGGGTGGTCGATATAGTCCCGGGTCAGGGCGTGGCCGGAATCCTGCAGCTGGAACGTATCGCTGACGACATCCCAGATCCGGCCGTCGTAGACCTTCTCGGTAGACAAGAGACGGCGCGTGCTCGGTGCATCCGAAACGTGGCCTGCAGCAGGATTGGTTTCAGGTGTACCGGGCATCGCGCCGTCCTTCTTCTGTTGTGCGTTACTTAGCCGCTACGCTACCCGATGCCTTGGCTCCGGACGCGCCGGCGGCCGCCGTGGCGGCGCCGTTCTGGTGGTCCAGGGCGGCCTTGACCAGGCCGGCGAAGAGCGGGTGCGGCCGGGTGGGCCGGGAGCTCAGTTCCGGGTGGGCCTGCGTGGCCACGTAGTACGGGTGGACGTCAGCGGGCAGCTCGACGTACTCAACAAGCTTGCCGTCCGGCGACGTGCCCGAGAAGACCAGGCCCTGGGCGGCGATCTGGTCACGGTACTTGTTGTTGACCTCGTAGCGGTGCCGGTGGCGTTCGCTCACGCTGGTCTTGCCGTAGGTCTTGGCGATGACGGAACCTTCGTCCAGCTTGGCTTCGTAGAGGCCCAGGCGCATGGTGCCGCCCAGGTCCCCGCCGCCTTCGACGAATTCCAGCTGCTCTTCCATGGTGGCGATGACCGGGTACTTGGAGTCCGGCTCAAACTCGCTGGAGGAGGCACCTTCCAGGCCGACCACGTTACGAGCGTATTCGATGACCATGCACTGCAGTCCCAGGCACAGGCCCAGCACCGGGAGCTTGGTTTCCCTGGCGAACTTAAGGGCGCCAAGCTTGCCTTCGAGGCCGCGGATGCCGAAGCCGCCGGGGACGCAGATGGCGTCCACGCCGTCCAGCGCCTTGATGGCGCCTTCGCGGGTTTCGCATTCGTCGGACGGTACCCAGCGGATCTTGACCTTGGCTTCGTTGGCGAAACCGCCGGCGCGCAGCGCCTCGGTGACCGAGAGGTAGGCATCGGGCAGGTCGATGTACTTGCCCACCAGCGCGATTTCCACGTGGTGCTTGGGGTTGTGCACCGCTTCCAGGAGCCGGTCCCAGCTGGTCCAGTCCACGTCCTTGAACGGGAGGTCCAGTGCCCGCACGATGTACGAATCCAGGCCCTGGCTGTGCAGGGTCTTGGGGATGTCGTAGATGCTGGGCGCGTCCGCGGCGTTGACCACGGCGTCGATGTCCACATCGCACATGCGGCCGATCTTTTCGCGCATGGCTTCGGGCACTTCGCGGTCCGAACGGATCACAATGGCCTCGGGCTGGATGCCGATGGAGCGCAAAGCGGCAACGGAGTGCTGCGTGGGCTTGGTCTTCAGTTCCTGGGACGGACCGATGTACGGGACCAGGGAAACGTGGAGGAAGAACACGTTGCTGCGGCCGATGTCCTGCCGCACCTGGCGGGCGGATTCGAGGAAGGGCTGGGATTCGATGTCGCCAACCGTGCCGCCGATTTCGGTGATGATGACGTCCGGAGCGTTCTTGCCCTCGGCGGGCAGGCGCATGCGGCGCTTGATCTCATCGGTGATGTGCGGGATGACCTGGACGGTGTCCCCCAGGTACTCGCCGCGGCGTTCCTTGGCGATCACCGTGGAGTACACCTGGCCGGTGGTGACGTTGGCCGAGCCTTCGAGGTTCTCGTCCAGGAAGCGCTCGTAGTGTCCGATGTCCAGGTCCGTCTCGGCGCCGTCGTCGGTGACGAAGACTTCGCCGTGCTGGAAGGGGTTCATCGTGCCCGGATCCACGTTCAGGTAGGGATCGAGCTTCTGCATAGTTACAGACAGGCCACGCGCCCGCAGGAGGTGGCCGAGGCTCGAAGCCGTCAGCCCCTTACCGAGCGAGGACGCCACACCACCGGTTACGAAGATGTGCTTGGTCGTCTTGGACGAGCCCGGGAACCGGGAATTTACACGGGAATTTGATCGCTGCACCACGGAATTCGAGCCTATCATCAAATGAGCCTTCCACGGACGGGGACACTGTTCCCCCAAACGTCCAAGTCTGCAGTCCCGGATCCCGATGGGCAAGGGCAGCCCGTCCAGCGGGCAGCTGGAATGGCCCGCCACGGGACCCGCGTCCGGGCCGCTCAGGCGCGCTGTGGCAGCAGTTTGGCGTCGTCCAGCAGTTCCTGCGCATGCGCCCGCGCAGACTCTGAGTCCTCCTGGCCCGCGAGCATGCGGGCCAGTTCGCGGACCCGTTCTGGCCCGTTAAGGAGGCGCACATCACTGGAGGTGAACCCGGTGGCGGTGCCGCCGTCGGCTCCCCGGACCGACGTCTTGGTCACCGTGATGTGCTGGTCCGCGAACGCCGCCACCTGGGGAAGGTGGGTGACCACCAGCACCTGCACGTGCCGCGCCAGCATGGCCAGCCTTCGGCCGATCTCGACGGCGGCCCGTCCGCCCACGCCGGCGTCGACCTCGTCGAAGACAAAAGTGGGCACCGGGTCCACGGCCGCCAGCACCACTTCGATGGCCAGCATCACGCGGGAAAGTTCACCGCCGGACGCGCCCTTGCCCAGCGGCCTTGCCGGTGCTCCGGCGTGCGGCTGCAGCAAGAAGCTGATGTCATCCGCGCCGTGCGGGCCGAGCTGGCCCGCCGGTTCGAGGGTGATCACCAGGGTGGCGTCCGCCATGGCCAAAGCGGTCAGCTCGGCGCTGACCCGGGAAGAGAGATCCTTCGCGGCCTTCGTCCGGATCTTACTGATGGCTGCCGCCTGTTTCTTCAGCTCGGCTTCCGCCCGGACCACTTCCGCTTCCAGGGCCTCGATCCGGCTGGAATCGTCCTGCAGTTCGTCGAACCGGGCACGGCTCTTCTCCGCCCATTCCAACACTTCGTCAATGCTGGGTGCATACTTCCGGACCAGCCTGGCCAGCGCGGCACGGCGGTCCTCGATCTCTGCCAGCCGCTCCGGGCCTTCAGTGTCGAGACCGGCCTGGTAACTGGCCAGCTCCGTGGCGATGTCGTTGAGCAGGAATCCCACCTCGGCGAGGCGTGCGGCAGCGGCGCCGAGTTCGGCATCGTGTTCCGCCACGTGCTCAAGGGTCCGCTTGGCGGCGTCGATGAGGGTGGTGGCATCCCCCGCCTCGCCGAAATCCTCGGCTATGAGGGCCTGGTGGGCCGTGCTGGCCGCGATCCGGAGCTCTTCCACGTTGGCGAGCTTTACCGCCTCGGCCTTCAGGAGTTCGTCCTCACCTGGCTGCGGATCAACCTCGTCGATTTCGGCCAGGGCGGCCTGGAGGGACTCTGCCTCGCGAAGCCGGTCCCGGGCTTCGCTGCGAAGCGTGTCCAGTTCGGCCTGGTTCGCCTTCCAGCCGGCGTACAGCTCCTGGTAGGCGGCAAGCTGCCCGGCCAGCGCGTCCCCGGCGAACTTGTCCAGGGCCCCCCGCTGGGCCGCAGCCCCCTTGAGCCGGATCTGGTCCGACTGGCCGTGAACCACCACCAGCGATTCGCCCACCTCCGCCAGGGCGCCCACCGGCGCGGCACGGCCGCCCAGGAAAGCCCGGCTGCGTCCGTCGGCCCCGAGGCGGCGGGCAAGGATCAGCTCCGCGGCGCCGTCGTACTCCTCCGCCTCGGCGCCCGCCTCCAGGGCCCGTACCACGGCGGGGTGGCCCGCCTCGAGCTTCACGACGGCCTCGGCGCTTGCGCTCTTGGCGCCGCTGCGCACCGCGCCGGCGTCGGCCCGGGCCCCAAGCAGGAGCCCGACGGCGGTGACCACCATGGTCTTGCCGGCGCCCGTTTCGCCGGTCACCACGCTGAGCCCGGGTCCCAGCGGAAGGGTCGCGTCGGTGATGACGCCCAGATCGCGGATTCTCAGTTCTTCAAGCATCGGTTCACTTCGCGGTTGACGGATCGGTGTCTGCATCCGGGCGTGCGGCCTGCAGCGGGGGCATGGGGCGCGGGGTCCGGACCACCGGGATGGGGCCTGTGGTGATGGCCTCCGCCTTCGGAACAGGACCGCGCCAGCCGTGGATGGGCAGTTCGAACTTGCGCACCAGCCGGGCCGAGAACGGCGTCTGGTGCGTCCGGGCCAGCCTGACGGGCGTGCCGGACTTGGTGACTTCCACCCGGGAGCCCGGCGGCAGGTCCACGGACCGGCGCCCGTCGCACCAGAGCACCCCCTGCGCGTCGGTGCGGCCCAGGACTTCGACGGCGAGCTTCGAGCGTGGTGACACCACCAGCGGCTTGGCGAAAAGCGCATGCGCGCTGATGGGGACAATCACCAGTGCCTCCACTTCGGGCCAGACCACCGGGCCGCCGGCGGAGAAGGCGTACGCCGTGGAACCGGTGGGCGTTGCCAGGACGATCCCGTCCGAACCGAAGGAGGTGAGCGGACGCTCGTCCACCTCAGTGACCACCTCGATCATCCGTTCCCGGTTGGCCTTCTCGATGGCCGCCTCGTTCAGGGCCCACGTGTGCCAGATCTTCTGGCCGCGCACCCACACCTGAACGTCGATGGTCATCCGTTCTTCCACCGTGTACTCGCGGCTGGCGATCCATTCGACCGTCTGGGCGAGGTCCGCCCGCTCGCTTTCGGCCAGGAACCCCACGTGGCCAAGGTTCACGCCCAGGAGCGGGACATCCACCTCGCGGACCAGTTCCGCTGCGCGCAGGATGGTGCCGTCGCCTCCGAGCACCATGACCAGTTCCACATCGGGAAGCCGGACGTGGTCATGCAGGATCTCCACCGGCTGCGCCAGGTGTCCGAAAAACCGCTCCATGTCCTGGAGCTCCGATTCCTGCATCACCGGCACGATGCCGGAAGCGTGCAGGAGGGCACACGCCTCCCAGGCAGCCTTCAGCGATTCCTCGCGGCCGGTGTGGGCAAGGACCAGTACACGCCTGCTCATTCGGTTCCGCTCTCTAGTGGTTCGGCCAGATTCGTCCAAGCAGAGCAGACACAGCTGCCTCCCGCTCTTCGATCTTAGGCAGGTCCTGGCCCATCCTGCGTCTTATCCACAGGAAGTATTCAACGTTTCCGTCCTGGCCTGGAAGGGGACTGGCCGCCAATCCGCACAGGTCCAGTCCGGCGTCGAACGCCGCCCTGGCCACCTTTTCAACGGCCAGCCGGCGCTCCCGCTCCGACGTCACTACCCCCGTACGGCCCAGCCGGTCCTTGCCGATTTCGAACTGGGGCTTGACCATCAGCACCAGGTCGCCGCCTGGCCGCGTGCAGTCCGCCAGGGGCTGGACTACGAGCGTCAGGGAAATGAACGAAAGGTCTGCGACAGTCAGGTCTGCCGGCCCGCCGATGTCCGAGGGCTGCATGTACCGCACGTTCAGGCCCTCGTGGACTTCCACGCGCGGGTCCTCCCGCAGCCGGGGCACCAACTGGCCGTGTCCGACGTCGACCGCCACCACGTGCGCGGCGCCCCGCCTTAGGAGGACGTCGGTAAAACCGCCGGTGGATGCGCCGGCATCGAGGCAGCGTTTGCCTTCGGGCAGCACCTGCGGGAACTCCGCCAGGGCACCTGCGAGTTTATGCCCGGCCCGGCTGGCATACTCGTCCCGGACGTCGTGCTCCACTTCGAGATCCCGCGCGTCATCCACCTGCAGGGAGGCCTTGGCGAGCACCAGTCCTGCGGAGCTGACCTTACCTTCGGAGATGAGCGCTGCGGCGTGGGTCCGCGACCGGGCCAGCCCGCGAGCCACCAGCGCCTGGTCGAGCCGGAGCGGCATCAGGCGCCGCCGTCCGCGATGCTGTTGGCCGTATCCGTGGGGTCCGCGTTGAGGGCCGCCAGGAGGTCGTCATGAAGCTCGTTGTACGCAGCTTCCTGCTCGCCCACTGGCAGGTGCGGCACGGCCTCCAGGCGCTTGATGGCTTCGGCCACCACCTGGTCGGTCACTCCGGCTCCGGCTGCAAGCCCGGTCGCGTCAGGCGCGGGCCACTCCGCGGGCGGCTGGGCTGCTGCGGATTCGCCAGGTTCGGTCACCTCAGTCATCCGACCAGTCTAATGATCAAGCCACGCCAGTTTGGGCGCATGGGGCGCGGCGGCGTCCGGCGTCGCGGCCCACCAGGCAGCACAGGCAGCGCGCCAGGCGTTCAGGTCATCCTGGCGGCCGATGACGCCCACGGCGCCGTTCGCGACCCTGGCCGTTGCCCCGCCGCAGTAATACGTGCCGTCCTCGTGCGTCACCTCGGGGTACGGCCGGTAAAGGTCCGCAAGGGTTTCGATGATGTAGGCGGGGCGTTCGGCCGCCCGTGCCGCCAGGATGCTGTCCCGGGTGTCCACGCCGGTCAGGACCGCAACGGTGGCAAAGCCGGCATTGTTGCCGCCCAGGATGTCAGTGTCCAGCCTGTCCCCCACCACCAGCGGGCGCTCAGCCCCCAGGCGCTTGGCAGCAGTGTGGAACAGGGGGGCCTCCGGCTTACCGGCAACCCTGGGTTGCCGGCCCGTGGCCGCCGCGACCGCAGCCACCAGTGTTCCGTTGCCGGGGGCAATCCCGCGCGCCTGAGGGATGGACATGTCAGTGTTGGTGGCAACCCAGAGGGCACCGGCGGACACCACATAGGCCGCCTCGGCAAGGTCTTTCCAGCCGATCTCGGGGTTGAAGCCCTGGACTACAGCCACCGGCTGCTCATCCTGGCTGTGGACCGGAACGAGCCCCGCCAGTTCGACTTCGTGCGCCAGCGCCGCGCTGCCCGTAACCAGGACCCGCGCGCCGGGCGCCAGCAGGGACGCCAGCAGCTCCGCAGCGGCCTGGGACGAGCCGACCACCTGGTGGTCCTCAGCCGGGGCGCCCAGCTCACGCAAATGCGCGGCGACCTGCGCCGGAGAGCGCGAGGCGTTGTTGGTCACATAGCCAAGGCCGATGCCCAAGGCGGACAGTTGCTGCAGGGACTCCACTGCGCCCGGGATGGCGTGCGGTCCTGCGTAGACGACCCCGTCCAGATCGGACAGGAGCGCGTCGAAACGGGAAATCAGGGACACCTCTGCCACCTGTCAGTCCTCGTTGCGGTCAGCGTTCGGGGCATCATCGTGGCTTTGTGCGCCGTCGAGCCCCTCGGCCGAGCCGTCCTCTGTCGGGCCGCCGGTGTGCTCTTCATCCTCGTCCACCGAGTCCTGGTCCGATTCCGCGTCGTCGGAGACGAAGTAGTCGGCTTCGGCGTCGTCGATGTTGGCGTCCTGGACGTCGGCGGGTGAAGCGCTGGCAGCTTCGGCGTAGCCGGGAGTGCCGGCGTCGTCCGTTCCTGCTGCGTCCGCGGTGTCGGAGGACCGGCTGTCCGCTGACTTGTTGGTACCTGCCAGCAACCGGCGGCGCTCGGCCTCCTCGCGTGCTTCCTCTTCCTCGTCCCAGCCGAGGTCGATAATGTCGGGTTCTTCATCGACGCCCTGGCCCAGCGCGTTTTCGGCGACGACGGCCTGCTTCTTCCACTTCTCCGCCTCAGCCTCACGGCCCACCGCAGCGAGGGCGTCACCGTAGGCGCGGAAGAGGCGGGGGCTGTATGAGAAGGCCCGGTTGATGTCCAGCTGCGCGATTTCCAGCTCCGCGACCGCTGCGTCCAGCTGTCCCAGGTCGGTGCGGGCGCCAGCCGCCACGATGGCGAGCTCGACCTTGCCGGGAGCGTCCAGGTCCTGTGCTTCCTCGGAGCGTGCCACGTCCAAGGCACGGTCGGGGCGGCCAAGGCCGCGTTCGCAGTCCGCCATCACCGGCAGGTGCACGTTGGAGCCGCTGATCCGCCGGTACGTGCGGAACTCCCGCAGCGCCTCACCGTAATGTCCGGCGGCGTAGGCAGTGAGGCCCACTGCCTCGCGGACGGCGGCGAGCCTGCCGCCGCGGCGGCTTGCCGCCAGGGCGTGCTGGAACGCCAGCTCGGGCTCGTCGTCGATCAGGCGGCCGGCCATCACCAGGTGGCGGGCCACCCATTCGGCACTCTTGGCCTCGAGGGTCTTGATCTGGTGCTGCGTGGCGCGGTCCAGCTCCTTGCCGGTAACGTCCTCGTCAATTTCCGGCGAACGCTCGCGGTCCGGGCGGTTGGCGCTGCGGAGGTCACGCACGTTGGGGACCCGTGCGGGGCGGTCCTCCTGGCGGCCGTAGCCGCGGGGGCCCGAGTCACGGGTGTTGTCACGGGAGTAGCGGTCGACCCGGGTATCCCGGCTGTCACCGTCGCGTGCCGGGCCGCGGCTGAAGCCACGGTCCGGGCCCCTGTCAGCGGAACGGTCGAAGTTGCGGGGTCCGCGGTCCTGCCGGTCGCCGAAGGGCCTACGGTTCTCCCCTGCACCGAAGGTGCGGCGGTCACCCTCGTCGCGGCGCGGCCGGTCACCAAAAGGTTTACGGTCCCGGTCACCGAACGGTTTACGGTCCCGGTCACCACCACCGAAAGGTCGACGCTCGCCCTCGTCGCGGCGCGGCCGGTCACCGAACGGCTTACGGTCCCGGTCACCACCACCGAAAGGTCGACGCTCGCCCTCGTCGCGGCGCGGCCGGTCACCAAAAGGTTTACGGTCCCGGTCACCAAAAGGTTTACGGTCCCGGTCACCGAACGGTTTACGGTCCCGGTCACCGCCACCGAAGCTCCGGCGCTCACCCTCGTCGCGGGGCGACCGGTCACCAAATGAACGGTTCTCACGGTCGCCGTAAGGCTTACGTTCGCCCTCGTCGCGGCGAGGCCGGTCGCCGAAGGGCTTACGGTCACGGTCACCAAAGGGCTTACCGCCGCGCTCGGGCCGGCCGGCGGAATCAGATCCGTCACGGTTGGTGCGGGCGCGGAAACCGCGCGGCTCTCCGCCGGAGTTGTTGTTGCCGCGGAAGGGCCCGCGGTCATTCCTGCGGTTGCCGCCGTTGTGCTCAGCCATGTGGATTCCTCCTGTTGAGAGCCGACTACTGGCGCAACTGCAGCCGCTCGTATCCGTGTTTCGTTTTCCTACGCAACCCGAAATCAAGCGCTTCGAAGTCCGTACATCTCCATCAATTCTAGGGGAGCACGCCCCCGGCGGCTTACGTACCGGGTGCCAGGCGCCTCATCGTGGCCATCTTCACACGTCAACGGCCATGCCGAACGCTCATGGATGTGAGAGAGCGATGCGCGGTTCGTTGCCGGTGAGAGAGCGTTGCGCTGTTCGGTGCCGGATGTGAGAGAGCGATGCGCGGTTCGTTGCCGGATGTGAGAGAGCGATGCGCGGTTCGTTGCCGGATGTGAGAGAGCGATGCGCTGTTCGGTGCCGGATGTGAGAGAGCGATGCGCGGTTCGTTGCCGGATGTGAGAGAGCGTTGCCCGGTTGGGTGCCGGATGTGAGAGAGCGATGCGCGGTTGGGTGCCGGATGTGAGAGAGCGTTGCGCGGTTGGGTGCCGGGTGTGGGAGAGCGTTGCCCGGGGGTGTGGGTGTTTAAATGTGGGAGGCCCCGAACCTGGTGGTTCGGGGCCTCGACCAATGTGTGTCCGGCGGTGACCTACTCTCCCACACCCT
>NZ_JBIVQB010000009.1:0-67360 GCF_044754945.1 Pseudarthrobacter sp. NPDC092439
GCTGCCCGAACACCTCCCGAACCCTACGGACCCGGAGCACTCCTGCCCGAACACCGAATACCCGCCCGATGACCCACCACCTGACCCAACCGGCCGCCACTACATCGATGCCCGCGACCTCCACCCCGCGCACCCCGCCTGGGACACCTACCCCTGCCCCGACACCCTCCCCGAAGACCCCTTGGGCGACGTCTGGGAGGCATTCCTCGAAACGATCCACACCACCGGACTGCTGCAGACCCAAGGCGGATGAAGTGGCGGGCTTTTGCGGTACGCACCATGGCGGATAGATTCATCAGCAAGATGACTAATTCGAATCCCACCATCGACGCCACCGCCTACTGGACCACCGCCAAGGAGCAGGGCGAGCTTCGTTCCGAGAAAATCCAGGCGCCGGGCCGGGGTGAAGCCCTCGTCCGTACCCTGTACTCGGGCATCAGCAAGGGCACGGAAATGGTGGTTCACCACGCCGCCGTTCCGCCGCGGGTCGCCAGCGAAATGCGCGCACCGCACCAGGAGGGCGAGTTCCCAGGCCCGGTGAAGTTCGGCTATCTGTCCGTTGGCATCGTGGAGGCGGGCCCCGAGGAGTGGAAGGGGCAGCGCGTTTTCTGCCTCAACCCGCACCAGGACCGGTATGTCGTCCCCGTGGACTCGCTGACCAGGATCCCGGACAACGTGCCCTCGCGCCGGGCGGTCCTCACCGGAACAGTGGAAACGGCCATCAACGCACTCTGGGAAGCGGGACCGCGGCTGGGGGACAGGGTTGCAGTGGTCGGCGCTGGCCTGGTGGGCGGGATGGTGGCAAAACTCCTGCGGTCCTTCCCGCTGGAACGCCTGCAGCTCGTGGACCTCGACCCCGCCAAACAGGGGCTGGCGAACGCCCTGGGAGTGGATTTCGTCCACCCCGATGAAGCCGCGGCTGACTGCGACATTGTCTTCCACTGTTCAGCCTCCCAGCAGGGCCTGGAGCGCAGCCTGCAGCTGGCCGGTGACGAGGGCGACATTATCGAAATGTCCTGGTACGCCAACCGGGACGTGACCGTGCCGCTCGGAGAGGACTTCCACGCCCGGCGCCTCTCCATCAGGGCGAGCCAGGTGGGCGTGGTTGCCCGCGCACGCCGGCATCGCCGCACCAACGCGGACCGCCTCGATTTGGCCGCTTCCCTTCTGGCCGACCCTGTTTTTGACGCGTTCCTTACCGGCTCGTCCTCGTTCGCCGAGCTCCCCGCAGTGGTCAAGGAACTTGCGAGCGGCAGGCGCGACGCGCTTTGCCACGTGATCGAATATCCCACCGACTCCAGCAACAGAACCTGAGGTAATCCATGTTCAGCCTGACCGTCCGACGCCACTTCATGATCGCGCACAGCCTCCCGCGGGAGGTATTTGGCCCTGCCCAGGGGCTGCATGGGGCAACCTTCGTCGCGGAGGTGACCTTCCGCCGCCGGGCGTTGAACGCGGACGCGATCGTCCTGGATATCGGCGCCGCCGGCACCATTATCGAGGAGGTCCTCGCGGACCTGAGCTACCGGAACCTGGACGATCACCCGGATTTCGCGGGCAAACTCAGCACCACCGAGGCCCTCGCCGAGTACGTCGCCCGGCGCGTGGCCCGGGAGGTTGAAAAGTCCGACGACGGCGCGCAGCTCGCTGGGATCGACGTCACCCTCCGCGAAAATCCGGATGCCTGGGCGACCTTTTCGCTGGATCTCGCCGACTGACCCGGCACCAGTGTGAACCCGCCCTCCATCCGGCTGCTGGTCCCGGGCAACATCCGGCACCATTCCGGCGGGAACGTCTATAACTCCCGGCTGGTTGAGAGTCTTCGCATGCTCGCCGCCGAGGTTGAGGTAGTTCCCGTCGAAGGGTCCTGGCCGGCCGCCTCTCCCCGCGAACGACGCCGGTTCGCGGGCCTTTTGGAACCGAAACAGGAGTACGGTCCCGGCGGAGCCGTGGTCATGGTGGATGGGCTGGTGGCGGTGGGCGCGCCGGACGAACTGGAGTTCGCCGCCAAAGCAGGGCGGCCGCCCTGGGTCCTGGTCCACATGACGGTTCCCGACACCGGGGAAACGGTGGCGAAAACCACCGGCAACCCCACCCTGGCCAGCGAGGCGCGCGCCTTGAAAGCGGCAGCAGGGGTAGTCTCCACCAGCAATACCGCGGCACGGACCCTCCAGGCGAGGCACGGCCTCAACATCCATGTGGCCTTGCCCGGAACGGATGCGGCGCCGCCGGCGCCGGGATCGGCCCCTCCCCACATCGTGATCGTGGCGGCGCTTCTCCCGAACAAGGACCAGTTGCTCGTGGTGGAGGCGCTGGCCAAGCTCCAGAACCTGAACTGGACCGCAGCGCTGGTCGGCTCTGATCAGGCGGATCCCGGATATGCCGCGCAGGTGAGGGAAGCATTGGTGCGCTTTGGTTTGACGGACCGATTGCGGCTCACCGGAGAACTTTCCGGTGCTGCACTCGAGGGGGAGTGGGCGCTGTCCAACCTAAGTCTCCTGGTCTCGCGGGAGGAGGCCTTTGGCATGTCAGTCACAGAGTCCCTGGCCCGCGGCATTCCGGTGGTAGTGCGGGACGGGACCGGTGCGGTGGAAGCCCTCGGCCACAGAATTTCCGGGTCCGGCGGCTCCGAACACCCCGCTCACATCCTGCCCGGTGCCGCGGTTCCCCTGGCACCCGGCGGGCAGGAAAGCCCGGCGGAACTGGCTGCCGTCGTCCGCCGCTGGCTGGAGGATCCGCAGCTGCGGGCCACGTGGCGCACGGCCGCGCTTGATGCCCGTTCCAGGCTGCCGGACTGGCAGCACACCGCGCGCACGGTCCTGGAGGCGCTGCGCGGCTAAAGACCAGGCGCGCGGAAAACGCGCGCCAGGCCTGCAGCCCTATATCCGGTGGGTCGCGAAAAACTCCCGCAACAGGGCGGCGCATTCGGCCTCACGGACGCCCGGGTAGACCTCCACCCAATGGTTGAGGCGGCGCTCGCGCAGAACGTCGAACACCGAGCCTGCCGCCCCGGCCTTCTCGTCCCACGCGCCGAAGACCACCCGGGGGATCCGCGACAACACAACCGCTCCCGCGCACATGGCGCACGGTTCAAGGGTGACCACCAGAGTGCAGTCGGCCAGCCGCCATCCGTCGTCCGCGCCGCCGCCAAGCCTTGCCCGTTCACGGAGCCGGGCCGCCGCCTCGCGGATCGCCACCACCTCGGCATGGGCGGTCGGGTCTCCGAGCTCCTCCCGCTGGTTGCGACCGGAACCCAGCAGGCCGCCGTCGGGCCCTATGACCACGGCGCCGATCGGCACATCCGCCGTGGCAAGGGCACGACGGGCCTCCGCGAGGGCGAGGCCCATCCATTCGTGGTGTGATTTTCCTGCGGAGACCATGGCTCAATGATAGTTTCGAAGGATCCCCAGAGCCCGTGACGACCATCCGCCGGGAGGCACAGTGAGTACTGTCAAAGACCGCATGGACAAATGGATCAAGCCGTACGCCGCCCTCTGGCTGACATTGATCGTAGGCGGCAGCCTTGTGGTGGCACTCGCGCTCCTCGGCGCGGAGGTCTACTCGAATGTGGTGGATGACGAAGGGCTCACCAACCTCGACATTCCGGCGCTGGAGTACTCGCAGACCCTCCGGAACCCGGAGCTGGACGCCTTCGTCACGGGGTTCACCAATATTGGCGGCGGGGTGGGGATGCCCATCCTGGCCAGCATCCTCACCGCCTGGTTAACCTTCCTGAGCAGGACATGGCGGCCGATTATCCTGGTGGGCGGTGCCGCGGCCGTCTCCATCTACGCCACCACCGTCGGCAAGCGCCTGGTAGGCCGGACGCGGCCCGACCACTCGGAAGCCGTCCCCCCGTTCGAGCACTCGCCGTCCTTCCCGAGCGGCCACACGCTCAACACGACGGTGGTCATCGGTGTGCTGCTGTACGTCCTGTGCCTGCAGTTCCATCAGCTCTGGGTGCGCGTTATGGCCGTCACCGCGGGAGTGATTTTTATCATCGCCATGGGCCTGAGCCGGGTCTTCCTTGGCCACCACTGGCTCACGGACGTCACTGCCGGCTGGCTGCTGGGCGGTGCCTGGGTGGGCCTGGTGATCCTTGCCCACAGGCTCTTCCATCTGACAAGGCGCAAGGAACACGTGGGTCCCGCACCCACGTTCGACCACCCCGTGGTGCGGGACGTCGTGGCGGAGAAAATCCACGACCACATGCCCGAACACCAGGGGGAGCGCGGAGCGGATGCGGGCCGGGGCCGCGGCCCGGGGGACCATCGTGCCGGGTGATAGTTTGGACCCATGCGCACTCTCGTTGTTGACCACCCCTTGGTCGCCCACAAGCTCACCGTCCTGAGGGACAAAAACACCCCCTCGCCGGTCTTCCGGCAGTTGACGGAGGAGCTGGTCACGCTGCTGGCGTACGAGGCCACCCGCGAGGTCCGCACCGAAGAAGTCACTATCGAGACCCCTGTCAGCACCACCGTGGGTACGGCTTTCACCAAGCCCACGCCGCTGGTGGTTCCGATCCTCCGCGCCGGCCTGGGGATGCTTGAGGGCATGACCAAACTGGTCCCCACGGCGGAGGTTGGCTTCCTGGGCATGGCCCGCGACGAGGAAACCCTGGACATCATCACCTACGCCGAGCGCCTGCCTGAGGACCTGACGGACCGCCAGATCTTCGTGCTGGACCCGATGCTTGCCACCGGCGGAACCCTCCGCGAGGCCATCAAGTTCCTGTTCAAGCGGGGCGCCTCTGACGTCACCTGCATCTGCCTGCTGGCCGCCCCGGAAGGCCTGGCCAAGCTCGAAGAGGAACTCTCCGGCGCCAACGTGACCATCGTGCTGGCCTCCATCGACGAGAAACTCAACGAAAAGTCCTACATCGTTCCGGGCCTGGGCGACGCCGGCGACCGCCTGTACGGCATCGCAGGTTAGCCGGCAGGACGGGTAACAGACCCCGCCCTGCCGGTCCCGGCCGGCGGGCCGGTCCTGCCTAGTACCAGTTGTTGGCGTAGTGGAAGTTCAGCGCGCCGCACGGTGACTGGTAGCGCTCCTTGATGTAGTCCAGGCCCCAGTTGATCTGCGTGCGGTAGTTGGTGAGGTAATCGGCTCCCGCGCTTGCCATCTTCTCGGCAGGCAGGGACTGCACGATGCCGTATGCGCCACTGCTGGAGTTGGTGGCCGTGGTCTTCCAGTCGGATTCCTTGGTCCACAGCGTCTTCAGGCACTGCATCTGGTCCGGCGCCCAGCCGTACGCCGCCAGCTGGCTGGCGGCGTAGGCCTGCGCGCCAGCGGGGTCGTTCACGGCGGCTGGCTTCGCAGCCTTGGCCTTCGCGGCAGCAGCCTTTTCGGCCGCGGCTTTGTCTGCGGCAGCCTTCGCAGCTGCAGCCTTCTCGGCGGCCGTCTTCGCGGCAGCAGCCTTCGTGGCGGCAGCCTTCTCAGCAGCGGCCGTCTTGGCGGCGGCTGCCTTGGCGGCGGCGGCTTCTGCCGCGGCGGACTGGAGCTCGCTCTTTTCGAGGGCCAGCTGCGCCTGCTGCTCAGCGGGGGAGAGCTGCGTGGCCGCGGGTTCCGTGGATGCAGCGCGGGTCATCGACTCTGTGGCCTGGCCTGCAGCGCCAACGCCCACCAGCAGCGCGCAGGATGCCGCCAGCACGGCAGCCCGGCGCCCCAATGCGGGAAAGGTGCCACGGCGGGAGCGCTTGGCCGCGCGGGCGGCTGCGCGGGTGGGAACGCCAGAATTTGGGCGCGGTTCTACCTGGAATTCAGACATGATGGATCGCCTCTCACACCTGCGGAGTTAGCTGTCGGGTTCGGATGAGGGCATCCGGCCGCACGGAACATTCACGTGCTGGCTTAACCCCAAGGGCCTGATAGCGTGCCCGGGACGGTGGGTCCCCCGCCTCTGCCATCGGTCTATCGGAGTCCGGGAAGCGGCAGAGCTCGGCGTCATCCGGACATGCGCCACGAACGGAAGCGCACCATTCGACGGTACAGGAGTTTCAGGCCGAAGTCACATTTTGGTAACAGAGATCACGACGGCGGCGCGTCGCCATTGCCTGCCGCCTCACCCGGACGTAATGGGCAGTCTGACTATGAAGCTCGTCCGGCCGGGCCGTGACTCGACGCTGACGGTGCCGCCGTGCGCCTCCACAATGGACTGTACGATCGACAGCCCCAGGCCGCTGGTCCCTTCGGCCGCCGCAGGGCCGCTTCGGTCGGAGGCGCCCTTCCGCGCCGCGTCTGCGCGGGCAAACCGGGCAAAGACCTTGTCCACGAACTCCGGGGGAATCCCGCCGCCGTCGTCCGTTACCGCAACCTCCGCGGCGCCGCCGGGAACCACCCTGACCCTCGTCTCCACGGTGGTGCCGGCAGGCGTGTGCTTGCGCGCGTTGGATAACAGGTTCATCAGCACCTGGCGAAGCTGTGCAGCATCGCCGGCAACGACCACGGGCTCCTCGGGCAGTTCCAGCCGCCAGTTGTGCCCCGGCGCCATGACCTTCTCGTCGCTGACACCTTCAATCACCAGCTGGGTCAGGTCCACGTCCGCCAGCTTCAGCGGCTGCCCCTCGTCCAGCCGGGCGAGCAGCAGCAGGTCCTCCACCAGCGCCGTCATGCGCTCGGACTGGCTTTGCACGCGGGCCAGTGACCGTTCGCCCTCAGGCGTGAAGTGCTCGGTCATGCGGAGCAGCTCGGTGTAGCCCCGGATCGCAGTCAGGGGAGTTCGCAGCTCGTGCGATGCGTCAGCTACGAACTGCCGCACCTTGGTCTCGCTGCGCTGCCGGGCCTGCAGCGCGTTGGCCACGTGGTCCAGCATGAGGTTCAGCGCGTGTCCCACGCTGCCTACTTCTGTTCCAGGATTGGCGTTCGACGGCGGCACCCGCACTGCCAGCGCGACCTCGCCTGCGTCCAGCGGGAGGCGGGAAACCCTGGTGGCCACCCCGGAAAGCTGCTCCAGCGGTTTCATCGTGCGGCGGATCAGCACCGTTCCGGCGAATCCCACGAGCAGCAGCCCGCCGAGCGACACGAAGAGGAAGGTCCATACGAGGGAGGCCAGCGTGCTTTCCTTGGCAGCGAGCGGCAGCCCGGTCACCAGGACGTCGTCAAACGATGTCTGCACGGCGACCAGCCGGTAGTTGCCGGTGGACAGCTTCCTGTCCACCGGTGCGGAGCCGGCCGCCAGCGCCTGGAGCGTCTCCTTGTCTTTCGCCGAAAGCGCTGACCGTGTGGTGTCCGGGGCCAGAAATCCTGCACTGTTGACCTGGCCGTCAACGATGCGCGCGTTCAGCGTCCCGACGCTCTGCCCCCGGGCATCCAGCGGGTCGCGCCCGTTGAAGCCACCCATGGGTGGCCGTCCCGGATCGTTGGACCGCTCCGCGGCCTGGGTCAGCTGGTCGTCAAGCTGGCGGGTCAGGAAGGTGTCCATGGAGGCGTAGCTGACTACCCCGACCGCGCCGCAGATCGTGATGAGCAGGGCCATGGCCAAAGCGGTGAGCCGGGTCCGGAGGTGCCAGGTGGCCGGCTTCAGCCAGTTCCGCGGCGCTCCGCTGGAGCCGGCAGGCCGTGCGGTGGCCGGCGGCGTTGGACCGGAGAATGCCATCTAGTCCGCCGGCTTGATGACGTAACCTGCACCCCGGACGGTGTGGATCATGGGCGGGTGCGCGGCATCGATCTTCTTGCGCAGGTACGAAATGTACAGCTCCACGATGTTGGCCTGGCCGCCGAAGTCGTAATTCCATACGCGGTCCAGGATCTGGGCTTTGCTGACCACGCGTCTCGGGTTCTCCATGAGGTACCGGAGCAGCTCGAACTGGGTTGCGGTGAGCTGGACGTCATCTCCGGCCCGGGTTACTTCGCGGGTATCGATGTTGAGGACCAGGTCTCCCACCACCAGCTCGGCGGTGTCCATGGCGGCCACTCCGGAGCGCTGCACCAGGCGGTGCAGGCGGAGCAGGACCTCCTCCATGCTGAACGGCTTGGTGACGTAGTCGTCGCCTCCGGCCGCGAGCCCAAGGATCCGGTCCTGGACGGCGTCCTTGGCGGTGAGGAACAGGGCCGGCACCTCAGGCGCGAAGGTACGGATCCTGCCCAGGAGCTCAACGCCGTCGAACCCTGGGAGCATGACGTCCAGCACCAGGACGTCGGGCCGGAACTCCTTGGCCAGTTTCACCGCCTGCGGACCGTCGGCAGCAACCGCCACGGACCAGCCGGCCATGCGCAGTCCCATGCTCATCAGCTCGGAAAGGCTGGGCTCGTCATCGACCACCAGGGCGCGGATCGGAGAGCCGTCGGGGTGGGAGAGTTGCGGCAGGTTGTTGGTCATGGAGTGCGAAGTGGCCATGGAGCAACTCTCCGATCTCTCGTTGTAGCCGGGCTTAGGGCAGCCTGTGCGCCCGCTGTGAAGTTCAGCCTAACGACCTGAACGCCGTGCCCGGAGGTCGTCCGCACACTGTCGGCCTGGTGTCCGAATGCCGGTCCGGGTGGACAGCGAACCCGTGCAGGCGGGGCGATTTCACGCCCGTGCGGGAAAATGCATTAAAGACATCGTTTGCGGCAGTCATCCGAATAAAGCGCTGGTATTGAGCGGGTTACCGACTGGTATTGGCATTTTCGTTGCTGTTACCGCCGAGTAATTGAATCGTGATTTGCGGCACATTAGTCCATTTCGTCTCATAATGCGGACGGTTTGGTCCATTGTTACTTGCAAGTTCGCATTGTTACGCGTCACACTTCCAATGTGAACAAGAACTCAACAGCACCTGCAGCCGCAGATTACTGGCACAGCGCACCTGCTGCCGCCGGGATGCGCTGTTGCCGAATGCACGCCTGACCTTCCCACCCTTTGAAGTTCTTAGGCATTCGCCCCACTAGCCCAGCGTCGGGCGCCCCTCCCCAGCATTGCGGGGACCAAGCATTCGAGCCGCGATGACGGCCATTCACATTGAGGTAAGCATTCATGTCAGTTGCATCCGGATACGTCCATATCTCCGTCCGTAACGCCGCCAAGGCTGCCCAGTCCACCGGATTCCGCCCCGGTCCCGGTTTCGGGCAGCGGACGCCTGCCGCTCCCGTCGGCGCCGGAAGCAGCTTCCCGGCCACGGGCTACGTACCCCAGGGCTACAACCCCAACTCATACGGCCAGCTCCGCGCAGTCCCGCAGGCAGAATCCGCGCCCATGACCGCCCCCACTCCCGTAGTGGCCGGGCCCAACGCAGTGCGCCCAGTGGCCAACGACAACGTAGCCCGCGGCTTCGTCCTGTATATGGGCATCGATGAGGAAACCGCTGCAGCAGCCGGTACCTCCATTGCCAAGCTCGCCCAGGAAATCCGTGCCTACGCCCAGTCGCTGGTGGCCGGTGCCGAAAGCTACGCAGCAGTTGCCATAGCCCCCGCCGGCACCCCAGGTTCCGCGCTCGACGTCGTACGCTCAACGTTTGGTGACCCCACCGTCAACGCCCGGCAGCGCACCGAAACCCCGCGCCCGGCGCAGCAGGAGCCCCGCCCCTCCGGTGTCCTGATCGACCTGGCCCGCCGCGAGGTACACCTGGACGGCGAATCCCTGAACCTGACGTTCAAGGAATTCGAGCTGCTGAACTACCTCGTGGAGAACGGAACGCGCACCGTGGGCCGCGACGAACTGCTCGAGGGCCTGTGGCGCAATGCCGAGGAAGTGCCCAATGAGCGCACCATCGACGTCCATATCCGCCGCCTCCGCTCCAAGCTGGGCCGTCTGGCCAACACCGTGCGTACCGTACGCGGCCAGGGCTACCGGTTCTACGAGCACCCCGAGGTTGTTGTCTGGGCCGCTCCGGAATACTCCATCTAGCTGGGCTCTCCCGGCATTGGGCCCCGCGGCTTGGGACTAGGCTTGGGCCATGAGTGGGCACCATCTTCGACGGCTTGTGTTGATGCGGCACGCCAAGGCCGACTGGCCTGGCGGCGTGGCGGACCACGAGCGTCCCCTCGAGGAGCGGGGACACCGTGAAGCGCCGCTGGCCGGGCGGTGGCTGCTCAAGCACAACATCGTGCCGGACTTCATCCTGTGTTCCAGCGCGTTGCGCACCCGGCAGACCTGCACTTGGGTGTGCTCGGAGCTCGGCGACAAGGCGCCGACGCCCAAGCTGGAGGACGGGCTGTACGAAGCGTCGGCCCTCGGGATTCTCGCCGTGGTGAACCATGTGCCGGACACCGTGACCACGCTGATGCTGATCACTCATCTGCCCGGCGTCCAGGACCTCGCCATGCACCTGGCTTCCCGCGATTCGGACCACGACGCCTATATGGACGCCGCCACCCGCTACCCCACCAATGCGCTGACCGTCCTGGAGACGGAGAAGCCGTGGGCCGAACTGGACGGCCAGGACGCCCGCATTACCCGGTTCAAGGTTCCGCGCGCGCACTGAAAGGCGCTGGTTCCGGTGCCCGTCCACCTGTCTGACGCCGCCGGGACGGGCGCGTCAGCGGCGCGGCGCCGGCTTTCGGGCAGGCTGCCTGGGCGGGGCTTGCTTTGCCGTCCCTCTAGCCGCGGCGCCTGGCTTTGCCGCGCCTTTTGCAGCGGACCCCTGCCGTTGCGCGGACGACGGCGCCTGCCGCAGCGGGGCGCGGCCGCCCGCCGTCGTGCGTGGTTGCGCAGGCTGCGGCCTTGCAGTCCGCGGCTGGGTGGCGCGCTGCACCGCAGGCCGTGTTGCGCCCCTTGCCGCCGCCCGCCGGACCGGCGGTTTCCGCGCTGCCCTCCCTGCCGGTGCGCGGCCGGGCCAGACAGCGCCGATGAACAGGACGGCGAAGGCGGCGACGAGCGAGCCGGCGGACAGGACGAAGTACGTGTCCGGATCGTCGGTGGGCAGCGGCGTGCCGATGAGGGACGACTGGCCGTCGAAGGAGAGCTCCCAGGTGCCCAGGAAGGCCAAGGCCCCGGCCACTGCGAGGCTGGTGCACAGCCCCCCGAGCACCAGCATTACGTGTCGGCGACGAAGGATGAGTTCCAGGATGCAGGCCAGGTAGGCGAGCCCGAGGACGCCGGCGAAAGCCACGAACACCGGCAGCGCCAGCGTCATCCCGGTGAGAACCAGGAGTCCGGCCGCGACGATGCCGGTGATGACCGCAAATTTTCCGCTGTTCCCCATCTGGCGCATGTGATCAATCATCCCCCGAAAACCCTGGGGAACCGGGCTCCTCCCCTACGTGCCCGCCGGAGGATTCTCCTACAGCCCGTATTTTTCCAGGAGCCGGAGCCACACTTCGCTGAGGGTGGGATAGGACGGGACGGCATGCCGGAGCCGGTCCAGCGGAACTTCGCCCACCACGGCGATCGTGGCAGCATGCAGGAGTTCTGCCACATCCGGACCGGCGAAGGTCGCGCCCAGGAGGACTTTTCTGTCCTCGTCGATCACCAGCTGCGCCCAGCCCTGATAGTTTTCGGCGTGCAGGGACGAACCGGCCACTTCGATGGGCAGCTCCACCGTGGAAGCGTTGTAGCCATCGTCCCGTGCCTGCTTCAGGTTTCTGCCCACAGCCGCGATTTCCGGATCCGTGAACACAATGCCGGGGACGGCGTGGTCATTGGCAGTTTGGGCGTAGCGGCTCCAGGCCCGGGGTGTGCCGTCCAGTTCGCCCTTCGCCCTGGCCGCAATGGCGTCGCCGGTGGCGCGGGCCTCGTATTTCCCCTGGTGGGTGAAGAGATGTTTACCCGCGGCGTCGCCTACCGCATAGAGCCAGGATCCTTCGCCGGGGGCGCCCCCGACCAGGCCTGTCGTGTCGGTGGAGAGCGTCAGGTTCCCCTGTTCGTCGGCTTCGAAGCCGAGGCTTTCAAGGCCCAGGCCCTGGAGCGCGGGCTGCCGGCCGGTGGACACCAGCACTTTGTCGGCCACGACTGTGGTGCGGCCTCCGGAGCCGTCATCGACCAGGAGGCACAGCGCGCCGTCGTCGTCCGTCGTGATGCTGTGGGTTGCCGTGTCGGTGCGAATATCCACTCCGTCGGCGCGCAACCCGGCGGCAACTAACTGTGCGGCTTCCTCGGGGAAGTTGCCCAGGAGCCGGCCGCGCGCCACGAGGGTGACGGCGGAACCCAGCCGCGCGAAGGCCTGCGCAAGTTCAGTCCCCGCCACGCCGCCACCCAGGACTGCCAGGCGCTCAGGGATCTCCTTGGCGGACGTCGCCTCGCGCGTGCCCCAGACTTCAACCTCATCCAGTCCCTCGATAGGGGGAGTGGTGGGCATGGACCCCGTGGCCAGGACCACTGCGCAGCGGGCGGCCAGCAGGTGCGAGGTGCCGTCAGTACCGGCCACCTCTACTGTCCTGGGCCCCGTCAGCCGGGCGTGGCCACGGATCAACTCGATCCCCGCCTCCTCGACCCACTGCACCTGGCTGACGTCCTCCCAGTTGGAAGTAAACCTGTCCCGGTTCTCGAGTACCGCGGCCGCGTGAAGTGTTCCGGTCACTGCTTCCTTGGCTCCGGGCATCGTCTGCGCGCCATGCAGTGCGGTGCCGGGCCGCAGCAGGGCTTTGGACGGCATGCATGCCCAGTACGAGCACTCACCGCCGACCAGTTCTGCCTCCACCAGCGCCGCAGTGAGGCCACCCTGGACAACCCGCTCTGCAACGTTTTCCCCCACGGCTCCTGCGCCGATCACGACTACGTCATATTCACGGTTCTGGGGATCAGGCGTCATGGGGACAGCGTACGCCCGGTCGGGGAGCCGGGCTGTGGCGCGGGGCTTCCTGTGAGGGCTGCGCAGTGGGCCTGGTGGGCCCGGGTATTCGACGCGCGAGGTGGTTTCCGACGCGCCTGGCGTTTTCGACGCGCATAGCTGGTTTCGACGCGACTGAGTGATTTCGACGCGACTGCGCGCCGGCGCTCTTCATATCTGGGGTGCGTCAATGAGGCTGCGCAGCGGGAACGGAGTTCAGCGTCGAAAACGTCCGGCCGGGCAACAAAAAACACCCCGGTCCGAAGACCGGGGTGTTTCATTTTGTGCGCCCAAAGGGATTCGAACCCCTGACCTTCTGTTCCGTAGACAGACGCTCTATCCAGCTGAGCTATGGGCGCATCTCGTGTTCTTGGAGAAGAACCGCTCTCCCCGAACCTCGAATTACTTTACGCGAGGGTGGCCCTTCGTGCCAAATCCAAACACGTGTAATCTGCATGACTAGACCGGTATAGGTGACCTTGATCACTTAACCCGCCGATTTGAGGGAAAAATTTGTTGAATCGGCGCGGTTTTTGGATTTTCGGCGGCCTGAGGCCCGGCGGCGGACCGAAAATGGCCGGTGGTACGGACCATAGCATTTAGGACACACCGATGAACCCGAGGAAGGGAACCGAAATGGGCGATCTGGCGCAGAAGCCGCTGCTTGAGAAAGCACCCACTACACATGCCGGTCTGCTGGCATGGGTTGAAGAGGTTGCTGAACTGACGCAGCCCGACCGTGTCTACTGGGTGGATGGTTCCGAGTCGGAGAACACCCGCCTGACGGACGAGCTCGTCCAGGCCGGAACCCTGACCCGCCTGAACCAGGACCTGTTCCCCAACTCCTTCGCCGCTTTCTCGGACCCCGCGGACGTGGCCCGCGTCGAAGAGCAGACCTTCATCTGCTCGGAGAACAAGCGGGATGCCGGCTTCACCAACAACTGGATGGCCCCGGCCGAGATGAAGGAAAAGCTGCGCGGCCTGTTCGCAGGCTCCATGCGCGGCCGCACCATGTACGTCATTCCGTTCGTCATGGGCCACCTGGATGCCGAGGACCCGAAGTTCGGTGTCGAGATCACGGACAGCGCCTACGTGGTTGCCTCCATGCGGATCATGGCGCGCATCGGCACCGATGTCCTGGACAGGATCACCGAGACCAACGCGTTCTTCGTGCCGGCCCTGCACTCCGTGGGCGCCCCGCTGGAGCCCGGCCAGGAAGACGTTCCGTGGCCCTGCAACCCGGACAAGTGGATCGTGCACTTCCCCGAAGAGCGCTCCATCTGGTCCTTCGGTTCCGGCTACGGCGGAAACGCGCTGCTCGGCAAGAAGTGCTATGCCCTGCGCATCGCCTCCGTCATGGCGCGCGACGAGGGCTGGCTGGCCGAGCACATGCTCATCCTGAAGCTCACCTCACCCGAGCAGAAGACCTACTACGTATCCGCTGCCTTCCCCTCTGCCTGCGGCAAGACCAACCTCGCCCTCCTCGACCCCACCATCGAAGGCTGGAAGGTGGAAACCCTAGGTGACGACATCACCTGGATGCGCTTCGGCAAGGAAGGCGAGCTGCGTGCGGTGAACCCCGAAGCGGGTCTCTTCGGCGTCGCTCCCGGAACCGGCTGGGGCACCAACCCCAACGCCATGCGTGCCATCGCCAAGGGCAACAGCATCTTCACCAACGTTGCACTGACGGACGACGGCGGCGTGTGGTGGGAGGGCATGACGGACGAAGTGCCCGCCCACCTGACTGACTGGCAGGGCAATTCCTGGACGCCGGATTCGGACAATCCGGCCGCGCACCCCAACTCGCGCTTCTGCACCCCAATAGACCAGATCGACATGCTGGCGCAGGAATACTACAGCCCCGAAGGCGTGGAGCTCTCCGCCATCCTCTTCGGTGGCCGCCGCAAGACCACCATCCCGCTGGTCACGGAGGCGCGCAGCTGGTCCAACGGCATCTTCATGGGATCCACGCTGTCTTCAGAAACCACCGCAGCAGCAGCCGGTGCGGTCGGCGTAGTCCGCCGCGACCCCATGGCGATGCTGCCCTTCATGGGCTACGACGCAGGGGACTACCTGAACCACTGGGTCAACCTGTCCGCCAAGGCTAACCTGGAGCGCCTGCCCAGGATTTTCCTGGTCAACTGGTTCCGCCGGAACTCCGAGGGCGGCTTCGCCTGGCCCGGCTTCGGCGACAACGCACGCGTGCTCAAATGGGCCATCGAGCGGCTCGAGGGCAAGGCCGACGCCGTCGAAACCCCTATTGGCTTCGTCCCCACCGGGGACGCCATCGACCTGGAGGGCCTGGACATGACCCCGGCGCAGGTCGAGGAAGCGGTGAAGGTCGACCCCGCCGAGTGGGCAGCCGAGCTCGCGTCCATCGAGGAATGGTTCGCCAACTTCGGCGAGTCCCTTCCGCAAGCGCTCCGCTCCGAGCTTGAAGGGCTCAAGTCCCGCCTCGGCTGATCTTCATGGCGCAGAACCCTTAAAGTACGACGGCGGCCCCGCACCTTTCGTGAAAGGTGCGGGGCCGCCGTCGTCCACCCACCCATGGATTGCTCCGCTTTGGTCGTTTTGAGGCGTGAAAACGGCCGGTATGGAGCAATCGACGTGGAAGGGAGTCAGCTGGCCAGCCAGATGTCGGGTCCGAAAACCTCGTAGTGGATGCGCGTGGCGGGGATGCCGGCGTTGATGGCTTGGTTGCGGATGTTCTTCATGAACGGAAGCGGGCCGCAGAGGTACAGCGACGCGTCAGCGGGAAGGTCCACTTCACGCAGGGACATGAAGCCCTCCTTGGCGCCTTCGACAGGCTTTTCGAGCCAGAGCTGCAGTTCGGCACCGTTCAGGCGTTCGACGTCGTCCGTCATCTGGCCGCGCAGCGCCCAGCTTTCGAGCGTGCTTTCCGCATGCAGGACCAGGACCTGGCGGTCTGAACCGGACTCGGCGAGGGAGCGGAGGATGGACGCGGTGGGCGTGCAGCCGATCCCGGCGGACGCGAGGATGACGGGACCTTCATTGTCCTTGAGCGTGATTTCGCCGTAGGGGTTTGAGATTTCGAGGATATCGCCCACCCGTACGTCGCGGTGCAGCACGGGGGAGACCTCGCCGCCGTCGTCCAGCTTGGTGGTGAAGGTGCGGCTGGTGCCGGCGTCGTCGGAAAGGGAGTACTGACGGACCTGGCGGAGGCCGTCCGGCAGCGTGACCTTGACGCTGACGTACTGGCCGGGAAGTGCCTCGGTGATGGGCGTGTCGTCCGCGGACTCCAAGGTGAAGGTCATGGCGCCGGTGCCGGCTGGAGTCTTGGCGGCCACGCGCCACGGAGCCCACATCCTGCTGTTGGCCTGGCGGGCGTACAGGGCCTTTTCGATCTTGATGAGGGCGTCCGCCATGAGCCAGTAGACCTCGGTCCAGGCCTCGGCGATTTCCGGGGTGATCACCTCGGACAGGTCATCGGCAATGGCTGCGAACAGGTGCTCGTAGACCACCTGGTACTGGGGTTCGGTAATGCCCAGCGATGCGTGTTTGTGGGCGATCCGGGACAGAACGGTTTCCGGCAGGGTGCCCGGGTTATTCACCAAGTGGGTCGCGAAAGCGGCGATGCTTCCGGCGAGGGCCTGCTGCTGGTTGCCCGAGCGCTGGTTGGAGCGGCTGAACAGGCCGTCCAGCAGTTCCGGATGTGCGGCGAAAAGGCGGGAGTAAAACTTGGGGGTGATCTCCCCGATGCGGGAGCCCACCAAAGGCAGGGTTGCTTCGATGATGGGGCGGGATTTGTCCGAGAGCACGGGAACTCCTGAGGTAGCGGCCGGGGCCTTCGTCCGGCCTTCGCGAATACTGGCATTTGGAATGCATGTATTCATGGCTCAATTTCTACAGGTCGTAGAAAGAGGATGCAAATTGGGCCGCACCGGCCCTAGCGCCAGCGCTCCAGGCCGGGGCGAAGCCCGATCATTTCGAAGACAGGGGCCATCTGCCGGGACACGGGAAGGTCCGCAATCCGAACCGAATCGAGTTCGCTGTAGAAGGCTTCCCGGGCGCGGGCGAGGGCCGCACGGAGGCGGCATTCGTTGATGAGGGGGCAGTTGCCGCTGGGCGCCACGCAGTCGGCAGGGTCGCTCCGGGTGTCGAGCCCGCGCAGGATCGCACCCACAGTGGCGGTCCGGCCGGCATGGCTGAGCGTCGCTCCGCCGGCCCTGCCACGGACCACTTCGATCAGACCCATGCTGCGCAGCTTGGCCATCGCCTTGCTCACGTGGTTGTAGGGCGTGGCCACCGAGTCCGCCACGTTCTGCGTCGTCAGCAGAGTTCCCTCCGGGGCGGCGGCCAACACCATGAGTGCCCTCAGGCTCACATCTGCGAAGGCGTTGATTTTCATGGCAGCTGCCGGTCTAGTCCACCCAGATGGCGGGCTGGCTGGAATCCGCACCGAGCTCGCCGAACTCCAGGGTTCGGGTCTCGGCGTTGGCGACGTACGGCAGCACGGCTGCGAACACCGAACCGTCGCTGTGCTCCGCGGCAACGTGGATGGCGTCCGAATCGTCCTCCACCAGTTGGACGTCGCAAACCACGGCGGCCGCACGGAAACCGCTGCGGTTCTGCCGCAGCACGGCCTGCAGGTCGCTGATCATCACATCGGCGTCGAAGTCTGCGTCCGTCCCCTCCGGCGCGTCAGCCGGTGACACGGCAACCAGCCGCACCTCGCCGTCGTTCTGGACCGTCAGGGCGAAGGGCAGGAAGCCGCCGTTGCGCTGGAGTTGTTCCTGGGCGGCACTGATGCCGGTTCCCAGGAGGTTTTCCAGATCGGTGGCCGAATCCTCCGGAACGGACTCACGCCAGGAGGATTCGGGTTCGAAGGGCACATGTCCTGCGGTTTCGGCCATGCTCAGGCCCGGACCAATGCCAGCACCCGGTCGCGGATGCGTTCCATGGTGGCGCGGTCCGTCGCCTCGGCGTTGAGCCGGAGGAAGGGCTCCGTGTTGGACGGGCGCAGGTTGAACCAGTAGCTGCCGTCATTGGCGGTGAAGGTGCTGCCGTCCATGGAATCGATGGTGATGTCCTCGCCTGCGAAGTCCGCCCGGACCCGTTCCACCGCTGCGGGCTTGTCCTCGACTTCGGAGTTGATTTCACCGGAGCTGATGTAGGGCTCGTATTCCCGGCCCAGTTCGGACAGGGGTCCGTCCTGCTCGCCGAGGGCCGCAAGGACGTGCATTGCTGCCAGCATTCCGGTGTCCGCGTTCCAAAAGTCGCGGAAGTAGAAGTGCGCGGAATGCTCGCCGCCGAACACGGCGCCTTCCTCAGCCATGACTGCCTTGATGAACGAGTGGCCCACCCGCGTGCGGACGGCGCGGCCGCCGTCGTGCGC
This sequence comes from Pseudarthrobacter sp. NPDC092439, assembly GCF_044754945.1. NCBI lineage: Bacteria > Bacillati > Actinomycetota > Actinomycetes > Micrococcales > Micrococcaceae > Pseudarthrobacter > Pseudarthrobacter sp. NPDC092439. The sequence continues at coordinate 18,037 of NZ_JBIVQB010000009.1, forward strand.
CACCAGTTCGGGGACCGCGCGCGAGGTGAGGAGGTTGTGGATGATCGTGGGCACGGCCTCGCCCTGCGCCTTGGCGCGGGCAATTTCGCGGCGCGCCACCATTCCGGTGATGGCCGACGGCGACACAGGCTCGCCCTTTTCGTCCACGACGAAGCAGCGGTCGGCATCGCCGTCGAACGCCAGGCCGATGTCCGCACCGTGCTCGATGACGGCGGCCTGCAGGTCTCGGAGGTTCTCCGGTTCCAGCGGGTTGGCGGGGTGGTTCGGGAAGGATCCGTCCAGCTCGAAGTAGAGGGGGACGATGTCGAACGGGAGCTTGGGCAGCAGCGCGTCGCCGAGCACCGCAGGGGTGGTCAGGCCGGCCATGCCGTTACCCGCGTCCACCACGACCTTCAGCGGACGGGAACCGGAGAGGTCCACCAACTGGCGGAGGTATTCGGCGTAGTCCTTCAGGACGTCCCGGACACTGATTTGCCCCCGGCTTTCCGCGGCCGGAATGGTGCCCTCGTTGAGGTACTGCTCGGCGAGCGTCTGGATGTCCTTGAGGCCGGTTTCGGAGGAGATGGGCACAGCGCCGGCCTTTGCCATCTTGATGCCGTTGTATCCGGCAGGGTTGTGACTGGCGGTGAAGGTGGCTCCTGCCCGGTTGAGGAAGCCGCAGGCGAAATACAGCTCGTCCGTGGAGATCAGGTCAAGGAGTTCCACGCTGGCGCCGCGGGCGGCTGCACCATTGGCGAAGGCTTTGCTGAAGTCGGGAGAGGAGGGCCGCATGTCGCCGCCCACCAGGATGGTCTGTCCTTCGAGCTGCAGGACGTCAACGAACGCTGCCCCCACGGCTTCGACGATTTCGGCGGTGATGGTCTCGCCCACGATGCCCCGGACGTCGTAGGCCTTGAAGGATGCCGAGAGGTCAAAAGTCGTTGTTTGTTCGCTAGTCACGCGCCTTATCTTACGTGGACAGGCCGGAATCCGGCTCTCTGTGGAGGAGCAGTGGGACCGGCCCGCTGTTTTCCACACAGCTGCCGGCGGTGTGCCCGCTGTCGGGGGTGGCTGGGATACTGAACCAATGGTCGATAACCAGCACGCCACCGTACTTTCCGATTCCACCGCATCCTTGTCCGCTGCCACTGCGCCGTCTCCGACCCGGGGGCAGGCGCTTGAAATACTTCGCGGCCTGGTGGGCCATCCGGAGGCGGATTTCCACGACGGGCAGTTTGAGGCCATCGAGGCACTGGTCGACGGCGGTCGGCGGGCTTTGGTGGTCCAGCGCACCGGCTGGGGCAAATCGGCCGTGTACTTCGTGGCATCCCTGCTGCTCCGGCGCCGGGGTGCCGGGCCCACGCTCATCGTCTCGCCCCTGTTGGCCCTGATGCGGGACCAGGTGGCCGCGGCAGCCCGGGCGGGGGTGCGCGCGGTCGCCATCAACTCGGCCAATCAGCTCGAGTGGGACACCGTCCGGGAACAGCTGGCCGCGGATGAGGTGGATGTCCTGCTGGTCTCGCCGGAGCGGCTGACAAACCCGGCGTTCCGGGAGACCCAGCTGCCGGAGCTGATGCGGCGTACGGGGCTGCTGGTGATCGATGAGGCGCACTGCATCTCGGACTGGGGGCACGATTTCCGTCCGGACTACCGGCGCATCGCAGACCTGATCAGGCAGCTCCCTGAGACGGTCCCGGTGCTGGCCACCACCGCCACGGCCAACTCCCGCGTGGTGCACGACATCGAAGAACAGCTGGGGTCCGGCGTCCTCACCATCCGCGGCTCGCTGGGCAGGGAGTCCCTGCGCCTGGGCGTCCTTGCGTTGCCGGATCCCCGCCAGCGGCTTGGCTGGCTCCTGACGCACCTGGCGGACCTGCCCGGCAGCGGCATCATTTACACGTTGACGGTCTCCGCCGCCGAGGACACCGCCCGGCTTCTGGCCGAGGCCGGCCACAAAGTGCTGGCCTACACGGGCCGGACCGACCCGGCTGACCGGGAAAACGCCGAGCAACTTCTGAAGGACAACCACGTCAAGGCGCTTGTGGCCACGTCCGCGCTGGGCATGGGTTTCGACAAACCGGACCTTGGGTTCGTGGTCCACCTTGGCGCGCCCTCTTCGCCGGTTGCCTACTACCAGCAGGTGGGCAGGGCCGGTCGTGGAGCGGCCAACGCGGATGTCCTGCTGCTGCCCGGATCGGAGGACCGGGACATCTGGCAGTATTTTGCCACCGCCTCCATGCCCTCGGAAGAAAAAGCGGCGGCGGTCCTAAACGTTCTCGGCGATGCCGGAACTGCACTGTCCACTGTGGCGCTCGAAGCACGGGTGGACCTGCGCCGCACGCCGCTTGAACTGCTGCTGAAGGTGCTCTCCGTGGATGGCGCCGTGGAGCGGGTGGGAGGCGGCTGGCGGTCCACCGGGCAGCCCTGGATCTATGACGCGGACCGGTACCGGCGGATCGCCCAGGCCCGCGTTGACGAGCAGGACTCCATGGTGGTTTACCAGGACACCGCCGGCTGCCGGATGGAATACATCACTTCAGTCCTGGACGATGAAACGGCGCGGGCATGCGGAAGATGCGATAACTGCGCCGGCCGGTGGTTCCCCGCCGACATTGCCGCCGATGCAACCGATGCAGCCGGCCAGACTCTCAGCAGGGCGGGCGGTGTCCTGGAACCGCGGCTGCAGTGGCCGAGCGGAATGGACCGGCTGGGCGTTCCCGTCAAGGGAAAGCTGAAGGCGGGGGAAAGCCTGTCCGAAGGGCGTATCCTTGCCCGGCTCACAGACTTGGGTTGGGGCGGCGCGCTCCGCGGGGTGTTCGCGGCCGGTGCCGGTGACCGGCCCGTCGATCCGGCCATGCTGCAGGCATGTGTCCAGGTGCTGCGCGAGTGGGGCGCCGGCGACGGGCGCACACCGGGTTGGAGCGGTGCCGGCAGGCCCGCGGCGATCGTGAGCGTACCCTCGCGGAGCAAGCCCGAACTTGTGGGTTCCCTGGCCAAGGGCATTTCGGAGATCGGCCGCATCCCCTATCTGGGTGAGCTGGAGCTGGCCCACGGCGGACCCACAGGAGGCCGCGGCGGCAACAGCGCTTACCGGTTGGCGGGTGTCTGGGACCGGATCGTAGTGGGCGCCGAGCTGGAACAGGCGCTCGCGTCCCTTCGGGGCCAGCCGGTGATGCTCATAGATGACCTTGTGGACAGCCGGTGGACGGTCACTGTCGCTGGCCGTGCCCTGCAGCAGGCAGGCGCGGGGCCGGTCCTGCCACTGGTGCTGGCCCAGGCCGGCTGACCCCAGAGGCGCCGCCAAGCTGGCCGACCAGTCGAGGCACCGTGCCGGCGCTCCCGCCGATCCCGGCACCAGGCGTAGTGCCAGTGACGGAACCGGCGGGGACACGTCCGGATACGAAAACACCCCCGGTCCGAAGACCGGGGGTGTTACCGATGACCCGGCTCATCCGTGAAGGATGTCTCGACTCATCAAAAACGCGGAGACGGGGGGATTTGAACCCCCGGTCGAGTTTAACCCCGACCCTTCATTAGCAGTGAAGTCCATTCGGCCGCTCTGGCACGTCTCCGAGTGCTATTACTAGCCCACCAAGGATACGCAGATCCGGCCATGCAGTGCAAAACGGGGCGGTTTCACCGAAAAAGGCCCAAAAGGTTCAGGGCGCTGGCCCCACAAGCCCCCCATGGAGGGCTCCGGAGGCGCCAGGCAGGAAGCCACCCGGGGTCCCCGAACAAGTAGACCAGCCATCAGGATCGCCCGCCTGCCAGGGCCTTCCACAGGAAATGCTGGCTGCGCGCCTGCAGGGCGGCGGCCTGCCGGTTGTCCGATGCCCCGGCGTGGCCGCCCTCGAGGGCCTCGTGGAACCAGACGTTGGGGATGCCCATTGCCTGCATGCGGGCCGCCATCTTGCGCGCCTGCACGGGTCCCACCCGGTCGTCGGAGGTGGCCGTCCAGATGAACGTCTCCGGGTATTCCACCCCGTCGCGCAGGAGGTGGTACGGCGAGAAGGTCTTGATGAACTCCCACTGTCCGGGGACGTCAGGGTCACCGTATTCGGCGATCCAGGAGTGGCCGGCGGAGAGCCGGGTGTAGCGGCGCATGTCCAGCAGCGGCACCCCGCAGGAGACCGCTCCGAACAGTTCGGGGTACCGGGTAAGCATGTTGCCCACCAGCAGCCCGCCGTTGGATCCGCCCACGCAGCCCAGCCGCTCGCGTGACGTCACCCCACGGGAAATCAGGTCACGGGCAACCGCTGCGAAGTCCTGGTACGCCTTGTGGCGGTTTTCCTTCAGTGCGGCGCGGTGCCACGCGGGCCCGTATTCACCGCCGCCGCGGATGTTCGCCACCACGTAGACACCGCCGCGGGAATGCGGGGCTTCACCGTCTGCACCGGGCAGGCCGGTGGTGCGCCGTTCCAGCCAGGCCCTGCCCACCGCCCCGCTGTACGCCGGGGTGCGCGAAATCTCGAACCCGCCGTACCCGGAAAGCTGTGTGGGGTTCTGCCCGTCCAGCGGCAGGTCCCGGGCGGCAACCTGGAAGTACGGAACCCGGGTCCCGTCGTCGGACACGGCGAAGTGCTGCTGCACTTCATAGCCACCGTCATCAAAGAACGACGGCGACGCCTTCACCACCGCATGCCGGCTCACCACGTCCGGGACCCCGCCGTCGCTGTGGTTGCGTTCCAGCGTGCCGCGCATCAGGGTACTGGGGGTGGTAAACCCGGTGGCGACGAGCCAGAAATCGTCGCCCGCACCGCCGTCGGCAGCTGCCTGGTCCTCGTCGTCCACGGCGTAGGCGTTGACATCGTGCAGCGGCGGGCAGGCGTCCAGCGGCGAAGCCGCCCAGCCGGAAGTCCCGGATCCGGCAGACCCGGCCTGCGACGGATCCAGCACCCGGATCTCGGAGGAGACGTCCTTCAGGAGGTTCAGCAGCAGGAAGTTCCGGGTCCAGCTCCAGGACTGCAGGGAGGTGTGGGCGTCCGGGGCGAACAGGACGATGAGGTCGCGGCCGCCGGCCAGGTAGCCGTCAAAGGACGCCGCCAGCAGTGAACCGGCCGGGTAGGTGGTCCCGTTGAGCAGCCAGTCCTGCTGCGGCCGAAACAGCAGCCACTCCCGGTGCGCGCTGATATTCACGTCGCTGGGAACGTCAATGACCACCCACCCGCCGTCCCGCCACACCAGGTTGGTCCGGTTGAAGAAGTCGATGCAGTCAATGGCGAAGGTCCGTTCGAAGCCCGGAGTCGAATCGTGTGCAACCACGGCCATCATGTGGTCCTCGGGCACCTCGAAAAGCCGGGGAGCGGCCGCAAGGCCGGTACCGCGCCGCAGGGTCACCGCGGTCCGGGCGTAGGAGGACGCCGTCGCCGGCAGTCCGCCGGCAGTGGAGGCGACCAGCAGCGTGTCCGCATCCAGCCACGACACGTTGCCCTTCGCCGTCGGGAGGTCAAAACCGCCGGACGCCGGGTCCACGAACGCCCGGGCCTCGACGTCGAACTCGCGGTAGCGGTTCGCGTCGCCGCCGTCGGGGGAGAGGGCCAGGAGTGCCAGCCGGTAGGGTTCTCCCGCGGGAGGCCGCAGGAAGGTGGCCCCGTGGAATACCCATTCCTCGCCCTCCGCAGCGGCCAGGGCGTCCACGTCCAGCAGGACATCCCACTCGGGGGAGTCCGTGCAGTAGCTCTCCCAGGTGGTGCGCCGCCACAGGCCTTTGGGGTTCTCCCGGTCCTTCCAGAAGTTGTAGTACCAGTCGCCGCGCTTGCCCACCATGGGGATGCGGTCGGTGGAATCGAGCACCTCCAGGATGCTGCCTTCGAGTTCGGCATACTCCGCGTCCTGCAGGAGGTCCTCGGTGCGGGAGTTCTGTTCGCGGACCCAGGCCAGCTGTTCCTCACCGTAGATCTCCTCCAGCCAGACGTTCTCGTCGGTAGGTTCGGGGGAGGTGGCGGGGCCGGACACGGGCGCAGGATCAGCAGCAGTGGTGGTCATGCGCCCCATCCAAACAACATCCCCTGGGGCTGGCAAGTCAAGCGATGGGCCCACGCCCTGCTTTCAGCCCGTACTCTGGATGCCGTGGAATTAACGCAGAGCACCCGGGCCGTCATCATTGGCGCCGGCCCGCGGGGCACCAGCGTCCTGGAGCGCCTGCTCGCGCACGCAGCCGCCGCCGGGTCCCGGATGCGCGTCCACATCGACGTCGTCGATCCCTTCCCGGCGGGGCCCGGGCACGTGTGGCAGCCGGGCCAGTCCCGCCTTTACCTCATGAACACGCAGTCCTTCTATCCAACGGTGATTCCGCAGGATCCTGCGCTGCCCGCCCCGCTTGCCGGCACCACGTTCGACCAATGGCGGATCCGCCAGCAACGGGACCCGTTGCCCGGCCTTACCGGGGATGAACGCGCCGAGCTGGCCGTCCTGGGCGCCAGCGATTTCCCCAGCCGCGCCCTGTACGGCCGCTACCTTCGCAGCACCCTGGAGGAGCTGGTGGCGAAAGCGCCGGCCAGCGTCACCATCGAGTTCCACGAGACAGAGGCGGTGTCGGTGCATCCGGCCGGCGGGGGGATGTACGACGTCGGCCTGGCCGCCGGAGGGACGCTCCGCACCAACGCGGTGGTACTGGCGCTCGGGCACGTGCCGTCGCGGCTGAACCACGAACAGCGGGCGCTGCAGGCCGCGGCGGAGCAGATTGGCCTGCGCTACCTGCCGCCGGCGGTGCCCGCGGACGTGGACTGGGACCGGATCCCTGCCGGCGAAACGGTCCTGGTGCGCGGCATGGGGCTGAACTTCTTCGACACGATGGGCCAGCTCACCGAAGGCCGCGGCGGGAAGTTCGTCGGCAACGGGGGGCGCCTGCGGTACGAACCGTCCGGCCAGGAGCCCGTCATCATCGCCGCTTCCCGGCGCGGCACCCCGTACCGGGCCAAAGCCGCGCTGGAAGGCTACTACCCGGCGTCGGTCACGCTGCGCTACCTCACTGAGGCGGCGCTGGAGCGGTTCCGGACAGCCGGCATCACTCCGGGCTTCGACCACGACCTTTGGCCGCTGCTCCACCGCGACGCCCTCTGGGCGTATTACTCCACCCTCGTGCGCTCGCATCCCGCCGCCGTCGCTGATTCCGCGGCGTTTCTCGCCGCACTCGAGGAGGCGCTGCACCCGCACGCGCACAGCGCAGCCAACTGGGAAGACGGGGTGGAAAGCGTGCTGGCGGTCCACGTCGGGCCCCGCCACCGGCTGGACCTGCACGGCCTGGCCGCCCCGCTCGCGGGCCGTTCCTTTCCTTCGCGCGCTGCGCACGACGCAGCCGTGGTGGAGTACCTGCTGGATGACGCCCGCCGCTCCGCCCTTGGCGAGGATGACCCCGTCAAGATGGCCATCGGCGCGCTCCATCACGGGCGCGCGGTGCTCAAGACGGCAGTGGCCGACGGCGGCATCACCGATGCCTCGTGGGTTGCCGGGCTCCGTGGCTGGTTCGAGTCGTTCGTGGAGGGCCTGGCAAGCGGCCCGCCGGCCATGCGTGCCGAGCAGTTGGCCGCGCTTGCGCGGGCCGGGGTGGTGGGCTTCGTGGGCCCGGACCCGAAGTTCGACGTGGACCGCAGGGAGCGGATGTTCACGGCGTCCTCCCCGTGGGTGGACGGTGGCCCCGTGCGGGCCCGGACGATGGTGGAAGCGCTGGCGCCAGGCAACCGGGTGTCCGCGAACCGGTCACCGCTCCTTGAGCAGCTGCTGGCGGACGGGCTGGTCCGGCCCCGGCTGATGATGACCCCGGAGGGGGCTCCGGTGCAGTCCACCGGCCTCGATGTGCTTCCGCACCCCTACCGCGCCCTGGCAGCCAACGGTTCGGTGACGGAGGCCCTGTACGTGCTCGGGCTGCAGCTGTCGTCCTCGCAGTGGGGCACCGCCATCGCGGCGGAGGCACTGCAGGACGGCAGCCCGGCGTACCGCAGCGGCCAGCGGACCCTGCGCGACGCCGACGAGATCGCCGCAGCCATCGTGGACAGCAGCGCTCCGACGTCCTAAAAGTTTCCCTAGACAGTGGAATAACCCGGGTCTAGGCTGGGCGGCATTGGGGGAATCCACAGGTAACTTACAGCCGGAGACAAGCTATGCCACAAAGCAGGAGATTGGTTGTTTTTGCAGCACTAAGTACCCTCGCCCTGTCAGCATTGGGGCTGACATCCGCCGTCGCACACCCGGACGGTCAGCATGGGATGGACGAGGGCCATCTGAAAGGAACGGGGGCCACCGGAAACATCGAACTGGTGGACAAGGTCAAGCTGACAGACACGCAGGACCTGATCGCCGATGTCACTGTCTCACCCGACGGGAACACTGCATTCCTGGCCAACTGGGGGGAACCGGACTGCGCCGGTCCGGAGACCGGCGGACAGACCAGCCCCGACGCCGGTGTCTACATCGTGGATATTTCCACGGTGGACCAGGCGAATCCCGCGCCGGGCACGGAGCCGGAGCGCATCGGGTTCATCCCGGCGCACCAGGACAGCCGGCCGGGCGAAGGCCTGCAGGTTCTGAACATCACCACGCCCGGCTTCACCGGGGACGTGCTGGTGGTCAACAACGAACAGTGCGGAAAGAACGGCAAGGGCGGTGTATCGCTCTTTGACGTGTCCGACCCGCGCAACCCCAAGAAACTGTCCGAGAACTTCGGCGACCGGGAACCCGGCAGCCGGGACAGCAACCAGATCCACAGTGTTTTCGCCTGGGACGCAGGAGACAAGGCGTACGTCGTGGTCTCGGACAACGAAGAACTCACCGACGTTGACATTTTCGACATCAGCAAGCCGCAGCGCCCGCGCCTCGTCGCTGAATACGACCTCAATGCCTTCAAAGTGGACCAGCCGAAAATCGGGCTGACGGACTCGTTCCTCCACGACATGGTGGTCAAGCAGATCAACGGCGACTTCATCATGCTGCTGTCCTACTGGGACGGCGGCTATGTCCTGATGAACGTGAACAACCCCGCCGATGCCAAGTTCCTCGGGGACACCGAATTCGCTGATGTTGATCCGGAACTCCTGGAGTCCCTGGGTACCTCGCTGACCCCGGAGGGCAATGCCCACCAGGCGGAGTTCACCCAGGACAACCGGTTCTTCATCGGCACGGACGAGGACTTCGCCCCGTACCGCACCGACGAATTCAAGATCACCAGCGGCGCCAACGCGGGCACGTACCCGTCCGTGATGGTGGGCGGCGGGCAGGCTCCGGCTATCCTCGATGACCTGACCCTGAACGGTCCCGTCGTCTACGGCGGCTACGGATGCCCCGACTCGGCGCCGATCCCTACCCCCGAGAGCATTCCGGGGTACCTGGAGTCACTGGAGCCGGGCGAGGAATCCATCATCGTGCTCCAGCGCGGCCCGGTGGGGGACCCGAGCGCTCCTGAAGGTGCCTGCTTCCCGGGTGAAAAGGCCCACGAAGCCGTGTTGGCCGGCTGGGAGTCCGTCCTGTTCGTGAACCACCACAACGGCGACGCCGCCGGCGGGGAACCGTTCTGCGGATCGGGCGCATTCGTCGACAACGTGGTGGCCGTCTGCACCACCCACGCAGCCTTCCACCGCCTCTTCGACGCCGCACCGCTGAACGCTCCTTGGAGCTACCCGGAAAACCCGGCCGTGGGCACCATCGGCGCGGAGATCGAGGTTGGCTCCATCTTCGACGGCTGGGGCTACGTGCACCTGTTCGATGCTGCAACCCTGCAGGACCTGGACACCTACGCCATTCCGCAGGCCCATGATCCGAAGTTCGCCCTGAACTCCGGCGACCTGAGCGTCCACGAAGTAGCGGTGGACCCGCAGGATCCGTCCATGGCTTACCTGTCGTACTACTCCGGTGGCCTGCGGGCGGTGCAGATCCAGTGCACCGACCCCGCCAAGACCGCCACGTGCGACCTGGTGGAGGTAGGCAGCTACCTGGACCAAGCCGGAAACGACTTCTGGGGCGTGGAAACCTTCATTGGCGAGGATGGCAACACCTACATTCTCGGCAGTGACCGGGACAACGGACTCTGGATCTTCACTACCAAGTAGGTCCTGTCCTTAAAGCAAGGGACCCCTGCCTGCCAGCATCGCTGGCGGACAGGGGTCCTTTTGCGGAAGGTAAGAGATTCGAACTCTTGGTACGGGGTTACCGCACACTAGTTTTCAAGACTAGCTCCTTCGGCCGCTCGGACAACCTTCCTCACCCAGTAGTGTTTCATAGGGCATTGCCTGCAACAAAACACAGCCGCGGAACGCTTCCGGGGCATGCTGGCGGGCAGAGGCCAAATGAGCCAGGGAACGGGAGTGGTGCATGAAAGCGGTCTACATTTCGGAACCGGGCGGCCCCGAGGTGCTGGAACTGCGTGACGTGCCGGTTCCGGTGCCGGGCCCCGGGGAGGTGCTCATCGATGTCGTTGCCGCCGGCCTGAACCGGGCGGATGTCCAGCAGCGGCGCGGTTTCTATCCGCCGCCGCCGGGCGCATCCGAGATCCCGGGCCTGGAGGTTTCCGGCCGGATCGCAGGCTTCGGCCCGGACGTTGCCAAGCCCTTCTCCATCGGGGACAAGGTGGTGGCGCTGCTGGCAGGCGGCGGTTACGCCCAGCAGGTGGCAGTCCCGGCCGGGCAGGTCCTGCGCGTGCCGGACGGCGTGGATCTTGTCACCGCGGCCTCCCTGCCGGAAACCGCAGCCACCGTCTATTCGAACCTGGTGATGACGGCCCAGCTTCAGCAGGGCGAGACGGTCCTCATCCACGGCGCCACCGGCGGCATCGGCACCATGGCCATCCAGCTTGCCAGGGCACTGGGCGCCCGGGTGGCCGCCACTGCCGGTACGGCCGAGAAGGTCAGTACGGCCACGGCGTTCCTCGGTGCCCACATCGGCATCAACTATGCCGAAGAGGACTTCCCGGAGAGCCTGCGCCGGCAGAACGGCGGCAAGGGCGCGGACGTGATCCTCGACGTCGTGGGGGCCAAGTACCTGCCGCAGAACGTCGACGCGCTCGCCGACTACGGCCGCCTCGTGGTCATCGGGCTCCAGGGCGGCACCAAGGGGGAACTTGACCTTGGACTGCTGCTGCGCAAGCGGGCCGCCGTCGTCGCCACTGCGCTGCGGCCCCGCCCGGTGGCGGAAAAGGGTGCCATCATGGACGCTGTGCGGGAAGCCGTCTGGCCGCTGGTCACCGACGGCAGCATCCGCCCGCTGGTGGCCCGGACGTTCCCGCTGGACCAGGTCCAGGACGCGCACCGCTACTTCGATTCCGGTGAGCACGTGGGCAAGATCCTGCTGGTGATGTAGGCCGGCCGAATCCCGAGGAGCCGCATGTCCGTCCGCCACAGCCTTCTTGCCCTGCTGCACCAGCCGCGGTACGGGTACCAGCTGCGCGCGGAGTTCCAGAACCGCACGGGCGGCACCTGGCCGCTCAATATAGGGCAGGTGTACACCACCCTGGAACGGCTGGAACGGGACGGCCTTGTCTCCAAGGCAGCCGACGGCGGCGGGCACGTGGTCTACAGCCTTACTGCAGCGGGGGAAGCCGAAGTCCGCGGCTGGTTCGCTGCTCCGGTGGAGCGGAGCAATCCGCCGCGGAACGAGCTCGCCATCAAGCTGGCGCTCGCCGTCACCCTCCCCGGGGTGGACGTGCCGGCGGTGATCCAGGCCCAGCGTGCCGCATCCATGAAGGCTTTGCAGGACTACACCAAAGCCCGGCGCGAGGGTGCCCCGGCCCAGCGGGCGGGGGACACAGCGGGGCTGCTGGTCCTGGACTCGCTGATTTTCCAGACCGAAGCCGAAATCCGTTGGCTTGACCTGTGCGAAGCCCGGCTGGTGCAGCACGCCCAGCTGAACGGGCAGGCCTAAGCCGGGGAACGCCGCCGTCGTTCGGCGCCGTCGTTCGCCGCCGCGCGGCCGCCACTCGCCGCACCACGGTGCAGGGTATCCGAAAACCCTGCCCAATCGGCCTCTGCCGTTGGTAGGGTTCCTCCCGGAACACGTGTACGAATTCTCAAGGAGGAGACATGGCCGAAACCCCAGATCCACGGAAGAATCCGCCCGGGGAGGGCGGCGCCGTGGCCACGGAACTGCCGCCGGCGGGCGTGGACCCGGCGGTCCGCGAAGCCGAGGACAGGAAATGGACGCCGGGCAAGATCGCGCTCTGGGCGGCTATTGCACTGCTGGGCGGCGTCGCCTGGTTCATGCTGGCGATCATCCGCGGCGAGACCGTCAACGCGATCTGGTTCGTGTTCGCCTCGGTGTGCACCTACCTGATCGCCTACCGCTTCTACTCCAAGGTGATCGAACGCTTCATCACCAGGCCGGACGACCTTCGCGCCACCCCGGCCGAATACAAGGCGGACGGCAAGGACTATGTCCGGACGGACCGCAACGTCCTGTTCGGCCACCACTTCGCCGCCATCGCCGGCGCCGGCCCGCTGGTGGGCCCGGTCATCGCCGCGCAGATGGGCTACCTGCCCGGCACCATCTGGATCATCATCGGCGTGGTGCTGGCCGGAGCGGTGCAGGACTACCTGGTGATGTTCTTCTCCATGCGGCGCGGCGGCCGGTCGCTGGGCCAGATGGCGCGCGAGGAACTCGGCGTCATCGGCGGTACTGCGGCCCTCATTGCCACCCTGCTGATCATGGTGATCATCGTTGCGATCCTGGCGCTCGTCGTCGTCAATGCCCTGGGTGAGAGCCCGTGGGGTGTGTTCTCGGTGGGCCTGACCATCCCCATCGCCCTGTTCATGGGTGTCTACCTGCGCTACCTGCGGCCCGGCAAGATCATGGAGGTTTCCGTGATCGGGTTCGTGCTGCTGATGGCCGCCATCATCGGCGGCGGCATCGTGGCCGAGACGCCGTGGGGTGCCGAGATCTTCAGCCTGGACAAGGTGACCATCGCCTGGGGCCTGATCATCTACGGTTTTGTCGCCGCGATCCTGCCGGTCTGGCTGCTGCTTGCCCCCCGCGACTACCTCTCCACCTTCATGAAGATCGGCGTGATCGTGATGCTGGCGCTGGCCATCATTGTGGTCCGCCCGGAAATCAATGTCCCGGCGTTCAGCGAGTTCGCGAGCCGCGACAACGGTCCGGTTTTCCCGGGTGCGCTTTTCCCGTTCCTGTTCGTCACCATCGCCTGCGGCGCCCTGTCCGGCTTCCACGCACTGATCTCCTCCGGCACCACACCCAAGCTCGTGGAGAAGGAGCGGCAGACCCGCTTCATTGGGTACGGCGGCATGCTGATGGAGTCCTTCGTGGCCATCATGGCCCTGGTGGCGGCGATTTCGATCGACCGCGGCCTGTACTTCGCCATGAACTCGCCCGCGGCCCTGACCGGCGGCACCGTGGAGACGGCGGCAACATGGGTGAACAGCCTCGGCCTGGCGGGCGTGAACCTCACGCCGGACATGCTGGCTGAAACCGCCCGGAACGTGGGTGAGGAAAGCATCGTGTCCCGCACCGGCGGCGCCCCCACCCTGGCTGTTGGCCTGGCACACATCATGCAGCAGTTCATCGGCGGCACGGCGATGATGGCCTTCTGGTACCACTTCGCCATCATGTTCGAGGCCCTGTTCATCCTCACCGCAGTGGACGCCGGCACCCGCGTTGCCCGGTTCATGCTGCAGGATTCGATCGGCAACTTCGTACCGAAGTTCAAGGAGCACTCGTGGCGGCCAGGTGCGTGGCTCTGCACGGCCATCATGGTGGGCGCCTGGGGCGCGGTGCTGCTCATGGGCGTCACCGACCCGCTGGGCGGCATCAACACGCTGTTCCCGCTGTTCGGCATCGCCAACCAGCTGCTTGCCGCGATTGCCCTGTCCGTGTGCCTGGCCATCGTGGCCAAGCAGGGGACCTTCAAGTACCTGTGGATCGTGGCACTTCCGCTGACCTTCGCTGCCGTGGTCACCATCACCGCGAGCTACCAGAAGATCTTCTCGTCCACCCCGGCCGTGGGCTACTTTGCCAACAACGCGGCATTCAGCAAGGCACTGGCGGACGGCAAGACCGAGTTCGGCACCGCCAAGTCCGTGGCCGCGATGGAAGCCGTGGTGCGCAACACCGCCATCCAGGGCTGGTTGTCCGTGATCTTCGTGGTGCTGAGCATCATCGTGATCACGACGGCGGTACTCGCCACGGTCAAGGCGTTCCGGTCCCATGCGGCGGGACGGGCCGTGACCACCAATGAAGACCCCGCCCTTCCGTCGCGGGTCTTCGCCCCGGCCGGCCTGGTGCCCACTCCGGCGGAACGTGAGCTTCTGGCCGAGTGGGAGAAGGTTCCTGCCGAACTGCGCTTCGAAAGGGCCGGACACCACTAATGATCGAGGGACTGGTCCGCGGGCTCCGGGGGATGGCCGGGTATCTGCGCGGGGTGCTGGGAGCAGACGCCTACGCCAAGTACCTGGAACACCACCGGGCCTGCGGCCACCCGTCGGCGCCACTGACGGAACGGGAATTCTGGCGCGACAGGACGGACCGCCAGGACTCCAACCCGCAGGGTCGGTGCTGCTGATTGAGCCCGCAGCGGACAAGGATGCCGGCCAGCTTCATGGAGTGGACCGCGGCCCGATTGCTCGTGAGAGTATGAACGCATGAGCGATCCGAACGACACTCAGGCACCCGGGCACTTTCCGGTGGAAGGCGCGCCCGAGGACACCCCCTTGGAAGGCACGCCTGTCAACGGTGGACCTCCGATCGAGGGCAGGCCGGTGCCCAATGGCCAGCCGCTGCCGGAGCAGTCTGTTCCAGGCCAGCCGGTTCCCGGCCAGCCCGCGGGAGCCGGCAAACCCCGGCGCAGCAACCTCCAGGACCTGGTGGACGAACCCGCCAAGGTAATGCGGATCGGCACCATGATCAGGCAGTTGCTTGAAGAGGTAAAGTCCGCCCCGCTCGATGATGCCGCCCGCGGCAGGCTCGCCGAAATCCACGAACGTTCCATCAAGGAGCTCGAGGAAGGGCTGGCGCCGGAGCTGGTGGAGGAGCTGGAGCGCATCAGCCTGCCCTTCACCGACGACGGCACACCCTCCGATGCCGAACTCAGGATCGCGCAGGCACAGCTGGTGGGATGGCTCGAAGGTCTTTTCCATGGCATCCAGACGGCCCTCGCCGCCCAGCATGCAGCCCGTGAACACGCTGCTGCCCAGCTCCAGCTGCGCCAGCTCCCCCCGGGAACGGTCATCGCACCCGGCGTCATCATCGGCGAGAACGGCGAACCCCAGCGTGCCCCCGCAGGCCAGCACCAGCAGCCCCAGGCCCGGCCGGGCCAGCGCGAAGACCCGGACCACGGCCCGGGCCAGTACCTCTAAGGCCGCGGTTGGGCTTTTTCAGCGCCGCCCGGCAGGGGCGAAAGGATGATGCGGAACTCGGGAGGGGCCTGTGGCGCCGTGCCCATGACCGCTTCCAGCGCGGCCTGGACAGATTCCACCAGGTCCTGGAGGGTGTTGACGACGACCAGCTTTACGACGAGCTGGTGGAAATAGCCAACAGCCTTGCAGCTCTCCTGATCCGGGTCCGGGCCATCTGCATGGAGGCACAGCGGCGTTCACCGAGTGAGGCGCTGGACATCCCCGACTCACTCTCCGCCGTCCACCGTGCGCTGTCCAAAGCAGGGAACTCGCTCGCCACCACGGCGGAAGCCGCCGCGATGCTGCGCCTGGCCGTGGGGCCGGTCCCGGTGGGAGCGGCCTCCGTGCGGAGGCGCGCGGAAGCGGTCTTCCGGCAGATTGACGATGCCGAGGCGGCCCTGGGCGCCTCAGGCACAGCGCCGGGGGAACCGACGGAAATTCCCGGTTAAGCGCCTGGCTTAGTTGTCCTCATTCGGCTGCTCCCTGCGGCTTGGATTTGGCAGGATGGGCCCATGACACTTTCACCGACTCTGACTTTCAACGACGGAAACACCATCCCCCAGCTCGGCTATGGCGTGTGGCAGGTTGAGGACGACGTAGCGGAGAAGGTGGTCCGCCAGGCCTTCGAGGCCGGCTTCCGCCACATCGACACCGCGAAGATCTACGGCAACGAGGCAGGCGTGGGCCGTGCCATTGCTTCGTCGGGGCTGTCGCCGGCAGAACTGTTCATCACCACCAAGCTGTGGAACTCGGACCAGGGCTACGAATCCACGCTGGCAGCGTTCGAGGACTCCATGGACCGGCTGGGCCTGGAAACGCTGGACCTGTATCTCATCCACTGGATGCAGCCCAAGCAGGATAAATACGTGGATACCTGGAGGGCCCTGGTCGAGCTGCAGAAGCGCGGCCGCGTCAAGTCCATCGGCGTCTCCAACTTCACGGTGGAGGGCCTGCAGCGGCTGATCGACGGGACCGGTGTGGTCCCTGCGATCCACCAGATCGAGCTGCACCCGTACTTCAGCCAGCGGGAGCTGCGCGAGTTCGGTGCGGCCAAGGGGATCCTGACCCAGGCGTGGTCACCGCTCGGCCAGGGCGGGGAACTGCTGGAGGACGCCACCGTGGCGGACATCGCCGCCAAGCACCGGGCCACTCCGGCGCAGGTCGTCATCGCGTGGCACCTCGCCATCGGCAACGTGGTGATCCCCAAGTCCGTGACGGAATCACGGATCCGGGAAAACTTTGCTGCGCTGGACGTCGCTCTGGACGCCGGCGACATTGAAGCAATCAACAAGCTGGACCGCACGGCTGCCGGCGAAGGCAGGATCGGCCCGGACCCGGCGGTCTCCGACTTCGCCTAGGTTTTTGACCTAGGCCGCGACGCGCCCCCGCTCCACCGGAACGGCGTCGATCACGGCCCAGCCGTCCTGGCCGCGGCAGTTCCGGCTGGCGAAGCATTCGGCCTCGGCCAAGGTGTCAAAAACCTCGGAGCGGGCGCGGCCACAGTCGGCGTCGAAGTACGTGACGTGAAATTCCTGTACGGATTGGTTCTCCATAAATCCAGTGTGCAACCAGGGTCTGACATTCCAAGGAATCAGTCCCGCGTGTTGCCCAACCGGAGCACCCGCTCCTGCGCAAGCATGGCGGCACGTGCGGCTTTATCCGCCGCACGTGCCGCCTGTTTTGCTTCTGCGGCGGCGTCGCCCAGCATGCGGCGTGAGCGCTCGAGTTCCTCGTCGGCCGCCTTGAGTCGCTTTCGGAGTGACGCCGTCTCCTCCTGGAGGGCCGCCACACGGTCCCGCGTTTCCTCAACAATGCTCCGCCGTTCCGCCGCGCGGCCAGCCGCGTCCTCTTCGGCTGCGCGGGCTTCCGCCAGCGCGGCCCGGGCTTTCTCAAGGGCACTGGGCGACGGCGGCCGCGGCGCCTGCCGGACTGCCTCCAGCCGCGGCTTGGCGGGCCTGCCGCTCGTGGTGGGGGCCGCCGTCGGACTCTCCTGAAGCCGTGGCTTGGCGGGCTTGTCGCGCCTGGTGGGTGACGGCGTCGGATGTTCCTTCGCAGGCACGCGGCGGCTGTCCGCCGACGGCAGGACGGAGGGGACCGCCACCGACCCCTCGATATCCACGGCGTTCACGCCGTCGGCCGTAAGCGTCTTCAACAGCCTGCCGCTCCGGACCGCAACGGCAGCGCCCGGGTCCGCCGTTAGTGCGCGGAGCGTTTCCTCGACATCGGCGGCCATGGCATCGCTGACGGCGCGGCCGTGCTCCTCGGCCACCTTCCGTGCGGTATCCGCCGCAGCGGAAAGCCGGGACCGGCGCTCCCGGGCCAATCCGCGGAGGGTGGCGGCGTCCAGGGACGCCTGGGCCGCCTGCATCCGGTCGCCCACTTCAGCCAGGTCATCCAACACCACGGGCTCGTGGCGCGCCAGCATGTTTACCGCCCACGCGGCCACAGATGGTTTTGGCAGCGCACGGACCGCCGCGGCAAGCGGCTTGTCCTTTCCGGCAGTTTCCTTCGCCGCGGCCGCCCGGGCGGTGATGAAGTCATCCAGCGGCAGGGCATACAGCCTATTGGCGATCTCCGCCAGCGCCGCATCATCCATGGACGCCATCATAGGCCCCGGCCGTGCACCCTCCGTGGCGGATACCGGCAGGGCCCCTGCTCCGGTGTGCGGAACAGGGGCCCTGCGGCTCTCCGGGGGTGCTACAGCGAGTACTGCTTTGGCAGTTTCAGCCCGCGCTCGGCGACGACCTCGCGGAGGCGGTCGGGGTAATCGGTGATGATGCCGTCCACGCCGGCGTCCATCAGCGCGCGCATGGTGGGCTGGTCGTTGATGGTCCAGGGGACCACCTGCATGCCCTTGGCGTGGGCCCGCTCCACCATGTCAGCCGTGACGTAGGGGACGTAGCCTTCGTCAGTGACCTTGCCGTTCTGTGGCGTTCCGTGGACCGGGGAGATAGCGTCGAAACCGAGGTAGGACGCGGCCTCGACCAGGTCACCGCCGAAGTCGTCGGAATCGATGCCGCCGAGCCAGGGTGATGCTCCGGGCTTGCCCGCCTGCAGGAAGTCCTTGTTGGTCAGGGCGACGGTACGGATGTTGGGATTGCGTTCCTGCACCAGGCGCAGTGCGCCCCAGTCGAAGCTCTGGATGGAGACACGGTGCTCCATGTGGGCTGCCTTGATTTCACGCAATGCTACGTCGACGAACTGTTCACGGGGAGCGGTCTGCTCGGGGGCGCCGGCTTCGACCTTGGTCTCGATGTTGAACTTCACCTGGCTGGCGCGGTAGCTGTTCACCAGATCAAAGACCTCGGCGAGGGTGGGCATCTTCGCGCCGGCGGAAGCCTGCTGGCCCGGGTAGTTGGCGAGCGTCTGTGAGCCGCAGTCCAATGTGCGGACCTGGGCGAAGGTCAAGTCCTTAATGTACTTGCCGACGTAGGGAAAGTCGGGGTCACCGGCAGTGACGGGTGCCGTGTCCTTGCACTTCAGGCCGCTGATTTTGCGGTCGTGGGTGACTACCTCGCGGCCGTCCTTGGTGATCTGCAGGTCAAGCTCGAGCGTGCTCACGCCCACCTCAAGGCCCTTGGCGAAGGAAGCGAGGGTTGATTCAACCGTAAGGCCAAGCCCGCCGCGGTGGGCCTGGAGGTCAAAGTGGTTCGCGGTACCGTGGGGGTTGAGGTCCGCGGCGTGGGCCGGGAGGGATGTTCCCATTGCCAGGCCGGCGGTGAGGGCGGCTGCGGTCAGCAGCTTGGTGTACTTCATGGTTGGGTTCTCCAGCGTGATGTCTTGGGGATGGACCTGCCCATCCTGTGCCCGTCCCCTGTATCGCAGGGGACGGGCAGGTGGATCGTGCCTGACGCGAGGGTGAACGTGAGGTGCTGCGACGCCACTGCAGTTCCGGATGAGCCAAGCGGAATTGGGGTGAAACGGGTCCAGCCGGCGCCGTTTAGGTTCTTCTTCCTACCTTCAGCGGCAGTGGGCGCGGGTGCGGAAGCCGTTGAACCGGCTTCCGAACACGCGCCCGGATGTGCTTCGCCTCAGGGGCGGGCTTCAAATACGAAGAGCTCAGTTCCAGCGACTTCTTCGCCGTCGTCCGGTGCGGCGAACATGCGCAGGACGTCGCCGTCGGACTCCAGGGCCACCGGATTGCGGGTCATCGAGTGCCCGGCCGTGGAGAACAGCTGGGAAGGCACCTCGTGGACGATGTCTGCGGTTGCGAGGTCGGTCAGGGCGAGGCCGCCCAACTGGAACGGGTTCCCGTCAGCAGTCTTGAGGTTGGTGACACCCGAGCAGAGCTGGTGACCGGCCCCGGCGTACTCGCAGTCCTGGTAGTCGATGAAGTGGCTGGGGTTGGCCTGGGTGCCCAGGAGCCTGCCCTCGCCGTTCCAGGTGAAGAGCTTGCGCGAACCCCAGCTGACGCCGCTGATCCGGTTGGTTTTGCGGTCCGCCACGACCCCGCCGACGTGGTCTGACTGGCGGAACTCTTCCTTGACCTCATACGTGTCCGGGTCAACGGTATAGACGATGGAGCGGCTGTTGGGGCGGTATTCGGCTACGGGCACCCAGAGCTTGGAACCGTCGAAGTCCGTGCCGCCGGGGTGGTAGACGGTGTCCTCGCCCACGACGATGTCCTTGAGCAGTTTCCCCTGGCGGTCAATGACGAAGACGTGTCCGCGGCCCTTGCCCGTGCTGCGGTCGTAGCCGTCGACGGGGGAGGGATAGCGCACGGTCGGTTCGATGATCTCGACACTGCTCAGGAAGATCTTGTCGCCGACGAGGGACATGCCCTGCGGGTGGAAGGTGGGGAAGTCCAGCTTGAGCTTTTGGACCTGCTGCCACTGCGTGTTGCGGTCCACTTTGCTAAAGGCTTCCGCTTCCGGCGTGAGACCTTTGAGCGTTTGCCCGCTGGTGGCCACAGCAGAGGTTCCGGCCGTGAGGGTGGCGACGGCGATTGCGGTAACCGCCAGGATGCGTTTCATCTTCATGTCACTCCAGGTGCTTGATCGGGAGCCCGGTGAGGGTGCGATCCAACATAGGTGCCTGGAGTGGCAAGAGGGACAACTGGAGGTGTCCAAGGGGTGAAACTCTCCATGGGGCATTGGTCGCCCGTAATTGCAGTTTAACCAGCGAAAAACCCCGGACAGCCCCTGGATCTAGGGGCTGTCCGGGGTTTATCCCGAGCT
The DNA here is from genome assembly GCF_044754945.1 of Pseudarthrobacter sp. NPDC092439. NCBI lineage: Bacteria > Bacillati > Actinomycetota > Actinomycetes > Micrococcales > Micrococcaceae > Pseudarthrobacter > Pseudarthrobacter sp. NPDC092439. The sequence goes on from NZ_JBIVQB010000009.1 coordinate 38,519, forward strand.
TCCTATCAGAATCGAACTGATGACCTTTTCATTACGAGTGAAACGCTCTACCGACTGAGCTAAGGAAGCACCGCGTGAATTTGCCGGCGGAACCGGGCCGTTCATGCAAGAGACAACTGTAATAGAGTCCCGGCGCCCGGGTCAAAATGGGGCCCTGTCCCGGCCCGGAAGGCTTAGCAGACCGTGTTGTCCGCAGGCACCTTTCCATTGACCAGGTAGTTGTCGACGGGGTCCTCGATGCAGGTATTGGACCGGCCGTAGGCGGTATGGCCCTCGCCCTTCCATGTCATCAGCACCGCGTTCCCCAGCTGCTTGCGCAGGGATGCCGCCCACTCCACCGGGGTGGCCGGGTCGCCCGTCGTGCCAATGACAACGATCGGGGAATCGCCCGTGTACTCCACCGGGGCCGGCGTCCGGACGTTCTCGTACGGCCAGTCGGCGCAGTTGGCACCGCCGTACGCGAAGAAGTAGCCCAGCGTGGGTGAGTCCTGCATGAGGCGCCGCTGCTCGGCACGCATGGCCCCGGCGTCGGCCTCCATGGGATAGTCCAGGCAGTTGATGGCATTGAAGGCAAACGTGGAGTTGGAGGTGTAGGTGCCGTTGGAGGACCGGTCGGCCCCGATGTCTGCCAGCCGCAGCATGAGGCTGACATCCCCGTCCAGCGCAGCCTCGATCGCCTGGGTCAGGGCGGGCCAGCTTTCGTCATTGTAGAGCGGCGTGATCAGGCCGCTGACGAACGTCGTGGCATTGACCAGCCTGCCATCCTTGGCCTTTTGCGGGTTCTGCTGGATGCCGTTGATCAGGTCCCGGATCAACTGGACGCCGGAATCCACGTCACCGCCCAGCGGGCAGCCGTCCTGCCGCTGGCAATCGGCCACGTAGGACCGGATGGCCTTTTCAAACGCCCGGGCCTGTCCGCGGGTCAGTTCCTCGTTGCTGATGGAGGGGTCCAATGCGCCGTCCAGCACCATCCGGCCCACCTGGTCCGGGAACAGTGACGCGTACGTGGAACCCAGGAACGTCCCGTAGGAGTAGCCCAGGTAGTTCAGCTTGGCATCATTCACCACGGCACGCAGGATGTCCAGGTCCCGGGCCGAGCTCTCCGTATCGATGTGCGCCAGCGACGGGCCCGTCTGCTCCATGCACTGCGCGGCGATCGCCTTATTGTCGGCCAGCGCGGCCGCAAGCCCGGCCTCAGTGTCGAGGTCGTAGATCTTGGCCCGCGCTGCATCGCGTTCGGCATCGGTCATGCACTTGACGGGCGCCGACCGCTTCACGCCGCGGGGGTCGAACCCCACCAGGTCGTACGCGTCGCGCACAGGCTGGGAAAAGTGCGTCAGCGTTGCGTCTTTGACGAAGTCGTATCCGGAGGCTCCCGGACCGCCCGGGTTGACCAGAAGGCTTCCCTTTTTCTTTCCCGTGCTGGGGGCCCGCAGTGCGGCGATCTGGATGGTCTCGCCGTCGGGGTTGCCGTAATCCATGGGAACGGTCACCTGGGTGCACTGGAAGTCTTCCTCACAGGGCTCCCATACCACCTCCTGGGAGTAGAACTCCTCCAGGCCTTCGGGGGCGCCCGCCACGATCGACGGGTCGGCCTTGGCCGTGGCCGGTTCCGCCCGGTCCTCCCCGCCGCCCAGCAGGCTGCACGACGCCAGCACCAGGGTCAGCGCCAGGACCCCCGCGGCACGCAGGGGGCGGCCCGCCCGGGCGCGGCCGTTGGCGCCGCCGGCAGGAAATCGGTGCCGTGCGGCGGATGGACGGGCAGTCATCGGGTCTCCTTGGAAGGTCAGATCAGGCTGGCTGCCATGGACTCTATGGTCAACAGCGGTGCAACGTTGGTGGTGGTGATGCGTTCGCGGGCTTTGTTGATGGCGTCCATCCGGGCGAGCGTGGCTTCGGGCGTGGAGCGTCCGGCGAACTCTTCGAGTTCACTCCTCAGCTCAACGTTCACCAGTTCAACGGCGTTCCCGAGCTGGATGACCAGCACATCGCGGTAAAAAGACAGCAGATCCGTCAGGGTGCGGTCCAGTGAGTCGGTGATGGACCGTTTGGCGCGCCGCTTCTGGTCTTCCTCCAACTGCTTTACCTGGCTGCGCATGGCCGGCGGCAGGGTGCCGGTTTCCGGTGCGCCAAGGGTGGCCAGGAGCGCCGCCTTCTCCGCTGCGTCCCGTTCCTCGTTGGAGCTGGTGGCCTCCGCGGTGGCGATCCTGACCAGCTTCTCGGCCATCATCACGGCCGCGGTGACCCCGCGCAGTCCCAGCGGGAAGCGGACGGTCTCCAGGCGCCGGGCCCTGGCGTCGGGGTCGCGCGCCAGGCGCCGGGCAATTCCAACATGGCTCTGCGCCGCGCGCGCCGCGCGTTCAGCAAGAGCGGGCTCCACGCCGTCGCGCTTAACCAGGAGGGCAGCCACGTCCGACGCCGGCGGCAACCGGAGCGCCACGCTGCGGCAGCGCGACCGGATGGTCACCAGGACGTCCGCCGGGGACGGCGCGCACAGCATCCACACCGTCCGCGGCGTGGGCTCCTCGATGGCCTTGAGCAGCACGTTGGTGGTCCGCTCTGCCATCCTGTCCGCGTCCTCCACCACGATGATGCGCCAGCGGCCGGACGAGGGCCGGTTGCCGGCAGTGGCCACGAGTTCACGGGCCTCGTCGATGGTGATGGTGACCTTCTCCGTGCGGACGAAGGTCACGTCCGAGTGTGTTTCGCCCAGGATCGTCAGGCAGGCGGCACAGGTTCCGCAGCCGCGGCGGGTGACGTCCTCCTGGTCGCAGTTCAGCGCCGCAGCGAACGCCTTTGCAGCGTTCGAACGGCCGGATCCGGGCGGGCCGGTGAACAGCCAGGCGTGCGTCAGCCCTTCGCCGCTGGACGCCTGGCGCAACTGGCCGACGACGGCGGGCTGGCCCTGCAGGTCATCCCATACGGTCACGCGCTGCCTCCCCGGTCCGGGTCAAGGAGGGCGTCCACCCGCGCCAGGATTCGCCCGGCCAGCTCCTCGACGGGAAGACGGGCGGGCAGCACCAGATAGGCCTCCGGGCGGTCCTCGGCAAGCTTCAGGAAGGCGGCCCGGATCTGCGCGTGGAAGTCGTCGGCCTCGGACTCCATCCGGTCCTCGGCGGCGTCCCCGGCGGTGCGGCGGCTGCGGCCTACCCCGGGCTCCACATCCAACAGGACCGTCAGCTGTGGTTCCAGGCCCGAGGTCGCCCACTCGTTCAGGGAACGGACGGCCCCGGTCCCCAGGCCGCGGCCGGCTCCCTGGTAAGCCACGGAGGAATCGATGTAACGGTCCGTCAGCACGATTCCGCCACGTTCCAGCGCCGGCCGGATGACCTGCTCGGCATGCGCAGCCCGCGACGCGGCGAAAATCAGGGCCTCGGTGCGGGCGTCAATGTGGCCATGGCCGTGGTCCAGCACCAGCGAGCGGAGCTTCTCACCGATGGGGGTGCCGCCCGGCTCGCGGGTTCGGAGGACGGAAAGGCCCCGGGATTCCAGCGTTTCAGCAAGCCGGGCAGCCTGGGTGGACTTGCCTGCGCCGTCGCCGCCTTCAAACGCGATGAAGAGTCCGGCCCTTGATGTGCTCACTTCTAAAGCCTACCGATCCGGACCGACTTTCCGGGACCCGCTGTGGGTAAGTGCCGGGGCCTGTCATCGCTTTCCGGCCTGCCGGGACCGGACAGTACTCTGTCAGCATGAGTCTTTCCGAACAGCATGCCGCCGCCCTGTCCGCGGAGACGGTGGTGGTTGCCGCGGGTCGTCCCGCCCGCGGGCGGGACCAGCCGGTAAACCCGCCGATCGTCCTGTCCTCCACATACTTCGGCACCGGACCGCTGGCCGACGGCGACCGCGGCTATGGGCGATACTCCAACCCCACGTGGGACCCGTTCGAGGAGGCGCTCGGCCAGTTGGAGGGTGCCGAACTGCCCGCGCTTCTGTACGCCTCCGGCCTGGCCGCCGTCAGTTCGGCCCTGTCCCTGATCCCTGCCGGGGGAGTGCTGGTCATGCCCACGCACAGCTACGCCGGCTCCCTGGTGATGGCCACCGAACTGGCGCAAAAGGGCGCCCTGGAACTGCGCACCGTTGATATTTCGGACACCGCCGCTGTAAAGGCGGCGCTGGCGCCTGCCGGTCCGGACTCGCGGGCTGCAGCCATGCTCTGGCTGGAAAGCCCCACCAACCCGATGCTGGGAATCGCCGACATCGCCGCACTCACTGAAGCCGCCCACGCCGCCGGCGCCATCGTGGTCACGGACAATACCTTTTCCACCCCTTTGGTGCAGCAGCCGCTCAAGCTTGGATCCGACGTCGTCCTCCACTCGGTGACCAAGTACCTGGCCGGCCATTCCGACGTCGTCCTCGGTGCCCTGGTGACGAGCAACCCGGACATCCGCTCGGCATTGCTGCACCACCGCACCATCCACGGCGCCATCGCCGGTCCCTTCGAAGCATGGCTGGCGCTCCGGGGCCTGCGGACCTTGGCCCTGCGCGTGGAGCGTTCCCAGGCGTCCGCCATGGTCCTCGCCGAGCGGCTGAGCCGGGAAGAGCGGATCGAGTCCGTGCGCTTCCCCGGGCTGCCCGGGGACCCGGGCCACGAGCGCGCGAAGGCACAAATGACCGGCTTCGGTTCCATCGTGTGCATCCAACTTGCTCCGGCAGGCGGAGAAAGCGGGGCCGAAGCGGCGGACCGGCTGGTCCGGGCGGTGGACCTGTGGCTCCCGGCCACCTCCCTGGGCGGAGTGGAGTCCCTCATTGAACGCCGGCGCCGCCACACCGCGGAGCCGCAAAGCGTCCCGGAGAACCTGGTCCGGCTGAGCGTAGGCATCGAAAACGTCGAGGACCTGTGGGCGGACCTGAAGCAGGCGCTGGACCGGCTGGACGGCTAGGCTTGTCCCGTGGACGTTGATTCGATGATTGGGTTTGTTGAGCGGACGATTTTCCTGGTCCTTGCCGTGGTTGCGGTGGGGCTGGAACTCTGGGCGCTGGTTGACTGCGCCCGGCACCGGGCCAACGCGTTCGAGGCCACGGGCAAGCGGACCAAGGGATTCTGGCTGGCGCTGACCGGTGGTGCCGCGCTGATCGGCGTCATTTCGCTGCTCAGCAGCAGCTCAGGCATCTTTGGCACGCTGGGGCTGTTCGGCCTGGCCGCCGTCGTCGCCGCCTCGGTTTACCTCGCCGATGTTCGCCCGGCCGTCAAGGACGCGGGCCGCGGAGGCAGCCGGAACATGGGGCCGTACGGCCCCTGGTAGGGGCCACCGGCTCCCTGGGCTCCACGCCCGCCCAAGGAACCCCTGCCCGCCCGTGCCTGCTAACCCCGCGGCGCCACGGCCTCCCAGGCCACCGTCAGTTCCCCGAGCCGCCAGCGCGCCGGTCCATCCTGGACCGGCCAGCCCGCGTCCCGAAGGGACCGGCACATTCCCTGCCAGCGCTGCCGGTTGCCGAAGGCGCCCAGCGGGGCGCACTCCAGCCACGCACGGTCCATGGCCTGCAGGAACGTGTGGACCGGTTCCCCCGGAACGTTCCGATGGATGAGCGCTTTCGGCAGCCGCTCCGCAACCTCTGACGGCAGGCCGAAACTTCCGAACCGGACGGAGACGCTCAGCGAAAGCGGCCGTTCGGAGTCCAGCGCCACCCACGCCACGCGGCGGCCGATCTCGTCGCAGGTTCCGTCGACAAACAACCCCTGCGGCGCGAGCCGTCCCTGCACCAGTTGCCAGATCCCGGCGACGTCCGCCTCCTCATACTGCCGCAGCACGTTGAACGCGCGCACCAGGACCGGCCGTCCGGCGACGGGAAGCTCGAAACCACCCACCCGGAAGCTCAGGCCCGGGCGTTCGAGCGGACGCGCGGCCCGGACCCGCTCTGGTTCAATTTCGATGCCGTACACTCGCACGTCGGGCCGCGCTGCGGCCAGCCGGGTATACAGTTCGACGGCGGTGGCCGGCGTCGCGCCGTAGCCCAGGTCCACTACCAGCGGGTCAGCCGCTGTACGAAGGCGCCAGGCCTGCGGTCCCGTCACCCAGCGGTCCACCCGCCGCATGCGGTTGGGATTGGTGGTGCCGCGGGTAACATTCCCCACCGGTCGGCCATGGCCGCCCTGCACCCGTTCAGCCTTCTGCACCACCGTGCCACCTTATCGCGGGGGCCCCGCCGCAGCGGCGTAACGCCCGGCAACGCCCGTAACTGCTCGGCTAGGATGAAAATCATGACTTACAAGCTGATTCTGCTGCGCCACGGCCACAGCGAATGGAACGCCAAGAACCTGTTCACCGGCTGGGTGGATGTCGACCTGAACGACCAGGGCCGCGAGGAAGCAGCACGCGGCGGTGAGCTGCTGGTGGAGAACAACGTTCTGCCGGACGTGCTCTACACCTCGCTGCTCAAGCGCGCCATCAACACCGCCAACATAGCCCTGGACAAGGCTGACCGCGGCTGGATCCCGGTGAAGCGGGACTGGCGCCTGAACGAACGCCACTACGGCGCATTGCAGGGCAAGGACAAGGCACAGACGCTCGCTGAATACGGTGAGGAGCAGTTCATGGAGTGGCGCCGGTCCTACGACACCCCGCCGCCGCCCCTGGACGACAGCTCCGAGTTCTCCCAGGCCCACGATCCCCGCTACGCGGATCTCGGCGACGCCCTCCCGCGCACCGAGTGCCTCAAGGATGTGCTGGTCCGGCTCCTGCCGTACTGGGAGTCGGACATCAAGGAAGACCTGAAGGCCGGAAAAACCGTCCTGGTCACCGCGCACGGCAATTCGCTGCGTGCCCTGGTCAAGCACCTGGACGGCATCAGCGACGAAGCCATCGCCGGCCTGAATATCCCCACCGGTATCCCGCTGGTGTACGACCTCGACGAAAACTTCCAGCCCGTCAACCCCGGCGGAACCTACCTGGACCCTGAAGCCGCGGAACAGGCCATCCTGGCCGTAGCCAACCAGGGCAAGAAATAAGGCGCTAACGCAGACGACGGCGGGCTGGCCACCTGAGGTGGCCAGCCCGCCGTCGTCTGTCCCCGAGGGGCTAGCTGTGTTCGGTGCCGTTCGGCTGCCATGCGCCGGTGACCAGGTAGGTCACCTTCTGGGCGACGGAGACGCCGTGGTCCGCGAAGCGTTCGAAGTACCGGCTGGCGAGGGCAACATCCACGGTGGTGGCGGGCGACTCGTTCCACTCGGGAGCTGCAATGGCCTTGAAAACGCTCAGGTGCAGGTCGTTGATGGCGGTGTTGGCCTTGAGGACGTCCCGGGCCACCTCCAGGTCGCGGGTCTCCAGCAGCACGGTGAGCTTGTCGGCGATTTCCTGGTCCAGTTCAGCCATGCGGTTGAACGTCTCTGTCATGGAGGCGGGAATCACCGTTGAGGGGTAGCGGAGGCGGGCCAGCTGGGCGATGTGCCGGGCGAGGTCACCCATGCGTTCCAGGGAGGCGCTCATGCGGAGCGATCCAACGAGCATCCGGAGGTCGCTGGCCACGGGGCCCTGCAGCGCGAGGATGTCGATGGCGCGCTCGTCCAGGCTGTTCTGGAGGAAATCGATCCGCGCATCGGCAGCAATGACGTCCTGGGCAAGATCCACATCCGCTACCTGGAACGAGGTGGTCGCCTTCTCCATTGCTTCGCTGACCAGGCGGGAGATTTCCACCAGCTGGTCACCGACTTGGGTGAGCTCTTCCTGAAAAACCTTACGCACGTGGGCGTCCTTTCTTCGGAACTCCCACCGGCCGTGACCACGGCGGCAGGAATCGTATCGCCGTTAGGCACTCCAACTCGTTACCCTGCCAGTATGCGGTAAACGGTTAAGTCCTTGCAGATGAACGTTAGTTGAACCGTCGGCCCGGGCGGGCCTGACTCGCCGGTAAGGCAAATTTCAGCGCATAAGGTGGACCTGTGGATCCTATGCTAATCGGCTTGGTGGCCGGCCTGGTTGGCCTGGCGCTTGGCACCTTCGGCGTGCTGGCCTACCGGGTCAGTGAAAAACAGCGCCAAATCCTCGACGCCGGCTCCGACGAGCTCTCGCTGCCCGCCGGGGCCGCCGAGGTGCTTGCCGTCGTCGGGCGTGCTTTCGTGGTTGTTGACGCGGTAGACGGCGTGGTCCGGGCGAGCCCGGCGGCGTACGCTTACGGGCTGGTCCGCGGGCACACCGTCGTGCACAAGGAACTGCTGGACATGACAGCGGGCGTCCGGCGGGACGGCGTGATCCTGGAGAAACAGCTCGAACTGCCGCGCGGTCCGCTGGGCCAGGGGACCATCGTCGTCCAGGTCCGGGCCGCGGTGCTGGGAGAGGAATACATCCTGCTGTTGGCCGACGACCGTACCGAGATCACCCGCACCGAAGAAATCCGGAATGACTTCGTGGCCAACGTGTCCCACGAGCTCAAAACCCCTGTGGGGGCCATTTCGCTGCTGGCCGAGGCGCTCGAATCGTCCGCCGATGACGAACTGGCCGTCCGCCGCTTCGCCAAGCGCATGCACAAGGAGTCCGGCCGGCTCGCTGCTCTGGTGCAGGACATCATCGAACTGTCCCGCCTTCAGGGCGCCAGCGTGACGCAGCAGGGCGGTCCCGTGGATGTGAACGCCGTGATCGCCGAGGCGGTGGACCGCTCCCAGCTGCCGGCGGAGAGCAAGAACATCAGCATCGTGGTCGGTGGCCGTGCCGAAGGCACGGTGTTCGGGGACCAGGACCTGCTGGTCACAGCCCTGCGGAACCTCATCGACAACGCCATCCGTTACTCGCCGCCCAACACCCGGGTAGGCATCGGCGTCCGGACCAGGGACGGGCTGGTATCCATCTCGGTCACTGACCAGGGGGAGGGCCTCAGCGCCGAGGACCAGGAACGCGTCTTTGAACGGTTCTACCGGGTGGACTCGGCCCGGTCGCGGCACACCGGCGGCACCGGGCTGGGCCTGAGCATCGTCAAGCACGTGGCCTCCAACCACGGCGGGGAAGTGACCCTCTGGTCCCAGCCGGGCCAGGGCTCTACGTTCACCCTCCGCCTGCCGGAGATGGAAGGGCAGGAAGCGGCCGAACTCCTGCCGCCGGCACCGGAAGCCGTAGCCGGTCCCCCCGAGCAGGCCAATGCCGGACCCATCAAAACCCAAGTATCCAGCGCCGCCGGCGCGAAAAAACGAGGAGCCAGCGCTTGAGCAGGATTTTGATTGTCGAGGACGAGGAATCGTTCAGCGATCCCTTGTCCTATTTGCTGGGCAAAGAGGGATTCGAGGTGCAGGTGGTGGACAACGGGCTGGAAGCCATCACCGAGTTTGACCGGAACGGCGCGGACCTGGTGCTCCTGGACCTGCAGCTGCCCGGCCTGTCCGGGACTGAGGTGTGCCGCCAGCTCCGGCAGCGTTCTTCCGTGCCGGTGATCATGCTGACCGCCAAGGATTCGGAGATCGACAAGGTGGTGGGGCTGGAACTGGGGGCCGACGACTACGTCACCAAGCCCTATTCCTCCCGGGAACTCGTGGCAAGGGTGCGGGCGGTGCTGCGCCGGCAGGGCGAGCCCGAGGAGCTGGTCTCCGCCACGGTCCAGGCCGGCCCGGTCCGGATGGACATCGAGCGCCACGTGGTCAGCGTGGACGGGGAGCAGGTGCTGCTTCCGCTCAAGGAGTTCGAACTGCTGGAGATGCTGCTGCGCAACTCCGGGCGGGTCCTCACGCGCGGGCAGCTGATCGACCGCGTGTGGGGCTCGGACTACGTGGGGGATACAAAGACGCTGGATGTCCATGTGAAGCGGCTGCGCGGCAAGATCGAGCCGGATCCTTCGGCGCCGCGGTACCTGGTGACGGTGCGCGGGCTGGGTTATAAGTTCGAGCCGTAGCAACGGGGCCGGCAGCAGTGACTGCACAGGCATAGGGAAAGGGAGGGGCCACCGGCCCCTCCCTTTCCCTATGCAGGCGTCTCTCCGCCCGGTGTGTCCTAGTGGCCCGCAGCAGCGCTCTCGGAGGGCGCCGCGGTCGGCGCAGCCGGCTCGCTGGGCTCGCTGCCGGCCGGCAGGTACTCCTTGTACTCCTCCAGCGTGGCGTCCAGCACCGGCACCTTTACCGTGTTGCTGACGTTGGTGCCGTCCTCGCTGACTTCCATGTCCACCAGGGATCCCGGGATGCCGCCGGTGGTGTCCAGGATGACTTCCTCGGCGGTGTCGTTCAGGAGCGTGTAGGAGTTGGCCCTGACCGGAACCTCGGCCTCCGAACCCTCCGCACCGCTGATCTTCAGCGTGACATCCTTGGAGGATTCGTTGTAAACGGCGCCGATCAGGCGGCCGGGCTGGTCCTCACCGGCGGAAACGACCAGGATGTTCCGCAGCTTCAGGGGGCCCAGGTCAGCACGGATGCCGTCCGAGGAGGAGTACTGGTGCGTGGTCTGCTGGGGCGTGATGTAACTGCAGCCTGCCGTCAGCAGGCCCATGCCGATAGCGGCAGCCGTCAATGCCAGTTTGCCGCGCTGGGCCCGGGTCGTCGCAGTGAAACGCACGTCACGTACTCCTTGAGAGGGTTGGAACATTAATCACGCATAGCCTATCGGCAAACCAGGCCAATCAAGGATTCCGGGCCGTCACATCCTCCTTGGCAGCACCCGCCGCATGCACTATTATCCGCGTTCGTCAAGGGGGTGGAGGGTGCCAATTGTGCCCATTTTCCGCGTATTTTCGCGGTTCCAGGGCCTTCACCCGGCCGGGCATATGCCTGAATCGTGATAAACTGGTCTGCGGGAAAGGGGAAATGTCCACATGGTATTTGAGGTCGGCGAGACAGTAGTTTACCCTCACCACGGTGCTGCGAAGATTGAAGAAATCAAGATGCGCACCATCAAGGGCGAAGAGAAAATGTATCTCAAGCTCAAGGTGGCCCAGGGTGATCTGACCATTGAAGTTCCAGCAGAAAACGTTGACCTTGTTGGGGTCCGGGACGTAGTGGGCAAGGAAGGCCTGGAGCACGTATTTGACGTTCTCCGTGCCGAGTTCACCGAAGAACCCACAAACTGGTCGCGCCGGTACAAGGCAAACCTGGAGAAGCTTGCTTCCGGTGACGTCATTAAGGTGGCCGAGGTTGTCCGCGACCTGTGGCGCCGGGATCACGACCGGGGCCTTTCCGCAGGCGAGAAGCGAATGCTGGCCAAGGCACGGCAGATTCTGATTTCAGAACTGGCGCTGGCCGAGAAGACCGACGAGGAGAAGGCTGCAAGCGTTCTCGACGAGGTCCTGGCTTCCTAAGAATTGAACCCCGGTGGCACACAGAGTGCCGCCGGGGCTTCTTTTTGCCCAATTGCGGCCGGCGGGGCCGGCTACCTCCCGGGGACGTAGGCTTGTGCCCATGACTGAAACACCCAACCGCCTGGTCACAGCGGTGATTCTCGTAGCAGCAGGTTCCGGGCAACGGCTGGGCTACGGCATGCCCAAGGCCGCCGTGCCGCTGGGCGGAGAGCCCATCCTGATGCATGCCCTGCGCGGCATTGTTTCGTCCGGGACGGCCAGCCAGGTCTGCGTGGTGCTTCCTGCCGGGGACGATGCGCTGCGGAAGCTTTGCGCGGACTTCCAGGAGGAATTGGCCGACGGCGGCCCGCTGCTGAGCGTTGTTGACGGCGGCGCCACCCGGGCCGACTCCGTCCGGGCCGGCTTTGAGGCCCTGATGGACGGGATCGAAGCCGTCCTGGTCCATGACGCGGCGCGGGCGCTGACGCCCGAAGCGGTCTTCCACCGCGTCGCTGATGCCCTGGCCGCCGGCGCCGCAGCAGTGATCCCCGCCGTCGCCGTGGTGGATACGGTCAAGACTGTGGCTCCCACGCAGGGGCCGGACGCTGCGGTAGCACCCGAAGTGGTTACCGGCACTGCACCCCGCGAAGAGCTGCGCGCCGTCCAGACGCCGCAGGGGTTCCGGGTGGAAACCCTCCGGCACGCGCACCACGCGGCGCAGGACCTGGAACCGGGGCAGGCAGCAGCAGTGACGGACGACGCCATGCTCGTGGAGATGCTCGGCACTCCCGTCTACACGGTCCGCGGCTCCATCCAGTCCTTGAAGATCACCACCCCGCTGGACCTGATCTTTGCCGAAGGCCTGCTCGAGGGGCCGCTCGGCGCACGCTGGGTGGAGGGTTAGCGGTGGCGGTGTTGCCGCGCACCGGCATTGGGATCGACGTCCATGCCTTCGCCCCGGACGGCGACCCCCGTCCGTTGTGGCTTGCAGGACTGCACTGGGAAGGGGAGCGTGGCCTGGCCGGGCACTCGGACGGGGACGCCGTGGCGCACGCTGCGGCCGACGCCCTCTTTTCGGCCGCGGGGGTCGGGGACCTGGGCACGCACTTCGGCACGGACCGGCCGGAGTTCGCGGGGGCGTCCGGCACCGCGCTCCTGGCAGAGGCCGCGCGGATTGTGCGGGCCGCCGGCTTCGAGATAGGCAACGTGTCCGTGCAGCTGGTGGCCAACCGGCCCAAGTTCGGGCCCCGCCGGGAGGAGGCCCGCCGGATCCTCAGCGAAGCCGCAGGCGCCGACGTCAGTGTTACGGCCACCACCAGCGACGGTTTGGGCTTCACCGGCAGGGGAGAAGGGATCTCTGCCATAGCCACCGCGCTCGTGTATCCGGCGGCAACGGCAGAACCCGCAGGCCAGCAGGCACCCCGCAGTGCGCCCGGCACCATCGGCTAATCTGGAGCGGTGACCCTGCGCTTCTATGACACCGCCTCCGCCGAAGTCCGGAACTTCGTCCCCCTCGTCCCCGGCAAGGCCAGCCTGTACTACTGCGGGGCCACGGTGCAGGGGATGCCGCACGTTGGCCATATCCGCTCCGCCATTGCCTTCGACCAGCTCACCCGCTGGCTGCAGTACCGGGGCCTTCGGGTCACGGTGGTCCGGAACGTCACGGACATTGACGACAAGATCCTGGCCAAGTCAGCCGAATCCTTCAGCCCCGGCTTTGAAGCGGGCCAGGACGCCGTCCGCGAGGAGGAGTGGTGGGCGCTGGCGTACCGCTACGAACAGGAATTCCTGAAGGCCTACGACACCCTGGGCGTCTCCCGGCCCACCTATGAGCCCCGGGCTACCGGCCACATCCCGGAAATGCACGCCCTCATCCGGCAGTTGATCGACCGCGGCCACGCCTACGCCGCGACGGACGGCTCCGGGGACGTGTACTTCGACGTCCGCTCCTGGGCCAACTACGGCTCGCTCACGCGCCAGAACATTGATGACATGCAGGCGGCCCCGGACGCTGACCCCCGGGGCAAGAAGGACCCGCGCGACTTCGCCCTTTGGAAGGGCCACAAGGAGGGGGAGCCGACGACGGCGGGCTGGGACTCCCCGTGGGGCACCGGCCGCCCGGGCTGGCACCTGGAATGCTCCGCCATGGTCACCAAATACCTCGGCGCCGAGTTCGACATCCACGGCGGCGGACTGGACCTGCGGTTCCCGCATCATGAGAACGAGATGGCCCAGTCCCAGGCGGCCGGGCACCCGTTCGCCGGCTTCTGGATGCATAACGGCATGGTGACCTATCAGGGCGAGAAGATGTCCAAGTCCATCGGAAACACCATCAGCCCTGCGGAAATGCTCCAGCTCGCATCGCCCCGGGTGGTGCGGTACTACCTCGGGCAGGCGCACTACCGCTCGGTGCTGGACTACCGCCCCACGTCCCTGCAGGAGGCCGCAGCCGCCGTCGAACGCATTGACGGCTTCATCAGCCGCGCCGTCCGTGCGCTGCCGGACGGTACGTCGGACGCCTCCGGCCAGGTCCCCGAACCGTTCGAACGCGCCATGGATGACGACCTGAATGTGCCCCAGGCGCTGGCCGTCCTCCATGACACCGTCCGGTCCGGCAATACCGCCCTGACCGAGGGCAGCCTGGAGGCCGCCAGTGATGCGCTCCGCCAGGTACAGGCCATGACCCGCGTCCTTGGCCTCGACGCTGCAGCCGCCGGCCCGGCCGGCGGCGGCCCCGAAACTGCCGCGCTGGATGTCCTGGTGGAAGCCCAGCTGGCCGCCCGCGCCCAGGCCCGCGCCACCAAGGACTGGGCCGCCTCCGACGCCATCCGCGACACACTCAAGCAGGCCGGCGTCGTGGTTGAGGACGGTCCGGACGGTGCAACGTGGAGCCTGAAGCGGGACTGAGGCCAGTTTCAGGCCGGGTCCGGCGATTTCATCGGGTTGCGTAGACTTGTAGCCAGACTCAGTCATCACAATCAAGGGTGGAACACATGGCCAACAATGGTCGCCGATCGGTCAAAGCGAAGAAGGGCCCAACCATCGGAACCGGTGGCCATGGCCGCAAGGCCCTGGAAGGCAAGGGCCCCACGCCCAAGGCGGAGGACCGCCCGTACCACAAGGCACACAAGGCCAAGCAGCTCGCGGAACGCTCGGCCGCCAAACGCGGCACCGGTGCACGCAGCGCGGGCGCCTCGAAGTCCGGCCCCAAGGGCCGCGCCACCGAGGAAATGGTCACGGGCCGCAACTCCGTCGTGGAGGCGCTGCGCGCCGGCATCCCCGCCAAGGCGCTCCACGTGGCCATCCGGATCGAAATGGACGACCGCGTCAAGGAATCCCTGAAGCTCGCGGCCGAACGCGGCATCCCGCTCCTGGAAACGGGCAAACCGGAGCTGGACCGGATGACCGAGGACGCCGTCCACCAGGGCCTGGTCCTGCAGATTCCGCCGTACGACTACCAGGACGCCTACGAGCTCGCCGAGGAAACGGTGGAGAAGTGGAAAAAGGGGCACATCGCCAACGCGCCGCTCTTCGTGGCCCTTGACGGCATCACGGATCCACGCAACCTCGGCGCCATCATCCGCTCGGTTTCCGCCTTCAGCGGGCACGGCGTGATCGTTCCGGAGCGCCGCTCCGTGGGCGTCACCGCATCCGCCTGGAAGACCAGCGCCGGTGCGGCGGTCCGCGTTCCGGTGGCACGCGCGTCCAACCTCAACAACGCCCTGAAGCAGTTCAAGGGGATGGGCATCTACGTCCTGGGCCTCGACGGCGACGGCGACGTTTCGCTGCCCGACCTCACCCTGGCCACGGAGCCGGTGTGCATCGTGGTTGGCTCCGAGGGCAAGGGCCTCAGCCGGCTGGTGCGGGAGAACTGCGACCAGATCGTATCGATCCCCATCGATTCCGCCATGGAGTCCCTGAACGCGTCGATGGCGGTGGGCATCTCGCTGTACGAGGTTTCCCGCCAGCGCGCCACCACATAGCTGCGCCCATGGTCATGCCGCTCTTCGACACCGCTTCCACCATCGATTCCTCCACGGCCCAGCCCCTCGGGGTGACGGTGCCGCGCGGGGATTCGGGTGGGACCCGGCACCACGCGGGCGGCCGGGCAAACGTGGCCTGCTACGCGCCGGGCCTTGAGAGCCTGGAGATCGTCTACATCGCCCCGGGCGGAGACTGGCGGGTCCAGGCCCTGCCTAATGTCACGCACGGGGTCCACCACGGGATCGTGGAGGACCTGCCGTACGGCTCCCGCTACGGGTTCCGGAAGGCTGCGGCGAAGGAGTCCCTCCCGGTCGCCGTTCCCACCCGGGACATTGACGACGACGGCGGGCAGCCCCTGCTGCTGGACCCTTACGGCCGGGCGGTGGACCAGCGCGAGGGGTTCCTGACCAGCGTGCGGATGGCCAGCGCCTTCGACTGGGGCGGCGACGAACGGCCGCGCGTGAAATGGCGGAACACCATCATTTACGAAGCGCACGTCCGCGGCCAAAGCATGCTCCACCCGGACGTTCCCGAGGAGCTGCGCGGTACGTATGCCGGCATGGCACACCCTGCCATCGTGGAGCACCTCAAGGGGCTCGGCATCACCTCGGTGCAGCTGCTCCCGGTGCACTTCCACCTGGACGAACCGCACCTGCAGGACCTGGGCCTGACCAACTACTGGGGCTACAACACGGCTGCCTTCTTCGCCCCGCATCCTGGCTATGCCACGCAGGCGGCACAGGATGGCGGCCCCCAGGCTGTGCAGGACGAGTTCAAGGGCATGGTCAAGCTGCTGCATGCGGCCGGCATCGAAGTGATCCTGGACGTGGTCTACAACCACACGGCCGAGGGCGGCCCGGACGGGCCCACCATGAGCTTCCGCGGGCTGGGCGAGGACAAGTACTACCGTACCGACGGGCACGGCAGGTACGTAGACACCACCGGCTGCGGCAACAGCCTGAACTTCGGCGAACCGCGGGTTGTCCAGCTGGTGCTGGATTCGCTGCGCTACTGGGTGGATGAGTTCCACATCGACGGCTTCCGCTTCGACCTGGCGGTCACACTGTGCCGCAACGCCGCGAACGACTTTGATCCGCGGCACCCCTTCCTGGTGGCCGTCGCCGCCGATCCGGTCCTCTCCGACGTCAAGCTGATCGCAGAGCCGTGGGACGTGGGCTACGGCGGCTGGCAGACGGGCAGGTTCCCGGGCGGTTGGGTGGACTGGAACGACCACTTCAGGGATTCCGTCCGTTCCTTCTGGCTCGCTGACCGCGCCGCCCTGGAATCCGGCGGGCAGGGCGGCTCCATTGCCCGGCTGGCCGATTCGCTCTCCGGTTCCGCTGCGCTGTTCCAGCCCTCGGGAAGGTCGCGGCTGGCGTCCGTCAATTTCATCACGGCCCACGATGGCTTCACCCTGAACGACCTGGTCTCCTTTGACCGGAAGCACAACGAGGACAACGGCGAGCAGAACCGGGACGGGCACGGGGACAACCGCAGCTACAACCACGGCGTGGAAGGCCCCACAGAGGGCGGTGACATCCTGGCCAGGCGTGCCCAGTCCCGCCGCAACCTGATGGCTACGCTGCTGATCTCCCTGGGCGTGCCCATGATCACCGCCGGGGACGAACTTGCCCGCACCCAGCAGGGGAACAACAACGCGTACTGCCAGGACAACCCGATCGCCTGGCTCGACTGGACCCGCACCCCGGAATCCCACGAGATGCTGCGCAGCACCAAGCGGTATATCCGGCTGCGGAAGGAATTCCTGGCCGCCCAGCCGCACGACTTCCCGGTCCGGGATGAGCAGTCCTACCTGCATTGGTTCGGCCAGGACGGGAAGCCCATGTCCATGGAACGCTGGAATGACCCGGCCAACCGCGTAGTACAGCTTCTGCTGGGTTCGGACGACGGAGGCCTCGCTGGGCTCGTGGTGGTCAACGGGGGCACCGAGGATGTCCAGTTCACGCTTCCGGCGGTTCCCGGCGACGCTGCATCCCGCCGGATGTTTGAACTCCGGCTCACCACCTCCCCGCTGCATGAGATGCGGCAGGGGAGCAGGGTTGCCTCAGGCGAGCGGGACCTGCTCGAGGCGTTCGCCATCAACATTTACCGCACGTAGGCCGGCGTTACCGTGCGCAACCGTTTCATCGTCCCGTTGCTGGTGACCGCCGTCGTCGTGGCGTTCCTTGCCCTGGGCGGCACAGGATTACCGGGGTTGCCGGGCCTGACGGCGGAAAGGCCGACGACGGCCGCCACCGTGGGCGCGGCGGCGCCGGCCGGCGTCGCCAATCCTTCGGGCCTGCCGGAGATCCGCGAGTCGGCGCTGCCGCCGGAGGGCCGGGAGGTCCTGGCGCTGATCCGCGAGGGCGGGCCGTACCGCTACACGCAGGACGACCAGGCGTTCGGCAATTTCGAGCGGATCCTGCCGCGAAAGGCGCCCGCTTACTACAGGGAATACACGGTGCGGACGCCCGGAGAAACGGACCGCGGGGCCCGCCGCATCGTGGCCGGCGAAGGCGGCGACAAGTATTACACCGACGATCATTACGAATCATTCAGATTCATAGCGGAAGGCAGCTGAACTACAACGATGAAGATTTATTCCGGCGACACCTGGACCCTTGAAGAGCTGAAGGAGCAGGCAGCGGACGCCGGGCGCCGCAGCCTCGTGGTTCCGGCTGCGGACAGCAAGAAGGCGGTGCTGGAAACGTTCGGCGAGGTCCTGGACTTCCCGGAGCACTACGGCGTGAACCTGGACGCCCTGAATGACTCGCTCCACGATTTTGCGGACGCCATCACGGAGAACGGCAATGCCCCCGTCACCGTGCTGTGGCTCGTGGCGGCCACGTTCCGCGCCGACCGGTCCTTCGGCGTGCTCTGCGAGGTCCTGCAGGACGCCGAACGCTACGCCGGCAAGGACCTCGCAGTCACCGCCGTGCTGCTGTAGGTTTCACGCGTTCACGATCAGGCCCAGTTCGGCCTTGGAAGCCAGGGCGTCGTGGCGGGGCAGGACGCGGACGGTGTAGCCGAACGGGCCCGCGCGGTCGATCACCAGGGAGCCGCTGAACAGGTGGCGACCGCTGCCCAGGTCCTCCTGGGCCTTGAGCTCCATGACGGTGATGTCGGTCAGGGTGTCGTTCTCCTGGGCCCGGCCGTACGCCACCTCGACGGATACGTCCGCCGGAGTGAGGCTGTGCAGTGCCACGTAGGCGTTGACCTGCAGGACGTCGCCGATCTGCGGATCTTCCGACACTCCCACCGAGTCCACGTGCTCCACGTGCACCTGCGGCCATGCCGCCCGCACCACGGCGCTCCATGCGGCCAGGGCGCGCGCCTGTGAGAAGGAGTTGGCCACGGCGCTCCGGCCGGCCTCCGCCGCGGGCCGGTACAGTACGTTCACGTAGTCCCGCAGCATGCGCTCGGCCGACACGGCGGGGCCCAGGTGCGAGAGGGTGTGCTTGATCATCGACACCCAGTGTGTGGGGACCTTCTCGCTGCTGGTGGTCGAGGGACCGGCGGACCCCGCACCCGCAGAGACCGTGCTCCCGTAGAACCGGGGCGCAACCTGCGTTTCGAGCAGTTCGTACAGTGCCGCGGCCTCTATATCGTCGCGTTCCTCCGGCGAGGCGTCATTGTTGGCGGTGGGAATCGCCCAGCCGTTCTCGCCGTCGTACATCTCGTCCCACCAGCCGTCCAGGACGGAAAGGTTCAGTGAGCCGTTCAGGGCGGCCTTCATCCCGGACGTGCCGCAGGCCTCCAGCGGGCGCAGCGGGTTGTTCAGCCACACGTCGCAGCCGGGGAACAGCGTGCGGGCCATGGCGATGTCGTAGTTGGGAAGGAACACGATCCGGTGCCGGACCTCTGGGTCGTCGGTGAACCGGACCAACTCCTGGATCATCTTCTTGCCGGCGTCATCCGCCGGATGGGACTTGCCCGCGATCACCAGCTGGATGGGGTGCTCCTTGTGGAGGAGCAGTGCCTTCAGGCGGTCAGGCTCCCGCAGCATTAGCGTGAGCCGCTTGTACGTGGGGACGCGGCGGGCGAAGCCGATGGTGAGGACATCCGGATCCAGCACGGTGTCCGTCCACGCCAGCTCTGCGTCGGCGGCGCCGCGCTTCTTCCAGGCTGCCCGCAGGCGGCGGCGGACATCGTCCACCAGGGCGGACCGCATCTCCCGGCGCAGCGCCCACACGTCGGCGTCGCTGACGTTGTAGGCCAGATCCCAGCGGCCGTTGGCTTCGGCCTCGCTGCCGAACTGGTCCCGGGCGAGCTTGGCGATGCGGCTGTCCACCCAGGTAGGTACGTGCACGCCGTTGGTTACCGAGGTGATGGGCACCTCGGAGTGGTCGAAGCCGGGCCACAGCGCCGCAAACATCCCGCGCGAGACCTCCCCGTGCAGCTTGGCCACCCCATTGGCACGTTGGGCCAGGCGGAGGCCCATGACGGCCATGTTGAAGACCGACGGGTTTCCCTCCGCGTAATTCTCCCTGCCCAGTTCCAGGATCCGGTCCACGGGCACGTCCGGTGCCAGGCCGGCCTGGAAGAAGTGGTTGATCTGGTTGATCTCGAAGCGGTCGATGCCGGCCGGGACCGGAGTGTGGGTGGTGAACACGGTGGAGGCGCGGCCGGCGGCGAGGGCCTCGTCGAAGGTGAGCTTCTGGTCCCCGGCCATGAGCTCCTGGATGCGTTCGATCCCGAGGAACCCGGCGTGTCCCTCGTTGGTGTGGAAGACCTCGGGTGCCGGGGTGCCCGTGAGCTGCTGGAAGGCCCGCAGCGCCTTCACACCGCCCATGCCCAGCAGCAGTTCCTGCTGCAGGCGGTGGTCACCGCCGCCGCCGTAGAGCCGGTCCGTGATGCTGCGGGCGGCGTCGTCATTGCCCGGAACGTTGGAGTCCAGCAGCAGCAGCGGGACGCGTCCGACGTCGGCCCGCCAGATGTGCGCCAGCAGGCGCCGGCCGTTGGGAAGCGGCAGGGTTACCTGCAACGGCTTGCCATTGCCGTCCGGCGAGGGCTCGCGCAGCAGCGTCAGCGGCAGTCCGTCAGGGTCCAGCACCGGGTAGGTTTCCTGCTGCCACGCGTCCCGGGACAGCGACTGCTTGAAGTAGCCGGCCTGGTACAGCAGGCCCACGCCGATCAGCGGGACGCCAAGATCCGAGGCTGCCTTGAGGTGGTCGCCGGCCAGGATTCCCAAGCCGCCGGAGTACTGCGGGAGCACCTCGGTGATGCCGAACTCGGGCGAGAAATAGGCAATCGCCGCCGGCGCGTCCGGGCCAAGGCCCTGGTACCAGCGCGGCTCCTGCAGGTACCGGTTGAGGTCCGCTTCGGCGGCGTGCACCCGCTCCACCACGGACTGGTCCGCGGCGAGCTGCTGGAATTCCTCGCGGCTGACCATGCCCAGGAAGCCGATGGGATCCTGCCCGCTTTCCTCCCACAGCCGGGGGTTCAGGCCGGCGAAGAGCTCCCGGGTGGGGCGGTGCCAGGACCACCGCAGATTGCTGGCCAGCCGGGCCAGCGGCCGGATGGGTTCGGGGAGGACTGTACGGACCGTAAACCTGCGGATTGCCTTCACCTGCGCCACACTAACCGACTCGATGCGCGCCCGGAACCAGCAGTAGGTTTCTTTTGGGTAAATGACAGGAGCCGCGGGGAAATGACGCGCCCGGCCATTAAATTAGTGAGCATCCTTAGCATTCCGGGTCGTTTCTCGCTAACGTCGAGCTTGTGACGACTAACTCAGTAGCCAGTGCCGCATCAACGAAAATGTCAGGGGCCACCATCACCGACGGCCTGCGGTTCGGACGGTTCCCGATCACCGCCGTGCAGCCAGTGGTGGAGGGCGGAAAGTTCCCGGCGAAAGCCCTGCCCGGGGAAGGCATCGTGGTCGGTGCCACGGCCTTCCGGGAGGGCCACGACCAGCTCGGCGTGAGCGCCGTCCTGTTCGATCCGGCCGGTGCTGAACGCCAGCGGACCAGGCTCGCACCGCCGCGGGGGGAACGCGGCATGGGGACGGACCGCTGGGAAGGCATCCTCACGCCGTCGGACGTGGGGGACTGGTCTTTCGCCATCGAAGCGTGGCACGACCGCTACGGCACCTGGCACCACAATGCGGAGGTGAAGATCGCCGCGGAAATCGATGTCGAGTTGATGCTCGCCGAAGGCGCCGCGCTGCTGTCCGAAGCGGCCGACGACGGCTCCCGCCCGGAGGCTGACCGCGCCACGCTGCGCTGGGTCGCCGAAAGACTGGCGGACCGGTCGCTTAGCACGGAGGAGCGCCTCGGCGCCGGGTTCAGCCAAGGAGTGGCGGACATCGTGGCGCGCCAGCCCATCCGTGAACTGGTCACGGTGACCGAAAAGTTTCCGCTGCGCGTGGAGCGCGACCGCGCCGGCCGCGGCGCCTGGTACGAGTTCTTCCCCCGTTCCGAAGGGGCCGTGAAGAACCATGAAACCGGTGCCTGGACGTCCGGAAACTTCCGCACGGCCGCACGCCGGCTCGATGCGGTGGCGGACATGGGCTTCGACGTTCTCTACATGCCCCCTATCCATCCGATCGGCGTGCAGCACCGCAAGGGCCCGAACAACACGCTGATTGCCGGCCCCCACGACCCGGGCTCGCCGTGGGCGATCGGCGCCAAGGAGGGTGGCCATGACGCCATCCACCCGGACCTGGGCACGTTCGAGGACTTCGACGCATTCGTGGCCCGCGCCAACGAACTCGGCCTTGAAGTGGCGCTGGACCTCGCGCTGCAGGCGGCGCCGGACCACCCCTGGGTCGAATCGCACCCCGAGTGGTTCACCACGCGCGTGGACGGCAGCATCGCCTACGCCGAAAACCCGCCCAAGAAGTACCAGGACATCTATCCGCTGAACTTCGATAACGACCCCGAGGGCCTGTCGCGGGAGATCCTGCGCGTTGTCCTGCTCTGGATCAGCCACGGCGTGCGGATCTTCCGGGTGGACAACCCGCACACCAAGCCGGTCTGGTTCTGGGAGTGGCTCATCGCCGAGGTGGAAAAGACCGAACCCGGCGTGGTTTTCCTGGCCGAGGCCTTCACCCGCCCCGCCATGATGCACGCACTGGGCCGGGCCGGGTTCCAGCAGTCCTACACGTATTTCACCTGGCGCAACACCAAGCCCGAGATCGAGGCCTACTTCAACGAGGTCAGCCACGAATCCCCGGCGTTCTTCCGGCCCAACTTCTTCGTGAACACCCCGGACATCCTCACCGAATACCTGCAGTTCGGCGGGCCTGCAGCCTTTAAAGTGCGGGCAGCGCTGGCGTCCACCGCCAGCCCGCTGTGGGGGGTCTACGCCGGATACGAGCTGTACGAGCACGTGGCCCGGCCCGGCGCGGAGGAGTACATCGACAACGAGAAGTTCGAGTACAAGGCGCGGGACTGGGACGCCGCGGCCGCTTCAGGGCGTACCCTGGCCCCGTACATCACGCGGCTGAACCACATCCGGCACGCCCACCCCGCGCTGCAGGACCTGCAGAACCTCACAGTGCACCACTGCACGGATGACGCCACGGTGGTGTACTCCAAGCACAAGACCCTTCCGGACGGATCGAAGGACACCATCATCGTGGTGGTCAACGTGGATCCGCACGGAACCAGGGAAAGCACCGTGGCGCTGGACCTGGCCGCGCTGGAACTGGACCCGGACGACCTCACGGCGAACGGCGGCTTCCGGGTGGATGACCTCATCTCCGGCGAAAGCTGGGAATGGGGCGAGTACAACTACGTGCGGCTGGACCCGCATGTTGAGCCGGCCCACATCCTGCATGTCAGGAGAGCGCATCAGTGAATTTCACGCCGCAAAGTCCGGGCCATTTCACTCCGAAGAGCACGTTTGAGCTAAACGCCCCGGGACTGCAGCATGACCCGCTGTGGTACCGGAAAGCCGTGTTCTACGAAGTGCTGGTCCGGGCTTTTGCGGATGCCAACGGGGATGGATCGGGGGATTTCTCCGGGCTGATCGACAAGCTCGACTACCTGCAGTGGCTGGGCGTCGACTGCCTGTGGCTTCCCCCGTTCTTCCAGTCTCCGCTGCGCGACGGCGGCTACGACATCTCCGACTACAACTCGGTCCTGGACGAATTCGGCACCATCAGCGACTTCAAGCGCCTCGTGGCGGAAGCCCACGCCCGGGGAGTGCGGGTGATCATCGACCTGCCGCTGAACCACACCTCCGACCAGCACCCCTGGTTCCAGGAGTCGCGGAAGGACCCCAACGGACCCTACGGCGACTTCTACGTCTGGAGCGACACCGACGAAAAGTACCAGGACGCCCGGATCATCTTCGTGGACACGGAGGAATCCAACTGGACCTTCGATCCCATCCGGCGGCAATTCTTCTGGCACCGGTTCTTCAGCCACCAGCCGGACCTGAACTTCGAAAACCCCAAGGTGATCGAGGCACTGTTCGACGTGGTCCGGTTCTGGCTGGACCAGGGGATCGACGGGTTCCGGGCGGACGCCATTCCGTACCTGTTCGAGGAGGAGGGAACCAACTGCGAGAACCTGCCCGCCACGCATGACTTCCTCCGCCGCCTCCGCACCATGGTGGACGAACGGTACCCCGGCCGGGTGATCATCGCCGAGGCCAACCAGCCGCCCAATGAAGTGGTGGAGTACTTCGGGACCGGGGAGGAACCGGAATGCCATATGGCCTTTCACTTTCCCATCATGCCGCGCCTGTACTACGCGCTGCGGGACCAGAAGGCCGCACCCATTATCGAGACCATGAAGGACACGCCGAACATCCCGGAAGGGGCCCAATGGGGCACGTTCCTGCGCAACCACGACGAACTCACCCTCGAGATGGTCACCGCGGACGAACGCGCCGCCATGCTGGGCTGGTACGCACCCGACCCCCGGATGCGGGCCAACATTGGCATCCGGCGGAGGCTCGCGCCCCTGCTGGACAACTCCCGCGCGGAGATCGAGCTCATCAATGCGCTGCTGCTGTCCCTGCCGGGCAGCCCGTTCCTGTATTACGGGGACGAGATCGGCATGGGAGACAACATCTGGCTGGAAGACAGGGACGCAGTGCGCACCCCGATGCAGTGGAACCCGGACCGGAATGCCGGGTTTTCCAGCGCTGATCCGGGCAAACTCTACCTCCCGCCCATCCAGTCCCTGGTCTACAACTACGGGATGGCGAACGTGGAGGCGGAGGCCGCCCATTCCGGTTCGCTGCTCCGGTGGACGAGGCAGATCCTCAGCGTCCGCAAGAACCACCCTGCGTTCGGGCTGGGCAGTTTCCGGCACGTGGAGGCGGACCATGACGCCGTCCTGGCCTACCTCCGTGAACTGCCTGACGGCAACAGCGCCGACCTGACCGGCGAGACCCTGCTCTGCGCGTTCAACTTGTCCCAGCACCCCGTGGCGGCCACGCTGCAGGTCCCGGACTACGCCGGGCGCGGGCTTCGCGACGTGTTCGGCGGCCAGCCGTTTCCCGCCATCAACGGGGACGGCACCCTCACGCTGACCCTCGGCAGCCACGATTTCTACTGGCTGCGGCTCCGGTCTGCAGCATCCAATCCATCATCTCCGTACACCCAGGCGATGCCGATCCTATCGATCGAGGACTGATTATGAACCAGCCCATCCTCACCCCCGCACTGACCGCACTCCTGCAGCGCTGGTTGCCCGAGCAGCGGTGGTTTCCAGTCAAATCACCCCACTTCGAAATGTCCCAGGCAGGAAGCGTGGGGCTGGAGGACCCTGCCGGGCACGCCGGGCTGGCGGTGTTCCTCCTGAACATCACCACGCCAACGCCCGACGGCGGCCGGCGGACTGCCGTGGTGCAGGTCCCCTTGAGCTTCCGGCCGGCACCCGCTGCGGGGATGGAGCGTGCCCTGATCGGCGAAGCAGCGGGAACCGACCCGTCACGGCCATGGGTCTATGACGCCGTCCACGATCCGGACTTCGTGGGCGCCTGGCTGGAGCTCATCCGCGGGCAGGAGAAGGCCGCCTCCGGCAGTGCCACCGGCTTCCATGTCCCCGGCGGGCACCGCCTGCCTACCGCCCGGGGGGTGGTGAAGGTGCTGTCCGGGGAACAGTCCAACAGTTCGGTCATCGTGGACGACGGCGAATCCGCGGCGATCGTGAAGTTCTTCCGGGTGCTTTCAGCCGGGACCAACCCCGAGGTCGAAGTGGGGGCCGCCCTGACGGCGGCCGGGACTTCCGAGGTCCCCGCAACGCTGGGCTGGGTCCGCGGCGAGTGGCTGGCGCAGCAGGGTACCGGCGCGGTGAACGGCGACGGTTCCCGTTCCGGCGGGTCCGACGGCGGCCCGCGCTACCTGCAGGGAGAGCTGGCGGTGGCGCACGAATTCCTGGCCGGCGGCCGCGACGCGTGGCGGCTGGCAGTGGATGCCGCCCGGTCCGGTACCGGCTTCACCACCGAGGCGCGTGCCCTGGGCGCGGCCACGGCCACCGTCCACCGGCGGCTCGCGGAGACCCTTGGGCAGTCTTCGGAAGCCGAGACCGGCAAGGCGGTCGCCTCAGCAGTAGCCCAGCGCGTGCGCCAGGCATGGGCGGAAGCACGCACCGCCGTCGGGCCTTACGACGACGCGCTGGAAGCGCTGCTGGCACGTCTGGACGGGGCTTCCCCGGGGCCGCTCCAGCGCATCCACGGCGACCTGCACCTGGGCCAGATCCTCCAAGTGGCCGGCCCCGCCGGCAATTCCGCTGTGGACCACCAGCGCTGGGCCATCCTTGACTTCGAGGGCGAGCCTATGCGGTCCATCGCAGAGCGGAACGTCCCCGACGTCGCGCTGCGCGACGTGGTGGGCATGCTGCGGTCCTTCGACTACGCAGCCGGCGCCGCCGGACGTGAGCAGGAAGGCGCCCAGGTGCCCGATTCCTGGGTGGATGATTGTGCCGACGCGTTCCTCGCCGGGTACTCGGATGTCACCCCCGCCCCGGTGGACCGGCAGTCGCCGCTCTTTATGGCATTGTGGCTGGACAAGGCACTGTACGAAGTAGTTTATGAAATGCGTAACAGGCCCGACTGGCTGGCGATCCCCGTGAACGCCTCCAGACGGCTCCTCAGCGGTAACGGCTCCGGCGCCCAAGCCGGGGCAGCATCGGAAGGTAACGAAATGACAGGTTCCGCACGAACTGAACGCCCACGAATGCCCCTCCACGTGGACTCCGGCACGCTGGGAAAGATCGCCAACGGTGAGCATCACGCCCCGCACTCTGTCCTGGGCGCCCACCTCGATGACTACGGCCACGTCACCATCCGGACGGTCAAGCACCTGGCCGAGGCCGTTACCGTCATCACCGAGGCCGGTGAATTCCCCATGGAGCACGAGGAGCACGGCGTCTGGGTGGCTGTGCTCGAACCGCTGCAGCAGGGTCACGTCCCGGACTACCGGCTGGCTGTCACCTATCCCGAAGCCGCTCCGGTCACGGTGGACGACCCGTACCGCTACCTGCCCACGGTGGGCGAGGTTGACCTGCACCTGATCGGCGAAGGCCGGCACGAAAAACTGTGGCAGGTGCTTGGCGCGCACGTGCAGCACTACAAGTCTTCCCTGGGCGACGTGGACGGTGTGTCCTTCGCCGTCTGGGCACCCAACGCGCAGGCAGTCCGCGTGAAAGGCGACTTCAACGCCTGGGACGGCCGCGAGAATTCCCTGCGCTCGCTGGGCTCCTCCGGGGTGTGGGAGATCTTCATTCCGGGTGTTTTAGCAGGGGCGTGCTACAAGTTCGAGATCCGGACCAAGGCCGGGCACTGGGTCGAGAAAGCGGACCCCCTGGCCTTCGGTACCGAGGTACCCCCGCTGACGGCGTCCAGGGTGGTGGAACCCTCCTATGCCTTCAAGGACGACGAGTGGATGGAAGCCCGCGCCCAGCGCGACCCGCACAACTCCGCCATGAGCGTCTACGAGGTGCACCTGGGGTCCTGGCGCCTGGGCCTGGGGTACCGGGAACTGGCCAAGGAACTGGTGGAATACGTCAAGTGGCTCGGGTTCACGCACGTCGAATTCATGCCCGTGGCCGAACACCCCTTCGGCGGTTCCTGGGGCTACCAGGTCACCTCCTACTTCGCACCCACGTCCCGGTTCGGCCATCCGGACGAGTTCCGTTACCTCGTGGACACTCTGCACCAGAACGGGATTGGCGTACTCCTGGACTGGGTGCCGGCGCACTTCCCCAAGGACGAATGGGCCCTGGCCCGGTTCGACGGCGAGCCCCTCTACGAGCACGCGGATCCGAACCTGGGCGAGCACCCGGACTGGGGCACGCTGATCTTCGACTTCGGCCGCACGGAAGTGCGGAACTTCCTGGTGGCCAACGCCCTGTACTGGCTGGATGAGTTCCACATCGACGGCCTCCGGGTGGACGCCGTGGCCTCCATGCTCTACCTGGACTATTCGCGCCAGGACGGCCAGTGGCAACCCAACCGCTTCGGCGGTCGGGAGAACCTCGAAGCCATCTCGTTCCTGCAGGAAGTCAACGCCACGGTCTACAAGACCCACCCCGGCGCGGTCATGATCGCGGAGGAATCCACGGCGTTCCCCGGCGTCACAGCCCCCACCAGCCACGGCGGCCTGGGATTCGGCCTGAAGTGGAACATGGGCTGGATGCACGATTCGCTCAAGTACGCCTCCGAAGACCCGGTCAACCGCAAGTGGCACCACGGCACGGTGACTTTCTCCCTGGTTTATGCCTTCACGGAGAACTTCCTGCTGCCCATCAGCCACGACGAGGTAGTCCACGGCAAGGGCTCCATGCTGCGCAAGATGCCGGGCGACCGGTGGCAGCAGCTCGCCAACCTGCGGGCATTCCTCGCATACCAGTGGGCGCACCCGGGCAAGCAGCTGATCTTCATGGGCACCGAGTTCGGCCAGGAAGCCGAATGGTCCGAACAGCACGGGCTGGACTGGTGGCTTGCGGACATCCCGGCGCACAAGGGCATCCAGCTGCTGACCAAGGACCTCAACGAGCTCTACCGTTCCACGCCCGCGCTGTATGCACGGGACAACGAGCCCAGCGGTTTCCAGTGGATTAACGGCGGGGATGCCGACCGGAACGTCCTGTCCTTCATCCGCTGGGACACCGAGGGCAACCCGGTGGTGTGTGCCATCAACTTTTCCGGCGCACCGCACGTGGGCTACACGCTCGGCGTGCCGTCCGCGGGCGCCTGGACCGAGGTGCTCAATACCGACGCCACCACGTACGGGGGGTCGGGCGTCCTGAACGCGGGGGATCTCCAGGCGAAAGAGGTCGGCCAGGATGGCCAGCCGGCAACGCTGAGCGTCACCCTCCCGCCCCTGGGTGCGGCGTACTTCAAGCCGGGCCGCGGGGACAGCTGAGCACCGGCCGTTCGGCTGGCCGGCAGACGGGCCGGCGGACGGGTTTTCCGAAGGGCCCGGAATCCGCGTGATTCCGGGCTTTTCCGGGCCTATGGGCATCTTGGAAGAGCATCCCCAAAGGCCGGGTTGGCGCTTCCGAGGAAGTGGTGGTAGAGTTTATTTCCGCGCTGCTCCACGGAGTCAGACGGAAAAACCGACAACAAGGCCTTCGGCTGAAGAACGTCGCGGACGCCGGTTTGACAAGAGTGAAGCCAGCGGGTAAGTTTGAAAAGTTGCTCCGGAGCGATCCTGAACGTTGGTTTGGGTGGTGCCGGGTGTGTCTGTTGTTTGAGAACTCAATAGTGTGCCAA
>NZ_JBIVQB010000010.1:0-5680 GCF_044754945.1 Pseudarthrobacter sp. NPDC092439
GGGGTGTGGGTGTTTAAATGTGGGAGGCCCCGAACCTGGTGGTTCGGGGCCTCGACCAATGTGTGTCCGGCGGTGACCTACTCTCCCACACCCTCCCGGGTGCAGTACCATCGGCGCTGTGGGTCTTAGCTTCCGGGTTCGGAATGGGACCGGGCGTTTCCCCCACGCTATGACCGCCGTAACCTTTTTACCCTTCACCGGGCCCCGTAGGGGGGTGGTGTGGGAAGTTTGTGGTTACAACATGTGCACACGTTGTGTGTGCTGTGGTGTTGTTATGTAGTTGTTGGTTCCTGCCAGTCAAGCCCGGTTCGGGTTGTTGGTTGGGAACCACATAGTGGACGCAAGCATTCTTGTTTTCTTGGTGGTGTAAGTTGTTGGCCTATTAGTACCGGTCAGCTTCACGAGTCTTTAGTCCTCGCTTCCACATCCGGCCTATCAACCCAGTGGTCTGGCTGGGGGCCTCTCACACACGAGGTGTATGGAAATCTCATCTTGAAGCGAGCTTCCCGCTTAGATGCTTTCAGCGGTTATCCCATCCGAACGTAGCTAATCAGCGGTGCACTTGGCAGTACAACTGACACACCAGAGGTTCGTCCGTCCCGGTCCTCTCGTACTAAGGACAGCCCTTCTCAAATTTCCTGCGCGCGCAGCGGATAGGGACCGAACTGTCTCACGACGTTCTAAACCCAGCTCGCGTACCGCTTTAATGGGCGAACAGCCCAACCCTTGGGACCTACTCCAGCCCCAGGATGCGACGAGCCGACATCGAGGTGCCAAACCATGCCGTCGATATGGACTCTTGGGCAAGATCAGCCTGTTATCCCCGAGGTACCTTTTATCCGTTGAGCGACGGCCATTCCACAATGTACCGCCGGATCACTAGTCCCGACTTTCGTCCCTGCTCGAGATGTCTCTCTCACAGTCAAGCTCCCTTGTGCACTTACACTCGACACCTGATTGCCAACCAGGCTGAGGGAACCTTTGGGCGCCTCCGTTACTTTTTAGGAGGCAACCGCCCCAGTTAAACTACCCATCAGGCACTGTCCCTGACCCGGATTACGGGCCGAAGTTAGATGTCCAAAGTGACCAGAGTGGTATTTCAACGATGACTCCACCCGAACTGGCGTCCGGGCTTCAACGTCTCCCACCTATCCTACACAAGCCACTCCGAACACCAATACCAAACTATAGTAAAGGTCTCGGGGTCTTTCCGTCCTGCTGCGCGTAACGAGCATCTTTACTCGTACTGCAATTTCGCCGAGTTTATGGTTGAGACAGCGGGGAAGTCGTTACTCCATTCGTGCAGGTCGGAACTTACCCGACAAGGAATTTCGCTACCTTAGGATGGTTATAGTTACCACCGCCGTTTACTGGGGCTTAAATTCTCAGCTTCGCCTTGCGGCTAACCGGTCCTCTTAACCTTCCAGCACCGGGCAGGAGTCAGTCCGTATACATCGTCTTGCGACTTCGCACGGACCTGTGTTTTTAGTAAACAGTCGCTTCCCCCTGGTCTCTGCGGCCCCGATCCCCTCCCACCAGCAAGTGGTGTTCAAGGTTGGGGCCCCCCTTCTCCCGAAGTTACGGGGGCATTTTGCCGAGTTCCTTAACCATAATTCTCTCGATCGCCTTAGTATTCTCTACCTGATCACCTGTGTCGGTTTGGGGTACGGGCGGCTAAAACCTCGCGTCGATGCTTTTCTCGGCAGCATAGGATCACCAAATCCCCCCATACGGGGGTCCCATCAGATCTCAGGCATCATGAACAGCGGATTTGCCTACCGTTCGCCCTACATCCTTAGACCGGGACAACCATCGCCCGGCTCGGCTACCTTCCTGCGTCACACCTGTTAATACGCTTGCCTCCCAGGATCAGGTCCCGCGCTCCACCAAAACCCTTCACCCACAAGGGGTGTCGGGCAGGTCTCGGGCGGTTAGTATCCCCTGTTCAACATGGGCGGTTTTTCGCCGGTACGGGAATATCAACCCGTTGTCCATCGACTACGCCTGTCGGCCTCGCCTTAGGTCCCGACTTACCCAGGGCAGATTAGCTTGACCCTGGAACCCTTGATCATTCGGCGGACGGGTTTCTCACCCGTCTTTCGCTACTCATGCCTGCATTCTCACTCGTGTAGGCTCCACCGCTGGTTTACACCGCGACTTCACCGCCCACACGACGCTCCCCTACCCATCCAGGCGCCTGAACCACAAGGGCTTAGCTAATACCTGAATGCCACAACTTCGGCGGTGTACTTGAGCCCCGCTACATTGTCGGCGCGGAATCACTTGACCAGTGAGCTATTACGCACTCTTTTAAGGATGGCTGCTTCTAAGCCAACCTCCTGGTTGTCTTCGCAACTCCACATCCTTTCCCACTTAGCACACGCTTAGGGGCCTTAGTTGGTGGTCTGGGCTGTTTCCCTCTCGACTATGAAGCTTATCCCCCACAGTCTCACTGCTGCGCTCTCACTTACCGGCATTCGGAGTTTGGCTGACGTCAGTAACCTTGTAGGGCCCATTAGCCATCCAGTAGCTCTACCTCCAGCAAGAAACACGCAACGCTGCACCTAAATGCATTTCGGGGAGAACCAGCTATCACGAAGTTTGATTGGCCTTTCACCCCTACCCACAGCTCATCCCCTCCATTTTCAACTGAAGTGGGTTCGGTCCTCCACGACGTCTTACCGTCGCTTCAACCTGGCCATGGGTAGATCACTTCGCTTCGGGTCTAGATCACGCCACTGCAACGCCCTATTCAGACTCGCTTTCGCTACGGCTCCCCCACACGGGTTAACCTCGCGACGTAACACTAACTCGCAGGCTCATTCTTCAAAAGGCACGCCGTCACAACTACAAGGCTGCTCCGACGGATTGTAAGCACACGGTTTCAGGTACTGTTTCACTCCCCTCCCGGGGTACTTTTCACCTTTCCCTCACGGTACTGGTCCGCTATCGGTCATTAGGGAGTATTTAGGCTTATCAGGTGGTCCTGACAGATTCGCACGGGATTTCTCGGGCCCCGTACTACTTGGGATACTTCCCAGGCGGCGCACAACATTACGGTTACGGGACTAACACCCTCTCTGGCCGGCCTTTCAAAACCGTTCACCTATGCACGCGCTCTCACCTCACCAGTCCGGCAGAACTGGAACGGAAAGTCCCACAACCCCGACCATGCAACGCCCGCCGGCTATCACACATGGAACGGTTTAGCCTGATCCGCGTTCGCTCGCCACTACTAACGGAATCACTATTGTTTTCTCTTCCTGCGGGTACTGAGATGTTTCACTTCCCCGCGTTCCCTCCACGCACCCTATGTGTTCAGATGCGGGTCACTGAGTCACTCGCGCGCTCAGCGGGGTTTCCCCATTCGGACACCCTGGGATCACAGTCCGGTTATCGACTCCCCCAGGCTTATCGCAGATTCCTACGTCCTTCTTCGGCTCCTAATGCCAAGGCATCCACCGTGTGCTCTTAAAAACTTGACCACAAAGATCAAAAACAAAAAACACTCGAGAGAACCACGAAACCAACCACACCAAACGATGCAGCCAGATCCAGGTTCATATCTTGGAAATTGCTTCTTATAAAAGATGCTCGCGTCCACTATGTAGTTCTCAAACAACAACCCCGTACCACACACCCCACACACAACACCCCAAAGGAGCGAACCATGCATGATCGATGCAGCCAGGAAACCAGAAACAAACAAACCCGGGCAAAACCCGGCCCTGTTGCCTCAGGACCCAACAGTGTGCCAAACACCACCCAACAACCCGAACCGGCTTCCGTTCCACAACCAACCCCGAAGAGCCAGCCCGTACTAACCAAACCAATCCGCGCCACCAGGCACCTATTCATTGATATTCCACCCATGAGCACCCGCCGCAGAACATACGTCTGCGCAACGGGCATATACTCCTGACAACCCCACCACCAGCATGCACCGGCCATGACGTTGTAGGCGCTCCTTAGAAAGGAGGTGATCCAGCCGCACCTTCCGGTACGGCTACCTTGTTACGACTTAGTCCCAATCGCCAGTCCCACCTTCGACAGCTCCCTCCCACAAGGGGTTAGGCCACCGGCTTCGGGTGTTACCAACTTTCGTGACTTGACGGGCGGTGTGTACAAGGCCCGGGAACGTATTCACCGCAGCGTTGCTGATCTGCGATTACTAGCGACTCCGACTTCATGGGGTCGAGTTGCAGACCCCAATCCGAACTGAGACCGGCTTTTTGGGATTAGCTCCACCTCACAGTATCGCAACCCTTTGTACCGGCCATTGTAGCATGCGTGAAGCCCAAGACATAAGGGGCATGATGATTTGACGTCGTCCCCACCTTCCTCCGAGTTGACCCCGGCAGTCTCCTATGAGTCCCCACCATCACGTGCTGGCAACATAGAACGAGGGTTGCGCTCGTTGCGGGACTTAACCCAACATCTCACGACACGAGCTGACGACAACCATGCACCACCTGTGAACCGGCCCCAAAGGAGAAGGACTGTTTCCAGCCCGGTCCGGTCCATGTCAAGCCTTGGTAAGGTTCTTCGCGTTGCATCGAATTAATCCGCATGCTCCGCCGCTTGTGCGGGCCCCCGTCAATTCCTTTGAGTTTTAGCCTTGCGGCCGTACTCCCCAGGCGGGGCACTTAATGCGTTAGCTACGGCGCGGAAAACGTGGAATGTCCCCCACACCTAGTGCCCAACGTTTACGGCATGGACTACCAGGGTATCTAATCCTGTTCGCTCCCCATGCTTTCGCTCCTCAGCGTCAGTTAATGCCCAGAGACCTGCCTTCGCCATCGGTGTTCCTCCTGATATCTGCGCATTTCACCGCTACACCAGGAATTCCAGTCTCCCCTACATCACTCTAGTCTGCCCGTACCCACCGCAGATCCGGAGTTGAGCCCCGGACTTTCACGGCAGACGCGACAAACCGCCTACGAGCTCTTTACGCCCAATAATTCCGGATAACGCTTGCGCCCTACGTATTACCGCGGCTGCTGGCACGTAGTTAGCCGGCGCTTCTTCTGCAGGTACCGTCACTTTCGCTTCTTCCCTACTGAAAGAGGTTTACAACCCGAAGGCCGTCATCCCTCACGCGGCGTCGCTGCATCAGGCTTGCGCCCATTGTGCAATATTCCCCACTGCTGCCTCCCGTAGGAGTCTGGGCCGTGTCTCAGTCCCAGTGTGGCCGGTCACCCTCTCAGGCCGGCTACCCGTCGTCGCCTTGGTAAGCCATTACCTCACCAACAAGCTGATAGGCCGCGAGTCCATCCAAAACCACAAAAAGCTTTCCACCCCCCACCATGCGATGAGGAGTCATATCCGGTATTAGACCCAGTTTCCCAGGCTTATCCCAGAGTTAAGGGCAGGTTACTCACGTGTTACTCACCCGTTCGCCACTAATCCAGGAGCAAGCTCCCTTCATCGTTCGACTTGCATGTGTTAAGCACGCCGCCAGCGTTCATCCTGAGCCAGGATCAAACTCTCCGTTGAAGTAAAACAAAAACAGACACAACCAGAAACGACGGGAAAACGCCGCAACCAGCTGCACAAAATTTGAAACCAGCTGTAAAAACCATGCACACCACGGGGTGGCGGCACAGCAAATCCAACCAATTCATAAAAAATCGGTATCAATAAACTTGGCACACTATTGAGTTCTCAAACAACAGACACA
>NZ_JBIVQB010000011.1:0-1121 GCF_044754945.1 Pseudarthrobacter sp. NPDC092439
GGGTGTGGGAGAGTAGGTCACCGCCGGACACACATTGGTCGAGGCCCCGAACCACCAGGTTCGGGGCCTCCCACATTTAAACACCCACACCCCACGGGCGCCCCCGTCGCCGGGCTCTTCCCGGTGAATGTTCTGCGTGATGGGTGTTCATGCCGCCTGTATGTTTGCCGCGTCGTCCGCTAAGGGACCACTATGCAGAATGCTTCCGCATCTGAATGACGGATGAGGCCCCTCGGTGCCGGTGGACCGGTGGGGTGCCGCCACGGGCGCATTCCCAGCCAGTGTTGGGCGGACGCGACGTCCTGGACGGTTGGGGTTTTTCAGCCGCCCGTCTCACGGGGTAGGGATCGATGATCAGAGCGACGTCGTGCTGCCGGGGCCCGCTGCAGTTCCCAAGCAACTGGTCTGGAACAAGGAATCAGGGATCGGCCAGGGCTGGCTGACCGGGCCGGCGGCGGGTTCGCCGGCGCCCTGGGCTCTAAGATCCGGCACTGGCTGCCGAGCGCGGACGCCTGCCCCAGGAACCAGCCAGGCTTCGCGGTTACATACTCCTCATCGTTGACCAAGCCGGCGCAGGCGGTGACCGCAAAGCGAACCACGCCCGCCATTCGGTCGTCCCGGTCCGAACCGCATCATGCCTGCGGTTGGCCTTCGTCCTTCCCGGAAACAGCGATTTGACGCCTATAGGAGCACCGTCGAAGGGCATACGGCGTCCACCGGGCAGTCCAGTCCGGCCGCCGGCTGGGACGGTCCTTGTGGACGGTGCATCGGACGCCTTCCAAGCCCCCGACCGCACCCTGGAAAAACCGCACCTTGAAAAAACCGCACCCTGAAACCGTGCCGAGTGCCGGCGAGAACCCTGCGAGTCGCCGCGGCGAAAGACTGGCCGTCTTTCTGAAAATGCCACCACTGTGAGCCAGTCCATAGAAATCCGCTGTATGCCTTTGCAGTGCCGTGGAACGCGTGGGAGCACCAAATTCCGCGTCATTCCAGGGATTTTGACGTGTTGCACCAGGCCATGTGCTCGATTTGCGGTGGGGTTGGGTGGGGTGTATTGTTTTCTAAGTCGCCGCGAGGGAGA
The DNA here is from genome assembly GCF_044754945.1 of Pseudarthrobacter sp. NPDC092439. Lineage (NCBI taxonomy): Bacteria > Bacillati > Actinomycetota > Actinomycetes > Micrococcales > Micrococcaceae > Pseudarthrobacter > Pseudarthrobacter sp. NPDC092439. The sequence continues at coordinate 1,082 of NZ_JBIVQB010000011.1, forward strand.
CAGCGAAGAGCTGGGTACCGCGGGTGGCGAATCCCCCGAA